>JBCCVB010000035.1:0-50584 GCA_039195965.1 Pseudomonadota bacterium
GCCTTGGATGGAAACATCCGAGTGTAATGTTTTCGTGTGTAAGTTGAGAATTGTAATAGTGAATCATACACAAGTAAAATGTCGAATGTGTGATATAATGTGATCATTTTGAGGCAATCCCGAGGAGATTTTTATTTTGTGAATAAAGTTTAATGCTTATTATTACTGAAATTGACTTTGGGGAAATTCGCATCACATAGTCCCGGCGGTTTTGGGTGGCGTCCGCGAAATGGGGGATGCGCAGGCTTGTGAGGAGTATTGCGCATCAATATGTGAGGGTCTCAATGCGTCCGACAGATTTCATTAGTACTGTATCTGGACAGGCTATACTTCGCTCACCGGATGTATTTCCGGTTGGTGATGATGTTTTTGATAAGGGTCGAATTTCTGAGATTTTGACCGAGATTCAAACGCGGCTTGGCGAATTCGCACGCAGCTGGAATTCTGAAAGATCTGTCTCCGCAAATTTTCTGGATGGCCTGGGTGACAGCCCCTGGCTTGATTTTCTGCTGCCGGCAGACGGAAGCGACGTGGGAGCGGAAGAAGAGCTGGGCTCTGAAGACACTGTCTCGCGTGACGAATACGAAACCAGTTCTCTTCAGGTGAACGATACCGACGGTTCGGCGAGTGGTCCTAAATCCATCCTCGATATGCTGTTCGAGGCTGCAGATGAAATCGACGCCATGTTTGAAGAGGCACTTGAGCGGGTAACCCCCGACTGGGGTGGTGATGCGGGGTCCGGCTTCAGCGGCGCCGGGCCGACTGCATTTCCGATTTTCTGGCCGAACGGGGACGCTGAGGGCTCTGGCCGATTTGTTTCCGATGACGGCGAGGGTTGGGTTCCAGGGCGGTTTGACTGGCCTGACGAGACCGGGGACGCAGATGAAATTCTCCACCACTTCACCTGCTCTTGCCCAGGATGCGGTGGCAGGGACGAAGGTGCAGAAGGTAATGAATTCGGCTCTGCACCGGCGGGCAGCGTAACGGTTTCAGCGCCGGCCCAACTGGGGGATATGGCGGACTATCTGACCAGCGGTTACTGGGACGACAGGGGTGTCAATACCTCCAGCGGGACACTGGCGCATAATCTGGGTACGTCGGGAACCCGTGCGAACAACGGTGTGCTCTACTTCAACGTGTCTGGCTTCTCGTCGGATGGAAACGGCCTGTCCTCGGCGCGTGCTGATCTCGTTCGCGAAGCCTTCAAACTCTACTCCGCAACGCTTGGTATCCAGTTTATTGAAACCACGTCGACCAATGCCGATGTCGTCGACTTCTTTTTCAGTGACAATGCCTCCGGCGCCTACGCAAATTTCAACTACTATTCAAATGGCACCTTGGGGGCGACCTACATCAACGTTGCGAGCTCCTGGTCCGGTGGCACCTCGTCGTATGACGATTACACACTACAGACGATCCTGCATGAAATCGGCCATGCACTTGGTTTGGGTCACCAGGGCAACTACAACGGTTCGGCCTCCTATCCGGGGAGTGCGACGTTCGAAAATGATAGCTGGCAGGCATCGATGATGTCCTATTTCAGCCAGTCGGAAAACTCGACGATCAATGCTGATTACGAGTTTCTGCAAACGCCGATGTCTGTAGACTGGATGGCGCTGGACGATCTTTACGGCAGTCAGGGATACGGTGTCTCCAATGCCTTTGCCGGGGATACGATCTACGGTTTCAATACCAACATTTCCTCCAATGTCAGCGATATCTGGGCGAAATTTGCGACCTATGCAGACCAGACCGCCTACACGATCGTGGATGGAAGCGGTAACGACACGCTGGATCTGTCTGGATATGGCAACAACACGGTGATCAACCTGGCGCCGTCCGACCGGTCGTCGACAGCTCCCTCGATTTCAAGCGTTGGTGGCCGCGTAGGTAACCTGACCATTGCCGAGGGTACCATCATCGAAAACGCCATCGGTGGATCTGGATCCGAGATTTTCTATGGCAACGTCGCTGATAACGTTCTGACGGGTAATGGTGGCAATGACACCTTCCACGACAGTGCCGGAGACGACACATACAACGGCGGTTCCGGTACCGATACTGTGATCTTCGCCGGTGACTTTGCAGATTACAGCTTCGCAGTCAGCGGCAGCTTCCTTGAGGTCATCAACGTCGCGGTCGATCTCGTCTCAAGCACGGTTGAGTGGCTCGGTTTCGGTGACCAGACCCTCAGCTACCAGGATGTTGTCGACAGTCTGTCCGGAAACGCCGCTCCGGTGGCGACCAACGACAGCTACAGTGTTTCGGAAGACGGTTCGGTCTCCGGCAATCTGCTGAGCAACGACAGCGATGCCAACAATGATCCGTTGACCGTTGTTCAGGTGAATGGTTCCAGCGTCGCGGTTGGACAGCAAATCACGCTTTCCTCCGGTGCACTGCTGACAGTCAATTCCAATGGTACGTTCGATTACGATCCGAACGGTGCCTTCGAGGGCTTGAACAACGGACAATCTGACGAGGACAGCTTCACATACCGGATTTCCGATGGTGAAGGTGGTTTCGATGACGCGACGGTCACGATCGATATCGACGGCGTCACGGACAACGTCGCTCCTGTCGCGGCAAATGATAGTTACAGTGTTTCCGAAGACGGAACTGTTTCCGGCAATCTGTTGACCAACGACAGCGATGCCAACAACGATCCTCTGACGGTCGTTCAGGTGAATGGCTCCAGCGTGGCGGTCGGGCAGCAGATTTCGCTTTCCTCCGGAGCACTGCTGACAGTCAACTCCAACGGTACGTTTGACTACGATCCGAACGGGGCCTTCGACGACCTGAACAATGGACAGACCGATCAGGACAGCTTCACCTACCGGGTTTCCGACGGGGAGGGAGGTTTCGACGAGGCAACCGTAACGGTCGACATAAATGGATCTACCGACAATGTTGCCCCGGTCGCATCCAATGACAGCTACAGTGTTGACGAAGACGGCACTGTGACGGGCAACCTGTTGACCAACGACAATGACGCCAACAACGATCCGTTGACGGTTGTGCAGGTGAACGGCTCCAGCGTTGCGGTTGGTCAGCAGATCACGCTTACTTCCGGTGCGCTGTTGACGGTCAATGCCAACGGCACTTTCGACTACGACCCCAATGGTGCCTTTAACGGTTTGAATGGCGGGCAGTCGGACGAAGACAGCTTCACCTACCGGATCTCCGACGGCGAGGGCGGCTTCGACGAGGCAACCGTCACCATTGATATCGACGGTGTGTCCGGCAACGCCGCCCCGGTCGCATCCAATGACAGCTACAATGTTGACGAAGACGGCACGGTTTCCGGCAATCTGCTCACCAATGACAATGACGCAGACAACGATCCGCTCACGATCGTTGAGGTGAACGGTTCCAGTGTCGCGGTCGGGCAGCAGATCACGCTGCCTTCGGGCGCGCTGCTGACTGTCAACGCCAACGGAACATTTGACTACGATCCGAATGGCTCTTTTGACGGGCTGAACGACGGGCAGTCGAACGAAGATAGCTTCACGTACCGGATTTCAGACGGTGAGGGCGGTTTCGACGAAGCGACAGTGACCATTGATATTGATGGCGTATCTCCTCCGGCTCCAGACCCCGATCCTCAGCCTGAGACAAACGTGACCATCGACTTCGAGGGACTGCCGAACGGTGCGTATGCTGGTGAGGCCGGACTTGATTTCTCAGGGATCGAAGTGATCAGCACAAGCCAGGTGGATGGGTCCAAGGCGGGGCTCTCCAACGGCTTCACAATCACTGCGACCGATGGTGACTTTGATCTCGACAGCCTGCTGGTTCGTTCGCCGCGTGGCCGGGTGAATTTGGAGATTTCCGCTTACGACGACGGTGAACTTGTTGATGTTGTGAATGCAACCATCCGGCGCCGCAACGGGGTTTACGAGATCGAGCTCGGCGAGGGATTTGATGGTGTTGACGAGATTGTTGTCACGGCAAACCGCGACTTCTACATCGACAATATCGAGTTGGTCACCAGCACCGAAGATGAGCCTGATGTGAACACAACGCCGAACGCGCTGGACGATGCTTTTTCAACCAACGAAGGCGAGCAGGTCTCCGGCAACTTGCTGGGCAACGACACTGATGACGACGGCGATACGTTGTCTGTGGTTTCCGTCGAAGGCAACAACGGCTCAGAGGTTCAGTTGACCTCCGGTGCACGTGTGACTTTCGATACAGACGGAAACTTCATCTACGATCCGAATGGTGTATTTGACGATCTGCTGGACGGTGAAACTGCAACAGACACATTCGAGTACCAGATTTCGGACGGAAAGGGCGGAACCGATACGGCCGTCGCCACGATTACCATCAACGGTTCAGGCACTGCGCCAACTGATCCGACCGACCCTGTGGAGCCGGCGCTTCATGTCATCGGATTTGAAGGTGGTACAAACGGCCAGCCGTTCATCGCCGAGAGCGGAGTGGTGTTCGAGAACACGATTGCTACCAATCAGTCGACTGGTGTTTCCGATGGTGCCCTCGCAGGCAGAAGCGTTGGCCAGAGCATCTCGTTCAGTCTTGCTGACGGAGGCGACTTCGACTTTGAAGGAGCTGTCCTGACACCGGGATCCGGTTGGTGGTCGACGATCACGGTCGAGGGCTACAATGACGGCCAGCTTGTCGGGACGGAAAGATTCACGTCCTGGGGGCGTCGTGAGAACGACTATTCAGCTAACGACAACATCTTTGATCAGGTCGACGAGGTGGTCATCACGTCCAGCAACGGCATCATCCTGGATGAGGCGCAGCTGATCTTCTAACGGTGGGAGCCTCACACTCTGAGGCCATCTAAGGCGCGGAAGAAGGACCGAAACGGGATCTTCCTCCGCGCCTTTCTTTTTGCCTGGTTGAATTGATCAGGCTGAAAAAGCGCTAGCCCGGAGCGTTCCGTTGCGAAGGCGTTTTTGTGAAGGCTTCGGGTGCATCGGCTGATCCGGCTTGCCGCTGGGTCTTGGCGGCCGTCCCCCACCAGACGAGCTGCCTGATTGTGCGATCCAGATAGTCATCCCAACGGGTCTGGTCTACCCCATCCGCATACGCGCCGTCCTCGGCAAACACTTCTTGCGCCTTGGGAACATGGATCATGGCGGAAACCGGCAGGCACCCGAGTTCAGACAGGTAGGTCCGCATGTTGACCGCTGCTCTTGCGCCGCCCCATTGACCGGCCGAGTAGGTGACAATGGCGCTGGGCTTGTAGGAAAACAGCGAGCTGCCGAAATGATTGAGTAGGTGGGCGAGCGCCGGCGACATGGAATGATTGTATTCCGGACTGACCATCACATAGCCATCCGCATTGGAGATCTTGTCGGCGAGTTCATCAAGCTGCTCCGGAGCTCGTCCGCGCGCATAGGAAAAGTGCGGTTTGAAGGGGCTAGGCAGCTCAATCTGCAGCGGATCTATCGTTGTGAATTCCACCCCACTTTTGGTCAGGCGTTTTTCGCAGGCCTTTGCAACGCGCAGTCCCAGGCGCGCCGGACGAGGAGGGGTGCTTTCCCTTTCCGAACCTACAAAGATCAGAAACTGCATTTCTTGGCCTTCCTAATTGTGTGAGACAGCGGGCAGGTCTCGAGTGCAAAGCTAAGCCTTGCAAGCATTTCGGATCTTTCAACTGCGCTCAAGGGGCACGAACAACAAAAAAGGCCACCCCGGAAACCGGGGTGGCCTCTTGAGTTCGACGATCAGCTGGATCAGTTGATCTGGGTCAGCAGCTTGTCCAGGCTGGCCTTGGCATCACCGTAGAACATGCGCGTGTTTTCCTTGTAGAACAGCGGGTTCTCGATGCCGGAGTAACCGGTACCCTGACCGCGCTTGGAAACGAAGACCTGTTTCGATTTCCAAACTTCCAGAACCGGCATGCCGGCAATTGGCGAGTTCGGGTCTTCCTGAGCCGCAGGATTCACGATGTCGTTGGAACCGATGACAATCGCAACATCTGTCTCAGGGAAGTCTTCGTTGATCTCATCCATTTCCAGAACGATGTCATAAGGGACTTTTGCTTCCGCAAGAAGAACGTTCATGTGACCGGGCAGGCGGCCAGCAACCGGGTGAATTGCAAACCGGACGTTCTTGCCCTTGGAACGCAGGCGCTTGGTCAGTTCACTGACGGATTGCTGTGCCTGTGCCACTGCCATGCCGTAGCCCGGAACGATGATGACACTGTCAGCATCTTCAAGCGCCGCAACGACGCCGTCCGCATCAATGGCAACTTGCTCGCCGTTCACTTCCATCGCCGGTCCAGTGGTATTGCCGAAGCCACCGAGGATCACCGAAATGAAGGAGCGATTCATGGCCTTACACATGATGTAGGACAGGATCGCACCGGAAGAACCGACCAGGGCACCAACAACGATCAGGAGATCGTTGCCGAGCGAAAAGCCGATGGCGGCCGCGGCCCAGCCAGAGTAGGAGTTCAGCATCGACACTACGACCGGCATATCGGCGCCGCCGATGCCCATGATCAGGTGGTAGCCGATGAAAAACGCCAGAAGCGTCATCAGGATGAGCGTCCAGATGCCGGCTCCGTTCAGGAACATGATCAGTAGGATGAAGCTGAGGATCGCAGCACTCGCATTCAGCATGTGGCCACCAGGCAGCTTTTCGGCCTTGGAGGTTACCTTGCCGGCGAGTTTCAGGAAGGCGATGACCGAGCCTGTGAAGGTCACTGCACCGATGAATACGCCAAGGAAGACTTCGACGCGCAGGATCGACTGCTCCAGCGGTGTCTTATGAGCCAGAATGGCGGCAAAGCCTTCAAGCGCATGGCGCTCTTCTTCGCTCATGCCGTTGACCCGCACGAGCTCGATGTAGGCATTGAAGCCGACGAACACGGCGGCCAGACCGACCAGCGAGTGCATTGCTGCAACAAGCTGCGGCATTTCCGTCATCTGCACGCGTTGTGCGACGTAAAAGCCGATGATGCCTCCGGCCGCGATCAGAACGACTGACAGAAGCCACAGGCCGGAGCCTGGGCCGATCAGCGTGGCTGCGACCGCAAGACCCATGCCGGCGATGCCATACCAAACTGCACGTTTCGCACTTTCCTGACCTGAAAGGCCGCCAAGGGAGAGGATGAACAAAACAGCCGCAACAACATAGACGGCAGTCGTGAAACCGAATTCCATCGCTCGGCCTCCTTTAGGATTTCTGGAACATGGCGAGCATGCGCCGGGTGACTAGGAAACCGCCGAAGATGTTGATTCCGGCCATGAAAATCGAAAGACCCGCCAGCAGGATCACCAGGAAGGATCCGGAGCCGACCTGCATCAGTGCGCCGAGAATGATGATCGACGAAATAGCATTGGTCACCGCCATCAAAGGCGTATGCAGCGAGTGGCTGACGTTCCAGATGACCTGGAAGCCGACGAAGACCGCCAGGACGAAAACGATGAAGTGCTGCATGAAGCTGGCCGGCGCAACAGCGCCCACAATCAGCATCAGAATGGTACCGATCGTCAGAAGAGTGACCTGATTCTTGGTCGCTTTTTTTAAAACATAGGTTTACTTGGGTATCTTTTAGTACGGTGTCAGATAAGTGACTTCAGGCTTTTTATGAGCCGCCATTTGCTGCACCATAGGCGGAGGCGGCGGGAAGGTGATTTCGCCATCGTAGGTAACTGTCGCGCCACGAATGACATCGTCTTCCATATTGTGATTGATCTGGCCGTCTTTTTCCGGCGTCAGGTCAGTCATCATGTGGCGGATGTTGGTGGCGTAAAGGCTGGACGACTGAGCTGCCATCCTGGACGGGAAGTCTGTATAGCCGATGATGGTAACGCCATTGTCGGTAACGACTTTTTCGTCTGCGACCGTGCCTTCAACGTTGCCGCCGCGTTCAGCCGCAAGGTCGACGATCACCGAGCCCGGCTTCATGGCCTTGACCATGTCTTCCAGCCAGAGCTTCGGAGCAGGGCGGTTCGGGATCAGGGCCGTTGTGATGACAATGTCCATCTCCGGGGCGAGTTCGCGGAACTTCGCCAACTGTGCTTCACGGAACTCGGGTGAGGACACGCTTGCATAACCGCCGGTCTCAGCTCCGTCCTGCTGTTCTTCCTTGAAGTCCAGATAGACGAACTCGGCGCCCATGGACTCGACCTGTTCGGCCACTTCCGGGCGAACGTCGAAGGCATAGGTGACTGCGCCAAGAGATGTAGACGTGCCGATGGCGGCGAGACCTGCAACACCGGCGCCAACCACCAGAACCTTTGCAGGCGGAACCTTGCCGGCCGCGGTGATCTGACCGGTGAAAAAGCGGCCGAAATTGTTACCCGCCTCGATAACCGCGCGATAGCCGGCGATGTTGGCCATGGAGCTGAGAGCATCCATTTTCTGTGCGCGCGAAATGCGAGGCACCATTTCCATGGCAATAACGTTGGCGCCTTTTTCCTTTGCTTCTTCCAGGCCTTTTTCGTTGCCGCCCGGGTTGAAGAAGGAGATCAGCGTCTTGCCCTTGGTCAGATAACCCATTTCCTTGTCGTTGGGCTGACGGACCTTGGTGATGATATCGGCATTCTTCCAAAGCGTCGGGGCGGTCTTGACGATTTCAACACCGGCTTCCTGATACGCTTCGTCTGAGAAACCCGCAGCTTTGCCCGCGCCGCTCTGAATCATGCAGCTGTAACCGAGCTTCTGCAGTTGTTTTGCCGACTCAGGGGTCAGGGCCACGCGGGCTTCCCCTGGGAAGGTCTCCTTGGGTGTGCCGATCTTAAGGGCTTGTGGCATATGTCGCTCCAAGATGGTGACCAGGAATTGGCCTAAAGATAGGAGAGCCCGTGCGATCGGATGGTCGCAATAACCCCCTCCGCCCGGACCTTGCAAACGTGCTGCGACTATAGAGACGAAAAAACTACTGATGGCAAGGTGTATATGTGCCGCATTCGGGCGTATTTTTAGGCAAAGGACAAAAAGTCCCATGATTTAAAAATTTAAAAGAACCCAGGTTGGGTGTGGTGGAGTCTTTCGGTAGGCGGAATGATGAGTGTGAATACTCAAATTCAATGTGGTTTTAGTATCCTATTTCGTTCGCTGCTCAGAAGTTCGGTGTTTTTTCCTTGATCTTGGTCAAGTGTCATCCTGAGATTTAAGCAAATGTTTCGAACGAAAATCTGCGAATTCGTATCTCTATTGTCTTTTGGTTTCACTGGTGGCTGCCCCTACGATTGCTTGTGCCTGTCCGGATGATGAAAAAAGAAAACACCGACGACGGAAGATGCTGCAAGAAGTGAAAGTAACCAGAACGCCGGTTGGAACGAGCCCGTCAGGTCAAGCGCATATCCGGTTATAACTGGCGCCAGGAAACCCGCTGCAGCGAACCAGATGGTCATGATCCCCATGGCGGTGCCTGCGCTCCGTGGAGTGAGATCTGTGATGACCGCATAGTAGGCTGCGTTTGCAGCGAGCGACGAGCCGACGGCAAGTGTTATGGACGTCATTGCCACGTAAAGATTGTCGATCATGGACGCGGGTAAAATGGCGATTGCTGCAAACAGTTGCGTGCCGGCGATCTGAAAGCTGCGCGCTTTTCTCAGGCTGTTGGTCCGGCGCAGGATCCTGTCGGACCAAGGTCCGAAGAAGAGCAGCAGCACGGAAGCCAGCGCCCAGGGGAGGAACGCGAAGTAGCCAACCTGCGACAGTTCGAGGTCATACGATTTGCGCAGGTACTCTGGCATCCAGCTCATGAAGAAAAAGATGAAATAGCCAAAAACGAAATAGGCCCAGTAGTTCGCAAGCAGCGTCGGATTTGTCAGCAGTCGCCGCCATTCGGCGCTCGAAGGGACATGGCGTTCGAAATGCTCTCCAGCCTGCCTTTGTTTGTCTTCGATGAAAGCCTGTTCCTGCTCGCTGATCCTGATCGATTTTGACGGCGTGTTTGAAAAGAAAATCAGCCAGAACGGTAGCCAGGACAGACCAAGGACGCATAGCGTGAAGAACATCGCACGCCAGCCAAAGGCGTCGATCAAGGTCGAAACGAGTGGGGAGCCTATTGCCAGCGCAACGGGAACCGCCACAAGAGCTCCACTGAGTGCCGTTGCTCGTTCCTCAGGCGGAAGCCATTTGGTGATGGTAGCTTCCATGACTGGAAAGCTGGGACCTTCCGCCAGTCCCAATACCGTCCGGGCGGCGTACAACATGACAAATCCCGTTGCCGCACCTGTCCATCCGATAGCAAATGACCAGAGAGCCAAGGTACAGGCGAGAACGGCTTTGGATCCCAACCGGTCAACACCAATGCCACCGAACAGCGTGCTGATAATATAGCCAATGCCGAAAGCTCCCATGATCAGACCCAATCGGGTTGAGCTGAGGTCGAACTCGGCTTGTATCAGGTGAGCGGCAAATGCGATGGAGGAGCGGTCGACGTAATTGATTATCGTGACCGCAAACAACAAGAACACGACAGTCCAACGAAACCTGCCAGGCATTTTGCGCACAGCCCCCTGTTGCCAAAGATCAACTTTACATAGGGATTGCGAAATTGTGCAAGGGAGGGTTTGGTCGTGTCCGTTTGAACGGGTCTATTGGCTCAGGTCCTGCCCAACAGCAGGAACTAACCAGACATCTCAGGTATCAATCAGGTCTTCAGAAAATAAAGCCGCTGGCACAAACAAAGGTGGAAGAAAAATTGCGGCAGACAGGATCTGTCGGCACTCGGGTAATAGAGCGCCGACAGATAGAAATTGTTATTCGGCAGCAGTTCCGACAGCCTGCTTGGTTTCCAGGTCGGTGGCGTCGTGGCGCTCGGCAACCTGTTCTTCTTCCTCACCCCAGACCTTGTTGACCTTGCGGCCCCGTGCGACTGCCGGGCGGGCATCGATCTTTTCAGCCCAGGCTTTGACATTCTTGTATTCGTCAACCGAGAGGAATTCGGCAGCGTCATAAAGACGCCCGAGTACCAGACCGCCATACCACGGGAAAATGGCCATATCGGCAATGGTATAGTCGTCACCCGCAATGAACGGGCGATCAGCCAGCGTTTCTTCAAGAACGTGAAGCTGACGCTTGGTTTCCATGGAGAAGCGATCGATCGGGTACTGGAATTTCTCAGGCGCGTAGGCATAGAAATGACCAAACCCACCGCCGAGATACGGTGCCGAACCCATTTGCCAGAAAAGCCAGTTAAGCGTTTCTGTCCTTGCAGCCGGATCCTTCGGCAGGAACTCACCGAATTTTTCGGCAAGATATAGCAGGATGGAGCCGGATTCGAACACGCGGGTTGGCGTTTCTGTACTGCGGTCGACCAGGGCAGGGATCTTCGAATTCGGGTTGGCTCCGACAAAGCCGCTGGAGAACTGGTCGCCTTCATTGATGCGGATCAGCCACGCGTTGTATTCCGCGCCCTTGTGTCCGAGTGCCAGGAGTTCTTCCAGCATCACGGTGACCTTGACCCCATTCGGCGTGGCCAGCGAGTAGAGCTGAAGCGGGTGCTTGCCGACAGGCAGATCTTTCTCGTGTGTGGAACCGGAAACCGGGCGGTTGATGTTGGCGAACTGGCCACCACTCGGTTGTTCCCAGGTCCAGACTTTGGGCGGGGTGTAGGATGAGGTGTCGCTCATGCGGAAGCTTCTCCAGAACAGGACAGATAAACAGAGGTTGCGGGATTTGCCGAGCTTGAGGTGGGAAATCATCGCAATGTTACGATTAAATAGGAAGCTGGTCCGGGTTTGCCTAGAGCCAAAGCCAAGTCGTTTTGCATTTTTGTTGGGTCAAGAATGGCAAATGCGGTCACGAAGTTGTGCGCTCGCCGTCAAATTGATTGGTAAATCGTACAATGCCTGCCGACTTCTAGGTCCGTTTGCCCTCGACCATGTCCAAACAATCGGGCATCCTTTGAGACTGAAGGCCTCTGACGACAGTTTCAGCGACCATATCCAAATGGCCTGACCTTACCCACGCGACATTGGAGTTCGTTTCCGGAGGCTTTCGAGGGAGCGACGTAATAACCAGAAAATCAGCCAGCCCCCGTCCTGATAATTGTCTAAAGTTATGGAGGACGTCATGAACCTGAGACCTGATCCGAGTTTTTATCCCACCGCGCAATTGGCGATGGCCGCACCGGTCGAGAAATTGGCTTTCACTCTGATGCTCAGTCCGGACTTCAGCCAGCCCGATGGATTGGCCGTGGTGAACGTCGATGCCGAAAGTTCGGACTACGGCAAGATCGTGCACACGGTCATGATGCCGAACAAGGGGGATGAGTTTCACCACTTTGGCTGGAACGCTTGTTCATCGGCATTGTCGCCTCTGACAGGCCATGCTTTTCTTGAGCGTCGCTATCTGATCATCCCGGGAATCCGGTCTTCGCGCATCTACGTGGTGGACATGAAAGATCCATTGAAGGCGGCGATTCACAAGATAATCGAACCTGAGGAAGTGTTTGATAAAACTGGATATTCCCGTCCTCACACGATCCACTGCGGGCCGGAAGGTATCTACGTCTCCACTTTGGGAGGTGGAGGAAAGGACGGGACCGACGGCCCCCCGGGCATTTTTGTAATGGACTGTCAGACATTCGAAATCCTGGGGCGTTACGAGATGGACCGGGGCATACAGGACAAGCACTATGATTTCTGGTGGAACCTGCCTCGGGACTACATGATCTCGTCCGAATGGGCGGTTCCGCCTCAATTTGAAAACGGGCTTGTTCCTGAAGACCTCCTTTCCAACAAGTACGGACATAAACTGCACTTCTGGGATCTGCGGGCACGTAAGAATGTCCAGACCATAGATCTGGGTGAAAATCATCAGATGGCACTGGAGATACGACCAGCGCACGACCCTGCCAAGCAACATGGCTTCTGCGGTGTTGTGGTCGATACGACCAACCTGCAAGGCTCGATCTTCACCTGGTGGCGCAAGGATGACGGCACCTTCGAAGCCAAGAAGACCATCACGATCGACCCGCAGCCGGCGGATCCGGATGATCTTCCTGAAATGCTGAAGGGATTTTCTGCCGTGCCGCCCTTGGTGACGGATATCGATCTCAGTCTGGATGACAAGTTTCTCTATGTCTCCTGTTGGGGCACCGGCGAAATGCATCAGTATGACGTATCCGATCCACTGAAGCCGACACTGACCGGCAAGGTCGAGATTGGCGGCATCGTCAAGAAAACCAGGCATCCGAACGGCAAGGAATTCGGCTACGGTCCGCAGATGGTGGAGATCAGCCGGGACGGAAAACGGGTTTACTGGACGAACTCCTTGTATTCGACCTGGGATGACCAGTTTTATCCGGGTGACCGCGGGGCCGCGATGGTCATGGCGAGAGCAGACCCTGGTGGCGGTCTCACGCTCGATAAGGACTTCTGGGTGGATTTCCCCAAAGGATATCGCTCACACCAGATAAGGCTTGAAGGTGGCGATTGCTCAACTGACAGCTTCTGCTATCCGTCGGTTTGACCGTTGGAAAATTTCAGCTTGGCGGCCCTTTGGTGGGCCGTCATAGGATCCGGCCTTTATCATGGTCTTAATCCCGGGATGGGGTGGCCACTTGCTGTATCTGCAGCTCTGATGGAGCAGCGTGCGATGGCGCTGCCTCGTGCCCTGATGTCTTTGGCAGCTGGACACCTGATAGCCATGCTGGTCATTCTTCTACCGTTTTCAGCGATGATCGCCCTTGTCAGTCTGGAGCGGGAAATCAGGATCCTTGCCGCCATACTTGTCATAGGCATGGGCGTTTATCTGCTGATTTCCAATCGGCATCCCAGGTTCCTGGCAAGAATTTCGCCCGCCAAGCTCGGCGCCTGGTCGTTTCTTGTGGCATTTGCACACGGGGCGGGATTGATGCTGGTTCCGATTTTCCTCGGGATTTGTGCAACCCTCAGCAGCCCGGGACACCAGGCGGCAGGATCTCTCATGGCCGCCGACGTTCGAATGGCTCTGCTCGTGGCCGCTGTCCATACTCTGGCTATGGCCGCCGCAGGAAGTGCCCTCGCTTTTGGAGTTTACTACTGGTTGGGGCTGCGCTTTCTGCAAAAGGCCTGGTTCAATCTGGACAAGATCTGGGCTGTCAGTCTCATTCTCGTGGGGATCTTTGCGCTCTGGCTGTCCCACTCCGGTTGAGCGTTTTGGAGGCATCCTGTTTTTCAGCGGAAAAGCGGCCTGGCCGAATGCGCAATAGAATGCATGCTACCGAAGCAGGTCAGCTTCAAAGGGAAACTGCGACAGAATTTTGATCCCGGTTTCCGTTATCAGAACCTGTTGTTCCAGCTTCACACCTTCCTTGCCACTTTCTTCGCCGATGTAACTCTCCACACACAGCGTCATGCCCGGCTCAATGACACCGTCGTAACCAGCATCTGGGAAGTCGCCATGGTGGTAAAGATAGGGATATTCGCCTGTCATGCCGCAGCCATGGGCAGATAGATAGTACCTATTGGCATAGTAACTCGCCGGAATGTCCCATGCCTTGTCCGCGTAGTCGCGAAAGGTGAGGCCGGGATGCAGGATGCTCATGTTGTGATGCACCTGCTCATAGGCAACCTTGTAGAGGTCACGTTGCGCGTCCGAGGGCTTGTCGGGACCGGAATGAAAGGTTCGCGAAAAGTCCGCGTAGTAACCGTGACAGCCGACAACATCGGTATCGAGTGCGATCAGCTCGTTATCACCGATGATGCTGCTGGAGGTCTCCTGAAACCAGGGATTGGTTCGTGTCCCGGCACTCAGCAGGCGTGTTTCAACGTAGTCACCATTCTGTTCAATGATGGATTTGTGCAACACCGACCAAAGCTCGGCCTCGCTCAAACCGGGTCGGATTGCTGCGCGCAGCCTGGCCACTCCGATCTCGGTGGCGCGCAGGGAGGCTATGACGCATTTCATCTCCTCTGGCGACTTGATCGCCCTGGCCATTTCAATCGGTTGTTGGGCATCAACGATGCGAAAGCCTGCGTCCTTCAAGGCGATCGCGGTTCCGGCGTTGAGCCGTTCCAGGCCTACGACGGCATTTTTCTCACCTGTCAATTCCTGGATCGTCGCAGACATCTCGGCAGCCCACTTTCGCTCGCGATCGGCGATGTGAGGTCCGGCGGCAACAAAGCTGGCGGTCGTTGAAGGCCGGACTTCGTCAACGGTCTCAAACCCTTCGCCAAGGTGGAGGCAGCCGGTGAATTCGAAGAGGATGGAGCGGTTCTGGGTCATAAGCAGATAGCGCGAAGGAGCATTGCGCATGGAAAAGACCTGCATGTTCCGGGTGCCGGTTGCGTAGCGGATATTCACCGGGTCGGAAAGAATGACAGCATCAACGCCATATTCCTTCATCTTCTCGCGAACCCTCGATTGGCGATAAGTGCGAACTGCCACAAGGTCTATGTTTTCGCTCTCCGGAGCTCTGTCCAGCTGCGCAAGACCTTCAAGGTCACCGCGCTCTGCGTGCCAGTCCAGCTCAGCCATGTCTCATCTCTCCCTGATCTTCCAGGTAGTAATATCTGACGGAAGAGAGAGTTAGAAAACTGTACAAAAACTACGTGATATTGATAACTTCAGATTATGCAGGCCTATCGCAAGACATTACCGCCGCTGGACACGCTCGTGTTTTTCGAGGCAGCCATGCGGAAACTGAATTTCACGGAAGCTGCGGATGAGCTGATGGTCACTCAGGCTGCAGTCAGCAAACGGATCCGTCAGTTGGAAAATTGGCTGGGCGTGGATTTGTTCGAGCGATCCGGTCGCAGATTGGTGCCGACGGATGCCGGGCGAAGTCTCTATGAAAAAACAGGAATGACGCTGGATTATCTTGATCAGGCTTTACGAGCGATCAAGGTTCCGGACTACCCGATTGTACGAATAGCGTCGGTGACGGCACTCGCGGCCTTTTGGCTGCAGCCGAAATTGAGGCAGTTTGCTCTCTCGGAAGATGCTTGCCCCTTCAATCTGATAACAAGCGATGAGTTGGGTGACCTGCTTCGCGCGGACCGTGACCTTGTCCTGGTGCATGGTGACGGCCGGTTTCCTGGATTTGCGTCAGAATTGCTGTTTCAGGAAATAACCGTTCCTGTCGGAAGTCCTGATGTAATCGCTTCAGTGGGAGATATGGAGCAGGAGCCGGGACCCCCGCTGCTGGACTATTCCCGAATTGCACCGAACTGGATCGACTGGACGGGCTGGGTTGAGCGTACAGGTGAGACCGGGTTTTTGAATTGTCCGAGAATTCGCTGTGCCAGTTACAATCAGACAATTGGCAGAGCCATGAAAGGGCAGGGGCTCGCGCTCGGGACTTTGCCGCTGCTCAAGGAAGAGATTGCATCCGGTCAACTGGTGCCACTGGAAACGGGAACGCTGGCAACCGGGTATGGATATTATCTTGCGTGGCCCAATGAAAAACCGCTCAGCCAGGAAGCCGAGCGGTTGATGCATGCTTTGACAGGCAACGCACACGCCTGAAGAAGGTCGTGACCGCTGTTATTCGCGCACAATATAGACCGAGCATTTGGAGTGGCGGGCAACGCGAGCCGCATTCGGGCCCAGAAGGTAGTCCCGCAGTTCCGGCCGGTGAGCTCCCATCACGATGAGGTCGATCGACAGGCGGTCCGCCATTTCCAGAATTTCCTCATAGACGGTGCCATGACCGACAATGTGCCGCGCCTTGGTTTCCGCTCCGAGGGTGTCGGTGACGAATGCATGAAGAGCCTTGTCGGCCTCCTTCAGCATGTTTTCCTCGGCATCATCCTTGAACCAGGTGGACACCCAGCCGCCGCCGAGCGGCGGCATCACCGTCATGACGTTGAGTGTACCGCCATCCAGATCGACGAAGCGTTTGGCCTCTTCCAGAATATGCTTCTGGTCGTTCAGATGTGTCAGGTCCACAGCCGCAAGAACATTCTTTTTCATCTTATTGTCTCCCGTTACGCCGTTGCCGATGCCGGATCAGAAGTTTCCGACGGATTGGCGTAAAGACGCCGCCGCTGCAGAAGAACAATGATTCCGAGAAGCAGAAGGGCAGGGATGTAGAACAGCTCCTTGCGAGGCCGTTCAGCCGGTACTTCCAGTTCCTTCAGCTCCCAATCGAAATCGATGCCGAGGTCTTTGGCGGCCCCGCCGAAGGTGAGAAAGTCGACGAAGATGTTGCCGCCCTCGTCGCGGAAAGCGACGCCGGCACTGTCCATCAGCCTGGTTTCGCCATCCGGACCTTTCGGACCGAGAGGTATTAGGTACTTGGAGTCAACCGGATCGCCTTCAAGGCTTACACCGGTAAGGCGTACCTGAAGATTGGCATTGTCGGGTGCTTCCTGCGCCATCTGGTAGACCTGTTGGGCCGGCCGGGTTTCAAACTCCGGATAGACCATGTTCAGGAAGAAGCCAGGCCTGAAGAGCGTAAAGGCAACCAGAAGCAGGACAGCGCTTTCCCAAAGCCGCGACTTCACAAGGAAGTAGTTCATTGTTCCCGCCGCAAACAGCAGCATGGCGATCAGGGCGACAATGAACACGAATACCGCTTGTACTGGTCCGACATCAATCAACAGCAGATCGGTGTTGAAGATGAACAGGAAGGGCAGGAGGGCCGTACGGATGGAATAGAAGAAGGCTTGGAAACCGGTCTTCAGCGGATCGCCTTTGGAGATCGCCGCGGCCGCGAAACTGGCTAGCCCCACGGGTGGGGTCACGTCCGCCATGATGCCGAAGTAGAAGACGAACATATGGACCGCGACCAGAGGTACGATCAGACCCGCCTGAGCGCCGAGTTCCACAACAACGCCGGCCATCAGGGAAGACACGACGATGTAGTTTGCAGTGGTCGGCAGACCCATGCCGAGAATGATCGAAATCAGAGCGACGAAGAACAACATCGCCAGCAGATTGCCGCCGGACAGGAATTCGACGAATTCTGCCATCACCTGACCAATGCCGGTCAGTGTTACCGAGCCGACGATGATACCTGCAACACCCATTGCGGCTGCGAGGCCGATCATGTTGCGGGCACCTACGACCAGGCCTTCGGAAAGATTGTCCCAGCCTTCCTTGATGTGCCGCCCGACTTCACCTTCTCCGCGGAAGAAGGCCTTCAGCGAATTCTGCGTCATCAGGATGACGAGCATGAAGATCGCGGACCAGAAGGCCGACAAACCGGGCGACTTCCGTTCGATCATCAGGAGATACATCAGAAGCAGGATCGGCAGCAGGTAGTGCACACCGGTCTTGAAGATGACACCGACGGGCGGCAGATGCTGCATGGTCTCAAGGTCGGTCTTCAGATCCGGACCTTTCGAAGCGTACCAGACCGCCGCGATATAGGCGATGCCGAGCAAGACTATGAGTATAGGCGTCGATGCGGATCCAAAGGCGCCCTCGAACGTGTCGACGATGACGCCAAGCAGGAACAATGTGCCACCACCTATGATAATGCAGATCGCGATGATGAAAATTGCGCCAAGCAGGAAGGTGACATTGTTCATGGTGGACGTGCCCTTCATGCCGCTTTTCAGCGCTTCCAGGTGCACGATGTAGACAAGGGCGATGTAGGAGATCGCAGCCGGAATTATGGCTGTCTTGACCACTTCCACATAGGAAATGCCGACATATTCGGTCATCAGGAAGGCCACGGCCCCCATCACCGGAGGGGTCAATACGCCGTTGATCGATGACGACACTTCAATCGCGCCCGCTTTGGTTGGCGAGAAGCCGACCTTTTTCATGAGCGGGATGGTGAAAGTACCGGTGGTCACCACGTTGGCGATCGACGAACCCGAAATCAGCCCAGTCGCTGCAGAGGCGATAACCGCTGCTTTCGCCGGTCCACCGCGCAGGTGTCCCAAAGCAGCGAAGGCAAGCTGTAGGAAGTAGTTGCCGGCTCCAGCCTGGTTGAGCAGGGCACCGAACAGGACGAACAGGAATACGAAGCCGGAGGAAACACCGAGCGCCACACCGTAGACACCTTCGGTGGTCAGCATCAGGTGGCTCATGGCCTTTTCGAACGAAGCGCCTTTCCAGCGAACGACGTCCGGCAAGCCGTCCCAGGATCCGAAGAACACGTAGGACATGAAGAAGATGGAGACTGCCATCAAGGGAACGCCGAGCGATCGTCTGGCTGCCTCAAGCAGAAGCACCAGGCCGATGCCGGCCATGATGAGGTCCATCGTGTTGGGAACGCCCGTGCGGTCTGCAACTCCGCGATAGTCCCACCAAAGGTAGGAACAGCTCACCGCTGCGGCGATTGCTACCAGCCAAGTCAGTTTCGGAATGTAATGACGAGGGCTGTTCTTGAAAGCGGGAAAGGCCAGGAAGGCCAAAAACACTGCAAATCCGAGGTGGATCGCGCGTGTCTGTGTGTCGTTGAGAACGCCGACACCCAGAATGTATGGAAGTGGAGAAGCTATCCAGAGCTGATAGACGGACCAGAAAAGCGGCACATACCAAAGGACGTTGCGTGAAAAGGCGCCCTTGGGAGTGCGGGCTCCGGTATCTGCCTCGGCGACTATATCTTCGAGGTCATTATTCTCTGTATCCACCGACTTGTCGGTCATGCTGCCCCCGCCCAAAAGTTTAAACAATCAATAGAACTGCAGCCCGGAAGACCGGGCTGCAGAAGTCGTGAAGTCTGGATTACATCCAGCCTTTTTCCTTGTAGTACTTCACAGCACCCGGATGCAGGTCGGCGGTCAGGCCGTCCTTGATCATTTCTTCCTGCTTCAGGCGAGAGAAGGCAGGGTGCAGTTTCTTGAAGTCTTCGAAGTTTTCGAAAACAGCGGAAACAACAGCATAAGCGACGTCATCGGAAACGTCGGCAGATGTCACGAAGGTTGCTTTCGGACCCCAGGACGGGACGTCGTCCGCGTTACCCGGATACATGCCACCTGGGATGGTTGCTGCTGCATAGGCGGTGTTTTCAGCCAGCAGTTTATCAATGGCTTCACCGGAAAGCGGCACCATCTTGATTTCACAGGTAGACGTTGCTTCCTGAGAAGATCCGTTCGGGAGACCAGCTGCCCAAATCGCCGCATCCAGCTTGCCGTCACACAGAGCAGCAGCCTGTTCGGAGGATTTCAGCTCAGCTGCGAGAGCGAAGTCGTCCGGGGTAAGACCGGTATACTTCATCAGGGTTTCTGCAAGAACGCGGGTACCGGAACCAGGGTTGCCGATGTTGACTTTCTTGCCTTTCAGGTCTGCCGGGCTGTTGACGCCGGCATCAGCGCGAGCCATCACGTGCATCGGCTCCGGATGTACCGAGAAAAGTGCACGCAGTTCCGGATATGCGCCGTCATCGGTGAATGCTCCGGTGCCATTCAGGCCAGCGGCCTGAACGTCGGACTGAACAACACCGAAATCGAGCTCACCCTGACGGATGGTGCGGGTGTTGTAGACGGAACCGCCGGTGGATTCGACCGAGCAGCGAATGCCGTGTTCCTTGCGGCCCTTGTTGACGAGACGGCAGATCGCACCGCCGGTCGGATAGTAAACGCCAGTCACACCACCGGTGCCGATGGTAATGAATTGTTCTGCAGATGCTGCTCCAGTGAATGCGATGCTGGTCGCCAAAACAGCGCCGGCAAGGTTCAGTTTCATCATCATGAGACTAGGCTTCCCTCTTGTTAAATTTATAAATCTAGTGTGGTGCCTCCCACCCTAGACATTTTCAAACTCATCGAGCAAGCGGTTGTGCTTGTCGACTTCTTGGATCCTGGCTTCCGCTTCGGATCCGGCTCGCGCAACCAGCATGCCCGTAATCGTTTCAATGAGCACCAGCGTAGCTGCGTAAGACGAGAAAAAGTGTGGACTTTCAGTGCGTTGTATGAAGAGAAAGTCAGCGTATTGCAATCCCGGGAAAGCATGGCTGTCCGTCAGGACTATGACTTTTGCACCACTTCCTGCTGCGACCTTTGCAGCACGAACCGAGCGGTGCGCGTAAGGGTGCTTGGAGATGATGAGCACCGTGTCTTCTGAGTTCAGTCCGGCAAGGGTACTTCCAAGCGTTGCCCCGTTGCGGCCGGCTACGACCCAGCGGTCGTCAAACCATTTCGCAAGATAGGCGAAATAGTCGGTAAAACCGGCGGAGGCCAAGGCGCCGATCAGGACAATCTTGCGAGAATTCGCCAATCGCTCGACCACGTCATCAAGGGTCGCCGGGTCTATGTCCGCAACCAAGGCATTGATGTTGCTGATGCAAGCCGAGACCTGCCTTGGAAGAAGGGGCTGGTCGGCGTCCGATTGCAAACGCCGAGCTTTGTCCTGAAAGCTGTCCTGACCGCGCTGGCTGAGCTCCAATCGCGCCTGTTCCCTCAGGGCTTCGTAGTCAGCATACCCGATTGCGCGAGCCAGGCGGGTGTAACTTGCCGGGGAGACACCGCTTGCGGAGGCAACAGACCTCAGGCTCCTGGTCGCGATTTCTATCTTGTTTTCAGCAATATAGTCGGCGGCGACGCGCAAGGTCTCGCTCAGCTCGGCGTAATTGGCCGAGATCGCTGTCCGGATTTGGGGCGGCGAATTAGTTTCCATTTGTTTACTGTTTCATTTGTTTTTTATCTTGTCAATTTCTGAAACAAATGTTTCTTTCCGAAAAATCTTGTCGCTGACGTGGAAACAACCTGATGTCCTCAAATGCCCTTCCTTCACATGCTCCTGTCGTCGTCATCGGCGGCGGAATCATGGGCTGTTCAACCCTATATCATCTCGCCAAGATGGGGGTGTCCGACGCCATTCTCCTGGAGCGCAACCAGCTCACTTCCGGAACCACATGGCACTCTGCGGCGCAAGTGCGCGCTTTGCGCCATTCCCGCAATCTGACCCGGATGATTCAGTATTCTGTGGAGCTTTACAGCCAACTTGAGAAGGAGACAGGGCAGGCGGCCGGTTGGATTCAGAAGGGGTCGCTGTCCATTGCCACGAATGAAGACCGGCTAACCCACATAAAGCGTCAGGAAGCCCTTGCAAAAGCATACGGCATTCCGGCCCGTTCCATCAGCGCTGAAGAGGCAAAGGAACGCTGGCCTCTGATGAACGCGGACGATGTTCTTGGGGCTGTGTGGTCTCCGGATGACGGTCGTGTCAGCCCGTCGGATGTCTGTGCCGCACTTGTGAAAGGTGCCAGGTCTCTCGGTGCGAAGCTTTTTGAAAAGACAGGCGTAACTGCGATCTTGACCGAAAACGGCAAGGTCAAGGGTGTCGAGACCACACAGGGCACCGTCATGTGTGACGCGATCGCCCTTTGTGCCGGACTTTGGTCCCGGGAGACAGGTGCGATGGCTGGTGCGGAAGTTCCGCTTCTGGCCTGCGAGCACTTCTATCTGCTCACCAAACCGGTCGACGGCATTGTCGGAAACACACCGACGCTGAGTGATCACGACAACCATCTCTACATCCGTGACGACAGTGGCGGCCTGCTGGTTGGCTGTTTCGAGCCAATGGGCAAGCCGATCGCTCCGGGCGTCCTGACTGAAAGCTTTGAATTCGGCTTGCTGCCTGAAGACTGGGATCACTTCGAGCCCATGATGATGAATGCTCTTCACCGGCTTCCAGCGCTCGAAACCGCGGAAGTGAAGATGTTGCTCAACGGCCCGGAAAGCTTCACGCCGGACGGCACCTTCATGCTTGGCGAAACGGCTGAAACCAGGGGGCTTTTCCTCGGTTGCGGCATGAACTCCGTTGGGGTTGCAGCTGGTGGCGGAGCGGGCATGAACCTCGCTCATACCATCATTCACGGGGCTCCTGCCTACGATCTTTCCGAAGCGGACGCCAAACGTTTTGCACCGATTTACAACTCGGTCGAACATCTGATGGCTCGGGCACCGGAAGTGCTGGGAACGCATTACGACATCGCCTATCCGGGTAAGCAGTTCAAAACCGCGCGTGACCTTCGCCAGCTGCCGCTGGATGCCGAGTATCGTTCCGCCAGGGCACATTTCGGTCAGGTTTACGGCTGGGAGAGGCCGCTTTATTTCGGCAAGGAACAGGAGCCGGTTCTGAAATTCGGTCGACCTGACTGGTTTGAAAACGTCAGAGCGGAAGTTCAGGCAGCTCATGAGAGTGCAGCGATCTTTGACGCGTCGCCTTTCGGTAAAATTGAAGTCGAAGGCCCGGATGCCGAAGCTTTCCTCTTAAAGACCTGTGCCGGGTATGTGGCTCGTAAACCAGGCTCGGTCATTTACACAGCTGTACTGAACGAGCGCGGAAGCTTTGAAAGCGACATTACCGTTCAGCGAATTACGGAAACCCACTATCGTCTGTTTGTAGGAACGAATGCGATCAAGCGTGACCTCACCTGGTTGCGACGTCATTCGGATGGGTTTGACGTTTCCCTGACAGACAGCACCGAAACATATGCAGTGCTCGGTCTCATGGGGCCGGAAAGTGCAAGGATTGCCGCAGAAGTCGGCGCTCCGGAGCTGAATGACATTGGATACTTCAAGCATGGCGAAGCGCATATCGCGGGGCACCACGTGCGTGCTGCACGGCTTTCTTATGTCGGTGAAGCAGGATGGGAGATAACCTGCCGTTCCGAAAACGCTCCGGCCATCTATGCCGCCTTGACAGCTGCCGGCGCGAAACCGGCTGGTCTCCACGCCCAGACCTCCATGCGCGTGGAAAAGGGGTTCTGCGCCATGGGGCACGAGCTGGACAGTGATCTGACGCCGGTAGAAACCGGGCTGGACGCGATGACCCGCAAGGCGGGTGGTTTCATCGGTGCGGAGGCGATTGCCGAACGCAAGGCTGCTGGAGTGGCTTCCAAGGTTCTCTCACTCACCCTTGATGATGAAGCTGCAGTGCCGCTTGGCCATGAGCCGGTATTGCTGGACGGAGAAATTCTTGGCCAGACCTCGACATGCGCCTTTGGATACCGGGTCGGGAAGCCGATTGCGCTTGCGCATGTGGAGCGCCCGCTTGAGACAGGTACCAGGGTACAGATTGATATTGCGGGAGAAATTTTCGATGCGGTGGTGACCAACGGGCCGCTGTTCGATCCGGAGGGAAGCCGCATGCGGCCGTCCTGATTTCAGGTCTGAAGGCTGAGCGCAGGCTTTGATTGAGCGCTTCGCCTGAATGTCAGTCTTGACCTTTTGCGGCGCGTTGTTCAAACGACATTTCTGTAGTTTGGGAGCGTGCCGTGATTCCGTTTGAAGTCCTGTCAGTCTTTTTCCTCGCCGCTATTGCCCTTGGGCTGGCGCCCGGACCGGACAATATCTTTGTCCTCACTCAGTCAGCGCTTTACGGACGGGTCGCGGGGCTGGTTGTTATGCTGGGGCTATGTACCGGTCTGATCGTCCACACCGCAGCCGTCGCGCTTGGTGTCGCTGCGATATTCGAAACGTCGGAACTTGCCTTCACTTTGTTGAAGGTCGTCGGCGCGGGGTATCTTCTTTACTTGGCGTTTCAGGCATTCCGGGCTGGTAGTTCGGATCTGCCGACAGGAAATGGCCCCTCCCTGACGACCTTTGCGCTCTACCGTCGCGGTATTGTCATGAACGTGACCAATCCGAAAGTTGCCATTTTCTTTCTCGCCTTCCTGCCGCAATTCGCAGATCCGGCCAGAGGTTCCGTGCCGCTGCAGATCCTGTTGTTCGGTGTTGTTTTCATCATTGCGACGATTCTGGTTTTTGCTGCAATTGCGCTCGGCGGGGGCGTTCTGGGAGGATTTTTGCGCCGGTCCGATCGCGCACAGATCTGGCTCAACCGACTTGCGGGAACGGTGTTCGTTGGACTTGCTGTCCGGTTGGCAATTGCCGAGCGCTGATTGACCGCAATTCCTTGCGCATCCCTGAAGGGTGGGAAATCCGCACGTCGGGGAAGCGCAAGGAAACGGAGTGCTCTTACATTGCCTGCAGCGTGTAGACCGAAAACCAGTCGTTGGCGTCGCTGTCCTGATCCAGAACCCGCCAGCCGCCTTGGTTGGCGATTTCGGTGAAGGCTTCTTCGCTGTATTTGTGCGAATTCTCAGTATGGATCGTTTCGCCTTCCCGAAATGAGAACTGCGAGCCGTCGACAGCAACCGTCTGATCTGAAAGGCTTTCCAGATGCATCTCGATGCGGCTGTCCTCTTCGTTCCAGACCGCCTGATGGGCGAACCGGGCAAGGTCGAAGTCCGCACCAAGCTGTCGGTTGATCCGCTGGAGCAGGTTCTGGTTGAACGCTGCCGTCACACCGGCGGGGTCGTCATACGCTTCGATGAGAACTTCTTTCTGTTTCGGCCTGTCGACGCCAACAATCATGGTGGCCTGCGGCATCGTCGAGCGGATGTTCTTCAAAAGGGCTGCGGCTTCGCTCCTTTCGAAATTTCCTATTGTGGAGCCTGGAAAGAAAACCAGAACCGGCAGTTCCGGCAACAGTGGAAGTTTGCCGAGCGGTTGGGTGAAATCGGCTGCCACGGGAATAACGGCAAGGGACGGATAGGCGCGCCGCACACGCTCTGCGGCGTCCTTCAGGTGATTGGCCGAAATGTCGATGGGCATGTACACCGATAGATCTGCAAATGCATCGAGCAATAGGTTGGTCTTGCGGCTGGATCCGCTTCCAAGCTCGACCATCGCTCCCCGTGCACCAGGCAATCTTGCATATTGCTTGACCTGTTTCTCTAAAATGGAGAGCTCTGTTCGGGTTGGGTAATAGGCATCGAGTTCCGTGATCGCTTCAAAAAGATGCGACCCGACGTCGTCATAAAGCCATTTGCTGCTGATGGTCTTCTGCGGTTCTTTCAGGCCGCTGAGAATATCGGAGCGAAATGTGTCGTCTTGGGCGACGGGAGGCATGTGTTTGGTCATAGGTCAGCTGCCAGTCTTAGGCCCAGCATCTGCCAGCGCTGGTGCGGATAGAAGAAAGTTCGATAGGAAGAACGCATTTGAAGCTCAGGCGTTGCGCAGGAACCTCCACGAAGGACCATCTGGTTCACCATGAACTTGCCGTTGTATTCTCCGATCGCTCCTTCAGGAGGCCTGAAGCCGGGGTAGGGCGAAAAGGCACTGCTGGTCCACTGCCAGACGTCGCCCCATAGGCCGGACCTGCGGCCGAACGGCAAGAAGTGATTGCTTTCCAGGAAGTTGCCTTCAATTTTTGTTGGTTCTGCCGCAGCCTCCCATTCCGCCTCCGTCGGCAAACGGTGCCCGCTCCAGCGGGCAAAGGCGTCCGCTTCGTAGTAGCTGACATGAACGACAGGTGCGGTAAGGTCGACCGGGCGAGGTCCCTGCAAGGTGTAGGTCCACCAGGTGCCATCCTGTTTCCACCAGTAGAGCGGCGAATCCCAGCCGTTCTGTTCCCGAACCGCCCATCCTTCCATCAGCCATAATGTCTGGTTCTCGTATCCGCCGTCTTCCACAAAGGCGATCCATTCACCATTGGTGACGAGCTGATCACACAGCCGGTAGGGATCCAGCCAGACCTTGTGCCGCGGACCTTCACAGTCATAGGCAAAACCGTTGCCATCATGCCCGATTTCCAGAAGTCCGCCGTCGTAACGGGTCCAGCTTGTCTCAGGCTTCAACGGAATGTCGACAGGCCTGGATTCGAAGAACGCAGGCAAAAGGGGATTGTACGAAAAGGCGTGAAGAAGGTCGGTTACCAGCAACTCCTGATGCTGCATCTCGTGATGACATCCGAGGGTGATCAGCGCATCGAGCCTTTCCCGGTCCAAAGCGAAGGCGTCACGCGACAGGCCATCGCGCATGGCCTCTTCAACATGGGAGCGGTAGTTGCGGACTTCCGGAACGGTCGGGCGTGAAAGCAGACCTCTTTTGGATCGTGTGTGTCTCGGCCCTGCCTGCACGTAATAGGAATTGAACAGGACGGCGAAGCGGTCGTCCTTCGGCTGATATCCAGGCAGCGAAGGCTTTAAAATGAACTCTTCGAAAAACCAGGTCGTGTGTGCCAGGTGCCATTTGGGGGGGCTGGCGTCCTCCATCGACTGAAGGCCCATATCCTCTTCGTTCAGGGGACTAACCAATCGCTCGGTCTGTGCCCTTACTGAATTGAACAGGTTTGCTGCCGATGAGGTCTGTGCAAGCTCTGTTTGCCCATCTGGATAGATCATAGATTTCCCTCCACCAAGATACCGGATGCGATACCTCCAACCGGTCCTGTGACTGCCGCCAGGCGGCTAGAAGGTAAGAGGGCATGAAGGAATTCCAATGGAGGGAATTGCACCGCGGTGGTGCAGAAATGCTCCGCCTTGGCGCGACGTTCTGATTTGTTGAATAAATGAAACAAAGTTTCAAAATACTGCATTCTAAGTCCTCAGGTGATGGAAAGTCTTCAGTCCATTGTTTTGAAACGAGCAAATGGGAGCTTTCCAAGGTCCGTTTCGCCCTTTCAGCTGCCTGTGAACCTAGAAGACCCTTCCTGACAACTACCTGTCAGGATTGTAGGCGATGGTTCTTCACATTGGCGTGAAGAGGTCCGTGGATCGTTTGCGCACAAGCCTCCAGCATCCGCCAGGTGCCAACATTGAAGCAATGAGCTCCATGCCGATGCGTCTTTCAATTTCCGCTATTGACTGAATAGGACGATTGTCCTAATTGGTTTTAGGTCAAGTGTCCTAATGCGTTGACCGGTTCCAATTGGTGTGATGACGGGAGCAAAGTGGAATGCAGGCAGCAAGCAAACGCCAGCAGATCGTCGATGCCGCCGACGAGTTGTTCTACAGCCGGGGATTCGCGCAGACGTCGTTTGCGGATATCGCAGCCGCAGTGAAAATATCGCGAGGCAATTTCTACTATCATTTCAAAA
This sequence comes from Pseudomonadota bacterium, assembly GCA_039195965.1. Taxonomy (GTDB): domain Bacteria; phylum Pseudomonadota; class Alphaproteobacteria; order Rhizobiales; family Stappiaceae; genus Roseibium. The sequence continues at coordinate 27,649 of JBCCVB010000035.1, forward strand.
CCAAGGACGAGATCCTCGATGCTGTCATCGACAAACGCTTTTCGGAGCGGGAAAACCTTCTCGGAAAGTGGGATGAGACATCAGGCGACCCAATGAGGCGTATCGAGTGCTTCATCAAGATTTTGATCGTCAATCAGGCAAAGATCATGGCTTATGGTTGTCCGGTCGGAACACTGACGACGGAACTCACCAAGCTTGACCACGCATCAAAGGACAAGGCCAACGAGATCATGGCTTTGTTCCGGGATTGGTTGACCCGCCAATTTGAAGAACTCGGATGCGAGGCCGAAGCGCCCAGGCACGCACTGCATGTTTTGAGCTGGAGCCAGGGCGTTGCAACGCTCGCGCAAGCCTTCAAGGACGAAGCATTCGTGAAGCGGGAAGTGGACCAGATAGTTCGCTGGTTGACTGAAGTTTCGGATGCAAAGGGTCGAAATCACTGAAACCTGCGAAACACATTTTCCAAATTAGATGGAGGAAGAGATGTTTGTCGTTACACTGAAGTTTTCAGAAAACAAAATTCGCGCAAGTGAACTTATGGACGGGCATAAGGCCTGGATCCAAAAAGGCTTTGACCGGGGTCTCTTTCTTATGGTTGGTAGCCTTCAGCCGAATATGGGCGGAGGCATATTTGCCCATAACACCACGCGAGAAACTCTACAGGACTTCGTCGAAGAAGATCCGTTCGTTGCTGAAAATGTGGTGACTGCCGAGATCCTGGAGATCACCCCCGCGCGGCTCGATGACAGACTGGAGTTCCTGGCGGCCTGAGTAGAAGGAGAGGGTGGTATTTCAGGCTCAGTTTCTGTGAAGCCACCCTGTCGAGACCTCTTGCGTTTCGTCGGCGCCAGCTTCGTCGGAACCAGCGCGGCAACAACAAAAAAAGCGCCCCAATCCGGGGCGCTTTTTCATTTGCACGACAAGTTCGAAACTTACTGAACGCGCGGGAATAAAGTTTCGATCTCACCCAACTCGCCATTTGCCTGGAGTTTGTCCAGCTCCGGCTTCCACGGGCGCTTGATTTCAGGCGCGTTCAGCATCTTGAGTGCTTTTTCCGCGGAAGCTGGAATGACCTGAGTCAGGGCTTCCATGACGACGCGCAGGCCATCGAGCGTGACATAGATTACCGTCTGGCAGCGTTCTCTGGTCTCTTCGTTCTTGATGAGGTCCCATGGAGCCTGTTCGGCGAAATAATTGTTCATTTCATCAGCAACGGTGATGATCGACTGCATGCGGGCCGGAATGTCGGCAAGATTGATCCATTCGCCCATGCCGGAGGTTGCCTCAAGCACAGCCTTGCGGATCGCCTCGTCTTCAGCTGTCAGCGCACCGGGAGCCGGCACAGTGCCGTCGAAACGGGCCTTGGAGAATTTGGCAGCCCGGGATAACAGGTTGCCAATCTTGTTGCCTAGTTCGCTGTTATAGCTCTGCGTGATCAGGTCGACCGAAATCTGGCTGTCACTGTCGGCGCGCATGTTGCGGGCGAGATACCAGCGCAGGGCATCGACACCGAGCTTTTCGATGACTTCGATCGGATCGACGACGTTGCCGATGGATTTCGACATCTTGACGCCGCCGGCACCGACCCAGTGACTGTGCACCGAAAGCTTCTTCGGCAAAGGCAGGCCGGCCGCCATCAGCATGATCGGCCAATAGACACCATGCGGCTTCAGGATGTCCTTGCCGATCAGGTGCTCACACTCTGCCCACCAGCTCTCATAGCCTTCCTGAGGCCAATCGATGTTGGTCAGGTAGTTGGTGAGCGCGTCGAACCAGACATAGGTGACGAATTCCGGGTCGAACGGCAGATCGACGCCGAGAGTCACGCGGGTCTTCGGTCGCGAGATGCAAAGATCTTCCAACGGCTCTGCCAGCATCTGCTTCAGCTCGTTGCGGAACGCCTCCGGCTGAACGAAGTCCGGATTGTCGGCAATGTGCTGCAGCAGCTTTTCCCGGTAGGGTTCCATCTTCAGGAAGTAGTTCGTCTCGTCCGTCTGCTCCACCTTCATGGTCGGATGCAGCGGGCACTGGCCTTCCTCGGTGAGGTCGGTCTCTTTCTTGAACTCTTCACAGCCCTTGCAGTACGTGCCGGTGTATTGCTTCTTGACGATCAGACCCTTGTCGAAGATGGATTGCTCCATTCCCGCAACCGCCGTTTTGTGACCTTCGCGGCTGGTACGCACGAAATAGTCATAGGCAATCCCGAGACGGTCGAAGACATCACGGAATTCCTTGCCACGCATGTCGAGGAATTCCTCGACTGACATGTCTAGATCTGCTGCGGCTTCCTGGTTCTTCTGGCCATGCTCGTCCACGCCGGTGGACAACATCAGCTCATATCCAAGCGCCTGTCGGTTACGCTTCAGGATATCAGCCATGACGGACGTAAAAGCATGACCGATATGCGGAGAACCGTTGACGTAATAGATCGGGGTCGTGATGTAGCTTTTCATCCAAACGCTTTCGAAATTTTGAAGCGGAAATAAGTCTGTAAGGACCTACCTGTTCAGCCCTGCTGATCCGCCGACAATGAAGTTCACGCTATATTTCATACTCGCGTGCCCAAGAAAAGCCCCGGCCACTCGAAAAGGCCGGGGAACCTGTTTGTCTATATAGGATGTTTGCTAATCGCTCAAAGGTCGACTTGCTACCCGATCAGCCAGATCCCACCCAACACGAACAGGGCCAGGAAAAGGGTCTGGGTCACAACCATCCAGATGGCCGGACCGCCGACTTCCAGAAGCTTCGGGATAGACGTTTTCATGCCAACCGCTGCAATGGCTGCCAGAAGCGCCCACCGCGACACCTGGCCAGCCATGTCCTTGATCATTTCGGGGATCAGACCGAAGGAATTGCAAGCGGCAAGGACCAGGAAGGCCACCACGAAGGCCGGCATGATCGGTGGGCGGGCAGATCCGGGTTCCGTTCCCTTGCGCAGGATCAGCGCAGCGACCAGCACGATGGGCGCCAACATGGTGACACGGATCAACTTGACCAAGGTGGACAGGTCACCGGTTTCCTCCGAAATGGAAAAACCCGCACCCACCACTTGAGCAACATCGTGAATTGTTCCGCCCAGGAATACGCCCGTTTCGTCGATTGTCAGACCGAGATTGCTGGTCAGAATTGGGTAGACGATCATCGCAAGCGTGGAGAGAACCGTCACTGTGATGACAGTGAACGCAAGATCACGCTCCGCATGATCCCGCTTGGGCAGGATCGAACCGATCGCCATGGCGGCGGATGCCCCGCAAATCGCCACCGCACCGCCTGAAAGAAATGAAAAAAGCCTGTCTCTGCCAAAAAGACCGCCGACCAGAAGCGAAAATCCGATAGTCGCCAGGACGCCGACAATGACAAGAAGCAGGAACGGCAGGCCGAGTGCCTGAACCATTTCCACGCTGATACGCACACCAAGAAGAGCAACGCCAAGACGCAGCAATGTCCGGGCGGAAAAGGCAATTCCTTCAGCTGTACGTTGTTCGTCGGACAGGAAATTAAGCGGCATTCCTAGCAGGATCGCCATCAGCATGGCCGGAGCGCCATAGTGCTCATTCAGGAACTGGGCTGAAATGGCGACGAGTCCGGCAATCGCCATTCCGGGAAACAGTTGATTGGCCCGGTCCTTCAATGGTTCAACCATTTTTTGTCCTTATCTGCTGGTCATCGATCGACCGGTAATCCGCTTGGTACCTCGTCCGGAATGCCGAAAGGCGGGGCGGCAACCGAGGACGTGCCAGTGAGACCTTTCAGGAAAGCTATCAGGTCTGAGATTTCGTCGTCTTTAAGTTTAATGGGGCTAATGTCCCGGAAGAGAACTTGGCGTGCCATTTCACGTTTATCCCTCCAGACGACAAAATCAATGGGCGCAAGCCAAGGAGCGTCTGGAAGGGCGGCCATTTCAGGTTGCCATCTTTCAAGCATGTCGTGTGAGTCCAGATGATGACGAACTATACCGCCAAGCGTGGGATAGGCACCGTTGTGGCCATAGGGAGCCGTCAGTTCGACATTGCGCAACATGGGGGTTCGGAAACGATAGGCGTCTTCGAGCCGATCGCTTTCACCCATTCGTCCAACGTCGCGCACCATCGGATCGAATCGCCGCGTACGGCCAGGACCGAAAGGGGGCAGTCCGAGGGCGTGGAACTTCTGGTCGCTCAAAAGTTTGCCTGAGTGACAGCTGGCGCAATTGGCTTTGCCGTAAAAGAGTTCAAGTCCCCGTTTCTGTTCAGGTGAGAGGGCAGTCTTGTCGCCTGCAAGATATTGATCGAACGGGCTATCGAAACTGGTCCATTCGACAGCCTGGAACGCGGCCAGGGCATTCGCAACCTCTGCAATCGTCACCTGTTCAGGTCTCGTGATGTGGTCAAACGCCTCGACGAACAAGCGGCCATATTCCGGGATCACGCGAACCCGTTTGGCGAGGATTGGCCAGGAGGCGTCTATCCGGTCATGGACCGCTCCGGCAATTTCGTTTTCCTTGGGATTGCCTGCCATCTCGAACTGTGCCACCAGCGGGAAAATAGCTTGCGCGGCCAAAAGCGTCTTCAGGCCTTCGGGCAACCATTCTTCAGCCGGTGAATTGAAGCCGTTTTCATAAGTGTCATCGATTGAAAGTCGACCGTCATGAAACAACGTGTGAAGCTCTTTTGCGCCTAAATTCCAAAGCCCTGGAGCGTTTCTCGGAATCCTTTTCTTAATCCGGTTGCTGTCAACAAGCGCGGTTCGTTCAGGTCCAAGACCTTCTCCACCTTCACCGATCCCCAGGGACAGCCGGTCTCCGGTGCCAAGCGTTGGATGATGGCAGGTTGCGCATGCAATATTCCTGTTACCGGACAGGATCTTGTCGTAAAAAAGAAGCTGACCGAGCGCCGCCTGCTTCCGGTCGAACGCTATAAAGTCGTCCTGCGTCAAAGGCGCAGGCAAGTCCGCAGAAAAAGCGGACGTGGAGAGGGCGAAAAAGAGAGGGAGCGACCAAAGCCTATGAAGAAGATGCTGACCGCCGCCGTGCTTGGATTCACTCTTTTGAGCACGCCCGCTTTTTCCGAAATCGAAGAAGCGCGCGACATGATGGAAGCCGGCAAGTTCGACGAAGCGATGAAGGAACTTTGGCCTGCTGCGCGTTCCGGCAATGCTGACGCCGAAGAGCTGATCGGTGTCATGTACGCAATGGGCCTTGGCGTGGAACGAGACGACCTGCGTGCCTTCGAATGGTATTTGCGAAGCGCCATGAAAGGCCACCCCGGTGCCCAGTCCGGTGTCGGCTGGTACTATGAAGTCGGTCGTGGCATGCCGGCCCCCGATCTCGTGCGCGCATACATGTGGTACACGCTGTCCGCCATTGGCGGCGACCCGGATGCCGCGATCTCTCTGGAGGAGGTCGTCAAGAAAATGACCAAGGAAGAGATTGAGAAGGCGCATATTCTGGTCGATGACTACAAGGTCTGGATGTATCCGTTCAGGTGATCTGCCGGATTACGGGGTTCTGATCGGTTCAAGGCTCTGGAATGCGAGCGTTGAACGAATAAGAGCAGAAGACAAGAGCGATTGAATGAGAGCCCGGCCTTGACCGGGCTCTCTTGTTTGCGGAACGAATTAGTTCAGGTCAGCGCTGCGGCTGCCGTCGACAGCTGTTTCCGCCTCGACAACCGCTTCTTCAAGCGCACCGAAGATCTCGCCGCCGCGATTTACGTTTTCCTTGAACCAGTCGTAAACCGGCGCTGCAGCTTCCTTGAAGGCTGCTTTCTGCTCGGGGGTCGGAACATAGAGGTCACCACCACCGGCTACGAAGTCTTCGTAGGCCTGGATCGACTTGCGCTTCGGAGATGCGAAAGTTGCCTGCTGCAGGGCATAGAAACCATCAACGACAACCCGGCGCAGGTCTTCCGGCATGGAGAGGAATTTCTCGTTGTTCATCCACCACAGCGCGCCCATGTAGGCATGACCATCAAGGGTGACGTATTGCAGGCCGGCATCCGGGAATTTCATGCCCATGATGTCGGTGATGCCGTTCTTGGACCCTTCGACAACGCCGGTCTGGAAGGAGGTGAAAAGCTCCGGCCACGGGATCGGGGTCGGGGAGGCTCCTAGGGACTTGACCAGTTCCTGCGGCAGATCGGCCACGACCGTGCGGATCTTCAGGCCTTCCATATCGGCCGGGTTTGCGATCCGGCGCTTGGTGTTGGCAAAGTTACGCCAGCCGCCGGTGTTGCCGATGGTCATCAGGCGGATGGAGTTGTCGGAATCTTCAAGTGCCATGCCGCGCATTGTGCGGACAAAGTCACCTGAGAGTACGTGTTCCGCGATCCGGTCGTCGGACATCATGTAAGGCAGGTCGAGCACCTGAACATACGGGAAGATGCCGGATGCGCCTCCGGAAGTGGAGATATAGATATCAATAGCGCCGCCGGCGACGCCCTGAAGACATTCCGCACCGTTCGAGCAAAGCTGAGTTCCGATGAAGAGCTCAACTTCGATCGCGCCGTTGGAAGCGGCTTCGACGAAGTTCTTGAAGACGACAAGGCCATCGTAGTCCTCGTCGTTTTCGTTGGAGTTGGCGGTTGCGCGCAGCGTATAATCCGCGGCAACTGCGCTCATCGCGGAGCCGGCGAGCATCGCCGCAACGGTGAGCGTTTTCAGTGCAGTCTTGAGCATTAGGTACCTCCCTTTAGAAGCTCAGAATCAGTTGGCAAATCCGGTCCAACGCGGGATCGTCATTGAAAGTGCGGGGATGTAAGTGATCAGAAAGATCACTGCGATCTCCACCGCCAGGAACGGCAGAATTGCCTTGGCAATGGTTTCCACCCGTTCCTTGGAAACCGAAGCGGCCACAAACAGCACCAGACCCATCGGCGGCGTTGCCAGTCCGATGGTCAGGTTGACACTCATGATGATGGCAAAGTGGATAGGATCGACGCCCATGGACGTGAAGATCGGTCCAAGGATCGGTCCCAGAATGATGATTGCCGGGCCCGCATCAAGAAACATGCCGACGACGAACAGCAGCAGGTTGATCAGGAACAACAGGATCAACGGGTTTTCAGACAGGGTCAGCACGAACTCGGCCATGATTTCCGGCGCGTGAGAGAGGCTGACCACGGTCTTGAATGCCATTGCTGCGCCGACAAGCAGCAAAACAACGGCCGACGTGATGCCGGCGCGGTTCAGAACACCGGGGATCTCGCCAGGCTTAAGCGAGTGAAGCACGAAGAAGCCGATCAGGAGCGCGTATGCCACTGCAACGGCCGCGGCCTCGGTCGGTGTGAAGACCCCAAGCAGAATTCCGCCAAGAATGATGATTGGTGTCTGCAACGGAGCAACTGCCTTTTTGCAGACGATCCGGAAATCGCTGGAGACGACGCCCCGCAGGCGCAACAGCAGAAAGTGTGACAACACCATCATGATGAGGAACAGAAGCAGGGTCACTGTCGTTGAGAATGCGGCAAACCCCATGCCACTGGCGGCCATCACCGCAAGGACCGTTGCCAATCCTGCAAGATTGACCCTCAGGACGACAAACGAGAACCAGAACTCGACTGGTGCCATTGACTGGCCCGGATTGACGATCCTCTGCGCTTTGGGCAGGTCGTATTTGTCTGCCATGAAACGGACCATGAGCATCAGGCCGACACCGACCATGACACCGGGAACGATGCCTGCCAGAAACAGCGCTGCAACGCTTTCGCCCATGACATAGGCGTAAATGATCATGATACCGGAAGGTGGGATAATCGGTCCGATGACGGAGCTGGCGGCTGTGACAGCCGCAGCAAATCGGCGGGTGTAGCCCTGCTTTTCCATCGCAGGGATCAGCATGGAACCGAGTGCTGATGTATCGGCAACGGCGGAGCCGGAGAGACCCGCAAACAGCATTGAGGACAGGATGTTCACATGGGCAAGACCACCACGCAGATGGCCCATCAACGCCTGACTGAACTCGACCAGGCGCAGGGTGATGCCACCCTTGTTCATCAGCTCACCTGCAAGCATGAAGAACGGAATCGCCATCAGAGGAAAGCTGTCCATGCCGTTGTAAACGTTACGGTAAAGAAGCGTGATGTCACGTTCCTGACCGTTCAGCCACAAAAGCATGCCGGGTGCGGCCAACAGGCCGAAAAACACCGGCAAACCGATCATCAGGAAAACGAGAAAGACGGGAAGAAACCAGATCAGCATCAGTCAGCTCCCGCCATGTCTACATCCGGAAGTGCCGGCAGGCGCTCTGTGCCGCCGAAGGTGGAAACGAGATTGCGAAGGATCAGTTCAATGTTCACAAGTGTGAGCAGGATCACGCCGACGAATATCGACATCATCATCCAGCTGCGCGGCACGCGGATCCATTCGGTGAGGGAGACGTTGCCTGGAACATAAAGAGATGCGGTAGCGAACTTGCCACCGAAGCCGGTGACTTCCGCGTATCCAATCTGAACCGCTATGACGAGCACTGCCAGCGAGATAATAAGGAGCAGAAGGGACAGCAGGCTGCTCAGTAAGCGGGGAAGCGCCTGGCCGAGCATGTCGATCGCAACAAAACCACCCCGGCGGAATGCCGTTGGTGCCATCAGGCCCGTCATCCAGAGCATGCAGAAGCGAGCGGCTTCATCAGGCCAGGGCAGGGCGTTGTTCAGGACGTAGCGGAATACGACCTGAATCAGGATTGCGACAACCATCAGAGCGACGGCGACGATTCCTATCGCACGGCCAATCCGCAAAAGGTGCGAATTGACGAAGGAGAGCGGTGACAAGACCGCCAGTAAAATGCCCATACGGGCCCCTCCCGAGTTTGTACTTCGGAACGGAGCACCCCTTTGCCCCGTTTTCCGTCCTTACTGTGGGGCGATTTGCCCTAGCTTTCCTGCAAAAAAAGTGAGCGCGTCTCCCGTACGCATCTCAGCTTGCGTAACCTGTCCAAGCACAATCAGATGGTCGCCTCCCTCATAGGCGGCAAAACGCTTGCACTCGAAACGGGCCAGGCAATTCTCGATCAGCGGAACTCCGTTGTGGTCAACCGTGTGCGGCAGCTGATCGAAGGCGTGGGCATTACGCACAAATCCGTTGCAAACCTCAGCCTGATGATGGCTCAGGACGTGTATGGCGTAGTGTTCGGCGTCTTCGAAATAGCGAAACCGTCGAGAACCCTTGTCAGGCATCCAAAGGACCAGTGGTGGATCCAGGGAAACCGACGAAAAGCTGTTCGCGGTAATTCCGACAGGACCGTCTGCTGAATCGGTCGTGACCACGGTTACTCCAGTGGCGAAGCGGCCGAAGGCGTCCCGCAGAAGACGGGTGTTGTCCGAATCCGGAGAAAAGGTCAGTGGATGATTGGCGTTTTGCATGGTCATCAAGGCACCTCGTTCCCAAGGGCGGCTTCGTAGAGCCGGTACCAGGTTTCGCGATCCAGAGAGACTTTCAGAGCATCGGAGATCTTTGCGATCCGCTCCATGTTGTTCGTGCCCAGAACCGGCAGCAGCTTCGCCGGATGGGCCAGCAGGAAAGCTACGGCAACTGCAGACCGGTCGACACCGAATGAACCGGCGAGCTCGTCCATGACGTCGCCCAGTTTGCCTTCCTCCGAAACCAGTGAGCCGCCTCCGAGGGGAGACCATGCCATCAATCTGGTTCCGATCCGCTGGTGGAACGCCAGGTCGCCGTTGGTGAAGGGCGAAATCTCCTTCAGGCTGATCTCGACCTGATTGGTCACCAGTTTGTTGGTCATCGCTGACTGGAGCAGCTCCCAGTCCCAAGGGCGGAAGTTTGAAACACCGACGTTCTTTACCTTGCCGGCTTTGACAAGGTCATCGAGCGTTGATCCGGTCTCATGATGATCCATGAATGGATCCGGGCGATGGATCAACAGCAGGTCGATACTCTCGATCCCCATATCGGCAAGGGAAAGGTCAACCGCTTTTTCGATGTGAGCCCTGGACGTGTCGTAATACTTTACCCTGGCATCGGCATAGCGACCCACTGGTGCAACGATGTCGCATTTGGTGACGATTTCCATCCGGTCTCGAAGTGACGGATTGGCTTTCAATGCGCCGCCAAGGACCGCCTCGGCTGCATAGCCACCGTAGATATCAGCCTGATCAAACGTTGTGATGCCCTGCTCAAGGCAGGTCTGAATTTTCTGCTCCACGTAAGCAGGGGAGGTGTCGGTGTCATCACCGAGCCGCCACATGCCATAGATCAGGCGGGAAAATTCCAGGGTGTCGGAAAGTTTGACGCGCTCCATTAGCGGCGAACTCCATTGCCAAGCGGTGTTGCGGGTGTTTCGGCCGGTACGCGGCCGTAAGCATGTGGCAGCGAGCAGGTCTTGAGGTTTGGCAACACGCGCGCGCCAAAATGCCTTGCTTCTTCTTCATGCGGATAGCCGGAGAAGATGAAGGCCCGGATGCCCATCTTCTGGTAAGCTTCGATCTTGGTCATGACCTGGTCGGTCGACCCGACAAGTGCAGCGCCACAGCCGGATCGTGCACGGCCAACACCTGTCCAAAGGTTCTGTTCGATGTAGCCGTATTCGTCGGCAATCTCACGGTTCTTGGACTGGTGGCTGACACCAAGTGACTTGGCATCAAGGGCCCGCTCGCGAATTGCGGTTCCCTGATCGTCATCCAGCTTGGAGACGATGTAGTCGGCGTACTCCTGCGCTTCCTTTTCAGTGTCGCGCACGATCATGTGGACGCGCAGACCGTAATCCAGTGTGCGGTCGTACTTCTCGGCAACAGCGTGGACAGCCTTCATGCGGCCTTCCAGCTCCTCGATCTTTTCCGGCCACATCAGATAGACGTCGCAGTGCTGTCCGCAAAGCTCAAGCGCTGACGGGGAATAGCCGCCGAAGTAGAGCAATGGCCCGCCGGTCTGATAAGGGCGAGCAGGATCTGTCGTGAGATTCTTGAAGTTATAGATCTCGCCTTCGTAGTTGATCTCATCCTGCGTCCAGGCCTGTTTCAGGATTTCAACCACCTCGCGCGAACGCTGGTATCGGTAGCCGCTGTCAGCCTGCTCACCGGGAAAGTCGGAGGAGATGATGTTCACCGTCAGGCGGCCCTGGAGCATATGATCAAGCGTCGCGATGGTTCGCGCCAACATGATCGGTTGCATCTCACCGCAGCGGACCGCTGCCAGCAGGTTGATTTTTTCGGTGATCGGGGCACAGCCGGCGACAAATGAAAGAGTGTCCTGCCCGACCTGGTATGATGACGGGCACAGAATATTGCGAAAGCCTTGCGCCTCCGCTGTCTTCACGATCGAAGAGCAGTGCTCCCACGAAGAACGCAGGCGGCCTTCGGGAACCCCCAGAAACTGATAGTCGTCGGAGCAAAGTGCGGCGAACCAGGATACTTCCGCTGCATCTAAATCCGGCGAAGTCACTGGGACAATGGTCATGAAATGCCTCCCTGGGTTTCATTTATTTTCGAATGGCTTCACTTTGCCTTCGATTTCTTCTTGCTTATCACCCGATTTGATGTAAATCAATAGTGTATCAATTTTTGACGAAAGACAACCGGTGCGCCATGCAAACCGCTTCTCAAACCTCCAGCGCCTTGCCGCTTTATGTGCAGATAAGCGAGCTTCTGATTAGGGATATTGCCGCTGGACGGTTGATCGACGGAGAGCGTTTGCCGCCTGAAAGAGAGATGGCTGAAGAGCTGGGTATCTCGATCGGAACGCTGCGCAAGGCCTTGGCCGACCTTACGGAAAAAGGCTTACTTGAGCGCATCCAGGGTTCGGGAAACTACATACGTCAGGGCGGGACCAATGAAAGCGTCTACGCGATGTTTCGTCTGGAGCTGCTATCAGGTGGCGGCTTGCCGCGTGCCGACATCCTGGACGTCACTCGCATGGAGAAACCAGAGGACCTGCCAGCCTTCGGGACGAGCGGCGAGGGGACGCGCATCCGGCGCCTCAGGTATCTCAACGACGTCATGATCGCAGTTGAAGAAATCTGGCTCGACGGCGACTCTGGAATTGTGAAGCAAGATCTGCTGTCTGACTCCCTTTACCGGTTCTATCAAAAACAACTGGGTTTCTGGATTGTCAGGGCCGAAGACCGGGTGACGATCAGGGAGGTGCCCGACTGGGCGCCGGACAGTTTTTCCAAAGCGCCGGGAACGATCACGGGTTACATCGAGCGGTTCAGCTGGGCGGACCGGCCCAAGCCGGTCGAATATTCGCGAACCTGGTTCGATACCGACAAGGCGCATTACGTACAGCGACTGAAATAGGCGGGGCTAAGGACCCCACCTCATATGGAGGACTATATGCCTGCAAAGGTAAGGTACGGTGTTATCGGCTGTGGAATGATGGGGCAGGAACACCTGCGCAACATCGCCCTTTTGCCGGATACCGAAGTGACGGTAATCTTCGAACCCGACGCCGACATGGCCAGGGCGTCGGCCGATCTCGTCCCGGAAGCGGTGTTTGTTGAATCTGTTGCCGAGCTGCTGGATTTCGAAGCACTGGACTGCATTCTTATTGCCAGCCCCAACCACTGCCATGTGCCGCAGATGGAGGAAATCCGTCAGAAGCGCCCGTTGCCTTTGCTGATTGAAAAGCCGCTATTTACAGATCCAAAGGATCTGGCTGAACTTGAGGCCTTCAAGGCTGCCTATCCGGCACCTGTCTGGGTGGCGATGGAATACCGCTATATGCCGCCGATAGCGGCCTTGATCGAACAGGCGGAACAGGCGACCGGTGGCATCAAGATGCTGACGATCCGTGAGCATCGCTTTCCATTCCTGGACAAGGTGGGTGCCTGGAACCGATTCAATCGCTATTCGGGAGGAACATTCGTCGAGAAATGCTGTCATTTCTTCGATCTGATGCGGTTGATCATGAAAAGCGAACCAGTTCGCGTGATGGCGTCCGGCGGGCAGGATGCGAATCACAAGGATGAGTCATACGGGGGTGAACAGCCCGATGTACTCGACAACGGCTATGTCATTGTGGACTTCGAAAACGGGTCTCGCGCCATGCTGGAATTATGCATGTTTGCTGAAGGATCCCGATACCAGGAAGAAGTCGTGGCAATCGGACCGGAAGGCAAAATCGAAGCATTTGTGCCAGGTCCTGGACGTTTCTGGCCACAGGAGCTCGGCGATCCTCCTGTTCCCCAACTTGTCGTTTCTCCCCGCAATCCGAAGGGGCCGCGTCAGGTCGACATTCCCGTAGATCCCACCATACTTGACGCGGGAGATCACAATGGTTCCACTTTTTACCAGCATGAGGGCTTTGTTGCCGTCGTTCGTGGTGTAAAAGAGGTGCCGGAAGTGACGCTGGACGATGGCCGACTTGCCGTGGAAATGGGACTTGCTGCTCAGCAGTCCGCACGCACCGGCCAGGCCGTTTCCATGATCACATCAAAGCTTTCCTCGGTAGCTTGCTAAAATTAGCGGTGTTTCCTCCGAGGCTCCTGCCGGCGTGACGAAAGTCACGCCGGTTTTTTATTGTCTGAATTTTTCAAAACTTTTCTCCCCCGATTTGTTTGAGGATTGCAGCGAGCCGCAGGCAAACTGGCGTCGCGTCACTTTTGGCGCGGCGGTGCCGATACAAAATGTCAAATCAATCTGTTATGGCGCACTGGACATTTCGCCCGAGTGAGGTGCAGGATCGTTTGATACTGACCGGGTTGCGTTATCGGTTGCCGGCAACTGCCTCATCACGTGCGACCTGGAAACGGCATGTTCCACGTTTGGGAGGGCCTGATGCGCAAGCCTATTTCAGTTCTTTTATCTTCAGCACTTATTTTCCAAACCGTTCTCGTGAATGGGGTCCTGGCGGCGCCAGCGGTAACGACCGCAAATGTGAATTTCCGGCAAGGGCCGGGTACGGGTTACGGATCCCTGGGAACCATTCCAAGCGGAACATCGGTTGAACTGGAAAACTGCGACGACAACGGAGCATGGTGCACCGTCAGCTACAATGGTCAGAACGGCTTCGTCAGTGGAAACTATCTCCAATTGGCTGAAGCTGAAGAAAGCACCGGCTGGCCACGGTCTTATGAGACCGATGGCGGCGCAACCCTCATCCTTTATCAACCTCAGTTTACCGAGTGGGACAATTTCAAGACATTGAAGGTGCTCGTCGCGGCGGAATACGTCAAGGACAAGGATGCTAATCCTGTTTTCGGCGTTATCGGTGTCACGGGGGAAACAGTTGCCGATCCGGAAAAAGGTCTGGTCGATGTCAACAAGATCCAGGTCACACAGCTCGATTTCTCCGCGCTGGATCGCGCTTCCCTGACAGATCTCACGCTTCAGGTGGGCAAAATCATGCCGACCGGAACGGTCACCGTGAAGGAAGACAGAATTACAGCCGGACTGGCGGAATACCAGCGTATGGACGACGTGAAGGGGCTTAACGCTGAAGCGCCGCCGATCTTCATTTCCAACGAACCGGCCATCCTGGTGCAGACCGAAGGCGCTCCGGTCCTGGCTCCGGTCAAGGGAGATCAGGGACTGAGCTTCATCGTCAACACAAACTGGGACATTCTGAAGATCGACGAAACGGCGGAATTCTACCTCCGCGACGAGAAATCCTGGCTGAAGTCCAAAAATGTTTCATCAGGCTGGGAGCCGGTGACAGACCTGCCTGATCTCATCAAGGCACTGCCGGATGACGATAATTGGAAGGAAACACGCGAGGCCATCCCGCCGGAACCGTTCCCGGACAACAAGGCTCCGAAAGTGATTTATTCGGACAAGCCTGCGGAAATGATCGTCTTTGAAGGTGAGCCCAAGCTGGAGCCGGTCGAAGGCACAAACCTGGAATGGGCGTCCAACACTGAAAGCGATGTCTTTTTCCTGACCACCACCAAGACCTGGTACATTCTGGTTTCCGGCCGCTGGTTCAAGTCGACTTCCCTGGACGGACCATGGGAATTCACGACACCCGACATGCCGTCCGATTTTCTCAATATTCCAGAGAATGCCCCTTATTATTCGGTGCGCTCCTCAATTCCCGGTACTTCAGAAGCGTCACAGGCAAGGCTGAAGGCAAGCATTCCGACGACAGCCCGCGTGGAAGTCGGGTCTGTGAGTGCGGACGTATCCTATGCTGGTGACCCGGAATTCGAGCCGATCGACGGCACGTCAATGTCTTACGCGGTCAACACCAATGAACAGGTCATCCAGGTCGGTGCAAAGTACTATGTTCTGCAGAATGGCGTCTGGTTCGTGAGCGACAGCCCGGACGGACCGTTCGTTGTGGCAACCGCCGTCCCAGACGAAATCTACACCATTCCGCCGTCCTCACCGGTCTATAACGTCACTTATGTGCGGGTGTATGAAACCGAGCCCAATGCGGTCTGGTACGGCTACACAATGGGATATCTGACCGGCTTCCTGGCCTGGGGCGTCTTCGTCTACGGCACCGGCTGGTATTACCGGCCTTGGTATCGTCCGGGTCTGCGGCCGATCTATTTCCCGCGTCCGGTCACTTACGGCATCGGCGCATTCTACAATCCCGTGCGAGGCGTCTACGGCCGTTACGGCTACGCCTATGGTCCGCGTCGCGGCATTGCCGCCGGAGGTATCTATAACCCACGCACCGGCGGTTACATTCGCGGGGCAGCCATCAGCGGTCCGCGTGGTAGCGCCGGTTTCATCACCGCCTACAATCCACGGACAGGCAATCGGATCGTTGCCGGTGGCGCACGTGGCATTTACGGGTCCTGGGGGGGAGCAGTGGTCTCCGGGCCTCAATGGGCACGTACGCGCGATCTTCAGCAGGGCGCGGTCAATCGCTGGAAGCATAGCGGAGACCTTGGACGCATCGGCAGTCTTGACCGGCGCGGCGACGTGTTCGCTGGGCGAGACGGGTCTGTCTACCGCCGTGATGGCGAGAACTGGAAGAAGTTCGAAGGCGGTCGCTGGGGCGATGTTGCTGCACCTTCCCGGGAGAACATCCAGGACCGCCTTGGGGATATCGGAGCAGGCGCAGCCGCTGGTGCAATCGGAGCCGGCGTCGGCTCTGCGATTGCAAACAGGCCGGCGGGCGATCGTATCCAGAACCGGCCCAATGCAGGGGATCGGCCAAACGTTCAGCGTCCGGCAAATCTTCCCGCCGGGCAAAGACCGAACGTGAACCGGCCAAGCGGTGATCGTCCGACAAACCTGCCGGCAGGACAACGGCCAAATGTTCAACGGCCGGCCCAGCAGCCCAACGTTCAAAGACCGGCTCAAAGGCCGGCCAAGCAACCGTCGACCCGTCCTGCCCAAAGGAAACAGGCTCCGGCCCACCTCAACAAGGATCGCAGAGCCCGGACTACAGGCAATCGACAGGTGAACCGCCAACGGAATGTCCAACGCAATCGTCCGCAACAGGCGCGTCCTCAGCAGGCTCGCCCGCAACGCGGAGGTGGCGGTGGTCATCGTCGGGGCGGTGGCGGTCGCCGCCGGTAATAGCGCTGGTTAAATCGGCAGATCGCGGGCATCCGCGATCGCCTCCATGGTCATGTAAGACGTGACCGTATCCAGATCGACCTTCTCGATCAGGCGTTGATAGACCCGGTCGAAGGCATTCATGTCTTCGGCCACGACTTTCAACATGTAGTCATAGTCTCCCGCAATCCGATAGAAATCGATCACATTCGGGATCGACGATACCTCGCCCCGGAAGGTCTCCAGCCAATCCTTGGAATGATGCCGTGTACGGATCATGACGAAGACTGTGAGATTGAGACCAAGCCGAGCCGGGTCCAGCCTTACCGTGTGACCTTCAATGAGGCCGCTTTCGTAAAGGTTTTTCAGCCGTCGCCAGCATGCGTTCTGCGACAAGCCGACTTTCTCAGCCAGATCCCGTTGCGACAACCGGGCATCTCTTTGCAGGGCGCGAAGGAGTGCACGATCAATATGATCGAATTTTTCTTCCATATGCAATCAAGTGACACAAAATTGGAATTATGACAATCAAACTATGGGAGGAAATCCCATGCCGAGTGGTCGTATGATCTGAATACTTGGATTCGGAGCAAAAAATGACCCAACAAAACGGCACCGCACTAGATCAATTTCGCAAAATGCTGAATGAGCCCGAATTGACAGCCCGCCTGAGAGCTGGCTTGATCGGAGAGGGCAAGGTTATCTCCGGTCCGTTTGGCGAGCGTGAGCTGATCTACGCGGATTACGTTGCCTCCGGCAGAGCGTTGCGTCAGATCGAAGAATTCGTGCTGGACGAAGTCCTGCCTGTCTATGCCAACAGCCACACGGAAGCGTCTTACTGCGGCAGTGCCATGACCCGCATGCGTGAGGCGGCAAGGTCAGAAATCGCCAGAATCTGCGGTGCCGACAAGGCGGCATTTGCGACAGTCTTTTGCGGCTCAGGCGCGACGGCCGGATTGAACAGACTTGTGTATCTCCTGGGGGTCTCAACGGCGGTTGAAAAAGGAGAGAAGCCTCTCGTCGTGATCGGACCTTACGAGCACCACTCCGACATTCTGCCTTGGCGGGAAAGCGGCGCGGAAGTCATCGAGATTGGCGAGGCACGCGATGGTGGGCCAGACTTAAGGGAACTTGAGACCGTTCTTGAAAATGCCGGGACGGACCGCCTGATCGTGGGCGCCTTCTCCATGATGTCCAATGTAACCGGCATCGTGACGGATGACCGGGAGGTCACGCGTCTGTTGAAGCGTTACGGCGCTTTGAGCGTATGGGACTGCGCCGGCTCAGGCCCTTATCTGCCCGTTGAAATGAACGAGGGGTCGGATGCCGAAAAAGACGCGGTCGTTGTCTCTCCTCACAAGTTTATCGGTGGTCCGGCCGCTTCGGGTGTGATGATCGTTCGCAAGGCGGCAGTTCAAATGAACACACCTGTATTTCCGGGTGGTGGCACGGTGCGGTTTGTGTCGCCCTGGGGGCATGACTACACCTCGGACATTGCCTGCCGGGAGGAGGCGGGCACACCCAATGTGGTTGGCGACATTCGCGCCGCATTGGCTTTCATGGTCAAAGAAGCGATCGGGCAGAAAACCATGGATGAACGCAATGCCGCCTGGCGCGCGAAAGCTCTGGCGGTCTGGCGCGACAATCCGGCAATTGAAATCATGGGCAATCCCGATGCAAATCATGTTTTGCCGGTTTTCTCATTTCGCGTGCGCGATCTGGAACGTGGCGGTTACATTCATCAGCAGCTGGTTACGCGCATGCTCTCCGATGAATACGGAATACAAACCCGCGGCGGATGTGCCTGTGCCGGTCCCTATGCACATAGGTTGCTGGACATTGGGCAGGAGCAGTCGGAGGCGATGCGCCAACGCATTCTCTCGGGAGAGGAGCTCAAGAAACCCGGATGGACGCGGCTCAATTTTTCCGTGCTGATGACGGAAGAAAAAGCGGATAAGATTATCAAAGCCGTGGATGAGCTCTCACGCGCTCCTTATCCCCTTGCTGATCACTACGCCTGTGATGAGAGCACAGCGCGTTTCAAAGCCATCCAGGACGCTGCTTGAAGGATCGTGAAAGACTATGTGCCGTTGGGCTGCCTGGAGCGGAGCTCCGAAATATCTTGAAGAAGTTATCTGCGATCCAGCGCATTCGCTGATCGATCAGAGCCGGAACGCGCTCTCCTGCAAGACGGCCGTCAATGCCGACGGATTCGGTGTGGCCTGGTATGGGGACCGCGACACACCGTGTCTCTACAAGGATGTCCGTCCCGCGTGGTCTGATCCGAACCTGCTGCAGATTGCGCGACATGTTCGTTCGGGACACTTTCTGGCGCACGTGCGTGCGTCGACCGGAACAGCGACGACACGGGACAATTGCCATCCCTTCACCTTTGACCGATGGACGTTCATGCACAATGGGCAAGTCGGCGGATATGACAAGGTGCGCCGTCGTCTGGACAACATGATCCCGGATGAACTCTACCGAGAGCGCTCTGGCGCGACTGACAGCGAGAGCCTGTTTCTCATCGCACTTGCCTATGGGCTGAAACAAAACCCGCGCGCGGCCATGGCCCGCACTGTGCATGAGGCCGAGGCGCTTTCCAGGTATTCCGGAACAATGCCTCATATGCGCTTTGCATCTGCCTGGTCGGACGGCAAGACGCTCTATGCGGCTCGATATGCCTCCGATAAGTTTCCGCCGACGCTCTACTATCGGCAGTTTGACGACGGAGTGATGGTTGTCTCCGAGCCGCTGGACGAAGCACGTAACTGCTGGATGGAAGTTCCGAGCGGTGACATGATCGAAGTTCGCGACGGCAAGGTGAACCAGGTCACATTCCTGAGCGATGAAAAGCTGGCCGATGCCTGAACCAACAGGCGTTTCTCAGCTCTCGATCCAATGCCAGGCAGTTTCGATCTCATCCCTGTCGAAGTGCTTTTCCTGAATTCCGACCATTTTTGCAAAGGTTGCATCCACGGCAATCAAGGCTGCCAGCATCTTGCTATCCGTCACAATGGCAATCTTGTTCAGATGCGGCATGTGCGTGAGGACCCACTTTATGTCCGCAGCCAGCGCTTCAAGGGATAAGCCGACGTGATCGCCCAGCACGACAAGAACACTTATCTTGTCGTGCTCCTTGATCAGTTGCTCAGCCTGGTCGATCAGGTTCCTTTCCTGGTCGATGTCAATCTTGCCGGAAATCTCGACACCCAGTACCGGTCCCTGGCTGCGGGGCAGGATCACGAACATATTGGTTCCTCCAATCTTGGCGTCAAACGGCCTTTGTCTGACTGGAAGAAGGTTAGTTCGTCAATTCAAGGTTGATCAAGTCGAGTTTCTCAAGTTGCGGACTGTTGTCTACCGTCAGGCGATGAACACTCAGCATGCTTGGCTGGATTGTTCGCTTTTCAGCTCCGCAATGATCTCCCTGGTCTGCGCATCCACTCGTGCGCGAATTTGGCGAGTGAGCGGAAAACCATCGGTGTGAGACCGGCCATAAGACAGGTTGAAGTCATGAAAAATAACACTTCGCGGCGGCATGAGTTGATGCTGAAGCATGGTTTCCAGCTTGTCGAACGCCTTTGCTAGACGTGCTTCAAGCGTTTGTGCCTGCGCATATTCATCCCACAGAACAAGCAAATCCTGTTCTGTGTCCGATGGAAGAGAAGCGCAAAGCTCCTGGAAATCGCGCCTTTCACGGTCCTGCCGATCATCGCCGGGCTTTTGCTCAGGGGCAGGAACGTCTCCCGAAATGGCTTCGCCGAGGTCGTGGATCAAGCTGAGCTTCAGAAGCTTCAGGATGTCGACTTCGCCAAGTTCTTTCTCAAAAACGAGGATCATGAGCGCCAGCCGCCAACTGTGTTCGGCAGTGCTTTCTCTCCGGCCGTTTCGGGTGGAACCCGAACGCAGCGTGTCTTTCAACTGTTCGGCCGCCTGGAGGAAGTCCAGAATACCGGACAATCTCATGTTGTCTGCTTCCATGGCGACGGAAGCTGTATCTGTTTGAGTCATGCCGTCCAGTTTAGCGCGCGATCAGCGGTGCGGCGATCGCATGAATATTTTATGCAGAGCCCGATTTACGTTGCTGGCTCATCCCGCACGAGCCGGGCAAACCGGCCGTCGGAGAGGGGAAGTCGCGAAATACGAATGCGGCTTTGGGGAATGGTCAGTTCGTTGAACTCCGCCCGCTCCGTCTCATAGACAACGTCCGGTCCAAGAGGCTCGAACCATCCGTGATCAGGCAATTGATGCTCAACGGTTCGGATGCTTTCGGAAGCAAAGCGCCACAGCGGGCGGTCTATCAGCTCTGACGTCGGGATGCGCCAGTTGACTGTCCTCGCGGGAGAAGCTGCAAGCAGCCGGTGGGTCAGGTCGCAGACAAGATGCACTGGCATCGAGGCTCGGGTGACAAGATCCAGAAGCGCCCTGTCGGCGGCTGTTTCCGGTCGCGCGCGCAAAAGCTGCGTGATCTTGAGCCGGTCTGCTCCACTAGGCTGCGCGTCTCCGCTTTCCCATCGGGAAATTCGGCTCTGGGAAACACCGAGATCGCGTGCAAGGGTTTCCTGCTTGATGCGATTGAGCACGCGCCATCTGCGTAGGGAAGGACCCAGGCTGGTTTCAAGAACTGCAGTTTCTGTCGGCATGGAGCGATTGTAACGGCAAATTTCTGAAAGGGGGAGTCATGGATGCGTCCACACGAACTTGATCATGTCTCGTGGACAGGACGGCTTGTAACCTGGATGGAGTTTCCATCGGGGTCCTTGGCGTTGGCGAATTGGTATCCGTCGGCCTGATGAACAGGTCCAAAGCTCAGCCCTTCAACTTCGGCAGAGGTGCAAAAGTCCTCGACTTTCTCAACATTGAAAACCAGCTTCACGGTGCTTTGGCCGATCTTTTGCGCTTTTCCCGCCTTGTGCAACATCAGTCGGCTCCCGCCGTCTGCTGGTACCAGCTCGATAATTCTGTCGCCGGGAACCTGATGCGCAGAGAAGCCGAAATGCGAAACGTAAAACGAGGCTGTCCGGTCCAAGTTGCGCACATACAATAGAATTCGATCGAGTCGTATCATCCCAGCCCTAAGCAGTTGCAGCAGTCATGAGGTCGTCAATCGGTGTTGAGCCTGCCTTGTGTGAACGCAATGCGTGGGTCCGAAGAGTGTTCCACATTCTCCCCAAGCACCTGTGCCCAGGCATGTTTGCGATGTTCGTAAACGGAAAAGCGGGGAGGCGGAAAATCGGGATCAGCAAAAGCTCCGACTGGAATTGCTGTTACGCCGGGCCATCCTTCGATGACGTACGCCAGTGTGGACCCGCAATCGGGGCAGAAGCTGTATGTCGCCTTGTGTCCGCTATCGGCAATGCGGGACCATTCCTTGTAGTCGCCGGACAACACAACGTTTTCGTCCGGCCACCTGGCCTGTGTTGCAAAAGCACTGCCACTGCGCTTCTGGCACTCCAGACAGTGACAGACGGACACTCTAACCGGTTCGCCCTGACAAACCGCTCTCAGTTGTCCGCATCGGCAGGATGCGTGTCTCGTATTCATCGGCCTTCATCCTCCTGTCACTCGCAAGAGTAGCAGGCAGTAGGAAGCGGTCAAACGATGTTGTCCTGAAGGAACGATTGATTACTGATACTTCTCGATAAAGGCATCAATCGACAATTGCCGGAAATCCGGAAGGCGCACCTTCAGCTGTTCATGGGACCAATCCCACCAGGAAATGCCCATCAGCGCCTCTTCCTGTTTCTCCGTAAAGCGACGCTTGATCGGTTTGGCGGCAACACCGCCGACAACAGTGTATGGAGCAACGTCCTTGGAGACCACAGCGCCCGCCGCAACAATCGCCCCCGTACCGATGGTAACCCCGGCCAGAACCGTGACGTTGTGACCGATCCAGACATCGTGACCTATGGTGACCCAGTCGTCCTTGCGCCATTGAAAGAAGCCTGCATCGTCTTCGCCGAGCTCATAAGCCGCAGCGCGATAGGTGAAATGATGCTGGGATGCCCGCCAGGTCGCGTGATTGCCTGGATTGATCCGAACGCGACGGGCAATAGAGCAGAACTTGCCGATTGTTGACCAAACGACATCGCCTTCCTGAACGATATAGGAATAGTCGCCCATCTGGCTTTCGCGCATTTCCGTGCGCGCCCCGACTTCTGTCCAGATCCCCAACTCACAATTTTGGACATTGGCTTCGGGGTGAATGTTCGGTTTTTCGGTAAGGCAATGTTTCTGGGCAGGAGAGGACATGAAGGCTCCATCGGGAAGGATAGTGGTCGAGAATCCGTGTTTAACGGGCGCCGAGCGAAGACCGGTGACGGTTTGGTGACAGTATTATGACTGTATCCAGTATTTGTAGCCGTGTGTTCGCAGCAAGACTGAAAAAATCCAGTCGAAAATACACGGCTCTTTAAAGCATTGCCACAGCAGTGCGGCGTCAGGACTTCAGGCAGTGCTTTTCGTTCGAAGTGCTTGAATCAAAATGGCAAAACCTGAAATCCGGAAAAATGATGCAGGCGCGTGGGGCAGGGGCTTCATGGAACTGTCATAAA
>JBCCVB010000036.1:0-50105 GCA_039195965.1 Pseudomonadota bacterium
CAGATGATCTGGAAGGTTCCTGAGATGATTTCATACCTGTCGGATTATTTTGAACTGGCTGCCGGCGACGTAATCTTGACCGGCACACCTGCCGGTGTTGGTCCGATCAGGCCTGGTGACAGGATGGAAGCGACTGTTGACGGGTTGCCCTCCCTGGCTGTCACCGTCATCTGACCAGCGGACAATACGCACAAAACAAAACCCCGCTGGGTTTCCAACGGGGTCTTTTCTCAACTGCGGTCCAGTCCCATCATCATCAATGGATTTGGGCCTTTTTGGTCTTTCCACTTTCGGCTTCTTTTCAGGCCGATCCGTGAACTCCAGCTTGTTTTCGGAGCACCATACTCCCGCAGCAGATGGTTCATTTCGTAGTAAGAACGATTGTTGAATTCCATTGGTCTCACTCCCTTTCTTTCGCAACGGCTTCATAGCCTTGCTGCTGACTAGGATATGGGGAGCGCGCATGTCCGGCGTCTGACCGGGAAATTACAATTAGGACACACACCGCCAGGTTTATGAGATTTAAGGAGAATTTTTATCGGCCGGCCCGGAGTGCCCGAAGACCTGCCAACAACTCGGCAACCTGTGGATTTGAAGGCACTTTTTTCACGTCTTTCAGGCGGCCATCAAAACGGCTTGCAACGTCGCAATGACGTTCTATAGGTCAAAAAAAACCCCCGCTGGGTATCCAGCGGGGTTTTGATTAGCTGCGATCCAGCCCCATCATTGTAAGAGGGTTCGGGCCTTGATGATCTTTCCATTTGTTTTTGTGATTGCCGAAGCCGAGAAATGATCTCCAACTGGAGCTCCGTGCGTTCCTTGCCCGCACCATGATGTCGACTTCGTCTGTTACTCCTTTTCTGCTTCCCATTTCTTCTCTACCTTTCTTTGCAGCGGCTTCATTGCCTTGCTGCTGATTAGAATATGGCGCGTTGACATGTCCGATGAGTGGCCTTGAGATTACGTTTTGGTCATGTTCATCTGGCAAGGTCCCACCAACGGAAGACCAAAGGGCCTGCCTTACGTGACCAGTGATCAAATTGAACTATTCGCCCTGTTTGGCATCGTCTTCGCGCTGTTGGTCTGGGGCCGCATACGCTTTGATCTCGTTGCCTTTTCCGCGCTCATTCTCGGCGCATTCCTGGGACTGGTTCCCTCGGACCAGATCTTCTCCGGCTTCGGCCATCCTGCCGTCATCATCATTGCCCTGGTTCTGATCGTGTCTCGAGGATTGATGAACTCAGGTGCGGTAGAACTGATTGCGATGCATCTTCTGTCTGCATCTCGTGGTTTATCCAGACATATTGGTCTCATGGCTGTCGTCGGCGCCGGTCTCTCGGGCATCATCAACAATGTCGCCGCCCTTGCCCTGCTCATGCCACTCGACCTGGAGGCAGCCAAGAAAGCCAATCGTTCTCCCGGGCTTTCGCTGATGCCTCTCTCCTTCGCGACGATCCTCGGCGGCATGATCACCCTGATCGGCACCCCGCCCAACATCGTGATTGCGGAATACCGTTCAGACGCGCTAGGCAGTCCGTTTTCCATGTTCGATTTCGCACCCGTTGGATTGACCGTTGCCGTCATAGGCATCGCTTTTGTTGCCCTGTTCGGCTGGCGCTTGTTGCCGTCTCATTTCCGCGAAAAGCCGAAACAGGAAGGCTTCGCCGAGAGCCTTTATTCGGCGGAGCTGAAAGTCGGCAAGGTCTCTGAAGACAAGCCTCTGTCGGTCGGGGATCTTTATCCCATTGCCGAAGACAAGGATGTTGCGATCATAGGCCTGATCCGCAACGGCCGCCGGATCAGGGGCTTTGCCCGCCGCGAGCCCATAAAGACAGATGACTATCTCGTTGTGGAAGGGGACCCCAAGGCCATCGAAAGCTTCATGGGGGCTGCCAAGCTCGACTTTGCCGGCTCCGAACAGCACAAAGGCGGTCTCGTCGGCTCTGCGCTTTCGCTCGTTGAGGCCATTGTTCCGGACAGCTCAAGGATCACCGGGCAGTCTGCGTTCAACATGCGGCTTCTCTACGGGCACAGTGTTACGCTGCTTGGAATTTCCCGTGAGGGCCGCCGCATCCAGAAGCGGGTGCGGCACGAAACCATTCGTCCGGGAGACGTCCTCCTCCTTCTCGGCAAGTCCGAGCGACTGGAAAGCGCCTGCAACTGGCTGGGCGTTCTGCCGCTGGAAGGAAGGCAAACCGGGCTGATCCAACGCAACAAGGCATGGCTTGCGATTGCCGGCTTCCTTCTGGCAATCGCTGCGGCAGTCGCCGGCATTGCCTACCTGCCCGTCGCGCTGGCGGCCTGCGTGGTGCTCTATGCGGCCAGCGGCCTGGTCAGCGGAACGGAGGTTTACAGCTCTGTCGAATGGAAAGTGATCGTTTTGCTCGGTTCGTTGATCCCTCTGGGGCAGGCATTCGAAGACGCCGGAAACGCCCAACTGATTGCCGACGGGATCATCACCCTGACAGCAGGGGCGCCGGCATGGGTTACGCTCTCGGTTCTGATGATCGTCACCATGACCCTGTCGGACTTTCTGAACAACGTCGCAACTTGCCTGATTGCGGCACCTATTTCTGTTCAGATTGCCAATTCACTTGGCGTGAACCCGGATCCATTTCTGATGGCTGTGGCCGTGGCGGCATCTTGTGCGTTCCTGACCCCGATCGGTCACAAGAACAACACCATCATCATGGGTCCGGGTGGTTACAGGTTTGGAGACTATTGGCGGATTGGCTTGCCACTCGAAATACTTGTGCTCGCCGTCGCCATACCCGCAATTCTTGTCTTCTGGCCGCTTTGATCCGTCAGGAGACAGGCTTCAAAGGCAGACAGATATCAGTCAGCAAGTCTGCCGGAGCCGTTTCTCTCGGGTTGTTGAGATAGACTTCCACGCACGGAGCATCCGCCGGTTCACGCTCTGATTTCGTCAGCCATTCCCCGTAGAGCCATTCATAGGCCCATTTCATGTCTGCATAGGGCCCCTTGTAGTGAAGGACTGCATAGTCTCCGCCTCTCACCTCCACCTGCTCCAGTGGCGCTTCCACCGGCAGGCTGTCCGATATCGCAACCCCTGCAGCCGATTGCAGCTCGTCTTCCGGCACATGGGTCGGATCGGAAAAATACAGTGCCTTCATCGCGCCGACCTGCCCCATCAGATTCCGGCTTGCTAGAATTCCGATCAGCTTCTCGAACGCCTTGCCGATTTCCATGTATGGCCCTTTGTGGCGGAGAACCGCGAGATGCTCGGACGGCAGAGATTTGATTTCAACATCATGCATGAGGGAATGTCCTTTGGATTGAGGAATTGGCGCACCACCATGTGCGGGCTGAACACGCGCCTGCACACCGGCGGAGCGATAGGAGGAAGGAGAATGGCCATAGGCCTGTTTGAAGCTGCGGCTGAAGGCTTCCAGGCTGCCATAGCCGGCCCGTTTGGCGACAGCGGCAATCGGCACATCCGTATAGGAAAGATCCGCCGCAGCCCTGTGAAGCCGCAGTCGCTTCACAGTCGCAACAATCGACTCGCCATAGGTTGACTGCCACACTCTGTGCCAATGCCACGGCGAAAGGGCTGCGATTTCAGCAAGCGTTGCGAGATCCGGGTCCTGGTCCAGATTAGCGTAGATATATTCGATCACGCGGCTGAACCGCCGGATGTAACCGTTGTCCTTTGGCGCGATCGCCTGTTTTTCATGCTGCGTCATTGCAAATGCCCTTGCTCGATTGAGGTGACCCTAGCACTGGCCAATCTGATAAATCTTGCTGAGTTGAGGCTCTGTTTCCGGGAACCGCATCCGGTTCGGTGCCCCAATGCCCGTGGGTTTCGGTGACAGACAGCTTGCAAGAAAAAAGAATTTACTTCTCTTGGCCCGACCGATAGCGTTTGCCCCCAATAGTCCCGCCGAAGGGATGTATCGAGGGAGTTTCCATGACATTCATGAAAGTTGTCGGCTGTATGGCCGTAATTATTGCGGGCACGTCATCCGCGATTGCGCAAGGCACGGGTTCCGAAGGCTTCTTTCAGATCTACAACAACACGAGCGGCAATGTCGTGGTGGGTTTTTACACCAACGACGGCAGCGGCTGGAGCGACAACTGGTTGTCCGATTTTCTGGATCCGGGAGAAAGCGCGCAGGCGGAATTCACGGCCGAAAGCGGCGAATGCGATCAGACTTTTCAGGTCGGATGGCTAGGGGAGAACGACGAGGAAGTTCTCGACGACCCGATCAACATCGACATCTGCTCGGCCAGCAACGTCTATCTGGACGACAATGAAATCTACTACGATTGATTGAAACGCGTTCGGTCTGTGCGGCACACCACCTTGTATGACTTTCCCCAGCACCATCTACTTTCATGCCAGATCTCTTACATTTTGAAGACTTTGCGCCCGGTCAGAGCTTCGACCTCGGCTCCATAGCGGTCAGCAAAGACGATATCATCGAGTTTGCCAGTGAGTTCGATCCACAGGATTTCCATCTTGATGAGAACGCGGGAAGAAACTCAATGTTAGGGGGGCTGGCCGCATCCGGTTGGCACACAGCTGCGCTTGTCATGCGCCTGCTCGCAACCGGCCTGCTGAACAAAAGCACCGGACGAGGTTCGCCTGGCATCAGCAAGCTGAAATGGCAAAAGCCTGTCTCGCCAGGAGACAGGCTGAGCGCAGTTGCTGAAGTCCTGGAGACAAAGGACCTGCGTTCCAAGCCTGATCTGGGATTGGTGTACGTTCGCGTGACGGCAAGCAACCAACTGGGAACCCAGGTGCTTCTCTGGGAAAATCCAATCCTGTTTCAGAAACGGCAGGCAAGCAAATGACCCAGTTCTTCGAGCAGATATCCATTGGAGAAAAACTGGAACTTGGGCAGCATACATTTTCCAGCGAAGATATTATTCGCTTCGCCGAGAAATACGATCCGCAGCCATTTCACTTAAGCGAAGAAGCAGCCGCCAAAACTCACTTCGGCCGGCTATGCGCCTCCGGTTGGCATACAGCCTCGGTCTTCATGAAGCTGTTTGTGGCAACCTCGGACGCCTTGCACCGGCAGGCGCTGGAAGAAGGCAGAACACCCGCCCGCTATGGTCCCTCACCCGGCTTTGAAGACATGAAATGGATCAAACCGGTCTACGCCGGGGACACATTGCGCTATTCCCGTATCGTGACAGGCAAAACGGAGAGCCGAAGCCGCCCGGAATGGGGACTGCTGCATTCCGACATGCTGGCGCACAATCAGGATGAAAAACTCGTTTTCTCCTTCAAGGCCACCGTGTTCTTGGAACGATTGCCTCGCTGACCTGGGTTCAAGCTCAGGTCAGCTAGCCTG
The DNA here is from genome assembly GCA_039195965.1 of Pseudomonadota bacterium. Classification (GTDB taxonomy): domain Bacteria; phylum Pseudomonadota; class Alphaproteobacteria; order Rhizobiales; family Stappiaceae; genus Roseibium. Next base: position 5,322 of record JBCCVB010000036.1, read on the forward strand.
AGACAGGAATTCTCCTGTTATAGTGCGCGGGCGAAGAGGATTTCGTCGCGTATCTCGATACCGTAGTCGCCGCGTAGCGGAATACCTGGTTTCTGTTCTCTTTCCCGGTCAATCACGCCCTGGCCGATGCGCTCGAAGCGGAACCCCCGGCGCTGGTAGAAGCGGAAAGCATCCAGATTGTCGTTTGAAGTACGAACCGTCAGCCGCGTTAAATTGTTGGCGCGAGCTTCTGTCACCACGGCATCAAGCAGCTGACTGCCCACACCACCCCAGCGATTGATGGAATCGAGCGTCAGGATTTCCCACTCGTCGTCGGACTTGATCAAGGTAACAAGTCCGACAAGATCGTCACCGTCATAGGCAACGTATCCCGGCAGGCGAGACGCGTCATACATCTTGCCGCCGAGCATGATGTCCGGCGCCGTCCAGCGCTCCGTCAGAAGCTGATGCACGGCTGCATGATCTTTGTCTTCGGTCGGACGGATAATCACAGGCATAAAGGATGCTCCTATCGTCGGAATAACCGCGTCTCCAAAGGACTGCGCGACTGCCAGCGCGCGCGTTCCAATTCAGGGTCGATGTGTTCTTCTTCAGGAAAGCCAACGCATAGATAAGCCACAAGCCGCCAGTTCGCGTCAACCTGCAGAACTTTTGCAACCAGTTCCGGATCCAGGATCGACACCCACCCCACGCCAATACCCTCAGCTCTGGCGGCCAGCCAGAAGGTATGGACCATGCTGACTGTCGAGTAGGCAAGCGTTTCATGCATGGTGGACCGGCCAAGACCGTAGCCCTGCTCCGGATCATCATCACTGAAGATTGCCAGGTGAACGGGTGCCTCTTTCAGCCCCGCGAGTTTCAGTTGCCGGTAAAGCTGTGCCTTGTCGTCATCATAGTGCTTTGCCGCTTCTTCGTTCTCAGCCTCGAAGGAAGCGATTATCTCCGACCGGCTTTCAGGTGCCTCGACAACGACAATGCGCCATGGCTGGCTGTTGCCCACCGACGGCGCAAGATCCGCCAGCTGCAACAGATGCTCCAGAACACCTTCCGGCAAGGCATCCGTCTTGAAGCGACGCACATCGCGGCGCCACTTCAGCAGGGTCTCAAAGTCCTTTTGAAACTGCTTTGAAAAATCCGGTTTACCGACGTCGACGTTGGCTCCTCCCACCATGTCAGGTCAGTGTCCCGGAAATTCCACCAGGGTCCGAACGGGGACGTTCAGCGCTTCGAGCTTCTTGCGTCCGCCAAGATCCGGCAGATCGACAATGAAACAGGCCGCTTCAATATTCGCTCCCATGGACCGCAGCAGCTTGCACGCGGCCTCGGCGGTTCCACCTGTCGCAATCAGGTCATCCACGAGTATGACCCGGTCGCCCGGTTGAATAGCGTCTTTGTGCATTTCCATTTCATCAAGGCCGTATTCAAGCGAATAGGCAACCCGAACGGTTTCATGCGGCAGCTTGCCTTTTTTGCGAATCGGCACGAAGCCGGCGGAAAGCTGGTGGGCTACAGCACCACCCAGAATGAACCCCCTGGCCTCGATACCGGCGATCTGGTCCACCTTGGATCCAGCCCATGGTTGCACCAGTGCATCCACCGCGCGCCGAAACGCCCTGGCATTGCCGAGAAGCGTGGTGATGTCACGAAACAGGATTCCCTCGTGCGGATAGTCTTTGATCGTACGGATCGCACTTATCAATTCATCCTGGATCGTCTGGTCGGTCATCGAGTTCTCTTTCTTTGGATGATCGTTCCGGCATAGGCCCCGACCGACGCTTATATCAAGTTTGATATGCCGGTCGAAGCGAATTCGTCAGTATCCGACGAATGATTTGGAACAGAAAAAGGCTTGGTTTCAGGACGTCTTGTTCAAAACCCGGCCGGCAACCGCATCGAGCTTTGCGACCAAAGCCGGGTCGCGCTTTTCAGGCGCCGTCATCATGGCAAATTCGAGCGCCGTGTCTGATCCGGCGGGACAGGACTGATGCATGCGCGGAAAATCCCTCGCCACGCGAGCAACGAGTTTCTGTGCGTTTTCCGCATTGTCCTTCAGAACCTTGATGATCGATTGGATATCAACCTCGCCATGGTCGGGATGCCAGCTGTCATAGTCTGTGACCATCGCGACCGTGGCGTAGCAAATCTCGGCTTCTCGGGCGAGCTTGGCCTCCGGCATGTTGGTCATGCCGATGACATCGCAATTCCAGGATCTGTAGAGGTTGCTTTCCGCCAGAGACGAGAACTGCGGGCCTTCCATCGCCAGATAGGTTCCGCCCTTATTGTAGCTCAGCCCTTCGGCCTCAGCAGCGGCCGCCACGGCGTCCACCAGCTTCGGGCTGACAGGAGTTGCCATGGAAACATGCGCCACACAGCCGGTGCCGAAAAAACTCTTTTCACGCGCAAAAGTCCGGTCAATAAACTGATCGACCAGAACAAACATGCCCGGAGCGTGCTCTTCCTTTAGGGAACCACAGGCCGAAACAGACAGCAGGTCGGTCACGCCGCAGCGCTTCATAACGTCGATATTGGCGCGATAATTTATGCTGGTGGGCGAATGAACATGACCGCGGCCATGGCGCGGTAGAAACACGACCTTCAGCCCGTCGATGGTTCCGATGCGCACCTGATCGGACGGCTCGCCCCAGGGGCTTTCCACTGTCACCCACTCGGAGTTTTCCAGCCCGGGCAAATCATAAATGCCGGATCCACCAGTGATGCCCAAAACCGCGTCTGTCATTGCCCGAACTCCAGGGTAAACTTCCAACTTCGACAAGCTGATTAGCAAGCGGCAGTCATGTTGAACAGACCTGAAAACAAAAAAAGGCGGGCTTGAAGCCCGCCTTTCGAATGCCCTTCGAAAAGGGAATTAGTGTTCGACGTTGCGCCACAACTTCTTCTTGGTGAAGTACAGCAGGGCGGCAAAGAAAATCAGGAATACCATAACGCGGAAACCGATCTTCTTGCGCTGTTCCAGATGCGGCTCTGCTGCCCACATCATGAATGCGGAAACATCCTGCGCATACTGGTCGACCGTCATAGGCGTCCCGTCGGTGTACTCGACAGCTTCATCATAGAGCGGCGGAGCCATCGAGATGAACTGACCGGCCAGGAAGGAATGGTTGTAGTACTGACCCGCCGGAACCTCGATGCCTTCCGGATCTTCTTCATATCCGGTGAGCAGCGAATAGATGTAGTCCGGTCCGTTCTCCTGATACTGCGTGAAGATGTCGAACACGAACCACGGGAAGCCGCGCTGAGCCGCACGGGCCTTCGCCAGAAGCGAGAAATCGGGGGGATATGCCCCGCCATTGGCCGCACGAGCAGCCTGCTCGTTCGGGAACGGAGACGGGAACCGGTCGGCCAGGATGGCCGGACGGTCGTACATTTCGCCATCGTCATTCGGGCCGTCAACAACGGTGTACTCCGAAGCAATCTGCTTCGCGGCCGCTTCGCTGAAGCTCGGCCCGCCGTTTTCAGCCAGGTTGCGGAAAGCGACCAGACGCAGGCCATGACAGGCCTGGCAAACTTCCTGGTAGACCTTGAAGCCGCGTTGCAGCTGGCCGCGGTCGAAGACACCGAACGGGCCCGAGAACGACCATTGCTGGCGATCGATGTGAACGTCGCCACCGGCGGAGAATGCCGGGGTCGCGATGGTAAGAGCTGCCACCGCTGCGAAGGAACGAACCATTTTGATCATGGTGCTCATTGTTTCAAATAACTCCTGATCCGGTTCGCGTTATTTCGTTTCCGGAGCGGCTGCCGCAGCCACCGGCTTTCCGGATCCACCCTTCAGCACAGCTTCGGAAATCGATGCCGGAAGCGGCCTCGGCTTTTCCAGGAACCCAAGCAACGGCAGGATGACCAGGAAGTGTGCAAAGTAGTAGACGGTGAAGATACGCGAGAACGTTACGTACCAGCCTTCGGCCGGCATCGCGCCGAGGTAGCCCAGAGCCACTGCGTTCAAAGCGAATATCCAGAAGAACTGCTTGAACAGTGGACGGTACTTGCCGGAACGAACCTTGGACGTGTCGAGCCAGGGAAGAACGAACAGGATCGCAATCGCGCCGAACATGGCCAGAACGCCGCCAAGCTTGTCCGGAACGGCACGCAGGATCGCGTAGAACGGCAGGAAGTACCATTCAGGAACGATGTGCGCAGGGGTAACGAGCGGGTTTGCTTCGATGTAGTTATCCGGGTGACCCATGTAGTTCGGCAGATAGAACGCGAACCAGGCGAAGAAGATCATGAACACGATGATCGCGAACAGATCCTTGATCGTGTAGTACGGGTGGAACGGAACCGTGTCCTGCTTGGTTTTCGGCTGAACGCCGGACGGGTTGTTGTTGCCCGTGGTGTGGAACGCCCAGACGTGCAGCAGAACAACACCGAAGATCATGAACGGCAGCAGGTAATGCAGCGAGAAGAACCGGTTCAGCGTCGGGTTGTCGACTGCAAAGCCACCCCACAGCCAGGTCTTGATCGCTTCGCCGACCAACGGGATTGCCGAGAACAGGTTGGTGATAACCGTCGCGCCCCAGAAGGACATCTGGCCCCACGGCAGCACGTAGCCCATGAAGGCGGTGCCCATCATGATCAGGAAGATGATCACGCCGAGAATCCAGGAGATCTCACGCGGCGCCTTGTAGGAACCGTAGTAGAGACCGCGGAAAATGTGGATGTAAACGGCGATGAAGAACATCGAAGCGCCGTTGGAGTGCAGGTAACGCAGCATCCAGCCGAAGTTCACGTCACGCATGATGTGTTCGACACTGTCGAATGCAAGCAGCGTGTTCGGCGTGTAGTGCATCACCAGAACAATGCCGGTGATGATCTGCGCAATCAGCACGAAGAAAAGAATACCGCCGAAGGTCCACCAGTAATTGAGGTTCTTCGGGGTCGGGAAATCGACGAAGGAACCGCGAACGAGCGATATAACCGGCAAGCGGCTTTCAAGCCACTTCGCTGCCGCGCTCTGCGGTACGTAGTTTGAATGTCCAGCCATGGCTGTCTCCTAAAAATTTTTGCCGTTAACCGATCTTGATCGTCGAGTCGCTGACGAACTCGAGCGGCGGAATCAGCAAATTCTCGGGAGCCGGGCCCTTACGGATACGGCCGGCAGTGTCATAGTGGGAGCCGTGGCATGGACAGAACCAGCCACCGAAGTCGCCGGCATCACCAAGCGGCACGCAGCCAAGGTGCGTACAAATGCCGACCTGAACCAGCCAGTTTTCCTTGCCTTCGACACCGCGGTTCGGGTCGGTGGCTTCAGCTGTTGCGGGAAGGTTGGCGTTCCGTGCCAGTTTGTCCGGCAAATCGGAGATCGGGACCACCTTGGCTTCGTCCACTTCCGCTTCGGTGCGGTTGCGGATGAAGACGGGCTTCCCGCGCCATTTAACTGTGATTGACTGCCCCTCTTCCACGGCAGACACATCAACCTCAATCGAAGCCAGAGCCAATGCAGAGGCATCCGGGTTCATCTGGTCGATGAACGGCCATGCCAGCGCTGCAGCGCCCACAGCGCCTGCGGCGCCGGTCGCAATATAGAGGAAATCGCGGCGGGTCGGTTCCGCCTGATCCGTATGTGCCAAGGTCGCGTCCTCTCGAAACCTGTTCTACCTGTACCGAAAGCCCGTACAATGTCCGATGATCCTCCTTTGCCAGCAAGGAGGTCGGAATCATGCCGGGCTCGCGGGGACCGGTTACGGCGAAAAGCGCGAACCGGTCAAGCGGCTTGTCTTTTTGCACCCTTCTAAACAGTTGTCCAGATCATCAGACGCGGCAAAACGTCTATGTCGCAGGCAAAACCGCTCCAATGTCGTTTTTCTGCCCTTTTTTTGGGAAAAAGCGCAAGATCGGAATTCGTTTGAATCCCGGCCTTGTTTGTTGGTGCAGCGATTTAAGCCGCCTGAACAGGCGCCAGAAAGCCACCGGACTGGTGCTGCCACAGCTGAGCGTAAAGACCGTTCTTCTCCAAAAGCTCCTGATGAGAGCCCTCCTCGATGATTCGGCCCTGGTCCATGACAATCAACCGGTCCATGGCCGCGATCGTCGACAGTCGATGAGCAATGGCGATCACGGTTTTGCCTGTCATCAGATCGAACAGGCTTTCCTGAATGGCCAGTTCGACTTCTGAATCGAGAGCAGACGTTGCCTCGTCCAGAGCCAGGATCGGCGCGTCTTTCAACAGAACCCTGGCAATGGCAATACGCTGACGCTGACCGCCGGACAGTTTCACGCCCCGTTCGCCGACATGCGCATCAAGGGCGGTCCTGCCCTCCATGTCGACGAGACCTTCGACAAATTCCGACGCGTGAGCCTTTTGCAAGGCTGCCAGCACGTCTTCTCGTGTTGCCTCCGGTTTACCGTAGGCAACGTTTTCGAAGATCGACCGGTGCAACAGGGACGTATCCTGCGTCACCACGCCGACATTGGCCCGGATATCGTCCTGGCGCACCTGGAAGATGTCCTGACCGTCAACCAGGACGCGGCCACCTTCAAGGTCGTAGAAGCGCAGCAGCAGATTGACGAGCGTCGACTTGCCGGCTCCCGACCGTCCGATCAAACCGATCTTTTCACCCGGCTTGATCGTCAGGCTGAGATCATCGATGACGCCCGATTCCTTGCCATAGTGGAACCGAATGTTCTCGAACCGAATTTCACCCTGCTCGACCTGCAACGCCTTCGCACCGGGTGCATCCATCACTTCCCGTTCACGGGAAATAGTGGTGATGCCGTCCTGAACTGTGCCGATGTTTTCAAACAGCCCGGCCAGCTCCCAAAGGATCCAGTGAGACATGCCCTGCAATCGCAGAACAAAGGCAACCGCAATCGTGACCTCGCCTATCGTCACCGTTCCCGCCTGCCACAGTATGATCGCCAGGCCACCGATGGATGTCAGCAACACCATGTTGATGAACACCAGCACGATGTTGAGTCCTGTTACGAGCCGCATCTGATGGAAGACGGTTTTCAGGAAACCGTACATCGAATTTCTGGCATAGGCCTCTTCCCGGTCCGCATGCGAGAACAGCTTCACGGTGGTGATATTGGTATAGGCATCGACCACGTGCCCGGTCATCAAGGAACGGGCGTCGGCCTGCTGCTTGGAGACATCCCGCAGTTTAGGAACAAAAACCCGAATGGTGACCAGATAGGCCACGATCCAGATCAGAAACGGCAGGCTGAGCCACAAGTTGGCATCGGCAACCACCACGACCGCCGCAACGAAATAGACCGCCACGTAGACCATGATGTCGGCAATACGGGAGACGACCTCTCGAACGCCGAGCGCAGTTTGCATGAGCTTCGTCGCAATCCGCCCGGCAAAGTCGTTCTGATAAAACGATACGCTCTGGCGCAGCAGATAACGGTGAACCCGCCACCGAATGGACATCGGGTAAGTGCCCATCAGCCCCTGATGAAAGAAGAGTTGCCACACCACTTCCAGCAAGGGCCTCAGGACGAGAAGGACCACGACCATGAAAAGCAACGTCGGCCAGTTCTCGTTCAGGAACGTGGACGGGTCTGACCTTTCAAGCCATGTGACCAGGTCACCCAGGAAGGTGAAGATGTAAACTTCGGCCAGGGCGACCAGGGTTCCAAAAAGCGACACGCACGCCAGAATTGGCCAGACAGGCTTGGTATAATACCAACAGAATGCCCAAAAGCCCTTGGGCGGCACGTCGAGTTCTTTGTTTTCGAACGGATCTACGAGTTTTTCGAACCGATCAAACATGATTACCTCTCAGGCCCGCTCAACCGTAGCACAGCAAGATGCCGTAACGCATCTTCGCGGCTAAACGATTGAGATTTAGGCCGTATTTGGGCACCAGCTGCGTAAAAGAGCACATTTACCACAAAACTGGTGAAGGCCAGAGCCAGGACTGCGGTGCCCCAGAAAAGCGCACCTAGCTGCTCTGCGAAATGCGAAGCGGACATGTGTTCGCCTGCAATTTCCAGAGATTCAATCCGGCTCACGTTAAAGATGAGCACCGGGATAAAGAAGACCACGGCAACGAGAAAAGTGGCTCCCACAAACAAACCGGCCGTGACCAGTTTACGTCGGATTCGGCGATACAGACCCGGGTCTGGGTCTTCGGGAACAGGCACTTCGAAGTCCGGACGGTCTGCCAACGCAGCCAGGTCCGGCGGTAACTGGAACGACATCGGAACAACTCCGAATTGGAATTAGGTAACTGGTGACGGCGGACATGCGGGGACACGCATGCAGCACACTGGAGACGGCTTGAGCCGATCACCGCAAAGTTCTGGATTTTGAAGAAGGACTGAGCCCCCTAACGGAGGCGCACAGAAACCTTGGAGCAACCAGCTGGAGCAGCAAATGGGTGGATCATGCAACGATCTATCATGTATTGCCCTCCTGGTTGCGCAGCCGGGCGGCCGCTTGGGTCGAAAAGAAGCGCCAACTATCAGAGCTGACTGGTTGCAGTGGTAACCGCTTTTATCCCGCTTGAAAAGGGCCCGCACGTCGATTTGTTACACGAAAGCGCAAACTGTTGCCGAACTGACACAGCCATTGGTTTAGGCACTCGGAATTTCAATCAGCGAAAGACATTCGTCTCTCCCTGCGCGAGCAACAAAGCCGCCGATGACCTATTGAGCAGCATCCGGTAATGCGAATTCACGCATGTGTATCTCAGCTTCGGCGGGTGAAAGCGGCTTGGAAATCAGTTCGCCCTGTATCACGGTGCAACCGAAGTCTTTCAGAAGTTCCAGCTGTTCCGGCTGGTTTACTCCGACTGCAACGACCTTCAAACCGAATTGCGCCGCCAGTTTGATGACGGACTGAACCAGTTGACGCTTGTTCGTCTCTTGCTCCAGACCGGCGATCAATCCTTTGCTGACCTTCATAACATCAGCTTTCACATGAAGTAGCTGACCTGCCCCACCGTGTCCGCCACCGAACTCATCCAGTCCAACCTGAACACCGCTTGCCGACAGCTTTTCAAGCTCCCCAAGCAATCCCTGAGGCTCATCAAAGCGGATTATCTTCTCGTCGAGTTCAATCACGAGATCTTCCGGCTCGATGTTCTCTTCCCTTGCCCACTGCAGCAACTTGTCCTGAAGACGAGAACATTTGAAACTTGCTTCCGTCAGGTTGGCGCACATTTTGAACGGAATGTTTGATGCTTCCCGCAAGCGTTTGACCTGTGAAAGTCCTTTCCTCAGGGCGAAGCGCTCAACCTTTGCAATGCGTTTGCTGTCATCTTGCTGGGAGAGCATCTGGATCGGATCGATCAGCCCCTCGGAAGGGTGCAACCATCTGGTCGACACCTCATATCCGACAATCTGTTGCTGCTCGATATCGAATTGCGGTTCCAGCATCAGGGTGAGAGCTTCGTTTTCAAGATCCTGATCCAGCTTCGCCATGATTATGCGCTTCTGGCGATGCGCTGCTCCGAGGGCGTCCGTGTACCAGGACAACCTGTTGCGGCCTGTTCGCTTTGCCGCGTAAAGGGCGATATCGGCGCGATGGATAAGTTCCGAAACACTTGTCTGCGAAGTATCGGCAAGCACAAGTCCCACACTACCGGCAGCTCGGAGAGGCTGGTGTTCGAACGTGACAGGTTTTGAAAGCCCTTCCAGGATCTTCTTTCCCAACACTTCCATATGCGCCTGATCCCGTGGCTCGGCGACAATGCCGATAAATTCATCGCCGCCTATGCGAGCGACCAGCCCCCTGCCCTCAAGACTTGATTCCAGCACCCTGGCTGCGTGACGCAGCACCTCATCACCGGCAATATGCCCGTGGCTGTCGTTGATATCCTTGAAATGGTCCAGATCAATATGGACGACACCAATCTTGCCGTTCCCGATTTGTGGATTGGCAAGCTGCTCCTTCAGGTAGGCTGCCAACCCGGTTCGGTTCGCGACGCCGGTCAGATCGTCATGTTCGGCCTGATGCTTCAGCCTGTTACGGGCCTCTTCCAGCGCTTTCACATGTTCGACCTGGCTGGTCACATCCTGGCACAAAATGATCATTCTGGTGTTTTCAGGCGTATCGCCCTCAACCACCGCAAATGTCAGCTGGTTCCAGAACTCCTCCCCATTCTTCCGCTTGTTCAGGATCAGCTCCTTGAACCCGGAATGTATCCTGTTCAGATCAAACTTGAAGGTTTCGATAGCCTCGACGGGAAGCTCGTTGTCCGATGTCAGAATGAACTCTTGCGGGCGACGACCGCGGATCTCCTCGGCAGAGTAGCCGGTCAGCCGGGTATAGGCGGGATTTGACCATTCGATCCGGCCATAGAGGTCCTGCAGAACAAGCCCCTCATGGGCATGTTCAACGACGAGTTTGAGAATAGCGGCATCGTTTTCAAGTTTGGAAGAAAGCTCTGTTTCCCGCCCGCTTCTGTGCCAGCGGCCACAGGCATAGCCAAGAGCGAGAACAATTGCCCCGATCCCCAAGCCAATCAACAGTTGGTATTGTGGCCATTCAGCCAAGGTTTCTACCGATCATCATCTTCGTCTCAGGTCACTCCTTTGCGGTAACCTAAGACGAAAAATCTGAAACAATCTCTAACTTGCCTCTCCCACAGCAAAGCTGCTTAAAAACCCTACGCAATTTTGCGGAGGGAATGAAAGAACTTGGTCAGGCCGCCCGAATGCTTCTCAGGAACTGAGTGACTTGCGACTGAAGATTGTTGGATAGCTCTCCCAGATCGGCGGAAGCCTGCTGCATCTCGTCCGTTGCCGAACGGCTCGTCTCCATGACACCACTGAGAGTATTGACGTTGCTGCCGACCAGTTCAGAGCTTGACCGGGCCGTCTGCGCATTGCTGCTGATCTCGTGTGTTGCGCTGGTCTGCTCCTCAACGGCTTCGCGGATCTTGCCGGAAATGTCGCTTACCTGTCCGATGGTTTCAGCAATGGAGCGGATTGCGGTTTCGGAAAGTTCGGCAACTTCCTGAACCGACGCGACTTGCGCAGAAATGTCGTCTGTTGCCTTTGTGGTTTGCTCGGCCAGTGCTTTCACCTCATTGGCCACGACCGCGAATCCCCGCCCGGCATCGCCAGCCCGGGCCGCCTCGATCGTTGCGTTAAGGGCCAGCAGGTTGGTCTGACTTGCAATCTGACTGATCAGTTCGACAATTTCCCCGATGGCACGTCCGGTTTCGGAAAGTCGACCGACGATTTCATCCGTCTTGCGGGCTTCTTCAACCGCGGCGCTGGCAACATTGGTCGCCTGATCCACGTCCTCGCGGACCCTCATCAGCGACTGGGACAGATGCTCTGCGGAGTTCGTGACGACCTCGACGGAATTGTTGGCCTCGCAACTTGCCTGATCGACGCCCTGTACCGCTTCCAATGACGATCCCATGGCATTGTTCAGCTGACGGGAATTGCCTTCCACGCTGCCGGCAGCCTTTGAGAGAGCGGACACTACACCGATGACCGATTTTTCGAAATCGTCGGCCACATCCTGCATCAGCGCCTTGCGCTCTGCGTTCATCGCCTGCTGATGAGCCAGGTCCTGTTCAGCCTGCTCCTTTGCCTTTTCAACCAGGTTCTCACGGAAAGCAGTGACCGACCGGGCGATTGCGCCGATTTCATCATCGCGCTCCGCCCCTTCGATCTGGATATCAAGATCCCCTTCCGAGAGGCGATCCAGGCCATCTTGCAAACGCGCCAGAGGGCGTGCGAGACCGATTGCGAGGATCAATGCGAAACCCAGAAACGCCAAACCAACCGGGGAAACGACCATTCCAATCGTGATCATCTGGTCAAGTATGAGACCGTCGATATTGCCGGCCACATCACCGGTGAGAAAACGCTGGGCACTGGCCGGTGTCCCGATTTCCTGCATGAAGGCCTGGCGGAAGGTGTAAAATGCAAATGCCGTTCCTGCCATCATGATGACGGCGGCGGACAGAACCATGGCAACGAATCTGCCCTTGATCGATAGAGTCACGCTATTACCCCGAGTATCGTGCCGAATTTCAGCAACTTGAAGTTGCCTCAAACTCTTTTTCTACTGATTCCAGGAAAATCTATCGTGGCGTGCGTAAATAATCAGTAACAACAGCGCCAAAGTTTGTCGCTGTGGTACTGATTCAGGTCTCTCACCCCAAGATTTGCGAGAAATTCAGGAGGGTAATCGAGGCAGCATCGAAACTCTATGCAATCATACGTGCAAACAAGTATCCTCCACACGCAGAGACTGCAGAAAGCGAAGTCCCCCAGGCCACATCAACAATCGTCACAATGACCGGCCAGTTTCGAAGTGTGGCGAAGTTGGTTACGTCATAAGTCGCGTAGGTGAAAAACCCGAACATAGCGCCGTAAATCACTGCGATCGCCAGACTATCGGCTTTCAATGCTGGAGCAACGGCGAAGAACACGATGCCGACGATGTAAATCACATAGAACGCCCCCGCGGCGGCCATGTTGGGCTTATCCATCAGAAGGTGTCCGATCCGGTCAAAATAAAATCTGGTCGCCACCTGAGACAACCAGACATAGTCGACGGCAAGGAACACCAGAGCGGTAAAGAAATAGGCAGCAGCAAGCTGAATCATTGGACCCTCAAATTATTGACCTCCGGTATACGGCGATCGCGCGCGGTCGGATCATACGGAACAATCTTCACGCCGGCTCCGGTTCTGCCACCAGAAAACCACCCGACTGTCGATGCCAGAGTTGAGCATAAAGGCCGCCGTCCTGCGCCAATAAGGCTTCATGACTGCCCTGCTGTACAACTTTCCCCTTGTTCATGACGATCAGGCGATCCATCGCCGCGATGGTAGAAAGACGGTGAGCAATTGCAATCACCGTTTTTTCCGCCATAAGGCGCTGCAGGTTTTCCTGAATGGCGGCCTCGACATCTGAATCCAAAGCTGAAGTTGCTTCATCCAACACCAGAATGGGCGCGTCCTTCAGGAGAACACGTGCAATAGCGATACGTTGTCTCTGCCCGCCTGACAACTTGACGCCCCGCTCTCCGACAAACGCGTCAAATCCCTTGCGCCCTTTCTTGTCCTCCAACCGCTGAATGAAGTCGAAGGCATGAGCTCTTCGAGTGGCCTCGAAGAGCTCCTGATCGGTTGCAGACGTCCGACCATAAAGAATGTTCTCCCGAATTGAACGGTGCAGCAAGGATGTGTCCTGTGTCACCACGCCAATCGCCTTGCGCAAGGATTCCTGCGTGACACCGCGAACATCCTGTCCGTCAATCAGGATCCGGCCCGCCTCCACGTCAAAGAACCGCAGCAGCAGACTGACCAAGGTCGTCTTCCCGGCACCGGACGGCCCGACAATGCCAACCCGTTCTCCTGGCGCGATCGATAGATCCAGATGCTCGATCACGCCATCCTTCTTGCCGTAATGAAAGCGAACATTCTCGAAGTTTATTCGCCCCTGCCTGACATCCAGCTCTTTCGCATCATCTTGATCGGAAAGGGAAATCGGCTTGACGACTGTCTCCATACTGTCTTGCAGTGAACCGAAGTGGCGGAATAGGCCATTCAACTGGTTGAACAACCGGTTGAGCAGAATGTTGAGACGCAGGATCAGGCTGAGAGCAAAGGCGACATGACCGGTGCTGATCCCGCCGTCCTGCCAGACCTTCAGAGCCATTGCCGTGATCGAAACGATCATCACACCGTTGATGACTGACATGATCATCCGGATTGACGTCAGCAGGCGTGTGAAGCCCTGCAGTTTCAAGATGAATGCCTCAACGGACGCTTTGGCGCCCCGGCTCTCCTCCCTGGTGGAGCCAAAGAGCTTGACCGATTGAATATTGGTGTAGGTGTCCACGAGCCTGCCCGTGACGCCGGAATAGGAATTGGCAACCGACTTGGAAGCATCGCGTACACGGGGAACGAATGCCCACGCCGTTACCACGAAACAGATCAGCCAGATCCCGACAATTCCCCCCAGGCGAAGGTCCAGCTCGCTGACCATGAACAGCGTGGTGGCTGCATAAACGACAATGAACCAGACGACCTGAAGCAGGTTGATCATGAAATCACCTGCCGACATGCCTGATTGCATCACCTTTTGCGAAAGTCTCCCGGCAAGATCGTCCTGAAAGTAACTGAGGCTTTGCTTCATGACCCGCTGATGGCATTGCCAGCGAACCAGATTGAAGAAACCCGGAACAACAGTCTGCTCCTCGACCAACGCCATAAGTGCACTGACAATGGTTCGCGCAAAAAGAACCACCGCCACCATCATCAGAAGCGTCCAGGCGTTATCGGAAAAGAAGGTTGCCCGATTACCGGTTTCCAGGAGGTCGATAATGTTTCCGAGAAAATTGAAGATCGTGACTTCGACCAGGGCCGAAGCAAGCCCAAGCACCAACATCGCCGCAAACGGCCAGCGCACCTGGCTGACAAAATAGAACAGAAAGGCAAAACCACCATGGGGCATGTCCTTTCCTGGCACAGTACGAAAAGGGTCTATCCAGGTTTCGAATAGTCGGAAAAGCGGGGACACAGCAGGTCTCCAATAGAGGCAGGAGCGAATCTCGGCTGTATCCTACGCGCATGGCGAAAAATTAGCCCAGACATTTTGAAGCGGTGCCGGGCAGGCAAAATGACAAAGCTCTCGGCAGCTGTTATGTCGGCGCTCCTTGTGACGAAACCTCGGAACCCCATGCCAGACATAGCTCTTTATCAACCCGACATTCCTCAAAATACCGGAACCATTCTGCGCCTCGCCGCTTGTATGGGGGTTACCGTACACTTGATCGAACCTGCCGGTTATCCGATTTCCGATAGCGCTCTCAAGCGCGCAGGCATGGACTACCTTGAGCGTGCCTCAATGCGGCGTCACACGTCATTCGCAGAATTTGAAGCCTGGCGCAAAGACCAGAACCGACGGTTGATTTTGCTGACGACGAAATCTGCGTTACCCTACACGGATTATGTTTTCGAGCCGGGCGACATCCTGTTCATGGGACGGGAAAGTACCGGGGTTCCTAAGGAAATTCATGATCTTGCAGATGCGCGACTGACAATTCCGATGATTGAGGGAATGCGCTCTATCAACGTAGCAGTATCCGCTGGAATGGCGCTGGGCGAAGCCTTGCGGCAAACGGGCACATTTCCTAAAAGCCAGAGCTGAAACAAAAACCCGGAGCCAACTCCGGAATAACAATATAAATTCTTTCAAGGTCGATCACATGAGTGCACCATCTCCGGAAAACCGCGGCGGTCCGATACCCGATGGTATCGAGGACAAGAAACAGGTAGCGTCCAGCTGGTTCCAGTCCCTGCGCGACCAGATCTGCAAGGCATTTGAAGATCTGGAGGAAGAAATCGCCACCCGTTCAGGCCCGCTGTCCGACCTGCCTGCTGGCCGCTTTGAGCGCACGCCATGGGAGCGGACAGACAGCACGGGCGCCAAAGGCGGTGGCGGCGTCATGTCCATGATGCATGGTCGCGTTTTCGAAAAAGTAGGCGTT
Source organism: Pseudomonadota bacterium (assembly GCA_039195965.1). Taxonomy (GTDB): domain Bacteria; phylum Pseudomonadota; class Alphaproteobacteria; order Rhizobiales; family Stappiaceae; genus Roseibium. The sequence goes on from JBCCVB010000036.1 coordinate 20,752, forward strand.
CACGTTTCAACGGTGCATGGCGAGTTCTCGCCTGAATTCAGAGGCCAGATACCAGGTGCAAACGAAGACCCGCGCTTCTGGGCCTCCGGCATCAGCCTGATTGCCCACATGCACAATCCCCACGTGCCGGCGGTGCACATGAATACGCGCATGGTTGTCACGACAAAACAGTGGTTTGGCGGCGGAGCGGATCTCACGCCTGTACTGGATGCCAGACGAACCCAGACCGATCCGGACACAATCACATTTCACGAAGCCATGCGCGGCGCCTGCACACCGCATGAGGTCGCGGACTATGACGCCTACAAGGCCTGGTGTGACGGCTACTTCTTTCTGAAGCACCGGAACGAACCGCGTGGCGTCGGCGGGATTTTTTATGATTATCTGAACAGTGAAAACTGGGATGCCGACTTCGCCTTCACCAAGGATGTCGGACTCGCCTTCCTCAACGTATATCCTGAACTCGTACGTCGGAATTTTGAGAAAAACTGGTCGGAAGCAGAGCGTGAAGAACAGTTGGTTCGTCGCGGACGTTATGTCGAATACAACCTGCTCTATGATCGCGGAACGATTTTCGGCCTGAAGACCGGGGGCAATGTGTCGTCCATCCTGTCTTCGATGCCGCCGGTCGTGAAATGGCCCTGAACGTCATTTCACTTTAGGCAGCCGCACCGCCTTTTGCCTGCACGGGCGTGCGGCTGACAGCCCCGAACTCACGTCCGAACAACATGTTGGCAAACTGGGCGACCATTTTCTGGTCCAGTTTCGGCCCCATGTCTCTCAACATGGTGAGAGCTGTGCGCGCCGGAATGGATTCCTTGTAGGAGCGCTCTTCAGTGAGCGCCGTGAAAACATCGCAGATCGTCATCAGGCGAACCTTCGGCGCGATCCGGTCTCCTTTCAGCCCATCGGGATAGCCTGATCCGTCCAGGTATTCATGATGCTGGATCGCCATTCGCTTGATATCGGCCGATACTTCCAACCTCGATTTCAGAATGTTTCGGCCGAATTGCGGATGTTTGGCGATCAACGCCCGTTCTTCTTTCGTCAGTTTGCCGGATTTGTCCAGAATGGTCAGCGGAATCCGCATCTTGCCAACGTCATGCACGAGGCCTCCGGCGATCACTTCCTTGCAGTCTTCGTCGCTCCAGCCAAGATGCTTGGCAAACATGCCGGCGAGGCCTGCAACTCTGAGGGAATGACAATAGGTGGCGCTATGGTGCGTCTGAACAGCTCCTAGCCAAGATGACAGGCCGTCATTGCAAAGCGCGGTGAGCATCTCGTCTGCGCTTTCATTCATCAGGTTGACTCGAACCGATGAACCTTCCGCCGATGAAAGACACAGGCTCTCCAAAAACGCATTGCTCTTTTTGTAGGCCTCTACGGTTTGCGCCGGTGTCCTCCTGTGGAGAGCGGCACAAATATCGGTATTCAGCAATGTCTTTATTCGCTTCAGCAGCAGCGAAAACGGAGAGTCGCGTTCCAGAGTTTCAGTTTTGCCCAGCGCTGCAGCCTGAATGACTTCCTTGCGCGTCCTTTGGGAAACCAGGCAGATAACTGGAATTTCGGCAATGCTCGCCCAGGAGGCTTTCAGCGCCTTGAGGCCAGTGTCTGTTGAATCCAGCAGCTCAATGATTGCTATTTTGCCTTCTGCGACAGTGTCCGGCGAAACCTTGGACATATCGATCAGGCGCGCCGGAAAGAAAAAGGGAAGTTTTCTGACCGGAGAGTCTAGCGGAAGAGGTCCATCTGAAATCAGAACAATTTCCATCCACGCCTCGTCTGATTTCTCCAACGTCTGGAGAAAAAATGAACTCAGGAATTTAATGCAGCGAAAAACATCGGCATATTTAGCCGGATTTCTTTTAAAAATTCGCTAAAAGTGCTTGTCAGCTCTGGAAATCAGGTCGCTTTTGCTTAACGAAAAGCCACTTTCGCGCCAATCGTCTTCAAGCTTCTTGAGAATGTCACCAAGCCCCGGTCCCGGGCGATGACCCGAGGCGATCAAATCCGCGCCTTTCAGGGGAAACTCGGGAATGGCCTGTAATCTGATCTCGGAAAGCATCTTCTTGAAAGCTTCGGCGTCTGCACAGTTGTGAGCATGCTGCCTGGCCCATACCGCCAGCAGGCCGTCTACCGCGCCTTGCCTGCCAAACTCGTAAACAAGCGACGCGGCAGGAGGAAACGTCCTGGCAGTACGCAAGAATTTGCTCGCTGCCCAGGCTGTCTTCATGCGTTTGCGCTCGGCATTCGACAAGCGGAACCGGTCGCAAATTCTCTCAAGGTCTTCGCGAACAAACCCGACCAGAACAACAAGCCCCACTTCCGGATCCCGGATCTCGGGCGCATAAGCCTCAAGGTCGCGCAAAGCCTCAAAATCACCAATACGCGCCAGACCGCCGGTCGCAATTTCCCAAAGCCCGCAATCGTTCATCATCCGCAGTGCGATTGCTGCCAGCGGCGCACGCAGGAGACGCCGCATTTCGTGGCCGATCCGCTCCGCAGACAGTCGCCTGAGCCCGTCGCGTTGACGCAGGCACGCGCCAAGCCCTTCCGTGTCCATTTCTCCGCGTCCATAGGCGGCGTAAATGCGGAAGAAACGCAAAATGCGCAGATAGTCTTCCTTGATGCGTTTGTCCGGATCGCCGATGAAACGCACTCTGCGTTCCAGGCAATCTTTCAGACCGCCAAGCGGATCGTGCAGACCGCCGTAACGGTCGACATAAAGGGCATTCATCGTGAAGTCGCGGCGCCTTGCATCCTTCACCCAGTCCTTGCCGAAAACAACGCGTGCCTGACGGCCGAAGGTCTCAACATCTTCCCGCAAGGTCGTGACTTCATATGGAAAGCCGCTGCTGACAACCGTTATCGTGCCATGATCGAGGCCGGTCCCAACCGACTTCAGTCCTCTTTGCGCTGCTCGTCGCATAACGTCTTCCGGCCGTGCGGTTGTTGCGATGTCCACGTCCGGAACAGGATGCCCGAGCAGGGTATTGCGGACAGCACCGCCGACAACACGTGCCTGATCCCCATCCTGCTCGATGGCGGAAAACACATCCTGTATCCCAGGAACCTGCAGCCAATCGGCCTGCCGGAGTATGTCATCGACGTTTACGGTCATCGCATCATTCAAACCGGCCCGGTACGAAAACACCGTCTTTCATCTGAGACGGTTTGTAATCCGTGCCCTCGGGACCCCGCGTAAGCGACGCCATCACAACGAAACCTGTAATCACCAGAACAAGTCCGGTGAGCGTTAGCCAGGCGATCGGGCCCTTGGACCATCGGTCCGGGTGTTTGTTCCTCTTGGTCACCCACAGCCAAAGCGCATAGCAGAAAAATGGCAGGAAGAACAAAATTAGGTGTGTCAGGAAAACACGCAGCATCAGCGATAAACCGTTTCATACAAAGAGCGGATGATACCGGCGGTAACACCCCAGATATAGCGTTCGCCAAAGGGCATGGCGTAAAAGTAACGCCTTTTCCCTTGCCAGACCCTGCTTTGCTTCTGGTGGTTGGCAGGGTTCATCAGAAAATCGAGCGGCACTTCAAAGACATCCTCCACTTCACCCGGGTTGGGATGAAAAGGAGAAATCTCACGAATCGCACCGACAACCGGTACTACGCGATACCCCGAACCGGTCAAGTAAGGCGACAGATTTCCCAGTGGTTCCACATGCCCGGGTGGCAACCCGATTTCCTCATCGGCCTCTCTCAAGGCAGCTTCAACCGGTCCATTGTCGGTCGGATCGATCTTTCCGCCGGGAAACGCTACCTGTCCGGCATGAGATTTGAGATGACCGGTTCTTTGGGTGAGCACCACGCTGGGACCATCTCCGCGCTCCATGATTCCGATCAGGACTGCCGCATCGCGTGGCGGACCTTCCCACTTGGCATAAGGACCAAGATCGGGATTCAGCACATGGTCTCCCGTATCTCTCTCGTCTCGGTGAAGGGATGCTTCTCCCAAACGCGAACGAAGATCTCCCATCCAGTTTTCGCCGGAGAATGTTTTTGTCTCGAAAGGTGCGGTCATTCAGTCTGGCCGTTCGATTTTGGTTTCTGGTCCTGATCTCAGATAGTCATTCGGAGACTATCAACAAATCCGGATCAACCGAAAAGTACCGGCCACTGCTCCATAATCCCAATTCTGGACCGTTCACTCCGTCGTGTTCTTCCAGCATATCTGCCAGCTGATATGTCAAAGCCCGGGTAAATCGCGCTTCGAGCCTTCCTCTGACGTGAATGTATGGTTTCAGGCCATCACTGCCTTGTTCCTTTTCGAACCTCAGCGGATGTTCTTCTCCAACAGCAAGCAGATCACCGAGATTTGTCCTGACCGTCAGAACCTTGTTCTTTCCCTCCCCCGACACAGCCATCTCGACCGCTAGAAGAGGTGCATCGTCGACGGTGATGCCGACCTTTTCCACCGGTGTGACAAGGTAGTGCTTGCCGTCTTCATCCTTGCGCAAGACGGACGCAAACAACTTCACCAACGCTTCCCGGTGGATAGGAGATCCCAGGTAATACCAAGTTCCGTCCCGTGCGATCCTGATGTCGAGATCGCCGCAAAACGGAGGATTCCAATTGTCGACGGGACGTGGAGACCAATCGGCGGCATTCGACCGGCTCATCAAAGCCTTGAGCCCTTCCGGCATATTCTCGCTAATGCTTGCCGATCCCCCCGCCATATGCCTTTTCACTCCAGAAATTTCGATTTTCACCCCCCGGATTTTTACCAATCCGGTGTTTCATCCAATCGTGATACGCCGACCATTATCGGCCGCAACAGCCAGCTTATCCCCAAACCTGCGAAAGAATCTTGGACGTTTCCACTGTATGGCGCACAATTGCGCCTTATCTACCAAATTATATGGTGTCAGACTGCATGAGTCGCAGCAACCAAGGTATCTGGCGAAAGAGCCTTCTGCCAAACGACTGAGGCAGAAGGCAAATATTACGGGAAAGGTGTTTCATGAGCGTTGTTTCTCCCTCGAACCCTTCCGAAGAAGATATTGCCGCCGTCGCGCAGAATGCAGAGCGCGCAGTAGCACGAATTTCCGATGCGAAGGCCGATATCGCACGGATCATCTTCGGGCAGGAAACTGTGGTCGAGCAATCGCTCGTAACGATCCTGGCTGGCGGGCACGGATTGCTTGTCGGGGTCCCCGGACTTGCGAAAACAAAGCTGGTGGAAACGCTCGGTACCGTTCTTGGACTGGACGCACGCCGGATCCAGTTCACGCCGGACCTGATGCCTTCCGATATTCTTGGTGCCGAAGTGATGGAACAGAGTGCCGATGGCGGGCGCTCCTTCCGCTTCATTCCGGGACCGGTGTTCTCGCAGCTCCTGATGGCGGATGAAATCAACCGGGCCAGCCCGCGCACCCAGTCGGCACTGCTTCAGGCCATGCAGGAATATCACGTGACCGTTGCCGGCCATCCCCATGACCTGCCACGCCCGTTTCACGTTCTGGCGACACAGAACCCGCTTGAGCAGGAAGGCACTTACCCTCTTCCGGAAGCTCAGCTTGACCGGTTCCTGATGCAGATCGACGTGCACTATCCAGATCTTGAGGCGGAGCGGCGCATCCTTTTGGAAACCACCGGCGCTGAACAGGCCGAAGCTCAAGTCGCCATGAGCGCTGAAGAGTTGATGGAATACCAGCAGTTGGTCCGCCGGATGCCGGTTGGGGAAACTGTTGTTGAAGCCATTTTGACTCTGGTGCGCTCCGCAAGGCCCGATGACGAAGCCGAAGCCTCAGACATCACCAAATTGATCGCATGGGGCCCGGGTCCTCGCGCCAGTCAGGCCCTGATGCTGACAGTCCGCGCCCGTGCTCTGGTGGATGGCCGTCTGGCTCCCTCCATCGATGACGTTCTGGCGCTCGCAGAGCCGGTTTTGCAACACCGCATGGCTCTCACCTTTGCCGCCCGGGCTGACGGACACACGGTTCGCGATGTGATCCGCCGCGTAAAAGAATCAATCGGCTGATTGAAACCGGACGACTGGAGCCCGCCCCGAATGGACCCCCGGAACACAAAGTCAGGCATTGACCAGGACACCTGGCCAAATGTGATCGGCGAGGCCAGGTCGGTTGCCGATGCCCTGCCGGACCTGCTGGTTGAGGCCAGCCACGTCGCCAGCTCCATCATTGCTGGCTGGCATGGCCGCCGCCGAGCGGGGCCGGGCGAAAGCTTCTGGCAATTCCGTCCGTTCAACATGGGTGAACCCGCCAAACGCATCGACTGGCGCAGATCCGCACGCGACGATCATCTCTATGTGCGCGAACGCGAGTGGGAAGCCGCACACACGGTCTGGCTATGGGCCGATCTTTCCTCGTCGATGATCTTCCGCTCGCGCCTTTCCGACGTGACCAAGCGAGACCGTTCCATTGTCCTTATGCTGGCGCTTGCGGATATGCTTGCCGAAACGGGTGAACGTATCGGCCTACCGGGCTTGACCCGTCCATTTTCCGATCGGCGCGCGGCTGAAAGGCTCGCAGATGCCCTTGCGCATCTGTCTCGCCCCGTTGCCCTGCCGGATACCATATCAATCAAGCGCTTTGCCGATGTCGTTCTGGTATCGGACTTTCTGGACCCGCTTGACGAAATCGCAACCTGGATAGCCCGTGTTGCCAGCACCGGGGCAAAAGGGCATCTCGTTCAGGTTCTGGATCCGATTGAAGAGACCTTTCCATTTGATGGAAGAGTGGAATTCACGGACCCTGAACTGGGGACCCGATTGACTGCGGGACGTGCTGAAAACTGGCGCGAAGATTATCAGAACAAGCTGGAAGCGCATCGCGCCGAAATAAGAGACATGGCCAGAAGGGCCGGATGGACTTATGTTCTTCATCATACGGACCGTCCAGCTTCGGAACCGCTCCTGGTGTTGCACAGCGCTTTGTCCGGTGCCTTGGACGTGATGCAAAGAGGAGGCGTCTGACCCGTGTTTGCAGGCTTGCCCCTGACTTTTACGGCTCCCTGGATCCTGGCAGCGCTTGCCTTGCTGCCGGTTATCTGGTGGCTGTTGCGGTTAACACCTCCCCGTCCTCGCGAAATTACCTTTCCGCCGACGCGCCTGCTCCTCGACATCGATCAACATGAGGAAACGCCGCAAAGAAGCCCATGGTGGCTCACCTTGCTGCGGCTTCTTCTGGCAGCGTTGTTGATCATTGCGCTTGCCGGCCCTGTCTGGCGCGCTTCCGAACCGGTGGAGACGGGCGAAGGTGTTCTCTGGCTCCTGATAGACAATGGCTGGACATCAACAGAAGGCTGGGGCACCCAGGTCAGAACCGCAGAGCAACTTCTGACGACCGCCGAACAATCCGGCAGGCCTGTCCTGTTTGCGGCAACAGCTGAGGGTCCGGCACAAAATCTGACACCTGAGGCGGCAGCAACCGCCCTTGAAAAACTGCGGGCTCTGGAACCGCGCCCCTATCCGCCCCAGCGCAACGAGCTGAGCCTCGGCCTGCGCAAGGCCGCTCAGGAAAACAGGCCCGGGGCGGTCGTATGGCTCTCGGACAACACCAATACAGAAGGTGCTTTTCTGACGGACCTGTCCTCGATCATTGGTGACGTGCCGGTTACTGTTCTTTCAGGTCTCGACACGCCCATGGGGCTGAAGGGCCTTGAAAATGACACCGATGCGCTCTCGTTGACCGTTGTCAGGCATCCTGAAAAACAACTCAGCACCGCAACGGTTCAGGCTCTCGACCTGAAGGGATTGGTGCTTGGTGAGGTTCAGGCAACATTTGATGCCGGAGAGACTGAGACCACGGCACGCTTCGACCTGCCTAGCGAACTGCGAAACGACATTGCTCGCGTCGAAATTGCCGGAGAGGCTGCCGCCGGAGCGGTACAACTGGTCGACGACAGTTGGCGCCGCCGCACTGTTGGACTGATATCCGGTCAATCCGGCGACCTTGATCAACCCCTTCTGTCTCCGGTCTACTACCTCGAGCGCGCGCTTGCTCCTTTTTCGGATATCCGGCGTCCCAGAGATAACGATATCGACGAGGCAGTCCCCGCGCTGATCGATCAGGGCATTTCAGTGCTGGTGCTCGCCGATGTCGGTCGCCTGCCCGACACAACATCTGAAGCGCTGCGCGAATGGATCGAAAACGGCGGGACATTGGTCCGCTTCGCAGGTCCGCGTACAGCGGGTGGAAGCGATGACCTGATACCGGTTCGCCTGCGCGCCGGTGATCGCTCACTTGGCGGATCGCTGTCCTGGAAGCAGCCGCAGCATCTGGCGGACTTTCCGGAAGATTCACCTTTTGCCGGTCTGAAGGTGCCCAAGGAAGTCATGGTGACGCGGCAGGTTCTCGCCGAGCCGACATCCGATCTTCCGGACCGGACCTGGGCAATGCTGGAAGACGGCACCCCACTTGTCACTGCGGCCCCGATAGGCTCTGGGAGCGTTGTGCTCTTCCATGTCACAGCGGACTCTTCCTGGTCCAACCTGCCGCTTTCCGGCGTGTTTTTGAACATGCTGCGGCGGATCCTGTCCGTCTCGAACGTTGCTGCGGCTGCGGAAACACCGGCCGACAGCACCCAATCACAAAGCGTATTACCTCCTTTGAGGTTGCTGGATGGGTATGGACGTTTCGGTCCTCCGCCTGTGGAAGTAACACCGGTGGGCGCTACCGAGTTTCGGGATGCCATTGCCAGCCGTCGGACACCACCGGGTCTTTATGTAACAGAAGATGGATTTCGAGCGTTGAACCTGATGCAGGAAAATGACCAACTTCTGCCGCTGGACCTCACGGCGCTTGGCGAAAACGTCTCAAAGGCCGCCTACCCGGCAACGGATCCGTTTGATCTGAGGTCTGTTTTCTTCACGCTCGCGTTTCTCCTGTTGCTCATCGATGCGGTGGCGGTGTTCCTGCTGGCCGGTGGTTTGAGCAGGATCGGGCTGCGCAGCAGAACCGCCAGCATCGCAGCAGCGATAATTCTGGCTGGATCCATTCTTGTCGCGACAGCCCCCCAGCCTTCCCAGGCACAATCGACATCTCCCGACTTGCAGGCACTTGAGTCGGCGCTGGAGACTAGGCTGGCCTATGTCATCACCGGAAATCCGGAGATTGACGATGCCAGTGCCGCAGGTCTTGCCGGGTTAACCCGCTTCCTGGCAGAACGCACGGCTCTGGAACCCGGGCCGCCGATTGCAGTCGACATCACAAGCGATGAACTTGCCTTTTATTCCCTGCTTTACTGGCCGATTGATCCTGCGACCGACAAACCTAGCGATCAGACCATGGCTCGCATCGACACCTTCATGCGAAACGGCGGCACGATCCTGTTCGACACGCGAGATCACATCAACGCATCGGCAAACAGCTTTGCCTCTACTCCGGCAACCTTGAAACTTCGGGAGATTCTTGAGGACCTGGACGTCCCTCCGCTTGAACCGGTGCCACCCGACCACGTGTTGACGAAGGCCTTCTACCTTCTGGATTCCTTCCCAGGCCGGTACGCAACCAGCCCATTGTGGGTGGAAAGCCTTGAAGAAATTGCGGCGCGCGGCGACCGGCCAGTGCGGGCAGGTGACGGCGTTTCTCCTATCCTGATTACCGGCAATGACTTCGCGGCCGCATGGGCGATCTCAAGCAGTGGCGATTTCATGTATCCCACGGTGCCGAACAACCCGGTCCAGCGGGATTACGCCTTCAGGTCCGGAGTAAACATCGTCATGTACAGCCTGACCGGCAACTACAAGGCCGACCAGGTACACATCCCCGCTTTGCTTGAGCGTCTCGGACAATAGGAGCAATGATGGTCTGGTCCCTCTCATTTGATCCCTTGCTTCCCCTGTGGGCACTCATCGCCGGCGCAACGCTAGCAATTCTTCTGGCCGGACTGACCGGTTTCCTGAGACTTCGCGGCTGGGCTTTGCGCGCTGCTACAATGGCTCTCTTGCTGTTGGCACTTGCCAACCCCGCGATTGAGCGAGAAGACCGGGAGCCTCTTTCAAGCGTTGTTGCCCTTATCGTCGACAAGAGCCAAAGCCAGCGCCTCGCGGATCGTGAAACCACCACCGACGCAGCAGCGCTTGAAATTCAGAACAGGATCCAGGCCCTGAGCGGATTTGACCTGCGTATTCTCGAGTCGCGCAATTCCGGGACAGGCAATGGCACCGAAATTTTCCAGACGCTGACAAACGGACTGGCAGACGTGCCACCCGAGCGGGTTGGTGGGGCGATCATCGTTACCGATGGCCAGATCCATGATGTTCCCGAAAATGCCGGAGCCCTCGGGTTTGACGCCCCTGTACATGGCCTGATCACCGGAACCGCTGACGAGCGTGATCGTCGCATCGTGTTGGAAAAGGCCCCGAGGTTTGGCCTCGTCGGCTCCGAACAGACCGTCAGCCTGACCGTGGTAGATCAGGGTCAGGGCACCGGCCCCGGAGATCAGGTTCGCCTCACTGTCAAGCGTGATGGTGATGTCGTCAGTGAGCGGACCGCCCGAACCGGCGAAAAGGTGGACATCCCGGTCGAGATCGCCCATGGCGGCGACAATATCTTCGAGTTCGAGGCCGATGCGCTGCCGGACGAGCTCACCACGCTGAACAACCGCGCTGTCGTCACCATTGACGGAATTCGCGAAAATCTGCGCGTGCTGCTGGTCTCAGGTTCCCCGCATGCAGGCGAACGCACCTGGCGAAATCTCCTGAAATCGGACGCATCGGTCGACCTGGTGCATTTCACGATTTTGCGTCCGCCGGAAAAACAGGACGGCACACCAATCAATCAGCTCTCTCTGATCGCCTTCCCGACACGTGAGCTGTTTTCGGTCAAGATCGACGAATTCGACCTGATTATTTTCGACCGTTATGTCCGCCGCGGCGTCCTGCCCATGCTCTACTTCGACAACATCGCTCGCTATGTTCGCGATGGCGGAGCAGTGCTTTTGGCCGGTGGTCCGGACTATGCCGAAACAGGCAGTCTCTACCGAACTCCCCTTGCCCCCATCCTGCCGGCGCGCCCGACAGGTGCTATTCTGGAGCAACCGTTTCACGCAACTCTTGCAAGACTTGGCGAGCGGCACCCGGTCACCAGAGGATTGCCGGGTTCGGAACAGGATCCCCCTGATTGGAGCCGCTGGTTCCGCGTAGTAGATACGGAGCTCGATGCCGGCCATGAACTTATGTCCGGCCCGAGCGACACCCCTCTTCTGGTGTTGAACCGTGAAGGCGAAGGCCGGGTCGCAATGCTGCTCTCGGATCACGTCTGGCTGTGGGCAAGAGGTTTTGAAGGTGGTGGTCCCCACGTCCCGCTCCTGCGCCGGCTGGCGCACTGGCTCATGCAGGAGCCCGATCTGGAAGAAGAAGCTCTCAATGTTTCCCTGCGCGGGCCCGAACTTGTCGTTGAGCGCCAGACCCTTGGTGAAGAAGTGGGAGAAGTCACCATCATTTCTCCAACCGGGGACCGGACTGAAATCAGCATGAGCGAACAGGATCCCGGTCTCTGGCGTGGTGGCATGCCGGTATCCGAAACGGGTCTGCATTCGGTAACGGATGGCGAGATGAGCGCGCTCATTCATGTCGGCCCGCAAAACCCGCGCGAATATACAGACGTTTTGTCCACCACCGAGGTTCTGGCGCCGATCAGCGACGCAACAGGTGGCGAAACGCAGCGCGTCAGGGACGTCGGCGGCGATCTGGATGTTCCGCGCGTGGTCTCAATGCGCCAGTCCGCCAGCTATGCAGGCAATGGTTGGATCGGTCTGAAGACGACCGAGGCCAGTGTTCTGAACGGCGTGGACCGCTATCCGCTGATGATCGGGCTGCTCGGCCTTGCTTTGCTGCTCGGAGCGCTTTGCGTGACCTGGTACCGCGAGGGGCGTTAGGCGCCTCAGGCCACACCACCGTGAGCCGCCCCCGTCGGCATCGAGCCGTCGTTCAACAGCGCTACCAGCAACCGTGCCGGATCAACTGGCCCAGGCAAGGTGATCTGACCGAACGGGACTTGCTGGAAGCCGAACGGACTGTAGTAAGGCGCGTCTCCGACAAGCAGAACGATTTTGTCTCCGGCGTCTGCAGCCGCATCCATTGCGGTGCGCAGGAGAGCCTTGCCCAATCCCCGGTTCTTGAAGTCCGGTGAAACGGTCAGTGGTCCGAGAAGCAATGCTTCCGTTTCGCCGATCAATATGGGCGTCAACCTGATGGAACCTGCAATCCTGGAGCCTGCAAGGCCGACAAAGGACAGATCCTCCCGATGCGGGACGTTTTCCCGAATGCGAAACGCCGTCCGCGCAAATCTTCCCGGTCCGAATGCTTCGGCCTGGAGATCTTCAATCACACTATCGTCGGAGGCGTCTTCGAGCCGGATGACCCATGTGGTCTGTTTCATGTGGCAGTTCCTAACAAGCGATCTTATGGATAAGCGCGCCTGCCAGCAGCCCAGATGAAAGTTGAAGTAATTCCGGGATCAGGTCAGCCGCGACGGTGCGGACGAGAGTTTTCTCGTCGGCTGGTTCGTCGTCGGAGTGTCAGACCTGAGGTCATGGAATTCTGTCTCGTCATCGACACCGGCAAACTCTTCGCTCGCCAGCTGTTCATTTGTGAGGCAAAGCGGTTACCACGCAATCAGGGTCCGGTCCAGTGCTTTTTTCCCGCTTCCAGTCTTCTTGAGATTGTTCAGGAATCGCGAACAGAGCTTTCAGTTGATTGATTTTCCAGTCCCACGCACAACCTTCTTGGTATCTGATCAAGGGAGTACATCATGGGATTGCTGGTCGACGGTGTCTGGAAAGACGTTTGGTATGAAACAAAATCTACCGGCGGGCGCTTTGTCCGCAAGGATGCGTCGTTCAGGAACTGGATCACCGCGGACGGTTCCGCCGGACCGAGTGGCGCCGACGGCTTCAAGGCGGAGGCAAACCGCTATCATCTGTTTGTCTCCTATGCCTGCCCGTGGGCACATCGCACCATGATTTTCAGGAAGCTTAAGGGCCTTGAGGACATGATTTCCCTGTCGGCGGTCCAACCTCTGATGCTTGAAAATGGCTGGGAGTTTCCTGAGACCGAGCCTCTCGCGGGCGCGAAATATGCCTGGAACATCTACGCAAAGGCAAATCCGCATTATACGGGCCGCGCGACGGTGCCGATCCTTTGGGACAAAAAGCGAGAAACTATTGTCAGCAATGAATCTTCTGAAATCATCCGGATGTTCAACTCCGCATTCGATGGCCTGACCGGTTCAAACCTGGACTTCTACCCTGGAAATCTTCATACGGAGATCGAGGCGGTCAATGAGCGCATCTATCACACGGTGAACAACGGTGTTTACAAGGCGGGCTTCGCAACAACCCAGGAAGCCTATGAAGAGGCAGTGCTGGCTTTGTTCGAAACCCTGGACATTTTGGAAAACCTATTATCGGAACAACGCTATCTCACAGGCAATCGGCTAACCGAAGCCGACTGGCGACTGTTTACGACGCTGATCCGGTTTGACGCCGTGTATGTCGGTCACTTCAAGTGCAACATTCGGCGGATCGAAGACTATCCGAACCTGTCGAACTATCTTCGTGAGCTTTATCAGGTGCCGGGTGTTGCGGACACGGTCGATATGGAGACCATCAGACAGCACTATTACGGCTCTCACGAGAGCGTTAATCCGACCAGGGTCATTCCGGTCGGGCCGGACCTGGATTTCGAAAGGCCACATGACCGGGATCGGCTGCAGGCAGCCGCATGATCTGAGTTCCTGCTCCGGGCGGCGATTTTACCACTTGCCGCCCGTGGGAAAGGACTTGGCACGGAACTCACACAATCGGCGATCTGTCGCAGCGCTCAGACCCTGCGGCAGTTCCTCAAGGCCAAAGAATCCTGCTTCGATGATTTCTGCGTTTGGCTTCAGGAAGTTTTCCGCCTTCTGCCACACTGCAAGATGAAACAGGCCGACATGGTCACGCCCTGTCGCCTCTTCGTTCAAATAGATATTGAGGAATACCGGAGGCCCTTGCGCAATAATCCCGGCTTCCTCGCAGACTTCCCGGCGTGCTGCATCATCAAGCGTCTCGCCCCGCTCAACGCCTCCGCCCGGCAGGTACCATCCGGGCAAATAGCTGTGGCGCACCAGCAGAACCTTCTGATTGTCATCCTCCACGATTACCCTGACGCCCAGCGTATAAGGATTGCGGATCAGCCCGGCACTCAGGATCAGTCTTTTGGTCCAGTGTGTCGGCAGCATTGAAAAGAACTTAAGCATCTTCAAATTTAGACTGTCATTCCTTGCGGAAAGCTCTTGTTAACCCATGCATTCCCTGCAGGGCAGCTACGCTAGAATAACGCTCCTCCTTTTGCCAGCTCGTGCCTATATATCGTGCAACATGATGATTTCGAAGGCAGACATGTTGCCTGCCTTTCTTATGAAAGGAAAAACCAATGTTGAACGCTCTGTTTGGAAAACGCCGCCGCCGCACTTCTAACTACCAGTGGAAACCGGCTGTTGATCTGAGCAATCCACGCGTGGCTGCTTCCCTGACAACTTTCCCGACCAACTAAGGCTAGGTTCGGACAAAAGCGGAGAAGCGAAATGTTCGGGTTTGTAAATGTTGTTGGTGCGACGCTGCGCGAAACCACGCGCTCCGCAGAAAACACTACGCCCAAGGCAGCCAAGCAAGAGCCGGTTGCCAACAAGACGGTGAAGCCCAAGGACTGATAGCTGAAAAACTTGTGTTCCGCTTTTCAAGCGCCGCGTTTTTTCTTGACGCGGCGCTTTTTGATTTGAAGATGCGCCCTCATGTTCACACTTGCGCATCTTTCTGACCCGCATCTTGGTCCCTTGCCGGACCCGAAGCTCATTCAACTCTTTTCCAAGCGCATTCTCGGCTATCTGAATTGGCAGCGTAATCGTTCCAAGATCATGGGTGCCAACTACCTGGAGCAGCTGGTTGACGACATGAAGGCCAAGGCGCCTGACCACATAGCGGTCACCGGTGATCTGGTCAACATTGCCCTCCCTCTTGAAATTGAGGGCGCGCGAACATGGCTGGAAGACATGGGTGACCCTGAGCACATTTCGGTGGTTCCGGGAAATCATGATGCTTATGTGCCTGGTGCCGTCAGGAAGGCCAGAACAGCCTGGTGGCCATACATGTGCGCCGACGAAGCTGACAGCGCGCCTTCCGTGGACACCCGCTCGGAGGCGACATTCCCATATGTGCGCAAACGGGGCGACGTTGCCTTGATCGGCGTCACCACTGGCCGCGCCAGTGGCCCCTGGTTCGCTACAGGTCGGGTGGGAAGTGCACAGAGCAAGCGCCTGAGAACCATCCTCGATGAGCTCGGCAAGGAAGGCCTCTTCCGCGTCGTAATGCTGCACCATCCGCCATTCAAACAGGCGACCAAATGGCACAAACGGCTCTCGGATGCTTCGCGCGTGCGCGCCGTCGTCAAGCGTGCCGGTGCTGAACTCATCCTGCATGGGCATACACACATTGACAGCTTCGAGGAAATCGAAGGGCCCGGCGGACCGGTTCCCGTGGTCGGAGTTCCTTCCGCGACAAGCGCTCCCGGAGGAAAGAAACCGGCAGCCCGCTACAATCTTTTCAAGATCGAAAAGTCCAACGACGGGTGGACCTGTCACATGGAAGAGCACGGCTTCGATGCACCGAATGAACCAGTAAAACTCCTGGCGGAACAGGAGGTGAAGGTTTCGAAGTTTAGCGCATGATTCAGCCTAGGTGTGGTTGGTACCATCTTCGATCAACCGCTTGAAGTACGGCAGCAATTCTCGATAAAGAGCAATGGTGCAGTCAGACTCACCTGCATGATTCCCTGCCCGATACGCGAAAAAAAGTTCATTGCGAATGTCTGTGAGTGTCTCACGACGCTGAGCCATCGCTGCATCAGCACATGCTCGGAAAGACCCAAACACCTGATATCCTCTGAAGGAACGCGCAAATTCTATCACTGACTCCCTGTCTTTCGGATCAGGCAGATCGACAAGACTTAAGCGGTCCTCAGTCATGCGCCTTCCAAATGCATCACGATGGGAATTGTCTACCTTCTCAAAGCGGATTGGCGAACCAGGCAAAGGCGATCAGGCCGATGATGCCGGCCGCAATACCGATACCGAAAGCACCTGCAACAGCAAGCCACGGCGTCTTGCTTTCCTTGACCCGTACAACCTGGGAATCCAGCGCAACCTGACGCAGGCGATTGTTGAGCCAGTCACCTTCCAGAGCCTTCTCCCGTTCAAGAACACGCTCGGCGATGTATTCGGTCAGGCAGTCGGCCATGTCATCGATATTCGCGGTTTCCAGAATGACCACGCGCCCCAAACGTGTATCTTTCAGGAACCGGTATGTGCGACGGTCTCCGCCAACGGCCACATGACTGGTTGCGTCGATCCAAAGGCGCGGTGTCGAGCCGGCAATGATCTGAAGCGAAAACTGATCATCGTCTTCAGGGATCTCCTTGAAGACGTCTTTCAGTTCGTCGGCAAGCATATCCAGGCGCGCCCGTTCGGTATCCTGCAGCTCAACCACCACATCCGAGCGTTCAACCTCACCAAGCTGAACCTTCCGAATTGCGTCGCGCAAGGAGCGCATGCGCGTATGTGGTACAACGTTATCCTGCATTTCAGACATTAGGGGCCCGACTCCGTTCTTATGCCTTTGGTGAATCGAGTCTTAACCAACTCCTACCGGCGTGAAACTGCCTCTTGGCTGCAAGCACCGGCTATCCACTGGCAATCATTCAAACTTGGTTAATAAAGCTTAATGGATTTTTAACCCTGAGGCCAGCCAACGCGCTGGTTTGCGCCGTAATCATGGTTTATGCAAACTCATGTCACCGCCTTCCGGGAGACCTCGCCATGAATGTAGACGGTAAGAAACATCGTACGATCTGGCTCGCAAAAGACGGCGCCAGCGTAGAGATCATCGACCAGACCAAATTCCCTTACGCGTTCGAAATCGCAAAGCTCCAAACGATGGAGGATGCGGCCCATGCGATACGTGTGATGCAGGTGCGCGGCGCACCTCTGATCGGCGCAACGGCAGCTTACGGTGTGGCACTTGCCATGCGCGCAGACTCCTCCGACGACGCTCTCCACGCAGCATGTTCTGCCCTTCTGGAGACGCGCCCGACTGCAGTCAATCTTCACTGGGCATTGGACCGCGCCCGCAAAAGCCTCATTCAGGTCGAACCGGCCTATCGAGCCGTGGCCGCGTTCACTCTGGCCAACGAGATTTGCGACGAGGACATTGCCATCAACATGGCGATCGGAATTCATGGCATGGAGTTGATCGCGGCCATCTCACGCACGAAGCGTGAAGGCGAACCGGTCAACATTCTCACCCATTGCAATGCTGGCTGGTTGGCAACGGTGGATTGGGGAACCGCAACAGCTCCCATCTACATGTCACATGACGGTGGCATTCCGGTTCATGTCTGGGTGGATGAAACCCGCCCGCGAAATCAGGGCGCTTTTCTGACCGCGTGGGAGCTTGGTCATCATGGTGTTCCGCACACGGTGATCGTCGATAATGCCGGAGGCCACCTGATGCAGCACGGCGAAGTGGACATGGTCATCACGGGCACGGATCGCACAACGGCAACCGGCGATGTCTGCAACAAGATAGGCACCTATTTGAAGGCCCTGGCCGCAAAGGACACCAACGTGCCTTTCTACGTGGCGCTTCCCTCTCCAACCATCGACTTTTCGCTGTCTGACGGTATTCGCGAAATCCCGATTGAAGAGCGAAGCGGCGATGAGGTCAGGCACATGACTGGCCGCTCGCGCAGTGGAGCCATCGAGACCATCGATATCGTTGCTGAAGGGTCGGAGGTCAGCAATCCAGCCTTCGACGTCACTCCGGCACGCCTGGTGACCGGACTGATCACTGAGCGTGGTGTGCTTAAGCCCAATCGCCAGGCGATCGCAGAAGCGTTTCCCGAACGCGTGAAGCTGAGCGCATGACCGTGAAGGTCGTTCTATTCAATGATTGGCACGTGACTGCCCCTGTCCTTCGGCAATACACCTGACAGACGTGGATCGTCTGCCACCTCGATCGATCGCTTATAGGGTTTGAAACCACAGGACATGTAGAATTTCAGAGCCTGGGGACTGTCCCCGGTGCAGGTATGCACCCAGAACCGCCGGGTTTCGGGGCGTGACCAGACCATATCGACAGCCTGAGCCATCAGCCATCGCCCGATGCCGCCACCGATGGCATCCGCGGTCAGACCGAAATAGGAAAGTTCGGGATTTGCAGAATCGGCATAATCGATTTCCAGAATACCGACGGGCTTTCCATTGATCATGGGTTGAAAAAACTCACGGGTCGGCTCGCCAAGAATTCCGTCAAGCGTTTCTTTTTCAAGGGTAAGCCGGCCAAACCAGAGCCACTCTTCACCAACCTGCCGAAACATCGAGCAATAGTCTTCCGAAGTCGGTGATGCCCAGCGTTCCAGGGAGACGTCTTCTCTTGCTGGAGCAAGCGGTGTAGCCGGACCTTCAAGCATTTCCAGCGAGGTCACGACAAAGGCAATCTTGCCTTCGGGAACATCGGTGTAACCATTCAGGTTGAGCGTCTGCTCGGACATGAAGCCTCCTACATTGATCTTCCGTCAGGCATTATCAGCAGTTCAGGATCACACCAAGTGCCCAAATTGCGTATTGCAACCTGTTAACGAGTTATTAACCATGCCTTGAGAGGTTAGAAGCGTATCCAGGAAAGATGCGACCATGCCTAAAGTCGGAAATTACGTACAACGCGACTACCACAAGCGCTTCAGCACCAAGCGGAAGTCGACCTGGTCCGACTACAACAAAGGCTGGAACAATCGTCGTTCCAACGCGATCCAGAAATCGCAGCAGCTGCGAAATGTGGCAAACACTTTCAGCACAATCAATGTTCAGGCCGTACAGGCAAGCACGACACATCTGATGCAGAACCAGGCCGCACGCGGACCTTATGCCAATCCGACAGCCGTGATGTCGCGCATCAACGTCCTGATCTAGTCAGAAAAACAGCCCCCGTCAGCTGCAGGACGGTCAGATCGATCCGATGGTTTTCAATTTGACGCGCGGATGCACTTCCGCCTGGCTCATGATGGTGGTGTGAGCACGGAAACGTTCAACGATAGAGCGGACGAATGGCCGTGTGTGCGGTGACGTCAAAAGCACTGGAACTTCGCCCTGCTGCGCGGCTTCCTCGAAAGCGTCACGCACCTTGCCGACAAACTCCTGCAGCTTGCTCGGCTGCATCGCCAGCTGACGATCGTCCCCTTCACCGACAATGGATTCCATGAATGCCTGCTCCCACTGCGGAGACAGCGCAATCAACGGCAGGTACCCGCCGGGAGCAAGGTTGGCCGCACAGATCTGGCGTCCAAGCCGCGTGCGCACATGCTCTGCGATCGTATCGGTGTTGCGGGTCATTCCCGTGGCTTCCGAGACGCCCTCCAGGATTGTCCCGAGATCGCGAATGGAAATGCGCTCGTTGAGCAGTGACTGAAGAACACGCTGCAGGCCGGAAACGGTAATCTGGGAGGGAACCAGATCCTCGACGAGCTTGGCCTGTTCCCCCTGAAGCTCCTTCAGCAGTTTCTGAACGTCGCCGTAGGTTAGAAGCTCACTGATATTACCCTTGATCGTCTCGGTCAGATGCGTGGAGAGCACGGTTGCCGGATCAACCACGGTGTAGCCACGCAGGGACGCATCTTCACGATACTGTGCCTCAACCCAGGTCGCAGGCAGTCCGAAGGTCGGCTCGGTCGTGTGTGTGCCTGGAAGCTTAACCTGACCACCTGCCGGATCCATGACCATGTAGTGGTTGGGGTAAAGAATGCCGCGACCGGCTTCGACTTCCTTGACCTTGATAACGTAATCGTTCGCACCAAGCTGGATATTGTCCAGAATGCGGACAGGCGGCATGATGACCCCCATGTCGCCGGCGACCTGGCGGCGCAGCGCCTTGATCTGCTCAGTCAGAACGTCACCTTCGCCCTGCCCTTTGCCATTGATCAGCGGCAGAAGCGCGTATCCGAGTTCGATGCGAAGCTCGTCCATCTTGAGAGCGTCGGTGATCGGCGGCTCGGGCGGCGGCTTCGGTGCTGCCTCGACAGCTTTCTTCTGTGCGACCTTCGCGGCTTCCTGCTTCTTCTTGTTGCCGACCTGGTAAGCCAGATATCCGGCAATGCCGGCGAGCCCGAAGAACGGGATCATCGGCATGCCCGGTAGAAGCGCAAGAATCACCATGACGGCCGCGGACATGCCAAGCGCTTTCGGATAGCCGGTAAACTGGCTGGTCAGCGCCTTGTCGGCTGCTCCGTGAACACCGGCCTTGGAAACAAGCAGACCGGCAGCAGTCGATACGATCAACGCCGGGATCTGGGAAACCAGACCGTCACCAATGGTCAGCAGCGTGTAGTTGTTGGCAGCCTCTGAAAAGCTCAGCTCCATCTGTGCAACACCGATGAAGATGCCGCCAAGGATATTGATGAAGGTGATGAGAAGGCCCGCAATCGCGTCACCGCGAACGAATTTGGACGCACCGTCCATTGCACCGAAGAACGAGCTTTCGTCTTCAAGTGCCTTGCGCCGTGTCTTGGCTTCTGCTTCGTCGATCAGACCCGCGGACAGATCCGCATCGATTGCCATCTGCTTGCCGGGCATTGCATCAAGGGTAAAACGCGCCGCCACTTCCGCGATACGGCCCGAACCCTTGGTGATAACGACGAAGTTCACGATCACCAGAATTGCAAACACAATGATCCCGATGACGAAATTCCCGCCCATGACGAGATTGCCGAACGACTGAATGACGTTTCCGGCCGCCGACGTGCCCTCGTGACCATTGGCAAGGATCAGACGTGTGGACGCAATGTTGAGACCAAGTCGCAACATCGTCGCAATCAGGAGCACTGTCGGAAAAGAGGAAAATTCCAGTGGCTTTTGAATGAAGAGACCGGTCATCAGGATCATGACCGAGAAGATGATGGAAACCGCCAGGAACGTGTCCAGCATCATCGGCGGCATCGGCAGGATCAGAAGCGTCAGGATCACCAGGATACCCGTGGCAAGACCGACATCTCCCTTGCGCAGGGTATCTATCAGCTCCTGAACACTCGGCAGACCGGAAACAGCCGCAGCGGGCTGAGCCGCTGCTGCCTGTTTATTCGCTGCGGGGGTCGCCTCCCCGCCTTGTCCGCCTGCTGCCGTGTCCGACATTCCTCAATTCCGGTAGTTGAAGGCCGTTTCCCGGTTCCGGTATCAGCGCCTTCAGTCGTTAAGTCCTTGTTTCAGTTCCGCCGGTCAAGCGCGGGCTTCTCCCGGTGCAGGAACGCTAACTCCTTCATCGGTATACTGATTCAGCTTGTTGCGCAGCGTGCGGATGGAGATACCCAGAATTTTTGCCGCATGAGTACGATTGCCAAGACAATGGTCGAGTGTGTCCAGGATCAGATCCCGCTCCACATCGGCCACCGTGCGTCCGACAAAGGACCGCGTCACGGCTTCTGCTGTCTGAGCCGCCTTTTCCGCCGGACCTCTGGAAATGGATAAGGGAGTGCCGTCCGGCATGCGGATCGCTTCGACACCGATATCGCCACCGGAGGCCAGCAGGATGGCCCGATGCATGGTGTTTTCCAGCTCACGCACGTTACCCGGCCACGGATTTGCCATCAGCGCCTGACGCGCTTCCACCGAAAGCGGCCGCACCGGCACGCCATTGGCCTCCGAATAATGATTGATGAAGAACTGCGCGAGCTCCATGATGTCGGCAGGCCGCTCCCGCAGCGCAGGAAGCTTTAGGTTCACGACATTCAGGCGGAACAGCAGATCCTCCCGGAACTGACCCTGTCGAACGCTTTCGGCCAGGTCACGGTTAGAAGTCGCAAGAATTCGGATGTTGACCGGCACAGGCCGCGTGCCGCCAACACGGTCGATCACGCGTTCCTGGATTGCCCGCAAAAGCTTGGCCTGCAGGCGAACATCCATTTCTGAAATTTCGTCCAGGAGCAAAGTGCCCCCATCGGCTTCCTCAAACTTGCCGATCCGCCGGGCGACCGCACCGGTAAACGCACCTTTTTCATGGCCGAACAGTTCGGATTCAAGCAGGTGCTCCGGGATCGCCGCGCAGTTGATCGAAATGAACGGTTTTGACGCACGGGTGGAGCAGTTGTGGACGTGCCGGGCGATGACTTCCTTACCGGTTCCCGATTCACCGGTAATCAAAACAGAGGCTTCAGATGGAGCAACCTGCTCTGCAAGTTTGACGACCGTTGCCATCGCTTCGTCGCGATAGATCAGATCTCCCCGTTCCTGGGCGACAGCGGCCAGAACAGCTGCGATCATCTCGGGGTCGGGAGGAAGCGGAATGTATTCCTTTGCGCCGGCCCGAATAGCGGAAACAGCAGCCTGAGCATCTGTCTCTACTCCACAGGCGACAACAGGCACATGGACCCGTTCATTCTGGAGCTTGGTGATGAGGCCTGCGATGTCCAGATGGACTTCGACCATCATCAGGTCTGCCCCGCGACCGGAGCGAAGCACCCGCAAAGCGCCCTCGACATCGTCCGCATGGGTGACCTGTGCACCGCCCTGCATCGCGATCTTCGACGCGGTAGAAAGCTGGCCGCCCAGGGTTCCGACAATTAAAAGTCGCATATCTTCTATTCCCTATCGGTCGGTCTTGATGATTTCCGTCATCGTCACGCCGAGCTTGTCCTCAACAAGGACAACTTCTCCACGGGCGACAAGCCGGTCATTCACGTAGATATCAATGGCCTCACCAACCTTCCGGTCGAGTTCCAGGACTGTGCCCGAAGCCAGTTTCAAAAGATCCGAGACATGCATCTTGGAATGCCCGAGCACTGCCGAAATCCGGACCGGTACATCGAAAACGGCTTCCAGATCCGCGGCAGACTGTGGCGCCTGTATCTCACCGTCATCCTGAGCACGCTGGGGCGCTTCAAGCTCATCCAACGGGATATTGGTGTCTTGTTCGTCACTCATACGTCAGTTTCCTTCTCCGCCGACGTGTCGGACACTTTTGCCTGTCCAGCGGCTTTGCGTGCGCGCAAATAGGCTCTGATGCTGTTGTCGATTTCACCTTCGAGCGCTTTCCGGTCACGCTTGATGCCGCCGTCAGCCCACTCGATATGGCAGTCGCCACGGTCGATATCGGGTTCACCCAGGATCACCAGCCGACCTTCAAAGCCTTTCTCGTGAACGATAGGGTCAACCTGCGCCTTGAGAGCCTCGATATCCCTTTCAGCGATGCGGATCACCAGATGCGGAGCCTTACGCAGCGGTCCAAGGCATTCTGACACCAATGCCACCGTCTCGGCCAGCGGCTGACGGGCAATCAGATGGGCACAAAGTCGTCTAGCCACAAGAAATGCAAGGCTGATGGCATCCTGTTCGCGAGAAGCCTGCTGATCATCCAGTGTCTGCACAACTTGCCCGACGACCTCAACAAGGCGGCCAACCTCAGCCGTGAGCAGTGTTTCCTGTTTGGTCTGCAGGTCCTGCAGCGCCTTCACCCGGCCTTCCTCGAACGCCTTCGTCCTTGCGTCTGCAAGAAGTCTTTCGTGATCAGCCACCGGGATCATCGGGATCTCGGGCTCGGGCGGTGCCACGACTTCAGGCTCCTCCGGTTCGGAGAAGTCGATATTGAACAGAAATTTGGACGGATTATTCATGCTGCCCATGCTGTTGTAAGTGCCTGCCGCCTGCCGCATCAGTAGATAATTTCATCCTCGCCCTTGGACTTGGAGATCATGATCTCACCCTTGGCAGCCAGGTCCTTTGCCTTGTTCACCATGCCCGTCTGGGCTTCATCAACATCTCTCAAGCGGACCGGTCCAAGCGCGTCCATGTCATCTTCAAGCAACTTGGCCGCCCGCGAAGACATGTTGCCGAAGAAGAACTCCCGCGCTGTATCCGTCGAGCCCTTGAGTGCAATTGCAAGCTGATCTTTTTCCACGTGCCGCAGAAGGGTCTGACAGCTCGCTGCATCCAGCTTCAACAGATCGTCGAAGGTGAACATCAGTGTCTTGATGCGGTCCGCAGCTTCGCGGTTGTCCTCTTCAAGCGCCGCCAGGAAGCGAGCCTCGGTCTGCCGGTCGAAATTGTTGAAAATGTCCGCCATCATTTCGTGGCTGTCCCGGCGCGAAGTGTTGGTCAGGTTCGACATGAACTCGACACGAAGCGTCTGCTCGACCTTCTCCAGAACTTCCTTCTGCACAGCATCCATGCGCAGCATGCGGCTGACAACTTCCAGAGCAAGTTCTTCAGGCAGAATTCCCAGCACACGGGCCGCATGATCTGAGTTGATCTTCGACAAAACAACAGCGACCGTCTGCGGGTATTCGTTCTTCAGATAGTTGGCGAGAACGTTCTCCTGCACGTTGGAGAGTTTTTCCCACATGTTACGTCCGGCCGGGCCTCGGATTTCCTCCATGATGATGGAGACTTTTTCACCCGGCAGGAAATTCGCCAACAGCCGTTCGGTTGCATCAACATTGCCTGTCAATGCTCCCCTTGAGCTGACCCGGCGAACAAAATCCTTGAAGAGGTCTTCAAGCATGTTCGGCGTGACCGGGCCAAGATTGGCCATGGCGGCCGAGACCTGACGAACTTCGATTTCGTCCAGCTTCTGCCAGATCGGCGCACCGTGGGACTCTCCAAGCGCGAGCAGAAGAACCGCCGCCCTTTCGGCGCCTTTCAGCTCACGGTCTTCCTCGTCGGCGCTGACCTTGAGCTGTTGTTGAAGTTGATCACTTGACATCAGGCGGCCTGCTCATCCAGCCAGCCGCGAACGATCGTGACCGCTTCAGTCGGATGGTCCTTGATCATGTCACCCACTTTGGCAATCGAGCTCGCCTGCATTGCACCTTCCTGTTTGGCCTGCTCCAGCCACTCGATCACGAACTCATCCTCTTCATCTTCGTCCTTAGGCACTTCAGTTTCGACAACCAGCGTGCCGTCCGGACCAATCATCAGTTCCTGAGGCTGCTTTTCTTCCGGTGTCACGATCCGGCGCAGCAGCGGGCGGACAACAAACAGGAGCAGAAGAAGTGCAATCAGGAACAGCACACCAAGTTCGGCAAAGCGGATGATGTCGTCCCGGGTGAAATCAAACAGGCCGTTGCCTTCGGTCAGAACGTCTTCCTGAGGAGGCAAGGCGAACTGCAGGTTGACGACCTCCACGACATCACCGCGGTTCTGGTCGAAACCAACTGCGGAGCGAACCAGAACGGAAATTCTGTCCAGCGTCTCCTGAGACCGGGGTGTATAGACCACATCTCCGCTGTCGTTGGGCTGGTAGGTTCCATCAACCAGCACAGCAACGGAAAGACGCTTTACCTGACCGGCCTCGACAACTTCGGTCCGCGTGGAACGGGAGATTTCGTAATTGACGACTTCTTCGGTGAGCGACGCCGTGTCACGATCGCCACCGCCATTTGGCGCCCCGGCATTCGGAAGCTCGTTGCCGACGGTTACCTGGCCATTTCGGCTGGTGGCGGAAGACGCTTCTTCCTTGGTTTGCGTAGAACGGACAACCTGTCCTTCCGGATCGAAGGTCTCGGTGGTTTCCGTCAATCGGTTGTAATCAACCACGGCATTGACCCGAACCCGTGCACGGCCCGGACCAACAACGGAATTCAGAATTTCTTCGACCTGGTTGCGAAGGCGGCTTTCCACTTCAACGGTACGCTCCTGAAGCGACGCGGACACAAGCCCTTCCTCATCGCCGCCGGCACCGGAAGCCAGTAGCCGGCCGCTCTCATCCACGATCGAGACCCGCTCGGGATCAAGGCCGTCCACGGCCGTTGCAACAAGATGCTGTACGGCACGAATTTCACCCGGCCCAAGCGCACCACGTACATTCAAAACGATGGACGCGGAAGGCGGACGGCGGTCCCGCTGAAACAATTGCCGCTCTGGAATGACAAGATGCACACGTGCGCCGCGGATACGATCCAGGGAGCCGATCGTCCGGGACAGCTCACCTTCCATGGCGCGCAGATGATTGATGTTCTGCACAAAACTCGTTGCACCAAGCGTGTCCGAGCGGTCGAAGATCTCGTAGCCGATGGAGCCACCCGTCGGCAGTCCCTCTGCAGCCAGTTGCATACGCAGGCGAGCAACCTGCTCATTCGGCACGAGGATTGAAGCTCCCTGACGGGCAAGCTCGAACTGGACACCCTGGTTTTCCAGCTGGGTAACGATGGCTGCGGAATCTTCCAGGGTCAGCTCATTGTAGAGCGTCGTCATTTGCGGGGCAGTGACACGAAAAATGATGAACGCGAACACGCCGACAAGAATGGCTGCAACCGCGCCCATTGCCGCAATACGCGCTGGTCCAAGAGTTTTAATGAATTCAATAAGTCCGTTCACGAATGCCCGCCCGCATCTGCAACATGCACAAGCCGTTATTATTGGAGTCGGCTCGACATGCCATGCCCTTGATGGGCAAAATTTGCCGCCCAGAAGGTTAACAAGTCGTTAACACCCATTAACCCCTTCACGCGCAATGGCAGATTTCCGCGAATTACCGAGACGCAAAATGCAACTGAAGTGGGGAAAAACTGCCCACCTCATTAACTTCTGGATAAGTTTCAACGCGAACTCGATTTGCAACAGCCAATTTTTGGCCTTGGTTCGGTCACAAATCACCGACCCTGAATTGCGATGCAGTCTCGCGGTTCTTGATTGGCCAGCTCTGACGGCAGTGCGGCAAATAAAAAAGGCCGGCAATGCCGACCTTTCTACGCGCAGTTGAAATGCGCTCAATGTGCAGGTGCTACCGGACTAGTTCCGATACTGCTGAATGCGGGTTGCCCTCAAACCAGCCAGGCCGTGTTTTTCAATCGAGCTTTGCCACGAAAGAAATTCCTCAACCGTCAGAGTGTATCTCTGACAAGCCTCCTCGAGGGACAACAGTCCACCACGGACCGCAGCCACCACTTCCGCCTTGCGGCGGATCACCCATCTCTTTGTCGACGTTGGGGGCAAATCCGCAATGGTAAGCGGACTTCCGTCCGGCCCGATGACATATTTTACTCGCGAACGAATTTGTTCGGTCATTGTACTCTCACACTAACCATGACCAAGGTTGAACTGAGACTACATGACGACGCTTAACAAACGACTAAAGCAAAGTTGTGTTTTTATTAACTATAAAATCTAAATTTAGTGAATGATATTTAGGACTTCTTCAAGAAGAACACTAAATTTATTAACTCCAATATATGAATTTGTTAACCATAAAATCGAAGTGATGCAAATTGCGAGGCATAACGAAGCCATCGTGCAATTTACGGATAACCCGCTCTTTCTTCTTTCTCATTCCATTAAGCCGGCGCAGGAAGATCCCGACGCCCTCACCACACTTACGGCGCCGCTAAAACAAAAAAGGCCGGCAGCCGATAGCTGCCAGACCTCCAGAACGCCATTCACTTGAGGATTGCAGTCGTTAGCTCGGCTTCGACACCGAAATCACCGAGGAAACTGGAATATCCTGGTTACCAACTTTCAAAATCGCTTCTCCGCTGGACCAGTCGACACTTTCAACAACACCGGAAAGTTCCGTCTTCACCTTCTCCGGACGACTTTCCGCATCTTTGACGTCGAACGATATCGTGTAGAGACCATCTACGGCCTGGCCTCCGGAATCGGTTTCCCCGTTCCATTCAAATGTGCCCTTGCCGGCGGCCAGATCCGTCTCACCGCTATAAACAATGGCACCACTTGAATTGCGGATCTCGTAAGTTCCACTTGCGGCCTCGCTGATCTCGTAGTTCCACGTTGCCTTACTACCGGACAATGTCGTGGTCGATGCATCCGCTTTGACTTCATTGCCGATATAGCTGACGTAGCTCAGGCTCTGGCTGCTTTTCAGCGACGCAATGATGCTTTCCAGGTTCCTGTTCTGCTGGATGGACTGCTCGACATTCGAATACTGCACGAGCTGCCCGGTGTATTCGGCAGAGTCCATCGGATCGAGAGGATCCTGGTTCTGGATCTGCGTGGTCAAAATACTCAGAAACAACTCGTAGTTCGCCATCAGCCCCGACTGGCTGGTGGAGCTGGCGCTCTGTGCATTCGTCCCCGTACTGGAAGAAACCGTGGTCATTTCACTACTCCCGAACCGCCGTATGGCCGGCTTAAACCTTGAGATCCAGTCCGCCGCGCTGCTCTGCCAGCGTCAAACGAATTATGTCCTCATCAACCGGATCGCCTTCCACGCCATCCGAATCTCCCTCAGTTCGGGCCTCGCCGGACGATTGATCCGAAGCACCCTCACCTGATGCGAATTCGCCGCCACCTTCCTGTTTCAGCGAGAACTGAAGGTCGTTGGAATTGGCGTTCAGCCCTGCAGCCTCCAGTGCCCGTTCCAGGCCACGCTGATCACGCAGGAACATGTCGAGCGTTTCCGGGCGCTCCACGATCAAATGAGCCTGCACACTGCCATCGGAAGCCACTTTCATATTGACCTCAACGCGACCGAGCTCCGGCGGGTCAAACCGCATCTGGAACTTGGTCTGGCCGTTTTTCAGATTGCGGGCGATTTCTGCAGCCACCTGAGTGGCAACCTGCCCCGACTGCGCCTGGGTGGGCGTTTGCAGGCTTTCCGTACGTGCAGCACCCGTCAGATCACCACCTCTCACAGTGGCAGCCCCTTCACCCGTGACACTGACTTCCGTCAGGCTGGTGGAAACTTCACTATCGTCAGCCATCATCTGCGAAGCCAGGAAGGCATTGACAATCGGAGCAGCATTGCCCGCCCCCTTGCCTGCCGGCTGGCCAGGGCGCTCCAAGGAGGTGTCAGCACCCGCGGGATGATCGCGCTTGGCCGCATCAGAAACATCAGGCCCGGCGTCCGAAACCTGCTTTCCGGAAGAAAGGACAGGCTCCTCGGCACCCGGTTCCGAGGAGATAAGAACTTCAGAACCGGCCGAACTAGGCAATGTCGCAGCCCGGGCCTGGGTCTGGGTCTGAGCCTGAACCTGCCCGGCCCCGGCCCCGGCCCCGGCTTCACCAGTCGACGCACTCGCGTTTGATGCTGCCGGAGTACGAGCCCCCGCAGCGGTCACTGCCGTGGCAGCTTCACCTTGCACGTTGTTAACAGCCTCCTGCGCTACCGGAGCAACCTGCGGGCC
Source organism: Pseudomonadota bacterium (assembly GCA_039195965.1). Classification (GTDB taxonomy): domain Bacteria; phylum Pseudomonadota; class Alphaproteobacteria; order Rhizobiales; family Stappiaceae; genus Roseibium. The sequence continues at coordinate 49,886 of JBCCVB010000036.1, forward strand.
GGTTTTTGCTTTCCCATTTCCGGGGGCCGTATTGAGTTCAGACGGATCAATTGCTTCGTCAACGGATCCAGCTGAAGAAATCTGCGCTGGCTCTTCTGCAGCAGTTTCTGCATTCACCAGAACGTTACCAACCGGAAGTGAGGCATCGGCGACTTTGCCGGAGACGGCACTTGCAGATGCTGCGCCGGTTTCAGCACTTTTCTGCTCCGGGATCTGTCCC
>JBCCVB010000037.1:0-50003 GCA_039195965.1 Pseudomonadota bacterium
CCGAAAAGCCGTTCCGAATTGCGAAATGAAATAGAACGATATTCAGAGCTGAATGGTTGCAAGATATCGAAATTCGAAGTTGTGACATGCCATTGCGGCGGCAATGACTTCAAGCTGTTCAGCGATGATCAGAACGGGGCTGCCTTCGCAACCTGTGCATCTTGCGGGAACACGGAAGACATCTGGAACAGCCAGAAATACACCGAAAAGCCGCTTCAGAACATATGCCGCTGCGGACAGGAGGAGCTGGCCCTTGCGCTGGGTTTGTCAACATACTCCAATTCAGACGATATCCGCTGGGTATATGTCGGAGCGCATTGCAAGATATGCAGATTGTCAGGCGTTTATGTCGACTGGCAAGAGAGGTAGCGATCGCTCACCGCGTGCGGTTGATCCACGATCAAGAAGACACAAGCTTGGCCAGTCAATCACGATGTCACCTGCCTGGGGGCTTCAGCGACGTTGTCCTTGATTTTTTGCAGCAAGTCCTTGCGTTCCTGACTGTCATCCGCGGAATAGTTCAGGTTCTTGAACAGTGATGTTTGCTCGGTGAAGAACTTGCGCACTGCGTCCTTGTCCTCAAAGGCAAAGTCGGACCTGGCGATCGTGTAGACCAGATCGAATGTCTGCTGCTGACGGGCAAGCGGAGCGGACACGTCAACATCGTCAAACGCGTCCTGTTGCAGGTAAACCATGTCGAGAAAAAGTGCTTTTTGCTGCAGCACGAAATCTTCCGTCGAGACCCCTTCTTCGCCGGTGACCTGCATCATCCGGGTGATTTCATCCCCTTTGGCAAGAAGTTCGATCATCTCCTCGACCCGCGGCACCCAGTTGGGACCGATGTTTTCCTGATACCAGTCACCAAGCTGTGTGTGATAGCGGGACCATGACAGAAGCGGATCGACCGCCGGGTAGAAACGTTTGTAGGCTCGCTCAGATGACAAGCCCAGGAAGGTTTTAACCGTGCCGAGCGTTGATTGGGTCACCGGCTCTTCGAAGTTTCCACCGGCCGGTGAAACCGTACCGATCATGGTGAGACTTCCGGTTTCGCCCGTAGCCGTTCTGAGGACTCCCGCGCGCTCATAGATGCCCTTGATTGCGGAATCGAGATAAGCAGGAAACGCCTCTTCTCCTGGAATTTCCTCCAGGCGGCCGGAAGTTTCGCGCATTGCCTGCGCCCAGCGGGACGTACTGTCTGCGATCAGCAGCACGTCGTAACCCATCTGGCGGTAGTATTCTCCAAGCGTGATCCCGGTATAGATGGAAGCCTCGCGAGCCGCGACCGGCATCGAGGACGTGTTGCAGATGATTACCGTCCGATCCATCAAGGTGCCATCGCCCGACGGATCAGGCTGATGAGGAAATTCCGTGATCGTTTCCACCACCTCGCCGGCACGCTCGCCGCAAGCAACGACGATCACGATGTTGACTGCGGAAAATCTGGAAATCAGCGACTGCAGAACCGTCTTGCCGGCACCGAACGGGCCGGGAATACATCCCATTCCGCCTCGTGCGATCGGAAAGAAAGTATCGATCAACCGCAAGGTGGTGATCAGAGGCTCGCTTGGATAAAGCCGCTCACTCTGCCCTGCCTTGACCAGACCTTCCGGAAGCGCTCGCCGGACCGGCCAATGTTGAACCATGCTCAGGTCGCGGGTTTCACCACGATCGTTCTTGAGCGTGACCACCGTTTCGTTGATGTTGAAGGTACCCTCACGCACCCGCTCCACTGACCAGTTACCTGTCAGAGAGAAGGGAGCCATGATCTTGTGCTCGAACCGGCCTTCAGGGACCGTGCCGAGCGTATCACCCGCCTTGACCGGATCTCCCGATGTGACCTTGGGCTCGAATGCCCATTTCCGGTTCTGGTCGAGCGCATTGGTGAGCACGCCGCGCGGCAGGAAGAAGCCATGTTCTGCAGCAATATCGGCCAAAGGGTTCTGCAAACCGTCGAAAACGGTGCTGAGCAGTCCCGGGCCCAGCGCGACGGACAGCATTTCACCGCTTTGAATGACCTTGTCGCCGACACGGACGCCGTGGGTGCTTTCAAACACCTGAGCTTCGGCGGACTTGCCGCGAACCCGCAGCACTTCGGCCTTCAGATATTCCCGAGGCTTGCCTTCACGTTCCGGACCGTGAGGAATGATGTAGACCACCTCGTTCTTGATGAGAGGGGCATCGCCTGTCGGGGCAATCGTCACCAGGTCGTCCTGGACGGCGATGATTTCTGCCGTCGGCTCCGGAAGCTGGACATGGCTTGTCATGAATTGGCTCCCTCAAGTGGTAATGAACTGTCTTTCAAGAATTCCTGCCCGACACCCGGGTTTTCGGGAGCTTGCGGGCCGTTCAATGCTGCGGCAACCAGCGACTGAAGGCGCTTGCGCGCCTCCTCGTCGTCATAACGCGACCAGCGTTCGACAATGACCCAGCGCAACACATAGATGCCGACGGCCTCGAAATCGAATTCGTGTCGCATGCCATACTGGTCGAGTTGACGGAACACTTCGGTCAGGGTGAGGCGTTCCATGGCAACGTGGTCGTCCGACTGCATTAGCCGATGCGCCTCGGCAACCCAGGGCATGAAATGCCCCAATCCGAAAGCAGGGTCGTTCCAATTGGCCTTTATCTGGCTGCACCAGCGACCAAAACCCCAGTTTTGAATGTCTCCGGCTGTGTCCTGGCCGCGACCACGTCTTCTAAGCGCCGCGATCAATGTGCGCGTTTCCATCCGTGCCTGAACCAGATCCTGCAGGTCCGGATAGTCTTTCAGATCCGTGATGACCTGGTTGGCCCGCCGGATTACTTCGATATCCTGATCATACTTTGCCACTCCCGCCCATGCCGTAACTTCCACCATTTCGCGCATCAGACGCTGGTGTTCTTCCTCGAGCATCGCAAGCCGCTGCTTCAGCCGGAATTTCGAAATCGGCACGTCCTTGCGCGAGAACAGCTTGCCGAGGTGCGGCAGGCTGGTCACCAGCGCGATATATTGGTGCGGCCGGGACATGGTCAGCGAAGCACTCCTTCCATGACCGCACGCAAACGCGGTTGAAGATGACGCTTCAGCAAGGTCGCGATGGCTTCCTCTGTCAGGTCGATCGTTACATCGCGATCCGTCAGCTTGACCTTGATGCCGTCAAATCCCGGGGCGGTTGAGAACGTTACTCCGTCACGCAGCACTTCTCCGGCCAGAGCAATGACGAAATGCGTCAGCGTTCCAGGTTCGACAGCTTCCGGAGACTGCTTCAGCTCGTCGAAAGTCACCACCTTTTCCGGAAGCACGACCTCCATCGGCTCCGTCTCGCTGACAGACGCGTTTTCCTTGGCGTTGGCTGCCATCGCTAAAATGAGCTTTTGCAGAAACTCCTGGTCCCCGAGGGTCGTTCCAACCAACCGGCCGGCTTCCTGTTGAATGCGTTCACCGAGTTCGTTTCTCAGGCTCAAGACAAGATCCCGAGCAGCCACTTTCAGACCATCTTCCGTGGCGGCTTTCTCTTTTGCGGCCTCCGCTCGCGCGTCCGCCAGAAGACCGTCTGCCTTTTTCTGCGCTTCGGCGACGATTTCATCCGCCTTGGCCCTGGCTTTGGCTAGTATCTCCTCGCCTTCGGTCTTTCCCGCCGAAACGCCTTCCGACTTCAAGCGATCGATGAGTGCCTGAACGCCCGCGCCTGCCGTGTTTTCCAGGTCTGTCGCCCCTTTGCTCTTGGACATCGTCGCCTCCTAACTCGGGATCGAGCCGGCAAGAACCAGGGCAAAGACAAGTGCGAAGACAGAGAAGCCTTCAAGCACTGCCGCCGGCGCCAGAGAAATACCGAAGATCTCCGGCTTGGCCTTGGACGCGTGAATGGCTGAGGCCAGAACTTCGCCCTGGCGAATGCCCGTAAACAGCATGGTGAAACCGGAAAGCACACCGATGCCGAACAGTGCGGCCCCATTAGCGGCGTCGACACTGGACTGCTGCAGGGAGAACATGATCACGATGCCGTAAATGACCTGGGACGACGGCATGAGGGACACGCCGATAAAGCGGCCGTATCCGCCCTCGCTGTCCAACATGGCGCCAATCGCGGCACTGCCACCGAGAGCACATCCCCAGGCGCTGCCGATCGCCCCAAGGGCAACCGGCGCGTAGAGCCCGAACCAACCGAGAGCCACAACGAATTCGTTCACAGGCGTGTCTCCTCTTTCTTAAAAGGACGGAAGGGCTTGCCTTCGTCTTTCAAACCCCAATTAAAAAATTCAATGACATTAAGGCGCAGGCCGTGGACAAAACCCGCGATGATCCCAAGCCCGATATTGATGGCATGTCCGATGGACAGCACCAGCAGCGCGATCAGAAGACCGATGCCGGGCACGGCGTGATTGAGCTGCCCTGAGAGGGAGTTGATGGTCTCGGCAAGCGAGGCTGCTGCCAGCCCCAGTGCGAATAACCGCATGTAGCTGAGCACATCGGAGAAGATGTTGACGATACGCGCAAGCGCCGCAAGGCCATCGAAGATCCTCAACCCGCCGGACTTGACGGAATCGACCTTTCTGTCGCTGCCGAAGAAACCGACTGTCAGCAATCCAAGGATAATGCTCACCGGGCCCGCGGCGGCGAAAGCTGTCCCCTGCCCCAGGAATGTCGCGAGCCCGCCAAGTGCCACCAGGGACCAGCCGATTGGCTGAAAACGTCCGCTCAGCGTCTTTTCATGAATGGCTCGCAACAGGTTGGCCAGCACGATATGGACCACGCCGATGGTAAGCGTGATCTTCATCATCGTGTCGACATCCTTGAGATGCAGCACTTTCAAATGAGCCAGGAAACTGCCTTCCGGCGGCGCAACACCGAAGTAACTGCCGGTCGCTACACCGAATGCCGTAGTGGAAATCATCAACCAGGCAAACATGCGGAACATACGCCTGCCCAGCTCCGAACCGGTAAAGCGCTTACGGAACAGGAACAGCAGAGCAAGCAGCAACAGACCATAACCGGCGTCCGTCATGATCATTCCGAAGAAGATAATGAAGGAGACATAGACGACCGACGACGGATCCCAATCCCGGTAGCCCGGTGTCTGATAGAACTCCACCAGATCTTCACCGGCCTCAAGTGCCTTGGCGTTTTCCAGGAGAGTCGGCGGGCTGTCCTCTTCCGAAAGTTCCTCGAAGACCGCGGCGATCCCGAGCTTGGCCGCCAATTCCTGGATTTCGGCAACCTGGTCGCGCCGCGCCCAGGCCTGCAACATGAAAATCCGTTCGCTGTCAGCCGTTTCAAGTGCGGCGCGCTGGCGGGCGGACAGGTCTCGTGCTGCCGCCAGGTTCCGCGCCAGAATGTACCGCCACTTGGTCAGCGACTGCCGCTCAAGCTCAAGTTCTTCAAGGTCGATCGCAGCCTTTTCATAGGCGCGTTTGAGCTGTGAAAGCGAGGCCGAACCAACATGGGTTCTGGGCACGGGCATGGCGTTCACCGCCGGCTCTTCAGGAGACAGCAACACGACGTAAGACCGGTACCTGTCTTGATGCACGACCTCCAGCACCTTGTCCGAGGTGTCTACCGCCTTGAGCTTGCTGTGCGGCACGACGTAGAACCAAAGGCGGTTATGGCCGATTTCCTCAAGTTCCGAGAAGCTGAAGTCACCCCAGGGCTCAACGTCCTGTATCCGGCGATCCAGCTTGGCAAGTAGATCCTGGCAGTCTTTCAGCGCCTTTCGGTTCTTCAGGGTCCGGTCGACGACCTCCTCCAGATGGAAGTCGTCCGGCTCTGTCACGGGGCGGCGCTGCGCCTGGCAGTCCATCAGCCAGCGCAAGGCTTCCACAGCCTCACGGCCGAGACCTGCAGGCACGGCTTCAAGCTCCTTTTGCGCTGACGTCAACGCAATGAGGTGCAGCGTACCAAAGACCTGTGCCGCTTCCAGAACCTTTTCCTTGTCGTCCAGAATGCCGACGAGGTTTACTTTGACAAGGGGGACGATGGTCATATCTCGGCCATCCTTTCCTCGGCGCTGCGGGCAGCCGTCTTGCGCTTGGAGATCTTGGCGCGAACAACAGCGTCTCGTTCCGCGTCTGCCAGCGCCATTCGGATCTTCTTGATGTTTCGTTCAGCGCGCGGGATGAGCACTTTCTCAAACAGGTTGACCCGGCGGGAAATCACCGCCTCAGCTTCGATCAACCGCTCGATACGCTCTCTGGCGACTTCCCTTTCCATGTTCAGGCGTAGCAAGTCCTGCATTCCTTTCACATAAGGGTCGACCCAATGCGGCCGCGCCAGCAAAGAATAAGGCGCTGTTTCCACTTCAATGTCTTCCAGAACCGGAAGAATCGTACCTGACAGGTTCTGTTCACCCCGGACGACGTTCTTGAGTGTGACCAGCCCCTCAAGCGGGACCTGGTCGTTAGCCATCATGGGCAGGGAACCGGCTAGGTCGGCGAACCTTTCCTCATAGTCCTTTTCAAGGCGGACTGCTGCTTCCTTCGCCTTGGCGCGTTCAGCCATAATCTGCAGGCGCTTGAGTTCCAGCGACGGCAGAAATCGCTTGAACTCCGACAATTGTGCGCTCTCCCGGGCAAGGGATGACTTGTTGAGCGCGAGCTTCGCCATCAGGCGGCCTCCTCATCCGAAGGATCCGAGGTGGCCGACTTTTTCGGGAAGTATTTGTCGATCAATCCCTGTTTCATCAGGAGTTGCTCTGGCTCGAAGCACTCCGCCAGGGTCTCCCAGCAAAGATCCAGTGCTTCCTCGAGAGGTTTGGAGACCTCGATATTCATGAAACGCTCACGAAACAGAGCACCGAACTTCAGGAGCTGCCGGTCGTAATCGGACAGCTCGAACGCCATCGATTGCTTCTGTTCCGCATCGCGCGCACCGGAATAGAACCGGATCATGGTGTTCATGATCTGGTTGTGATCCTCACGCGTCACCTTGCCGATGACGTGCTGCTTGAGCCGGGACAACGATCCGAACGGGTCAAGCACGCCGCTGTGGAGGTAGAACTGTCCCTCGGTGATGTAGCCGGTGTTGTCAGGCACAGGATGAGTAACGTCATTGCCCGGCATGGTCGTTACCGTGAGAATGGTCACAGACCCCGACCCTTTGAAGTCGCAGGCTTTTTCGTAGCGGCGCGCCAGCTGGGAATAAAGATCTCCCGGATATCCCCGGTTTGCCGGGACGCGTTCCATCGCAATGGAGACTTCCTTCATTGCGTCGGCAAAGGCGGTCATGTCGGTCAGCAGCACCAGGACGCGCTTGCCTTCTTCCACCGCAAATTTCTCCGCAACCGCGAGCGCCATATCCGGCACCTGAAGCCTCTCGACAACAGGATCAGAAGCCTGATTGATGAACATCACGGTGCGTGGGAACACGCCCGCATCCTCAAACTGCTTCCGGAAAAAGGCATAGTCATCGAAAATGAGGCCAAGACCGCCGAACACGACGATATCGGCGTCGGCCTGAATGCCGATCCGGGCCAGGAACGGATTGTAGGGTTCTCCCGATACCGAAAAGATCGGGATTTTCTGGCTCTCGACCAGACAATTGAAAATATCGATCATCGGCACGTCCGTGCGGATCATGCGCGAGGCCAGAACCCGTTTCATGGGGTTGGCCGACGGGCCACCAATGGGCACGGACGGATCGCTGGAAAGATCAGGCCCCTGATCGATCGGCCGACCCGCGCCGCTGAACACACGACCAAGGATGTTGTCGGAGTAGGTGACCATGGCCGGCTCACCCATAAACCTGACCGAAGCGTTGTTGGCCAGCCCCTTGGTGCCCGAGTTCACCTGAAGCGAAACCATATCCTGATCAATGTTGATCACCTGGGCCAGTGACGTCGCGCCGTCTCCGGCATCGACCAGCGCGAGGTCGCCCAGACATGGCCGCCCCTCAGACTCCGCCTTTGAGGCCGACACCTGAATACGAATGATGTCACCGACAATATCGACAATCCGGGTATGGGAGACCAGCATCAATGCCCCCTTGGAATGGACTATTCTCAAAATACGACACACAAAACGTGCGCTTAGCCCGCAAGCCTGATCCGGCCAATGCGGACGAATTATCTTAGGCGGCTTTCCCGGCCCCTTACAACCTGCACATTAGGCATAGGAAATCCGGCAGCTTCAACTGGAAAGAAGTTACGAGCGAAATGATTACACCTGTATGACCTGTATCAAGGCCGTCAGCAAATTCACGTTCTTGCTTCGCAACTTCCAGGTGAGATGGGCTGTGATTGGGAGATGGGCGATAATCGTGCACCACGAGGAGCGCGCCTCACGATATTGCAACATCTGTCAATGCGATTGTCAGCGAGATGTCTCTGCTCACGGCCGAGATGTCATTTGGCCGCTACGTCACAACTATTATTAGTTAGGTGCAGTTATACTTACAACCTCATATACAATTAGAGGTTATATTAGTCGTTTATTAATTATTAACCATACAATGCATACATTGTCGACGAAAAAATAGAAAAAGTGGCGACTTTACACCATCTTTTTGCTTTTCTTTTTCCTCTGAGTGCTATTCTTTAACTAAGAATATAAAACTCTCATTAATTTTTCGGCACGAATCAGGTTTTTAAACCTGGCGCTAAAGCACCTGAGGTTGGAGGAAAAATTGACGGACCAAGTGACTGATCACACCCTTGAGCTCACTTCTCCGCCAAAATCCTCTGGACGCGCCGGAGCTATGACCAAAGGCAGTCGTGCAGGCAAAGCCAATGGCCGGGCGGAAGATCAAAAAGCGCCCGTGCGCAGTGATCTTGGAACCATCCTTCTGCACTGGACGCTGGTCATTGCAATTTTTACGAGCTTGCTGACCGGGCTCAGGCTTTCTTCGGATGCTGAAGGATCCTGGTTCGCCATCATGTTCGAACCGATTCTACCCCAGGGTGAAATCTGGACCTGGCATTATGTCTCGGCCGTCTTCGTTCTGGCTCTGATTTTTGCCTATGCGGCTTATATGTCGCTTGCACGCCTGAAGCGCCGCGTCTCCTCAAAGAAGGTCGTGGTGCTGACATTGCCGGCAAGCACAAAACTTCGCATCGCGGCCATAAATGTCATTGCCTACTGGATCCTATTCGCAACAGTGCTGGTGCTGACTGCTACCGGCGTTCTGCTCTATCTCGGTCACGGCGGCCTTTGGGTGGATGTTCATTACATCGCAGCCTTGACGGTTCTGACCTACATCTTCGCCCACGTTGTGCTGCACTACTTTTACGGCGGTTGGGCACAGTTGCTGCGCTTGTTTCGTGCGCAATCGCTGCGCCAGTTTCCAGGCATGGGCCGCTATCCTCTTGCCAAGTCAGCTGCACTCGGCGCGGTCGTTCTGGTTGGCGCGGTCGCGCTCGATTTCAGCACACGGGACGACCTGATTGTCGCGCAAGCCTCGACGTTGCCCAAACTGGACGGCGTTCTGGACGATCCGGCCTGGCAGAGTGCGAGACCGGTTTTCGTCAGGACCCAGCAAGGCTCCAACCTCAACGGCACAGGAGAATCGACCGTGGAGGTGCGTGTGGCGCAGGTTGGGGACAAGATCGCATTCGCATTCAGGTGGGAAGACGGGTCGCGGTCGTTGAAGCGTCACCCGCTGGTCAAGACCGAAGAAGGCTGGCGCATGCTCAACAACCGCGCCGACATCTCCGATGAGACCGCCTATTACGAAGACAAGTTTTCCGTTGCGTTCTCCAAGACGGACGCATTCGGTGGCGGCGCTTCCACCCATATGGGCCCGAAGCCGCTATCAAACAAACCGTCTTCCTTTCATGGACGCGGCCTTCACTACACGACAGACGGTAGTCTGCTGGACGTGTGGCAGTGGAAGGCCGCCCGCGGCGGAATGCTCGGCAAGGTCGATGACATGTGGTTCGGCACACCGCTGGAGCCGAATGAAGGCCAGGCCGCGGGCAAGAAGCGCTACAGCGCCGGCTACGGTGCTGACGAAGGCAAGTCCTTTTACGTTTACAACTACAAGGGCTCGCCTGAGACCGGATATCGGGGGATTGTCAGCGTCAAGCGCCTTCCGGTCGACTATGTGAAGACCGCTTCCCTCATGGGCAAAGTCGACCTGGACACCGAAGCGACCGATGATGAAGGTTCGCAGTGGTGGATGTTCGACGATGAAAGCGTCCCCTATTCCCCGGAAAAGGATGCGGAAATCCCGGTCGACACAGTCATACCGGGTGTTCTGATAACTGGTGAATATCTTGGAAGCCGCGCCGATCTTGACGGCGGCGCGAAATGGAAGGACGGGTACTGGACGCTGGAAGTGGTTCGCGACATGGACACCGGCAATGATCAGGACCTGCCGATGGAGGATGGCCTTTTTGTCTGGCTTTCCGTTTTCGATCATAACCAGACCCGCCACACCAGGCATTCCCGCCCGGTTCGCCTGACCTTCAACTGATCAATCAAGACTCAAGCACGGACAATCAACATGGCGAAGAGCACTTGCACCGTCACAATCAACGGCAAGAAGATCAAGGCGAATGTCGGCGACACGCTGATTGACGCCGGCCTTGGCGGACGTCTAGTGCTTCCTCACGATTGTTGTTCCGGTCAATGCGAAACCTGCCGTGTGCGCGTTCTGAGCGGACAGGTCGACGATCTGGGCACCCGTGAGAAAAACTCGGTTCTCGGATGCCTCGCCGTTTTGGAAGGAGATGCGGAAATTTCTTATGATCCAGTGCCGATTGTGAAGACAATCAAGGGAACGGTCGAAAGCATCCGCAAGATCAAGGAAGATTACCTTGAAGTGCGGGTTCGAATGGCCAAGAGAGTGACATGGCTTCCAGGCCAATACCTGCGGGCAACCTTTGCCGGATATCCACCCAGAGATTATAGCCCAACAACACCGCTCAACCTCGACGCTGAACTTGATATCATCGTGTTCCACATCAAGGTTTATCCGAACAGCATCGTTTCCTCGAAACTGGGAAATCAGATCGACAAGGGCCACAGCGTGAAAATTCGCGGCCCCTTTGGAAACGGCTTCCTGCGCAGGCAGCCCGAGCCGATTGTCCTGACGTCGACCGGCACCGGTTTCGCACCAATCTGGTCTATCGCGGTTGCCGCAAGCATGGGTCAACCCGACCGCGATATCAGAATGATCGTCGGCTCACGCACCCGGGACGGACTTTACATGCGCGATGCCATCCGCTGGCTGAAAAACCGCGGTATTTCCGTAACGCTCACCGCCAGCGACGGCGACAATGAAACCGTGCAGACCGCCCGTCCCTACGAACTGCTCGGTGAGCTTTCCTCCGACCATATCGTATACTCCGCCGGAGCACCGTCACACGTGGATGCCACGCGTGAAGTTGCCCTGCAGGCAGGCGCTACCTTCTACGCCGACCCGTTCTTCGTTGCCGAGGAAAGTGGGGGGCTGCTGACGCTTGCAAGTTCTCTGCTGCGAAAGGCCAGAACGCCCTTTTCGTCCGTCCCGGCGAACTGACGGCCAATTCATTGCAGATGAGGATTGCAAACGCGGGACTTACTGGGCGGCCGCGGTGAAGGTGTTTTGACTCGCGTAGACAAGCGCTTCGGTTTCGGTGATCGGCTTCGGGCTTCCGAGGAAATAACCCTGGGCATCGGTGCAGCCGATTTCCGTGAGCATATCCAGCAGCTGTTTCGTTTCGACACCTTCTGCAGTTGTCGTCATGTTGAGATTTTTTGCCAGCTCGATCACGGCCTGGACAATAGAGACGGAATCTTCCGAATAGGCCATAGAGCGAACGAAAGACTGGTCGATCTTGATCTTGTCGAACGGGAAGCGACGCAGGTAACTGAGAGAAGAGTACCCGGTTCCGAAATCGTCCATGGATACCTTTACGCCCAGGGACTTTGCCTGGTGGAGCGCATCAAGAACGTCATCGGCATCGGTAAGAAGCACGCTTTCAGTGACCTCAAGCTCAAGCCGATCAGCCTGCAGGCCGGATTTGGCGAGGGCATTGATCAGGACAGGACCGAATGCGTGTCCGCGCAGCTGTCGAGGAGAAAGATTTACGGCAATACGAAGATGTGTCGGCCAACTCGCGGCAACACGGCACGCTTCGTTCAGAACCCACTCGCCGATCTGCAAGATCAGGCCAGTATCTTCCGCCAGTGAAATGAATTCGTTCGGCGATACCATTCCGCGCTTGGAATGATGCCAGCGCAGCAATGCTTCAAATCCGGAGATCGTGTTGGTCTTCAGGGAGTATTGCGGCTGGAAATACAGCTCCAGCTCCTCGTTCGCGATTGCGTTGCGCAGATCGGTAATCAGCTCCCTGCGATCGTTGACTGCCGTGCCCATGTCAACTTCGAAGAAGCGATAGGTGTTCCGTCCGTCTTCCTTGGCCTGATAAAGCGCCAGGTCGGCCTGTTTGAACAACTCATCGAAGCCTGCTTCGGCTCCCTTGGCGATCGAGATACCAATACTCACACCGATGACGATCTCATGGTCGGCGATCTGGAATGGCTGGTGCAGTTCCCAGATAACCGACTGGGCGAGTTCTTCGATCATGCCGCGTTCGGCCGGCAGATCGGAAAGAATTGCGAATTCGTCGCCACCCAACCGCACGACCAGCTCACGGCCACTCGCCAACGCCTTCAGGCGTTCCGCCACCTGGCGCAGCAATTCATCGCCGATCGGGTGCCCCAGAGAATCGTTGACTGTCTTGAACTCATCAAGGTCCAGGCAAAGTATCGCGAATTCGCCCCCACAGCGCTTCTGCCGCTTGAGCAGCTGCTCCATCTGGTCGCGAAACTCAATTCTGTTCGGAAGCTGCGTCAGGATATCGTGACGGGCGAGGAAGGCCAGTCTGTCCCGTGCTTCCTGACGTTCCGTGATGTCTTCTGAAATTGCGACCCAACCACCGTCCGAGAGCGGCTGACGAGTGGTTAGAACAATCCGGCCGGACCGGATTTTCACCATTTCGGTGCTTTGCATCGCCGGCTTCAACGCTTCCTGATGGAAGTGCCGGTCGAGTGCCTTTTCCGGTTCCGTGTCCAGTTTTTCGACATTCTGGATCGCAGCCAGCTGATCTGCGGTCATGCCCGGCTTTATCGCGTCAGGCTCCAGTTCGAAAAGCTCGACGAACCGTTGGTTCGAGACAATGAGCTTACCGTCGGCATCGAACATGCACAGGCCGTGAGACATGTTGTTCAACGCCGCATCGAACAGAATGTTCTGTTCCCGAAGTTTGGTTTCCTGCGATTTGAGGATCGTGTTTTTCTCATGAACACGAACACGCAGAGCGTCTCGCTCCTTGACGGAACGCTGCAGGGACACGACAGATCTTGCAATGTCACCAACTTCATCAAGACGTTCGGTGCCGACAACCTCGCTCTCAAAATCGCCGGCAGCAATCCCGGAAAGCACGCGTGTGATGTTGGTCAGCGGACGCGTGATCTGACGGGACAGCAGGAAGGCTACGGAGGCAAAGGCAATCAGCGTCAGCAAGCCGAACAGGAACAGCCATCTGAGCAGTTTGGCTTCTTCTTCCGTCCCGATCCTTGTCAATTCGTTTTGCGTTTCGTTGAGCTTTGCAATCGGCAACAGCGCGCACACCGTCATCGGATAGACGGGAACGCCGCATTCGATGACGTGTTCACCGTTCATGGTGATATTCGGCTCATTCGCCGCTCGATCGAGGTCGGCGAGCGCCCCGTCAAAATTGGCGCGGGAAATCACCTTGTTATCGTAGACAACGGCAAGCTCGAACGAGTTGATTTTGGCAAGATCTGCAAGAATGGGTTCGTCCGGGCGCAGCCAGCGCTGCGCGAGAAGGCCCCCGATGGGATAGCCGAAGTCATCGAAGACCGGCACAAAGATCACCTGCGAAATACTGTTCAAATTCTCCCCTGGAACAAGAACCTGTGTTTCGGTGAGAGGCAGAATTGCAGAATAGGTGAGCTTGGCATCGGGATAGCTGTCTTGAAGCGAACTGGTGATCTCGCCGAAGAAGCTGAACTCCTGAATTCTGGCGCCAAGCGTTACCAGATCGGCTTCATAGGACGAAGCGCCGATCACCCGCCCCTCTTCGTCGAGTACGACAATACCATCGACATCGGCCAACTGCGCCGCCGGGCCAAGCAGTTCCGACATCGCCACCACGTTGCGAGAGCTAACTGCGTTTCCGGTGTCCAGCCGCTCCGCGATAGCATTCACGCGCCGGAGCCTGTCTTCAAACAGGAATTCCAGACGCGTGCCAGCGAGTTTGACATCGGCCGTGAGGGCTTCAAGCAGTCGGGAATGAGACAGTCTCTGGAGTTCCGTCTGCTGGCGGGTCATGCTGTCTTCAAGCTGATACGCCACAAGCCCGATCAAACCCGCAAACGCGCATAGCGCTGTGAAAACAGCGCCATACGTATAATGCCAGAGTAGTGACGAGTGACGTATCATGCTTTGCCAGAGTGCTAATTCTTGACGGGCACACCACCGTAATTCTTCATCAGTTCGTGAGCCTTGCCAGACTGACTGAACTCAATGAAGGCCTTCATCTGATCGTCCAGCGTGCCATCCTTGTAGATCAACGCCAGGGTCACCGCGCTCGGGTAATTGTCGTCCGTCGGATGGGCGCCATTGATGCTGATGACTGACAAACCGTCTTCAAGCAGACGAGAATAGGGACCAAACGCAATGGCGCCTTTCTCGTCACGTGCGGTTGAAATCGCATCCTGAGTTGTCAGCGCCGTCTTGGAGCGCCTGGACATTTCCAGATCCTTCCAACCCGGCATGGATGCACGCAACACCTGCAATGTGCTGTCCGCATCTTCCCTGCGAACGAGACGAACGCGCACATCAGCTCCGCCCAATTCGGACCAGTTCTTGATTTTGCCAGTATAGATATTGACGAGATCTTCGCTCGAAAGCTCTTCGATCCCTGTCGAAGGATGGGTGAAGATTGCGCTCGGGATCTTTGCTATAGGCAGATATACGAGGCCATATTCGACTTCGCTTTCCTTCAGAGGTCGTGCCACCCGGCCAAGCCGCTCGGCACCTGAACTAACGGCGGCAATCCCTCCGCCAGAGCCGATGCTTGGCGGTATCTGCAGATTGATACCGGGATGTTCTTCACTGAAGCCTTCACCGATTTCCCGAAGCATTTCGAGACCATCGCCGGTTCCGACGACCGTAAGCTCGGATTGCGCCAGGGCATTTCCAGGCTGAATAAATGTCACACAAAACGACAAGACTAGACTAACGGCAAGAATCCGCATTTTTACCACCAAATTTTACTCGTGTTTTCCAGAATGCCGCATTCAAGTTAATTAAAGACTAAATGCATGCGAAAAATTACAATGAAAATGTAATTAAATTGAGCAAAATAAAGAAAAGGGCAAAAACAAGGCAAATGTAAAAACAGACAGGATACGGTATTATTTACCCATAGGAAATATTTACCTATCTCCGACCTTCGCTCAACGCTTTACAACCGCCTTACAACTTTTCCAAGAAACTTAAGCAGACAAAAGATCGCCTATGTTTCAAGAATTCACTCCACTGCTTACGTAAGGTCCGTTTGTATTTATTGAGTGAGAGGCCTACCTCCCGCAGGTCGGCAATGGGGAGGTATTCCGCCCGACATAATGTGCCCAATAACTCGACAGAGAAGGCTCAGCGCAATCAATTCGCCAGAGGCGCAGCGCTTTGCCTGACAACCAGCTCGACATCGACCACAACCGGAGCAAAGCGATCAGTTGGCACGACCGGTTCGGGTTCAATGCACTCCATGAGCAAAGACGCTGCCTTTCGCCCGAGCGCGTGCCTGTCCTGACGGATGGTTGTCAGGGCGGGAACGTAATACTCAGAAAGCTCGATATCGTCGAAGCCAACGACCGATATGTCTTCCGGAACACGCAAACCATTGGCGCTTAGCGTGGACATCAGGCCGAATGCCACCTGGTCCGAAGCACAGAAAACCGCAGTCGGGCGGTCCTCCATCGAAATGATTTTTTCCGCAGCCTGCCGGCCGGATTCCAGGGAAAAGTCTCCGCGGATGATCCAGTCGTCCTTGATGGGCAGTTCCAGGCGTGACCGCTCGGCCAGCATTCCCTCACGCCGAGCGTGGGTCAGGACATTTTCCTGCGGACCGGTGATATGGGCAATTTTCCGATGCCCCAGATCAAAAAGGTGCTGCACTGCGAGCTGGGCGCCACGGGCATTGTCGCTGCGCACAGAAGGAAGACAGCTGTCATGGACCCATTCACAAGCGAAAACGATCCGGTCAGACAACCCGTTGTCATTGAATTGCTGCAACTCGTGGCCAGACAGCCCTCCATCCAGGCAAATCATGCCATCCACCTGGGAATCCAGGAAGTAGTCGACAAACAGCTTTCCCGATGTCGCCTGATCCTTTGTATCGGCGATCAACACGGACGTGTCGCTATCGCCAAAGCTCTCGCTCATGCCGGCCAGTATCTGCGAGAAAAATGGATTGCCGAGATTGGGAACAAGGACGAGAACCGCTCCCGCCTGTCGCGTTCTTAGGTTTCTTGCGGCCTTGTTCACCCGGTAACCGGTTGAACGGATCGCGGTAAAAACGGCTTCACGGGTTGCTTCCGTGAGAAGTTCAGGGTTGCTGAGAGCACGACTGACGGTCGCTGTCGACACGCCCGCCTCTTTGGCAACATCCCGAATTCTAACGCTTTTTTGGGCCAATACCTTCTCCGGAGTCTTTTGATTTTTTGCATTTCCTACATTCCGGGTTGACACAAGGCCAATTCCCGAGAATGATAAATGTAATCGATTACATGTATACATACAACTAAATGTAATCGATTACAAATGTGCGGTATCGGCCGCATGTTAGGACAATCGAACGTTTCTTGTTCGGTGGGAGGAAGATATGAAAGCACTACGCGCAGTCTTTGCGGCGACTACAGCACTTTGCGCGGCAAGCGCAGCAAATGCGACCGATCTGGAAGTAACTCATTGGTGGACATCGGGCGGTGAAGCCGCCGCCGTTGCCGAATTCGCAAAAGCCTTCGATGCCACCGGCAACAAGTGGGTCGATGGCGCAATTGCCGGTTCCGGTGGAACCGCTCGCCCGATCATGATCAGCCGTATCACCGGTGGAGATCCGATGGGCGCCACACAATTCAATCATGGCCGCCAGGCGGAGGAACTGGTCGAAGCCGGATTGATGCGGGATCTGTCTGATGTTGCCGCAGAAGGAAACTGGGCCGAACTCGTGCGTCCGTCCAGTCTGCTCGACAGCTGCACCGTTGACGGCAAGATCTACTGCGTGCCTGTCAATATCCACTCACCGCAGTGGCTCTGGCTGAACAACTCGGTTTACAAAAACCTGGGCATTGCCGTGCCAAGCAACTGGGACGAGTTCGTTGCAGCCGCGCCGAAACTCCAGGAAGCCGGCATCGTACCGTTGGCAATGGGTCAGCAGCCCTGGCAGACCACGCTTGCCTTCCAGGTTCTCATGGTTGCTCTTACCGGCACGGACACTTACACGAAAGTGTTCGGCGACAAGGACTCCGACCTGGCCGGCGGTGATGAAGTCGCCAAGGTCTTCCAGGCGGCGGCAACGGCGCGTGACCTTGCAAAGGACTCAAATGTCCAGGCCTGGAACGACGCCACCAACATGGTCATCACCGGCAAGGCCGGCGGACAGATCATGGGCGACTGGGCACAAGGTGAATTCCAGGTCGCCGGCAAAGTCGCAGGCACGGACTACACCTGTCTGCCAGGTCTTGGTGTGAATGAAGTCATTCAGACCGGTGGCGATGCCTTCTACTTCCCCAAGGTTGATGATGAGGCAATCACAGCTGCCCAGGGTGAACTAGCCAAGGTGATGATTTCTCCAGCAACCCAGGTCGCCTTCAACCTGAAAAAGGGCTCCTTGCCGGTGCGCGGTGACGTCGATCTCGCTGCAGCAAACGACTGCATGCGCAAGGGCCTGGATATCCTAGCCAAAGGTAACATCATTCCAGGTACCGATCAGTTGATGTCCGCTGACACAAACCAACAGGTGAATGATCTGTTCGTGGAATTTTTCAACAACCCGTCCATGTCGGCGGAAGATGCACAGGAACTGTTTGCATCGATCATCGGCAACGCTGACTGATATCGCCATACGTGCCGCCGTCCCGAGCTAGTGGGGCTTGCAAAGGGGCGGCGTCCTCCAGCCCTGCGCGCAGCAATGCGCGCAGGGATCTCCGAAGTGACTATCGGATTGAATATCGACAAGGATATCTGAAGCATGGCGGCAGCAACGGGCCCAGCTAGATGGCACCGTAACTTGAGTGCCAAGATAGCGGCAATTCCGATGATCACCACCGCAATGGTGGTCTTTGTCGGCGGGACCGCCTGGACGGTTCTTTACTCCTTCACCAATTCAAAGCTCCTGCCAAAGGAGAAATTCGTCGGGCTCGCCCAGTACGAACGTCTGTGGAACAGCAGCAAATGGCTCATCTCGATTGAAAACCTGGCCATCTACGGCGGTTTTTCGCTGGTCTTTTCCCTGGTCATCGGCTTCTTGCTGGCGGCTCTGCTTGATCAGAAGATCCGCTTTGAAGACACGTTCCGCACAATTCTGCTTTACCCCTTCGCCTTGAGTTTCATCGTGACCGGTCTGGCCTGGCAATGGATTCTCAATCCCGATTTCGGCATTCAGCACGTCGTGCGCAGTCTCGGCTGGGAGAGCTTTTCCTTCGATCCGCTCTACGATCCCGACATCGTGATCTATGGCATTCTGATTGCGGGTCTGTGGCAGGGAACCGGCTTGATCATGTGCCTCATGCTGGCGGGTCTTCGGGGCATCGACGAAGACATCTGGAAGGCCGCGAAGATCGACGGTATCCCCATGTGGAAGACCTATATTTTCATCGTCATCCCTATGATGCGTGGCATTTTCATTACCGCCATCGTCCTCGTCGCCTCCGGCATCATCAAGGTCTACGACCTGGTCGTCGCCCAGACCGGTGGCGGACCGGGCATCTCTTCCGAAGTACCGGCCAAATACGTCTACGACGCGATGTTCCTGTCGCAGAACCTTGGACAGGGCTTTGCCGCCTCAACGATGATGCTTCTGACAGTCGCCATCATTGTCATTCCGTGGGCCTATCTCGAATTCGGAGGAAAACGCCGTGGGTAACATGGAACGCATTTCCTCCGGTATAGAGCTTGCTCCCGTCAAGGAAACCATGACCGGTCCGCGTGGACCAAAGCCGCGTAGGATGATCTCGCGCCGGAACATCATGATCTACGGCACGCTTATCGTGGTGTCGCTCTACTATCTTCTGCCGCTCTACGTCATGATCGTCACGTCACTGAAGGGCATGCCGGAAATCCGGCTTGGCAACATTTTCTCGCCACCGGTCGAGATCACATTCCAGCCATGGGTAAAGGCCTGGGCGGAAGCCTGTACCGGGCTGAATTGCGACGGCCTTTCACGTGGTTTCTTCAACTCGGTGCGGATCCTTGTGCCTTCCGTCATCCTGTCGATCATCATTGCTTCGGTGAATGGCTATGCGCTTGCAAACTGGCGCTTCAAGGGATCGGAAACCTTTTTCACCATTCTGATCGTGGGCGCCTTCATTCCCTATCAGGTCATGATCTACCCGATCGTGATCATGCTGCGCGAAATCGGACTGTATGGCAGCCTGACCGGGCTGGTGATCGTGCACACCATATTCGGCATGCCGATCCTGACACTGTTGTTCCGCAACTATTTCGCATCCGTGCCGCAGGAGTTGTTCAAGGCCGCGCGTGTCGACGGAGCCGGCTTCTGGGCGATCTACTTCCAGATCATGGTTCCCATGAGCCTGCCGATCTTCGTCGTCGCAATGATCCTGCAGGTCACCGGCATATGGAACGACTTCCTCTTCGGCGTGATCTACACGAAACCGGATCTCTATCCGATGACGGTGCAGCTCAACAACATCGTGAACTCGACGCAAGGGGTGAAGGAATACAACGTCAACATGGCCGCCACGATCCTGACCGGCCTTGTTCCGCTCACCATTTACTTCATCTCCGGAAAACTCTTTGTCCGCGGCATCGCGGCAGGTGCTGTGAAAGGCTGAAAGCTAGTCCCATGGAACCAAGTATCGCTATCAAAAACCTGACCTTGAGCTTTGGCGCCCTGGACGTTTTGAAGGATCTCAACCTGGACGTCGGCCAAGGCGAGTTTCTCGTGCTGCTCGGCTCGTCCGGCTGTGGCAAGTCCACCCTGCTCAACTGCATCGCGGGCCTTCTGGATGTCAGCGACGGCCAAATCTTCATCGGTGGACGCAATGTCACCTGGGAAGAGCCGTCGCAACGTGGCATCGGCATGGTCTTCCAGAGCTATGCGCTTTATCCGCAGATGACGGTCGCCGGCAATCTGAGTTTCGGACTGAAGAATGCAGGCTTGCCCAAGACCGAAATCGCGGAACGTGTGAACCGCGCGGCCAAGATCCTGCAGATCGAGCCTTTGCTCGACCGTAAACCAGCGGCGCTTTCGGGCGGACAGCGGCAGAGGGCGGCAATCGGACGGGCGCTGGTGCGAGACGCCGATGTCTTCCTTTTTGACGAACCGCTGTCCAACCTGGACGCAAAACTGCGGGCGGATCTGCGGGTGGAGATCAAGCAGCTTCACCAGAAACTCAGCAACACCATGATCTACGTCACCCATGACCAGATCGAGGCCATGACGCTGGCCGATCGCATTGCCATCATGCGTGGCGGTCAGATCCTTCAGCTGGCCTCTCCAAACGAGATCTACAACCGGCCTGCCAACAAGTATGTTGCCGAGTTTATCGGTTCTCCGACCATGAACTTTTTCGACGGGCATCTTGATACGGCGATTGCGCCAAGCTTCACGACCGGGGACCGGACTTTCCCTCTGGAGGGCTACGAGTTCTCGACTGACACGTCTGCTTCCGGCCCTGCCTGGTTCGGCATCAGGCCAGAACACATGGTCTGCGGCCCCGAGGCAGATCAGGCAAAGATAAGTTTCAACAGCCAGGTGGAGCTTGTGGAACCTCTCGGTTCGGACACGCTTGCGCGCGTCTCGGCAGAAGGCAACACGCTTTGGGTGCGCATGGACGGCCAGGCTTCCGTGGATCACGGCGACAGCCTCACGGTGGGCTTTGATCCGGCGCGCGCCAATCTCTTCGACAAGAAAACCGAAAACCGGATTTGACCGGTTTCCTCCCAACTTTCAGGAACACACTGATGGATGTTTCATTTCAACTTTATTCCGCTCGCGACTTTACACCGTGGCAAATGGTGCTCGAGCGCCTCTCCGAGCTGGGATACACCCAGGTCGAGGGCTTTGGCGGAGCTTACGAGAATGCACCGGCATTCAGGGAACTTCTCGACAAGAACGCCTTGACCATGCCTTCCGGACACTTTTTCCCGATGGAACAATTCGAGGACGATCTGGAAAAAGTCCTGGAAACCGCAAAGACCCTCGGCATCAAGCGTCTGTTCTGCCCGGCCCTTCCACCGGACCAGCGGGCCGCCAATGCTGCGGCGTGGCAGTCGGTTGGCGAACGTCTGGAAGTCATCGGCAGCAAGGTACGTGACGCAGGTCTGCGGTTTGGCTGGCATAATCACGATTTTGAATTCTTTGCCTGCGCAGACGGCCGCCTGCCAATGGAGATCCTGCTAGAGGCAGCACCCTCGATCGAGTGGGAGGCAGATATCGCCTGGATCGTTCGTGGTGGTCAGGACCCGATGGACTGGATCAACCGTTATGCCGACCGGATCACAACTGCCCATGTGAAGGACATTGCACCGGAAGGCGAATGCGCGGACGAAGACGACTGGGCCGATGTCGGCCACGGCACCATGGACTGGAAAGCCCTCATGGGCGCACTGCGCAAGATCGGCGTCGACCTGTTTGTACTGGAACATGACAAGCCTTCCGACTTCGACCGTTTCGCAACACGCTCAATCGAAGCTTTCCGCACCTACTAAGGACACATCATGAGTAAGACACTTGGGATCGGCATCCTCGGATGCGGCAACATCTCGGCTGCCTATATGCGCCTTGCCCCGCTGTTTCGTGGCATCGAGGTTCGCGCCTGTGCCGACCTTAACGAGGATGCGGCAAAGAGCCGTGCCGAGGAATTCAACCTGCGCGCGGAATCCGTGGACGGTCTTCTCGCTGCCGACGACATCGACATCATCGTCAACCTCACAATCCCGGCGGCCCATTTCGAAGTCTCCAGAAACATTCTGAATGCGGGCAAGCACGTTTATTCTGAAAAGCCATTCGTCCTGAGTGTCGAGGAAGGCCAGGCCCTTGCTTCCATCGCCCAGGAAAAAGGTCTTCGGGTCGGCTCGGCCCCGGACACGTTCCTGGGGGGCGCGCACCAGCTTGCCCGCTATCTCGTCGACACCAGCGCGGTCGGCCAGGTGACTTCAGGAACCTGTTTCGTGCAGAGCCCCGGCATGGAAATGTGGCATCCGAACCCGGACTTTTTCTTCCAGCCCGGTGGCGGCCCGATCCTCGATCTCGGCCCCTATTACATTTCCAACCTCGTTCAGCTGCTGGGTCCGGTCAAACGGGTCACAGCAATGAGTTCCTCCGGCTCAGAGTACCGGACGATCACCTCACAGCCGCGGTACGGCGACAAGATCAAGGTCGAGACACCGACCACGATCCACGCCATCATGCAGTTCGACTCAGGGGCCCAGGTTACCTATTGCGCAAGTTGGGACGTCTGGCAGCACGGCCATTCCAACATGGAGCTCTATGGTCGTGAGGGGACACTGCATGTGCCGGACCCGAACTTCTTCGGCGGTGAAGTGCGGCTTACCGAGAAGAGCAGCTTCGTCAATATCTCCGAAAACTGGGATCATCCGTTCTCCCAGGCCAACGATGGCAGCAATGCCAACTATCGGGCGGCCGGTCTGGCAGATATGGCCCAGGCCATTCTCGCAGGACGACCACATCGCTGCTCGCTGGAGTTTTCCCTGCATGTCGTAGATGTGATGACTTCAATCCTCGCTTCCGGTGAAACGGGTGAGTACAAAGAAATCCTCACCACATGCGAGCGTCCCGAGGCTCTTGGACCACAAGCGGCAAAGGACCTCCTGGCACAATCGGAGACATAATGACCTGGACCGCTGCGCAGTCGCGCTACGACACCATGGAATATCGCCGTTGCGGAAGATCGGGACTGAAACTCCCGGCCATTTCGCTCGGACTGTGGCACAATTTCGGAGACGATACTCCGCATGAACGCAAGCGAGAAATCGCCTGCACCGCGTTCGACCTCGGGATCACACATTTTGATCTTGCCAACAACTACGGCCCGAAGCCAGGAGCCGCCGAACAAGCGTTCGGCGAGCTGCTGCGGACCGATTTTGCGCCATACCGTGACGAAATGATCATTTCCTCGAAGGCCGGCTACGAAATGTGGCCCGGCCCTTACGGAGAATGGGGCAGCCGTAAATACCTGATCGCGTCATGCGATCAATCGCTGAAGCGAATGGGTCTCGACTATGTCGACATCTTCTATTCGCACCGTTTCGACCCGGACACGCCGCTGGAGGAGACCATGATGGCGCTCGACCATATCGTGCGTTCAGGACGCGCACTCTATGTCGGCATTTCCTCCTACAATTCCAAGCGCACTCGAGAAGCCGTCGCCATTTTGAATGAACTGGGAACGCCATGCCTGATCCATCAGCCGAGCTATTCGATGATCAATCGCTGGGTTGAGGAAGACGGCCTGCTGGACACTTTGGAGGAGCTCGGGGTCGGATCGATCGCCTTTTCCCCGCTGGCTCAGGGCATGCTGACAAGCAAGTATCTGGGTGGAATTCCGGAAGGAAGCCGTGCGACCCAGGGCAAGTCGCTGAAGAATCAGTTCCTGAACGAAGCCAACCTGGAAACGATCCGGGACCTCAACGAGATCGCACAAAGACGCGGACAGACACTTGCCCAGATGGCGCTGGCCTGGGTGCTGCGCCACGGCCGCGTCACGACGGCACTCATCGGCGCCAGCCGAAAGGAACAGGTGGAAGACTGCGTAGAAGCAGTTGCCAATCTGGACTTCACGGATGCGGAGCTTGAGGAAATCGCGGCAAAGACACGTGAGGCCGACATCAATCTGTGGGCAGCCTCCGCCGAAAGAAAGGGGCCGCCGCGCAAATGATCAGAAATCCCATCCTGCCGGGTTTCAACCCTGATCCCTCGATCTGTCGGATGGGCGACGAGTATTTCGTCGCCACATCCACTTTCGAGTGGTATCCGGGTGTACAGATCCATCGATCAAAGGACCTGGTGAACTGGGACCTTGCCTGTCGCCCTCTTAATAGGCTTGCTCAGCTCGATATGCGCGGCAATCCGGACAGTGGCGGCATCTGGGCTCCTTGCCTGAGCTATGCAGACGGCAGGTTCTGGCTTGTCTATACGGACGTGAAGCGACTGGATGGGAATTTCAAGGACGCACATAATTACATCGTGACAGCGCCTTCAATCGAAGGCCCCTGGAGCGATCCGATCTATGTTTGCTCGCATGGTTTCGACCCTTCGTTATTCCATGATGACGATGGACGCAAATGGTTCCTGGTGCTGCAGTGGAACCATGTTTCCAATTCCGTCGGAGGACATCCGCGCCATCCCGCATTCGACGGCATTTTGCTCCAGGAATGGTCGGAAACCGAAGGCCTTATCGGCGAGCAAAAGAACATCTTTCCCGGAAGCACGCATGGGCTTTCAGAAGGCCCTCATCTCTACAAGCGCGGTGGCTGGTATTACCTGACAGTCGCTGAAGGCGGCACAGGGTATGACCACGCCGTGACGATGGCCCGTGCAAGATCTATCGACGGCCCTTACGAGCTGCATCCTGACACTCATCTGATCACGTCCAAAGATACCCCCGAAGCCGCGCTGCAGCGGGCAGGACACGGCCAGATCGTCGAAACACCCGATGGGCAGGTCTATCATACGCATTTGTGTTCAAGACCACTGCCTGGCCGCTTCTCGCCGCTTGGACGAGAGACAGCAATTCAGAAATGCGAATGGCGGGACGACGACTGGCTCTATCTGGCTAACGGCGGCCCCGTGCCGGATGTTGATGTTCCCGGCCTTGCCGACGTCAGACCACGCAGACCTCACAAGATTGAGCGCGTGTTCTTTGGAGGCGAGCTGCCTGAAGAGTTCCAGTGGTTGCGGACACCCTACCCTGAGAGGCTGTTCACACTGACCGGATCCGCGCTGCGCCTGACTGGCCGCGAAAGCATCGGCAGCTGGTACGAACAATCGCTTGTCGCAAGACGGCAGGAGCATCTGATCTATCGCGCAGAGGCAAGTCTGACGGCCTTTGAGCCGACGACCTACCAGCAGGCAGCAGGGCTGACGACCTATTACAACCGTCACAAGTTTCACTTGATTGCCGTGACCTGGAGCGCGCAACTGGGTCGTTGCCTTACCATTTTGTCCTGCGCGGGAGACTGGCCCGACGGCCGTCTATCCTTCCCCGCAGACCCGATTGCCGTTGGTCCGGACCCGATCGAACTTGCAGTCGAAGTAAACGGCGCCCGACAACAGTTTTTCTGGCGGCAGAAGAGCACGTCAAATGGAGACTGGGCCGCGTTCGGCCCCGAGCTCGACGCCAGTGTGATTTCTGATGAAGGCGGTCGCGGAGAGCACGCCTCATTTACCGGAGCCTTCGTCGGCATGCTTGCTTTCGACCTCACCGGTCAGGGCAAGACTGCGGACTTCAACAGGTTTTCCTATGCCCCTGAGGGCACCTGACGCACCAAGCGCAGACTGACTTAATACCAAGGAGAGAGCCATGGCTGGACTGATCAAGGGACCCGCAATTTTTCTCGCTCAATTTGCCGGCGACGAAGCACCGTTCAACTCCCTGCCGTCGATCGCCAAATGGGCTGCGGATCTCGGCTACAAGGGTATCCAGATACCTTCGTTTGACGGTCGGATTTTCGACCTCGACAAGGCTGCGGACAGTCAGGCCTATTGTGATGAGGTAAAGGGGATCTGCGCAGATGCGGGCGTCGAGATAACCGAGCTTTCAACACATTTGCAGGGGCAGCTGGTTGCCGTTCACCCGGCTTATGATCTCGCTTTCGACGGCTTTGCGCCCGCACATCTTCATGGCAACCCGAAAGCCAGACAGGAATGGGCTGTCGACCAGATGAAAAAAGCCGCCAGAGCGAGCCGCAATCTTGGACTTGATACGTCCGTCAGCTTCACGGGTTCCCTGGCATTTCCTTATCTTTATCCCTGGCCGCAACGGCCTGCAGGACTTGTCGAAGAAGCATTCGCGGAGCTGGCCCGACGGTGGAAACCCATTCTGGACACTTATGAGGACCACGGCGTCGATGTCGGCTACGAGATCCATCCGGGTGAAGATGTCTTTGATGGTGCGACGTTCGAGATGTTCCTCGATGCTCTTGGCGGACACGGTCGCTGCCAGATCAACTATGATCCGTCGCATTTCCTGCTGCAACAGATGGACTATCTGGCCTTTATCGACATCTATCACGAGCGCATCTGCGCCTATCATGTCAAAGACGCCGAATTCAATCCGGACGGACGGCAAGGCGTTTACTCCGGTTATCAAAGCTGGGTTAACCGCGCCGGGCGGTTCCGGTCACTTGGAGACGGCCAGGTCGACTTTTCGGGGATCTTTTCCAAGCTGGCGCAATATGGCTATGAGAGCTGGGCAGTGCTGGAGTGGGAATGCTGCCTGAAGTCTCCTGAACAGGGGGCAGCGGAAGGCGCTCCGTTCATCGAAAGCCACATTATCGAAGTCACTGACAAAGCCTTCGATGATTTTGCCGGAGGCGACACGGATCAGGAACAGATCCGCAAGATGCTTGGAATCTGACGTTGAGGTTCAACTCATGACTTGAGCTGCAATTCGTCGATCACGGTTTGCACGGCGAGCCGGAAGACCTGTTCTTCCGCGCTTGCCTGTGTGTCCGGTCGCGTCATCAGCCCGACCGGTCCCTTGGTGATATCGCTGTCGAAGGGCAGGCGTACCAGGTGACCGTCGATTGTCTCGGTCTGAACCACGCCTGAGGAAATGATCCAGACAGCATCCGTCTGGCGCGTGTAAAGACGGCCGAATGCGCCTGATACCGTCTCGATCCTGTTCGGGATCTCGCCCACACCATTGGCAATCATGAAGCGCTCGACCAGTGGCCGGATCGCCGACCCCTCGGGCGGGTAAATTACCGGCCAGTCGACAATCCGTTTGACGTCCGGGTTTTGCAGAAGCGGATGACCGGTGCGCACGACGAGATCAACGCGTTCCGAGTAAAGCTGCGTGAAGGAAACGCCTTCCATGGAGTCCGGGCGGCCGAGACGACCGATGACAAGGTCCAGTTCCCCCAACTTCAGCCGTTCGATCAGGTAGCCGTGAGGACCGTCCATGATGTGCACCATGACATTGGGAGCGAGTTCCGAAAACTCCTGAATGACCGGTGGAATGAAACTGGCGGCAACGCTGGGAAGCGCGCCTACCTTCAATGTAGCCCTTGCATGCTCACCTTCCTTTTCAACGCCGTCCAGGCCTTGCTGCAGACTTGCCAGGGAGATCTGCGCAAAATGCAGGAACACCTTGCCCTGTTTCGTCAGCGCAATTCCCGCCCTGTTTCTGGTCATCAAGGTAGCGCCGATGATCTCTTCGAGCTCTTTCAGTGTTTTTGATATGGCGGGCTGCGTGAGGAACAACTTGTCGGCAGCCAGTTTCAGGCTGCGTTCCTGCGCAATCTCGACAAAACACTGGATGTGTCGGAATTTAATCCGCCGATCAATCATGACTGTGCCCCACCTTGTTGTCTCATATTTGCGCCAAAGCTGACATTAGTTTCCTGTTTTGGCAACAAAGAGGCTCATTTACTCAATTTACTTCTCATTTTTGAACATTCAATATGAAGACAACAGAGGAGGATCGCATGCGTACTCAAGTTGTCATCATAGGCGGCGGCCCGTCGGGGCTGCTGCTTGGGCAGCTGCTTCACCGGAAAGGCATTGAAACCGTCATTCTGGAACGGAAGACGCGTGACTATGTTCTTGCCCGAATTCGCGCCGGTATTCTCGAGACCGGTCTTGTCAACATGATGCGCGAGGCGGGTGTTTCGGAGCGCATGGACCGCGAGTGTTTTGTCCATCACGGAACTTGCATCTCCTATGAGAACGAGATGTTCGATATCGACTTTCACAAGTTGATCGGACAAAACGTGATCGTCTACGGCCAGACGGAACTGACGCACGACCTTTATGACGCGCGGGAGGCCGTCGGTGCAAAGACCCTCTTCGAAGTCGAGGATGTGCAGATTTGTGATGCAGACCGCGACGCGCCCTATGTGACCTTCAACTCAGGCGGTGTGGAACAACGCATCGACTGTGATTTTGTCGCCGGTTGCGATGGTTTCCACGGCGTCAGCCGCACCACCATTCCCGATACGGTTCGCAAGGATTACGAAAAGGTCTTTCCTTTCGGCTGGCTCGGTATTCTGTCTGAAACGCCGCCGGTGCACGATGAGCTCATCTACGCGAATTCCGGGCGCGGTTTCGCTTTGTGCTCCATGCGCAACGAGAACCTCTCCCGCTACTATGTTCAATGCGCACTGACCGACAAGGTTGAGAACTGGAGCGACGAAGACTTCTGGGACGAACTGAAGCGACGGGTGCCTGAAGCAATTGCAGACAAGCTCGTTACCGGTCCGTCGATCGAAAAGTCCATTGCTCCGCTCAGATCCTTCGTCAGCGAACCGATGCGTTGGGGACGCTTGTTCCTGTGCGGCGACGCGGCACACATCGTGCCCCCAACAGGCGCCAAGGGTCTGAACACTGCGGCCTCCGACGTACATTATCTTTATGAAGGGCTGGTTCAGTTTTACCAGGACAACGATACGCAGGGTATCGACCACTATTCGCAAAAGGCTCTCGCTCGCGTTTGGAAGGCCGAGCGTTTCAGCTGGGCAACCACCAATCTGCTTCACCGCTTCCCGGATCAGTCGGAATTTGATCTGAAAATGCAGCGGGCTGAAATTGAGTCACTCCACTACAACGAAGTTGCGCAGAAGTGGTTCGCGCAGAATTATGTCGGGCTGCCCTACTAATGAAGATTGCACGGCTAAAATCTGCTGACCTGCATTGGCGCGAAGACGGCGACCCGAAGGGACTCCCCGTCGTTTTCGCAAACTCCCTCGGAACCGACCTGCGGGTTTGGGACAAAGTCATCTATCGACTGCCGCACACCGACCTTCGCTTCATTCGCTTTGACAAGAGGGGCCACGGTCTGTCCAGCTGTCCGGCAAGCCCCTATTCCATGGAAGATCTTGTCACTGATACTGAGGAGCTCCTGGAGCATATCGGGATTTCCTCCTGCGTATTTGTCGGCCTTTCTATTGGCGGCATGATCGGACAGCTTCTGGCAAGCCGGAAACCGCAGCTTGTCAAAGGTCTCGTACTGTCGAACACGGCGGCAAAGATGGGTGAATCCAGCATGTGGCAGGACCGCATCGCGCGCATTCGCGCAGGTGGGATCGAATGCCTTGCAGAGGCCATTCTCGAACGCTGGTTTTCGAATGATTTCAGGAAAACCGACGAATGCCTGGGCTGGCGCAACATGCTGACCCGAACTCCCGCCGAAGGTTATACCGGCTGCTGCCAGGCCATAGCCGGAACCGATCTGTCGGCATCGACCTCGAAGCTGAGGCTTCCCGTTCTCGGTCTGGGTGGATCGGATGATCTGGCGAGCCCGTCAGATCTGGTGCGGGCAACAACTGAACTCGTTCCGGAGAGCCGCTTTGTCGAAATTGCAGATGCCGGCCATCTGCCTTGCGTGGAAAAACCGGAACTCTTTGCCGATCACCTTATGACATTCCTGAAGGAGGACCTCCATGTCAGAACGCTATGAACGTGGCGAAGTCGTCCGGAAAGCCGTTCTCGGGGAAGATCACGTAGAGCGCGCGGAAGCCGGGAAAACCGAGCTCGATGCACCGTTTCAGGCCCTGATAACCGAAGGAGCCTGGGGCACAGTCTGGGCTTCCGACGGCATCAGCCGGCGAGAGCGGTCCATGCTGACGCTTGCGCTTCTGGCTGCGCTCGGCAATTTCGAGGAAATCGCCATGCATGTCCGCGCAACTGCACGCACTGGTGCCAGCAAGCAGGATGTGCTCGAAACCTTTCAACATGTTGCCGTTTACGCGGGTGTTCCGCGGGCAAATCAGGCACTTAAGATCGCTAAGGAAACCTATGCGGAGATGGAACTGGATAGCCATCGGACGGACCGCTGAAGCCAGGTTCAAACGGGAGAGAGGAATATGAAACCAGGCCCATTTTATCAGCGGGACCGGCAATGGCAGCCGCCAGCCCTGACGCCGGAGTACAAGACGAGCGTTTCCCGCTCGCCTCAATACTCGATGATCAGTCTGGAGACGACGGTCAGTGAAATCACTGGTCCGGTGTTCGGACAGAACGACATCGACCCTTTGGACAAGGACCTTCTGAGCAACTACGCCAAGCCGGGCGAGAGTCCGATCGGTGAGCGCATCATCCTGCATGGACGGGTGCTTGATGAAAATGCCAAGCCCATCCCGAACACGCTCGTAGAGATCTGGCAGGCCAACGCCGGCGGCCGTTACAGGCACAAGAAGGATACGTATCTGGCGCCAATCGATCCGAACTTCGGTGGCTGCGGTCGCACGCTGACGGATGAAAACGGCTACTATTACTTCCGGACTGTGAAGCCTGGCGCCTATCCGTGGCGGAACTGGGTGAACAGCTGGCGTCCCGCGCATATTCACGTCTCGGTCTTTGGAACCGCCTTCGCACAGCGCCTGATCACGCAGTGCTATTTCGAGGGAGATCCGCTCATCGCCAAGTGCCCGATCGTGAACACCATTCCGGATCCGGACGCGATAGAGCAACTGGTTGCCCGCCTTGATCTGAATTCGACGATCCCGCTCGATACGATCGCCTACAAGTTCGATATCGTCCTGCGTGGCCGCCGGTCGACACTGTTTGAAAACCGGCTGGAGGGAAACTGATCATGCGTCAGCAACTTGACTATCTGAAAGAGACGCCCTCACAGACCGCCGGTCCATATGTTCACATCGGCCTGGCACCGGGTGCTGCCGGGTTCGACATTTACCGGCAGGAACTCGGCTGGGATATTGCCGGTCCGAACGCCAAGGGCGAACGCATACGCATCGAAGGCTGCGTCATCGACGGTATGGGGTCTCCAATCAAGGATGTTCTTCTGGAGGCCTGGCACGCCAATGCAGACGGCATTTACGCTCACCCTGAACACGGTGGCGAGGTTGAAGACGGGTTCCGTGGCTGGGGCCGGGTGATCACCGACTTCGCAACCGGAGAATGGGCCTTTGAAACAATCAAGCCCGGGCGCGTCACCGGCGCCGACGGGAAAGAGATGGCCCCGCACATCACCCTCTGGATTGTCGCACGGGGAATCAACATCGGTCTGAACACGCGGCTGTACTTTGAAGATGAACCTGAGGCCAATGCCGCCGATCCGGTCTTGAACCTGATCGAGTGGGAACGGCGCCGGAAAACCCTGTTGGCGAAAAGAACCGAGCGCGACGGCAAGACCGTTTACCGCTTCGACGTCAAATTGCAGGGAGAGGACGAAACAGTCTTCTTCGACATCTGAATGAACAAGAGAACGAAATGACAAAACCCTGCATTATCTGTGTTGCGATTACCGGATCACTGCCAAGGAAGGAAAACAATCCTGCCGTTCCGGTGACCGTGTCCGAACAAGTCGAGAGCACGCAGGAAGCGTTTGAAGCCGGTGCCAGCATTGTTCATGCCCATGTCCGCAATGAAGATCAATCGCCTTCCTCCGACCCGGAGAGGTTCGCCCTTCTGCAAGAAGGACTGGAAAAACACTGCCCGGGCATGATCATCCAGTTTTCGACCGGTGGCCGCTCGGGCGCCGGACAGGAACGAGGTGGCATGTTGCCGCTCAAGCCGGACATGGCGTCACTCTCGGTCGGTTCAAACAACTTCCCGACACGGGTTTATGAGAACCCGCCTGATCTGGTGGACTGGCTCGCCAGTGAAATGAGAAACCATCAGGTGAAGCCTGAAATCGAGGCATTCGATCTCAGCCACATTCATCAAGCGGTTGCCATGAACCGGGACGGCCGCATTCCGGGCAAGCTGTACATTCAGTTTGTCATGGGCGTCAAAAACGCCATGCCTGTCGATCGCGATGTCTTCGACTATTACATCAAGACCGTGGAACGCCTTGCGCCGGGAGCCGAATGGTGTGCTGCGGGGATCGGTCAGCATCAGTTGACCATCAACGAGTGGTGCATTGCGTCCGGAGGGCACACCCGAACAGGTCTCGAGGACAACATCCGACTTGACCGGGATACTCTCGCCCCTTCCAACGCGGCGCTGGTCAAACGGGCCGCCGACCTTTGTGAAAAATACGGCAGGCCGGTCGCCACCTGGCAGCAGGCACGGGAAACGCTGGGTCTCAAAGCACCCGCTTGACGCCTTTTCAATCTTGGCTCTCAATAAAGGGCTGATCTTCAATGGTGTGATCCATGCCCTTATCTTTGTTCTCGAGCCCGATCTATTCCGGATTGTTTGCCGACGAGGAGCTTGCGCAGCTCCTCGATGATGCAAGCGATGTGGCTCATATGGTGCTCTTTGAACGGGTGCTTGCCCGTGTGCAGGGTCATTTGAACGTGATTCCGCATGAAGCGGCCGAGCAAATCGATGAGGCACTTCAGAACGCCTTACCGGATCCACACCGATTGAGCGCAGGCACTCGATCAGCAGGTATTCCCGTACCCGCGCTCGTTGCCGAACTGCGTCAGCTTGTTGGCGGTGAAGCCGCTCAGTGGCTCCATTGGGGCGCAACCACCCAGGATGTCATGGACACTGCACAGGTGTTGCAGATCCGGTCCTGCCTCAATGTTCTGGAAGCCCGGATCAAACGGTTGCTCGACACGCTGCAAACAGAAAGCAACCATTACGCGGACCAGCTTCTGGCGGGTAGAACCCGAAGCCAGATATCGACGCCGATCACCCTGGGTTACCGTATCGCCCAATGGGCGCACCCTTTGATCAACATTGAATCTGCTCTTCCCGATTTGCGCAAGGCTGTGCTGAAGGTGCAGTTCGGCGGCGCCTCCGGCGTGAATTCGGCCATCGCTCCGGAGGGCCCTCTCGTCCTCAAGAAGCTGGCCGAGGAACTCGACCTGCATCCGAGCCCATCCTGGCACGTCAACCGTTCGTCCATCCTGGCCTTGGCTGGATGGTTGCAGCAGATCTGTGCAGCGCTTTCCAAGATGGCAGGTGATCTCATCCTGCTCGGCCGGACGGACATCGTGGAAGTTTCCAGTGGCACCGGTGGTGGCTCTTCGACCATGCCGCAAAAGGCCAATCCGGTTCAGGCCGAAACGATCAGGGTTCTCAATCGGATTGCACTTACTGCTCAAGCAGGTCTTGCGGCGGCCGCCGATCCGGCGGAAGAACGCGATGGTTCCAGGTGGCCTCTGGAGTGGATGTATCTGCCCCAGATGCTGCTTGCAGCAGGTACGGCTTTGAACCACGCGCAAAGACTTGCCGAGAGCCTGGCTCCTCATCCTGAACATCTGTTGGCAACACTCGACAACAACCCCGAAATGATGGCGGAAACGGCAAGTTTCATTCTCGCCAAAAACGGGGTCGCACGGTCCGAAGCAAAGAACCTGGTTGCAGCAGCAGCCGCCGATTCTGCCCCCTTTGCCGAAGCCCTGGCCAAGGTCAGTCCGTTGGAGATCAACTGGAGAACGGCCCTTGACCCAAAAGAGGTTGTCGAGCCGGCCAAGGAAATGTCCGCGCGAATTTTCGCACAACGAAACCTGCCCGACTGACGGCTAGGCCAATCCAAACTGGTTTCCGGAATTAGGAATTTCTAGGCCGATAAGGTTAGCCGAGTGCCAATGCGCCTTGCGGAATGACGAATTGGCAAAGCAAAGCGGCCTCAAGCACACTGCCGAGGCCGCTTTTTTTCCAGCAATCATCGCTAGCGTAATAACTGCGGCAACCAGAGCGTCAGGGCCGGGAAACTGACCAGCAGGATAACCCGCAAGATCTCAGCTCCGAAGAAAGGAGCAACTCCCTTGAAGGTCTCGATCATCGGCGTGTCGCGAGCAAGCGAGGAGATCACGAAGACATTCATTCCGACAGGCGGCGTGATGAGCCCGAGTTCAACGACAATCAATGCCAGTACACCGAACCAGATTTTCAGGTCTTCTGTGCTCATGCCGAAGCCGGCACCTTCCGGTCCCTGATAGATGCCACCGTTGATCTCAACCAGCACCGGCCAGAAGAACGGGATGACCAGCAGGATCATGGAGAGACTGTCCATCAGACAGCCGAGCAGGATCAGGGCGACCAGCAACAGGATGAGAACCGTCATCGGTTCAAGGCCGGAACCGGCAATCCAGGTCGCGGTCTGTTGCGGCAGGCCAACCCGTGACATGAAGATCTTCAAAAGCTCCGCTCCCAGGATGATCAGGTAGATCATGCCGGAAGTCGACGCGGTTTCCTTCAGTGCTGCGACCAGGTCCTTCCCGCTCAAATTGCGCTGAAGCAAGCCGAACAGAAGAACAAGGAACACCCCGACAGCAGCTGCTGGTGTCGGATTGAAGAAGCCGAAATAGATGCCACCGATCACCAATCCGAAGATGATCAGGACCGGGATCATTCCCGCCGTTGCCTCGACAAACTCGGTTCTGTCGGGTGTCCCCCCCTTGGGACCCGCTTCGGGTTTGATCGCGACATAGATTGCAATTGTCAGCAGGAACAGAACGACGGCCAGAAGTCCGGGCAGAAACGCCGCCATGAACATGGTGACGATGTTCGCCTCCACGATGATGGCATAAATGATGAGAACCACCGATGGCGGGATCAGGATGCCGAGGACACCGCCGGCAGCCAGGGTGCCGGTCGCCAGCGCGCCCGAATAGTTGTAACGGCGCAGTTCCGGCAGCGCGACTTTTCCCATGGTCGAAGCCGTTGCAAGTGAGGAACCGCAAACTGCTCCAAAGCCCGCGCATCCTGCGATGGCCGCCATCGCAGTACCGCCACGCAACCATCCGAGCCAGGCATTCGCTCCCCTGAAAAGGGCCTGACTGAGTCCAGTCTTTGAGGCAATCGCCCCCATCAGGACAAACATCGGTACTACCGACAGGTCGTAGATTGAAAACTGGCCATAAGCGAGTGTCTTGAGCTGGCTCAGAACAAGCGCCGGTCCGTTCAGCATCATGGTGCCGACACCACCGACCAGGATCATGGCATAGGCAATCGGCATCCTGATCGCGATCAGGAAAATCAGCACAACAAGGCCGCCCAGCCCCAACAGAAGAGCGTCTGCCATCTTGTTCTTATCCTTTCGACAGCGCGTTGACGTCGCGCATCAGCGTCACGAAAGCGGCAAGCGCCAGCAAGGCCAGGGAAATGAGAATTGGGATGAACGCAATCCAGTGCGGAAACTGCAGGATTGTCGTCGTGTAGTCGTATTCTTTCTGGTCAATCATGCCGTAGTACATGCGCCAGATAAGCAGAATGGCGAAGCCCAGGGCCACCAGTGAACCGAGCATAGTAAAAAACGCAATGGTCCGTTTGGATGCGGCCGCGGTGAAGATATCCGCCGAGACATTTGCGCCGACAAGCTGGCAATAGGGCAGAAACGCAAAGACGGCGACCGCAACGCCGACTTCGGTCAGTTCAAAGTCACCCGGAAATGGTGCGCCGAAGATCGAACCGATTATCGATAACATGTTCACGCCAACCACCAGAAGCAGCACGACACCTCCAAGGAGCGCCCACAGGGTGATCAATCGACTTGCAGCTCCGATGAAACCGGAGCTGCTTTCTTGTCTGGGATCAGGCATCAGTTCGAGGCGTTCTTCGCGACCGAGGCCTTGGCCTTGTCGACCAGCGCCGCGCCGTCGATGCCTTTTTCGGAAACTTCCTCAACCCAGCGGTCGACGACAGGCGCAAGCGCTTCGTTGAACGCTGCCGTTTCCTCAGGGGTCAACGTGATGTGCGTGTTGCCTGCCTTGGTGGCAAGTCCGATGCCGAAGTCGTCCGCTCCTGCCCAGATGTCACCAACCTGCTTGACCCAGTCCTTGCCGGACGCATCCCGGAAGGCCTGCTTCACATCATCCGGCAGGCTCTCCCAACGGTCCTTATTCATGGACACCTGGAAGACGGTCGTGCCGAAGCGTTCCTTGTCAGCGCCTTCGATCTGGTATTCGGTCTGTTCCTGGATCTTGAGCGGCGGAATGATTTCCCACGGAATCAGCGCGCCGTCGATCACTCCCTTTTGCAGTGCAGGAGGCAATTCGGGAACCGGCATGGCAACCGGCGATGCGCCCAGTGCTTCAATCACCCAGGCCCCTGTGCGGGTCGGGATACGCATCTTCTTGCCTTCCAGATCCGCCGGAGAGCGCACTTCCGTGTCGGTCATGTGAATACCCTGACCAGCATGAACGTGCAGGAACATGACCTCGACGCCTTTGTATTCGTCCTTCAGGTCACTGTCATAAAGATCCATCAGCGCCAGATTGGTGGCTGCTGTGTCGTTCTTGTGAACGCCCGGCAATTCGAAGACTTCCGAACGCGGGAACAGGCCCGGCGTATATCCATTCACGGTCCAGACCAGATCAACAACGCCGTCGCGTACCTGGTTGATCAGCTCAGGCGGACGGCCGCCAAGTGTCATTGCCGGATAGATTTCAATGGCGACCTTGCCGCCGGAGTTTTCTTCAACCTGCTTGGCCCAAGGCGCCAGCATCTTGGAATGGGCCGGAGCCTTTTCACCCAGGAAATGGTGAAGTTTGAACTCGTAATCCGCGGCGGCTGCCGACGACGCACCGAGTACAAAAAGCGCGGTTCCCAATATCGCATTTTTGATGTTGCTCATGTTTCCTCCTCCAAGCGAATTCCATTTACCGATGACTGATGTGCTGTCGATCAGATTGGATAACGGTCTGCTTTTCATCAGCAAGCATTCCCGTCATTCTCTGAACAGCCGACCCTATCAGGGGCAATTGCAAGTCCGGTCGTTCGCAGTCCTTTTGGCCTTTGCGACAAGCCGCGGTTATTCGGTCTTTTCGCCTATTTTTATTTGCTTTGTTAAATATTGTCAAATTAAGCAAATAGCCCTTACCGTGCAACCTGTTGAACTGCCTCGACAGTTTGAGGTTGTAAAGATCAGGTATGAGATCTCCCATTGGACCAAAATCTTTCGCTCCTCCACAAATCATCTTCACTAATTAGTTTGGTAATGTAAATTGAGATATCGGGCCATATACTTTCCGTTTTTGGAAATAAAAAACCTCCCCTTGTCGTTCTGAATGTCCAAAACGAACCTACTTCCATTTACTGCTGATTTCAGAAGACGCCGCAAGAAGACGGCTCTTTGCACGCTCGACGAATGCGGAATCAAACCGGCTCAACATACCAAAGACCGACAGAGACAGGATCATGTCTCCTTCCGTGCTCCAGACCGGAACGGAAACCGCTGCGATATCCGGCTCGTTGTCGCCAAGGTTGAGCGCAAATCCGCTGCCACGAACAATCTCAAGGTCATGCGCGAAACTTTCGGGATCGACCTTCTTTGAAGAATGCGCTCTCAACACCGCTCCGTCCTGAAGATAAGATGCCCTGGTCTCCGGTGTCATGTGGGCAAGCCAAAGCCTCCCCTGTGCCGAGTGCTGAAATGGAAGAACGGTGCCTGTCTTTACAACGACCGATATCGGCCGCTCGCTTTCGGAGACCGAAACGCAGAGTGGACCCAGCCGATTCAGTCGGCAGGCCATGACGGATTCGTTCAGTTCTCTACTTACTGCGTCAAGAACCGGCTTCACCATGACAGGCAAGGGGTTGGTGAGCTCAGCAAGACGCCCCAACTCCTCAAGCCTTGGACCCAGGCCGAAATGTCCCCGGCGCAAGCTGGTGAGAGCTCCCACATGCTCCAAAGTCAGCAGGAAGCGATGCGCGGTGGATGTGTTGAGACCCAGCTTCCGGGCGACTGTCACCGCAGAAAGTTCCGGCTGATCTTCATCGAACAAGCGTAGAATTTCGAAGGCTTTAATCAAAGACCCGTTTAGCGGTGTGCTCATCTGAAGCCCCTTTTCTCACCTTGCCAGTTTGCTCAAGTCACACCGTAAGCCAATGCGCCGATCTTGACGAACTCGGCACATAAGTTCATTATGTAATATATATATCTTATATAATGAGATAATGGAGTTTGCAATGGATATCGGTCTCTTTATCGGCAACGAGGATGTTGCAGCAGATCGGGGCAGAAAATTCGACCGCAGATCGCCGGTAACCGGAAATGTGGTCACAACGGCCGCCGCGGCTGGTGCTGAAGATGTCAACGCCGCCGTCGCGGCTGCTCAGGAAGCTTTCAAGACTTGGTCCCAGACATCCCCAAACCAGCGCCGCACCATTCTGAACGCCTGTGCGGATGCACTGGAGGCCCGTACCGCTGATTTCGTGGAAATTGGAATTCGGGAAACCGGAGGGACGGGGCCGTGGATCGGATTCAACGTCATGCTCGGCGCCCGGATCCTGCGTGAGGCGGCATCGCTAACAACCCAGATCAAGGGCGAAATCATTCCCTCCGACAAACCCGGAACATTCGCCATGGGTTACCGGCAGCCCGTTGGTGTTCTCGTTGGCATGGCGCCATGGAATGCACCGATCATTCTGGCTGTCAGGGCCTTTGCAATGCCGATAGCCTGCGGCAATGCGGTGGTTTTGAAGGGGTCGGAAAAATGCCCGGCGCTTCACAGGCTCATCGGCGATTGCATGAAGGCTGGCGGACTACCGAATGGCGTGCTGAACGTCCTCCTTCATTCCCCGGAAGATGCCCCGGAAGTCGTGAATGCGCTGATTGATCACCCGCTGACACGTCGCGTCAACTTCACCGGTTCAACGCGCGTCGGGCGGATCATCGCCGAACGAGCGGCCAGGCATCTGAAGCCCTGCCTACTGGAACTCGGCGGCAAGGCGCCTCAGGTCGTTCTGGAGGATGCGGATCTTGAAGCAGCGGTCAACGCCGCCGGTTTCGGCGCTTTCATGAACCAGGGACAGATTTGCATGTCGACGGAGAAAATCGTGGTTCTGAATGAGGTCGCCGACGAATTCGCCGCAGCGTTTGCCAGAAAGGCTGACAGCCTTCTGAGCGGAGATCCGGGCGAACAGGTCCATCTGGGTTCGGTCGTTGATGTCGACACAATCCAGCATGTGAAATCACTGATCGAAGATGCCGTTGCAAAGGGAGCGAAGGTCATCGCCGGCGGCGCGCCTGACAGTGGCACCATCATGCCGGCCACCATTGTGGATCATGTCACACCGGAAATGGATATTTATTCGGCGGAAAGCTTCGGCCCGGTCACAACGATTGTTCGTGCCGCGAGCGAAGCTGATGCAATCAGGATTGCCAATGACACCGAGTACGGCCTCACCGCTTCAGTGTTCAGCCGTGACACTGGCCGGGCAATGGAAGTCGCAAAGCAAATCCAGTCCGGGATATGCCACATCAACGGTCCGACAGTCGGCGACGAGGCCCATATGCCGTTCGGCGGCACGAAGGCATCCGGCTACGGCCGTTTTGGAGGCACCGCCGCGATCCCTGAGTTCACGGAACTGCGCTGGATCACCATAGAAGATCCGAACCAGCACTACCCGATTTGAGGTTTGAAAAATGCGCATAGCAATACTGGGTGCGGGCGCTCTTGGGTCGGTTATCGGCGCCTTCCTGTTCCGCGAAGGCCGCGATGTTTCCTTGTGGGACGTCAACAAGGACCATCTGCAGGCGATCAGACGGGACGGGCTCATTTTCGACGGTCCTGCGGGCCGTGAATGTCTGAGCATTCCGGCGATGCGTCCCGAAGAGGCTCTCGACACACCGGATCTCGTCATTCTGCTCACAAAAACCATTCATACGGACGCGGCGCTTTCCGGTATCGCCGACCATATCAATGCCGGATCCCGGATCCTGACATTGCAGAACGGGTTGGGTAATGCCGAGCGGATGGCAGCCCATGTGCCAGCGGACAGGCTGTTCTACGGCTGTACCATGATGCCAGGACGCTTCATTGCGCCCGGTCACGTCGCAACGCAGGGAAACGGGTCGGCCACCTTCAAGGCATATGTAACGGAGGGAACTCCGTTTGCACGCACAGCCGCAATCGACGGAGACAGTTTTTCACTGTCCCTGTCGGACCGGACGGATCAGATTATCTGGGAAAAGGCTGCTTTCAACTGCGCCATGAACACTTGCGCTGCACTGACTGGCGCTCGTGTGGGAGACTTTGATGCACATGAGGGCATCCTTGATTTGCTGCATGCAATCGCTGCAGAGGTCGTTGCCGTGGCCCACACGCAGAACATCCCGGCCAGTCTGGAAACCGTGCAAGGTCAGATCGCCCATGCCCTGGCTGAACACACCGAACACAAGCCTTCCATGCTGCAAGACCTTGAGGCAGGCAGGCCGACCGAAATCGGCAGTCTCTGCGTTGTGGTTGCTGAAAAGGCCCGTAACATGGGCGTTGCAGCTCCATTGAACACCGCACTGTCAGCATTGGTTGGACTAAAGGCCGACCTTGCTGTCGGAGGGGTCATGTGAATGACCAATGAGGAGAATGACATGAGTCAGGACACAGCGTCCATTTCGGCCGGTGGCGCCATCTTCGGCAAGATGAAAGCTCTTGGCATCGACTATGTTTTTGTCAATTCCGGAACCGATTTCCCGCCGATCATCGAAGGGATGGTGGCAGCTTCGCATGAGGGGATTGAACTGCCGACAGCCGTTGTTGTGCCGCATGAACATGTAGCGATGGGCATGGCACACGGCTACTACCAGATTTCCGGAAAAATCCAGTCGGTTATGCTGCACACGAATGTCGGTCTGTCCAACGGTGTGACGGGGGCGATCAACGCCTGGTGCGACCAGATCCCCGTTCTGATGATGTCAGGCCGAACGCCGGTAACCGAGGGCGGGAGATTTGGCGCACGCACAGTGCCCATCGGCTGGGGCCAGGAAATGTTCGACCAGACAGCGCTGGTCCGGGAAGTCACCAAATGGGACTATGAACTTCGCTTTCCCGAACAGGTGGCGGAACTTTTCGACCGGGGCTGGGCCATTGCCAATTCCACCCCAAAGGGCCCTGTTTATCTCAGTCTGCCCAGAGAAGTGCTGTGTGAACCGGCACCTCCTGCGGGACTGAACTCCCCTTCAAGCATGGCTCCTGTCATCACCGCGGCCACCGAAGGTGACATCAAGGCAGCGGCTGACCTTTTGGCCGGAGCTGAAAAGCCATTGATCATCAGCCAGCGCGGGACCGGTTCCGAAGAGGCCTTTGCGGCGCTGCCCGGGTTTTTGACCGACTGGGCAATCCCGCTTTCTCACTACTGGGCGAACATGCTGTCCGTTCCCATGTCCCATCCGATGCAGATCGGTTCGGCGCCGGAAGCGATGCTCGCAGAGGCCGACGTGGTACTGGTAATCAACGCCCTGGCTCCATGGTGGCCGGACAAGGTGACATTGCGCGATGATGTCAAGGTTATCCAGTTGGGGCCGGACCCGCTCTTCACCCGGACCCCTGTCCGAAACTTCCCGGCAGATGTAACCCTGGCAGGAGAGACAGGCGATACGCTTCTGGCGCTGATTGCGGAGATGAACGGGCGAACCAAAGACACCGCCCTCATCGAAAGCCGCAGAAAGCATATTTCTGAAATCTCGTCAGCGAACCGGCAAGCCGTTGTTGAAAGGGCGAAACGCGGCAAAAACAGTCCGATGACCAAGGAATGGGTCAGTTATTGCCTCGGCCAGGCCATCAAGGGGCGCGAGGCAACGGTTTTCCACGAGCTGGGTTGCCCATTGGATCAACTCGACCTCGAAAACCACAACAGCTATTTCCAGGAACCCTATTCCGGAGGTCTGGGCTGGGGACTGCCGGCGGCACTCGGTGCGCAGCTGGCCGATCGCGACAGGTTGGTCTTCGCCACGATCGGTGACGGCAGCTACATGTTCGCCAATCCGACGGTCTGCCATCAGGTTGCCGAGGCACTGGAACTTCCTGTCATCGTGCTGGTGCTCAACAACGAGGAATGGGGTGCCGTTCGTCATTCGGTGGTCGGAACCTACAAGGGCGGTCTTGCACATCAGGCGAACGAGGTGCCGCTCACTTCGCTCAAGCCAAGCCCTGACTTTGCCAGAACCGCCGAAGCGAGCCGAGCCTACACGGAAACCATCACGGATGGCGAAGAGCTTCCAGATGCGCTGGAACGCGCCATCAAAGTCGCGACGGAAGAAAAACGCCAGGTTCTGTTCAACATCGCAATCGAGAGAGTAAATCCGGGCTGAGCAAGCGGTCGTCCAGGTGGTCGGGATAATCAGGTGGTCAAAGAAAAAGTCCCTGCCAAAGCGGCAGAGACCTTCAGTTGGCATTTGCCCGGCACATATGGGCAGTTTGCTCCAAAAGACGCGCTGATCCCATGCGGCGTCTTTCGTTTCCAGGCCTAAAGAGGACGCTTCGGCTTGGTATTTGATTTCGTTTCGACACGATGGCCTTCAACGTGTGCCGGGTCGGGTCCGGTAATGGTGCCGAACCCGAACCGGCTGTTCGACCGCTCCCTTTGGCCTCATTTTATCGGAGACGGTCAGAACGCGTGCACCAGATATTTGCGAAGCCAGAAAACTGCGATTGAGACGCGTACTCCTTGACTATCATCAAGTCGCGCCGGCTTATTGCGCCGCTATCGGCTGCCTTGCCAGCTGGCACTGGTTCCAGAGGGAGTGAAGGGCCGCAACCAACCGGTCGATATCGGCAGGCGTATGAACCGGTGACGGTGTGATCCGCAGCCTTTCTGTTCCTTTCGGCACCGTGGGATAGTTGATCGGCTGGATGTAGATGCCGAAGTCCGTCAGCAACGTATCGGAAAGGAATTTGCACTTTGCCGGATTGCCGACCATCACCGGAATGATGTGGCTCGGATTGTCGACGTGTGGAATGCCGAGCGTGTCGAGACGCTTGCGGACCTTTGCAACATTTGCCTGATGGGTTTCCCGCTCCACCGAACTTTGCTTCAAGTGCTGTATGGACGCCGTGGCAGCCGCGACAACAGCAGGAGGCAGAGCCGTGGTGAAGATAAAGCCGCTGGCGAAGCTGCGCACGAAATCACACAGTTCCGAAGAGGCTGCAATATAGCCGCCGACCACACCGATGGCCTTGCCGAGTGTGCCTTCGATTACTGTCAGACGGTCCATGAGGCCTTCGCGCTCGGCGATGCCGCCGCCGCGCGGTCCATAGAGGCCAACGGCATGGACTTCGTCCAGATAGGTCATCGCGCCGTACTTGTCCGCCAGGTCGCAGATCTCCGCAATCGGAGCAATGTCGCCATCCATGGAATAGACGCTTTCAAATGCGATCATTTTCGGCTTGTCCGGATCAGCCGCGGCCAGCTTTGCTTCAAGATCTTCCAGATCGTTGTGCTTCCAGATCACTTTTTCGGCACGTGAATGACGGATGCCTTCGATCATCGAGGCATGGTTCAAGCTATCGGAAAACACGATGCAGCCTGGAATTTTCGAAGCCAGCGTTCCAAGCGCTGCCCAGTTGGATACATAGCCCGAGGTAAAGACAAGAGCGGCTTCCTTGCCGTGAAGATCCGCTAGCTCTTTTTCCAGCAAAACATGATCATGAGTGGTGCCAGAAATGTTGCGTGTCCCGCCCGCACCGGCGCCGCAGCGGTCGATGGCATCGTGCATCGCCGCGATCACCTTGGGGTGCTGCCCCATACCCAGATAGTCGTTGGAGCACCAGATAGCCACTTCGTCAGCGTGGTTGTGATGGGTCCAGACCGCTTCGGGAAAAGATCCGCGTTTGCGCTGCAGATCGATGAAAACCCGATAATTTCCCTCTTGTTTGAGCTCGGTCAACCGGTTTCTGAAAAAGACCTGATAGTCCATGATATCCTCGCTTTCTCATCTTGCCTGAAAAGCTAGACACCGGACGCGCAGGCTTAAATGACTATAGTCAAGTTGTGGGGAGAAGACGTTTCATGTCCGCATTTCAACGCATGTGACGTCTTGAAGCAGTTGTGTAAGGTGCGGCAATGGAGAGCAGATTCAGATGCTGGGTCTGAGAAGGGTTTAGAGAGATGCCGAACGAACGCCGCAGGAAAATCGCGCAGAATTCCCTGTTGCTAAAAAGTTTTTCCCAGGAAGTGCAGGACATGGTTCTAAGCATGTCCAGCTGGCGCGAATACGATCGCGGGGAAACACTCTTCCTGCAGGGTGAAACCGCGCAAGCCATCCACATCGTCACTGAGGGCTGGGTCAAGCTTTACCGGATCGCTCCGAATGGGGGCGAAGCCGTTGTAAACGTGTTTGCGAGAGGTGAGAGCTTCGGTGAGGCAGTTGCCTTCCGTGGCCATACCTATCCCGTCTCTGCGGAAGCGGTGACGGCCTGCGAAGTTATGCGCATTCCAAGTGTGGCTCTGCTGGAAGCCATGCGAAAAGATCCGGAAATCGCGGTTTCCGTACTTGCGTCGACCTTTGCCCACCTGCATTCATTGGTTTC
The DNA here is from genome assembly GCA_039195965.1 of Pseudomonadota bacterium. GTDB lineage: Bacteria > Pseudomonadota > Alphaproteobacteria > Rhizobiales > Stappiaceae > Roseibium. Next base: position 44,522 of record JBCCVB010000037.1, read on the forward strand.
CCAGCTGGAGCAGCTCAAGGCGCAAACGGGTCCGCAGCGCGTTGCAGAGTTTCTGCTGGAGCTTTGTGAACACGAAGAAGGCAGCTGTGTGGTGACCCTTCCTTACGACAAATTCCTTATCGCCGGGCGTCTTGGAATGAAACCGGAAAGCCTGTCGCGCTCATTCGCGAAGTTGAAGACAGTCGGTGTGCATATCAAGCGCAACCATGCCGCCATTGACGATATCGAACGCCTTAGGGACTTCTCTGAAACCGATCCCGTGGAGGCATGGCACAAAGCGCAATGACACGACTCGAAGCAGCCTTGAAGGCCGTCGACACGGCGAACACCGCAGATCCCAATGCCGAGGACGGACAACCCGTTGCCCTGTTGTACGGTCAACGCATGAGCGCAGAGCTGGACAGGCTGTTTCCGGAAGCTTCCGACAGCCTGAAAATTGCCGCCAGGGGCCAGCATATCGAGCGCTGGTCCATTCCAAGGAGCAGTTACCCGGAAGGCAAGGCAGGTTACCACGCCTGGCGTCGGGACCTTGCCAGGCATCACGCCGATCGCGTCGGGGGAATCATGGCCGATGCTGGATATTCCGACGATGACATTGCAGCCGCCGGCCGGATGTTGCGCAAGGAGGGCATCAAAAGGCATGCCGACGTTCAGGCATTGGAAGATGTTATCTGCTTCGTGTTTCTGAAATGGTATTTCGCCCCCTTCGCCGCAAAACACAGCGACGACAAGGTTCAGGGCATTGTTGAAAAAACGGCCCGGAAAATGTCGGAAAGCGCCCGGCAAAGGGTCTTGGAGGAGTTCGATCTGCCGCAATCGCTGGCCGCGGCCTTCAGACCGTGAAGGCTGGAATCAGGAACAAGACAAGCAGCAAAAGGCTGTAAAGCCCCAGAGCCCAGTTGAAGCCTGCAAGCCAGGACGGTGCCTGCCAGAGCCCCAGATAGCGTGACAGGATGACCCGCGCTTTCATCCAGGCGAACACAAGAACAAACACGCCAATCGTGCTGGCGCTGACAGAAGCACCAGCAAGAATGGCCGCCAGAACGGACGCGCCGCTCAAAAGCAGAAGTGTCAACCAGGCGCGTGTTGTCGGATCAATCGTCATTTCTGGCCCTTGGTTCTCGCTTCAGCCCAGCAGGTAGATCACTGGGAAAAGCAGCACCCATACCAGGTCCACCATGTGCCAGAAGGCGGTTCCCACCTCCAGATTGCGTGGGGCATCCTTCCAGGCAACGACGGCGAGAATGGCAATTCCAGCGACAACGTGGGCTGCGTGAAACCCTGTGAGAAGGTAGTAGAATGTGAAAAGCGGATGAGTCTCGGTCGATATTCCTACCGCAATCAGATCTGCATATTCGTAGCCTTTGACGATCAGGAATACGGTTCCCAGCACCATGGCTGCGAACAGGTTCCATCTCGCGGTCGCTCGCCTTTCGGCCAGCCTGAAGTCAACGGCTCTTGCCGCCAGAAATCCACTTGTGATCAGCACGATCGTGTTGATCCCTGCGAGTGCCGGATGCAGCTCCGCCCGCGCCGCCGCAAAGCCGACCGGGTCGAATATCCGGACCCCCAGAAAGGCGGCCAGCCCGGCGCCGAACACCAGCAACTCGCTGATGATCAGAACCCACATCATCAGGTCGCCGGGCAATTCGTCCAGCGACCCGGTTTGCGTTGCCGCCACCGGGTCGTTCATGACTATCCCCCGACAAGCTGACGGTAGATCTGTGGCAGCGCCTGAGTGAGCTTGTCCGGATGCGGAATGACCGCAAACCCACCTTGCCCGAACAGACGCGGGAACCAGGATTTTGCGGACTTGTCGATGGTCACACCGAAGACCGACTGTCCGGCCCGTCGTGCTTCGCGCACCGCCATTCTCGTATCCTCGATGCCGTGACGCCCTTCATAGTGGTCAAGGTCGTTCGGCTTGCCGTCGGTAATCACGAGAAGCAGCTTGCGCTTGCGCGATTGCTCGGCCAACTCGGCGCTTGCATGACGCATCGCTGCCCCGAGACGAGTGTAAAATCCGGGCTTGAGACCACTGATCCTCTGCTCCACCATCGCAGACATCGGTTCGTTGAAGCGCTTGCAGCTCTGCAAATAGACACGGTGTCGCTTCAGGGACGAAAAGGCCGTGATTGCGAAATCATCGCCACAGGCATTCAACCCCCAGGCAAGCGCCGTCAGAGCCTCGCGTTCAATGTCGATGACAGCTCTTCCGGTCACCGCGCTTTCGGTGGAACGGGACACGTCGAGCAGGATCGAGACTGCCAGATCGCGGGCCTCAGGCCGGGTCTGAAGCCAGATCCGATCGTTTCCAACGCCGCTCGCGATCCGCTCCACCTGAGAACGGACGGCAGCATCCATGTCGAGACCATCGCCTTCCAGATGTCCACGTGTTGTCACGCGGCCGGGCCTCAGTGCCTCGAATTGCTTTTTGACCGCGCGTATCCGCCTTGCGGCCGCCGGGTCCGCAGCCACGAGATTCGCTTCGGCATCGACGTCTGCAACGCTTGTCAAAACGCAGACATGGTCCTGCAGATACCGGCCTTTGCGCGCTTCCCATTCGGGATAGAGCGTTCGTCCGGAAAGGCGCTCGCGATCGACATCTTCTGGCGCCAGATCGAGATGCAACTTCAACCGGGTTGCCGGTGCCTTGGATATCTGTCCCAGGCCGATCTCATCCTGGTCTTCCGCTGCCTTCTTGGCATCGTCATTGTCATCGTCGTCAACGCGGCGATTGAGGTTCAGGAATTCAGCCCAGCTCAGGATCGCCTCGAACTTGTGCAGGATCAGGCTGTCCTTGCGTTCCGCCTGCTCGGATTTTCGTCTGCGGGCGCGAACTGTCTTGCCGGATGTTTCCTCTCGTTCGCCGTCCGTTTCACGCGTCTCCACGCCATCGCCGGTGGAAAACACCACGTCCCGGAACTGCGGCCAAAGAGCAACTGGCCGGAAGGGTCTATATCCGCGCGGCGCGGCCATGTCGTCGAATTGACCAGCCTCCACCCTGGACTTCAACTCCAGGACATCTGAGGAAAGTTCAGCCGTGTCGCCAAGCAAATGACGCACCAGACGCTCGATGCGTGCTTCGACGGTCGGCAAGGATGTTGTTGGCCTTTGACGGAGCATGCCGTCGCAAAGGGCCTCGTAAAGGTTCCGAAGCCCCGGTGCACCGGTCAATGTCCGCTCGACCAGATCCTGAACGACCCGCAGAGCCTGCAGATCCGCAAGGAGCGGATCTTCTTCCGCCTTAAACTCCGGGGCGTGGGCGGCCATGGCCGTCAACCAGACATAAAGTGCCGCATTGGCTTCCCTGATCGGGAACACGGCAAGGCTAGACGGCAGGCGAAGAACCTCGCCGTCAAAGCTGGCGCGCGGAACGATTTCCGCTTCTGTGCCAAGCCGCCTCAGAAAACTGAGGCGGTGGTTGGAGACTTCTTCGGAAACCGGGCGAAGTTCCACACTGTGGTCTCCCCCCAGTCCCCTGAAGAGCACCGCAAGCCGCCCGCCGACCTCGTTGAGGCCGACCGCGGCTCCATGATACACCTCGGGTGCATCCAGGCGGCTTGCAAATGCGTGCCACAGTTTCCCGACCGTTTCTTCGGGTTCCCACGGCTCGATGTCGATCTTGCCCATCGGTCTGGCCTCACCCAAACACGGCCGTGACAAGATCTTGGAGCCCGCGTTTCACGTCTTCATCGTCGCTCAGCGGTTCGATCATTGCTGCGAGAATAGCCCTTTCGACAGACATTCCCTGGGCAATCAGAGTTGCGGCATAGACCACCAGTCGAGTCGAGACCCCTTCCTCGAGATCCTGACCCTTGAGGGCCCGCAACTTGCCGGCAAGACGCACGAGATTTTTGACACGCTCGCGGTCAAGGCCGCTTTCTTCCACGACGACGTCGACTTCCAGATCAGGTGCGGGAAAATCGAACTCCAGCGAAATGAAGCGCTGACGGGTTGAGGGTTTCAGCGTCTTCAGGATGTTCTGGTAGCCGGGATTGTAGGAGGCCACCAGCATGAAGCCGGGAGCCGCTACCAGTTCTTCGCTTGTACGGTCGATCGGCAGGGTTCTGCGGTCATCCGTCAATGGGTGAAGAACGACGGTGACGTCCTTGCGCGCTTCGACAACTTCATCGAGGTAACAGATGGCGCCTTCCCTGACAGCGCGGGTCAACGGACCGTCGACCCAGACGGTTTCACCGCCCTTCAGGAGATAGCGTCCGATCAGATCGGCAGCCGACAGATCGTCGTGACAGGCGACCGTGTAGAGTTTGCGGCCGAGCTTTGATGCCATATGAGAAACAAAGCGGGTCTTGCCGCAGCCTGTCGGACCTTTCAGCAGAACCGGAAGCCCGTTGTTGTGAGCCGCTTCGAAAACGGCGCACTCGTCACTTTGAGAGAGGTAGAAAGGGGCGTCAGCCGCCCCTTTTCCCAATGTTACGCTTCCTTCCATAGGACTTACTCCGCAGGTACTTCGGCTGTATTACCGGAGGCGATGACTTCGCGCCGGGGAACAGCAACCGCATAGATGAACAGCAGGGCACCAAGCACAACGGCCACGCCCGAACCGAACCGCATCCAGTAGAACAGGGCCAATTGATCCTGAACGTCCATGAAGTAGTCGCCATTGACCCGTTGCAGGTGGGTCTGAACTGTGCCGGCAAAGGTCAGGACGAAGGTCATGAATGCCATGCCACCGGACATCAGCCAGAAGGATGCCATGTTGAGAACCTGGTTATAGGGATCGCGTCCCCTCAGGATCGGCATGGCGTAGCTGATGATGGCAAGGTTCAGCGATACGTATGCACCGAAGAAGGCAAGGTGACCGTGAGCCGCCGTGATCTGCGTGCCGTGGGTGTAGAAGTTCACACCATGCAGCGTGTGCAGGAAGCCCCAGACGCCGGCACCGAAGAACGCAAGTGTCGCGCAGCCGAGGGACCACAACAGAGCAGCCTTGTTCGGATGGTCGCGGCGGCCCTTCCAGACCATGACGAACGCGAAGGCCATCATTGCGAAGAACGGAATGACTTCCAGGGAGGAGAAGATCGAACCGATCCACTGCCAGTAACCAGGTGTACCGATCCAGTAGTAGTGGTGGCCGGTTCCCAGGATGCCGGAGAACAGAGCGGCGGCGACGATGACATACAGCCATTTTTCGACGACTTCGCGGTCGACACCGGTGAGTTTCAGCATCAGGTAGGCCAGGATGGAGGCCATGATCAGTTCCCAGACACCTTCAACCCAAAGGTGGACGATGTACCACCAGTACTGCTTGTCCAGTGCCAGGTTGCTCGGGTTATAGAAGCTGAACAGGAACAGCAGCGCCAGACCCCACAGACCCAACAGAAGGATGTTGGAGATCGCGGTCTTCTTGCCCTTCAACACCGTCATGGTGATGTTGTAGAGGAAGATCAGTGCGGCGACGACAATACCTACCTTCACCCATTTGGGCTGTTCGATGAACTCGCGGCCTTCCTTGCCC
>JBCCVB010000038.1:0-49713 GCA_039195965.1 Pseudomonadota bacterium
CATTCGTCATAAAGGTCTTCATATCGAAGGCCGGCAATCTTGTTGTCAAAGCTGCCGATCCCGACGTGAAAACTGCCATCGGCGATTCCGTTCAGGATGTCCTGCGGCTGCTGGATCTCCATGCAGATACGTACCGCGGGAGCCTGCTCGGCCATCTTCCGGATGGCTTCTGGAAGTTTCAGGTTGGGGTCTGAGGCGGAACAATCGACAGCGGCAATGTTAAGCCGTCCGATGAGACTACCCTTGAGTGCACTCAACTGCCTGGATTGATCGTCCAAAGTGTTGATCAGAGACTGTGCGATCTCGTGAACGATCAGCCCCTTGTCGGTGAGCAGGAAGCCTCTCCGGCCTCTTTGACACAGTTTGGCGCCAAGACGTTCTTCAAGCGCAGCTATGTGGTTGGAGATGGTGGGCTGGCTGAGACCGAGCTCTGCCTGTGCCGCACTGAACCCGCCGTTACGGACCACGCAATCGAAGACCGTCAGCAGGTGAATGTCGGAACCGGAGATTTGCATGCTTTCATTGAAATCATCAAATGTAAAAAATTGCAAAAGCAAATTTTCCGCTCTCAGGGCGCAACATAGTCTAGCGATCAACAGGAATTCCCGGGCGCCAGGGTCTGGTTGTTGCGTGCGCAAGCCTTAGTCCCGGAAAGGGACATGCATCACCTGACAAGGCGAGCATGAACTGTCGGGCGGGAACTCCAAGCGGTATCAGCCAAGTACCGCAGGAGCGGCATAAATCGAAGGATCGCAACAGTCTTCGCGGTCTTTCGGGTCGGTGCTTAGGGCAAGTGCACAATCGAGGCGCATGTCCACAACTGAGTTAGAAATCAAGAGCGAGACCACTCGCGAAAAATGGAATGAAAAAATGCAGAAACCACAAAAACTGGACCCGAATGGCCCCACCGGTAGCCTTGAAAACATCAGCGTTGTCGATCCTGCGACCGTGATCGATGGCAAGGCGGTTGAAACCGGAGCAAGCTACATGGGAGGCAAGACGGATGCCCTGCTCGTCGGCGTCTGGGACAGCACTCCATATGCGGAGGTTTTCTCCGGAGAAGGCTATCCGGCCGATGAGTTCTGCCAGGTACTGTCCGGCAGTGTCACGCTGACTTGCGAAGACGGTACTGCCCAGACGTTTTCTGCAGGAGACAGCTACGTCGTCAACAAGGGTTGGTGCGGTGAGTTTCGGGTCAACGAACAATTCCGCAAGTATTACGTGATGGCCGCCTGATCGCGGCACGCAAAGAAAACGCCCGGCCCAAGAGGCTGTGAGCCAGAAAATTCTTCAGGGAGCGCTTCATGTACAACCAACCGCTTGGCGGCAACGAGATGCCGCGGTTCGCAGGACCTGTAACCTTCATGCGGCTGCCGGCAGCGGAAACGGCAGAGGGGCTGGATGCGGCCTTCATCGGCATTCCGATGGACATCGGCGCCAGCCACCGCCCCGGCACAAGGTTCGGTCCACGCCAAATCCGTGCCGAAAGCGCGATGATGCGACCCTACAACATGTGGACGAAAGCAGCGCCGTTTGACGGGCTTCAGGTCGCCGACATCGGCGATGTGCCGATCAACACTTTTGATCTGAAGGATGCAGTGGAACGCATTACCGCATTCTACGACAATGTTCTGGAAACGGGCGCCATCCCCATGACGATGGGCGGTGATCACACCCTCACCTACCCGATCCTGCGATCAATTGCGAAGAAACACGGGCCGGTCGCCCTGATCCACATTGATGCCCACGCAGACATCAATGACCACATGTTTGGTGAATCGATCGCGCATGGAACTCCATTTCGCCGCGCTTATGAAGACGGTCTGCTGGTTTCGGAAAAGGTTTATCAGATCGGCCTTCGCGGCACCGGGTACGGTGCTGATGATTTTGACATTGCGCGTCAATGGGGCTTCACGGTCGTTCACGCAGAAGAACTCTGGTATAAATCTGCCTCTCCGTTGATGGAAAAGATTCGGGCTGAAATCGGCGACACGCCGGTTTACCTGACCTATGACATCGATAGCCTGGATCCGGCCTGCGCCCCGGGCACCGGCACGGTGGAGATGGGTGGATTGATGACCAGTCAAGCGCTGGAGATCGTCCGCGGCTGCAAGGGGTTGAACCTGGTGGGCTGCGATCTGGTCGAAGTCTCTCCGCCATATGATCCATCCGGTAACACCGCGACGATTGCCGCCAATCTTCTTTACGAGATGCTCTGCGTCCTGCCTGGCGTGCCATATCGCGACTGATCGCACGCAGCGACATCGTCGTCGACCGGAACTGAGGTTCCGGCGCTCAGGAAAAAAGCAAACCGACCGTTTCAAGTGAGGAATGTCATGTCATTCGCCGAGAAGGCGCTGAAGGATGTCACGTTTTTCCCGTTCTGGCTGGACAGCCCGGACGCGCCTGAAGTGCAAGATCAGTTAACCGGGAGGACCGACGCCGACCTTTTAATCGTCGGAGGGGGCTTTACCGGGCTTTGGGGAGCGATCCAGGCCAAGGAACAAAACCCCGGTCGTGACGTCGTACTAATCGAGGCCGACAAGATTGCATTTGGCGCGTCGGGCCGCCCTGGAGCGGTGGTCTCAACATCTCTCATGCACGGACTGCACAACGCGGTCAGGGTTTTTCCAAAGGATCTTGCGGCGCTCGAGCAACTCGGTCACGACAACATCCAGGGGTTCCGCAAGACCCTGGACGATCACAACATCGACGCACACCAGACCTGGGGCGGTGAGCTGACGGTTGCGATCGGCGACGAGCGGGTTGGCGATATCGAAGCGGAGTACAAGTTGCATCAGGATCACGGCTACGATGCTGAGTTCCTGGATCGCGACGCCGTGCGCCAGCATGTCAACTCGCCTTTGTTTTCCGCGGGCCTCTGGAACAAGAGCCTTTCAGGAACGGTTCACCCGGCACGACTGGCCTGGGGCCTTCGCAAGGCGGCCCTTGCGCTTGGCGTGCGGATCTATGAGCACACACCGCTTGAAAACATTGAGCGTGTCGATGGCGTCCTGAACGTGCGCACCCCTTACGGCCTCATTCGCACGCCAAAGATACTGCTTTGCACCAATGCCTTTGCCTCCGGACACAAGAACATCAAGAAACGTGTCGTTGGTATCCGGGACCGGATTATCATGACGCAGCCGCTGAGTGATGATCAGGTCGAAAGCATCGGCTGGAAGAACCGGCAGGGCGTCTACGACACCAGAACGCAGCTCAACTACATGCGGATGACGAAAGACAATCGTATCCTGTTTGGCGGCCGACTGACCTACTACTACGACGGGACCAGCAACACCAATCCTGCCGGGGAGCGGGTGGTCGATCCTTACCTGAGGCTTGCAGGTGCATTCAACAAGACCTTCCCTCAGCTGGAAGATGCAAGTTTCTCTCACGCCTGGAGCGGTCCGATCGCGTTGACAACACGCATGGCAGTGCATTTTCAGAATTACTGGGATGGTGATGTGGTCTGGGCCGGCGGATATTCCGGCTTTGGCGTGTCGACCAGTCGTTTCGGAGCGCGCATTGGGCTGGCCAAACTCGATCGGCTTGATCTTCCCGAGCTCAAGCTCGACTTCGCCACGACCATGCCGAACTGGATACCACCTGAACCCTTCCGCTGGCTTGGCAGCAAGATAACGCTCTACGCGCTGGACACAGCAGACGAGAAAGGTGGCTGGCGGCATGCGTGGATCAAGTTCGTCCACGCGCTCGGCTTCCCGCTCTGAATTTCCGTCAAAGGAAACGTTCCATGGAAAAACCGAATATCGATACGGCGATCACCCGCAAATCCGCCAAGGGCATGATAGGTGAAGTCAGCTATTCCGGCGTGACCAGCTTTGCCCGCTGCAAATACAGCAAGGATCTTTCTGAAGCTGATGTTGCGATTACCGGCATCCCTTTTGATGTTTCTGTAACCCATCGAAACGGATCAAGGTTCGGGCCTCGCCAGGTTCGCGAGATGTCGACCATGCTGGCGTGGGACGCTCCCTACGGCTGGCCGGTCAATCCGTTGGAAAAATTCAACGTGATCGACTACGGCGACTGCGCCTTCGATCATGGCAAGCTGCACCACGCCCCGGCTGCGATAACGGATCACATCAAAACCATTCTGGATGCGGGAGCCGCGGCGATTTCCATCGGAGGTGATCACTATTGCACCCTGCCGATCCTTCGGGCGCATGCCGAAAAACATGGACCGTTGTCGATCATCCAGTTTGATGCGCATTCCGACACATGGGTCGACGATGACGCGGAAAGAATGGATCACGGCACTTTCATGTACCGTGCAATTCAGGAAGGTTTGGTGGTTCCGGAACGCTCGGTGCAAGTCGGAATCCGAACCAGCAATCCGGACACGCAAGGCTTCCATACGCTCGACGCGCGCTTTGTTCACGAACACGGACCGGCTGAAACCGCGAAGCAGATCAGGAAAATCGTCGGCAAAAACAAGGTTTATCTGACCTTTGATATCGACGGTCTTGACCCGGCATTTGCGCCCGGCACCGGAACCCCGGTCTTTGGCGGCCTCACCTCCGGCCAGGTTGCAATCATATTGCGAGACATCGCGGGGATCGATCTTGTCGGCGGTGATGTGGTCGAGGTTTCTCCCGCCTATGACACATCCGGGGCAACAGCCGTCGCCGGATCGCAGATCGTCCTGGAAATCCTGTGCCTGCTGGCGAACAAGTGACGACGGCATCAGCCATGCCCGGCCGTCCATGTCTGGAGTGACACTTTTGAGTTCCAATTCTCTATTCGACCGTAACAAGACAGTGTTTGTCGGCGGCAGCTGGCGCGATGGATCCGGACAGGACCTCCTGACGGTCGTAAATCCATCTACCGGTGAAGTCGTCGCGAAGATTCCCTCCGGCGGTCCATCTGATGTTGATGACGCGGCAGCAGCGGCCGCCAATGCATTTGGCAGCTGGAAATCAGTACCATCTGCAACACGTGCCGGATTTTTGCACGCCTTTGCTAGAGGTCTTGCCGACCGACAGGAAGCGCTCGTTGAAGCTCAGATGACTGTCAACGGCAAGCCTCGGCTGGAAGCAGAAATCGATGTAGGCGATGCCATCGCAACATTCGAATATTATGCCGGACTTGCAGACAGTCTGGACGAACGGCAGGACGCTCCCGTCACCCATGCCGGCGGTGAGCACCTGGGACGCGTACGCCATGAAGCTCTCGGTCCGGTTGGCATGATCGTTCCGTGGAATTTTCCACTGGTCACCAGTGCCTGGAAAATCGCCCCGGCCCTGGCGGCCGGATGTACGGCGGTCATGAAAACCTCGGAATTCACACCCCTTATCGAACTTGCCTATGGCGATATTGCCGCAGAAATCGGCTTGCCCGCAGGTGTTCTGAACATCGTCACCGGCGGTGCGGATGTGGGCGTTGCGATCACCGCGGCACCGGAGTTTCGCAAGGTCTCCTTCACAGGTTCCAACATGGTCGGCTCCCTTGTCATGCAGGCTGTCGCAAAGCGATGTCTGCCGATCGCGCTTGAGCTTGGCGGCAAGTCTCCAATCATCGTGACTGAGGATGCTGATCTGGAAACCGCCCTCGACTGCGTTATGGGCGGGATATGCTTTAACGCAGGCCAGATGTGTTCCGCGACTTCGCGATTGATCGTTCACCAGGACTTGGAGGCAGAACTGCTCGAAGGTCTCGTGGAACGCGCCCGCGCCATCAGGGTCGCTTCGCCCTTCGAAGAAGGAACGGAAATGGGGCCGATCACAACCCGCGCCCAATTTGACAAGATCCGTGAGTTCCTGGACCTGGCACGTAGCCAGGGCCTGGATTGCCTGACCGGCGGAGAGACAAAATCTGACTATGTCGGCAATTTCATTGAACCGACAATCTACCGCAATGTGCCTCACGAGAACCGTCTCTGGCGCGAAGAAGTCTTCGGACCGGTCCTTGCGACGACCACGTTCCGCAGTGATGAAGAAGCACTTCGGATTGCCAATGAAACCCGCTACGGCTTGGTGGGATCCGTGGTCTGTAGTGATCCTGACCGGGGCAAGGCGCTTTGCGATGGCATTGAGGCCGGGCAGATCTGGTTGAACACGCCACAGATCGTTTATCCGGACAGTGCCTGGGGCGGTTTCAAGGCAAGCGGCATCGGTCGTGAGCTCGGCCCCTGGGGTCTTGCCGGTTTTCAGGGTGTCAAACACGTTACGGCACCCTGCTAACCCACCAACCAATTCGCGTTCGATGATGTCATTGCCAGGACTTTGGACATGAGCGGCGGGCTATTCTTCCGGCGCCTACGCAAATTGGTGCCGGAGGCCAACCTTGATCCCAATATCTCGCCTCAGAAGGTCGGCGGAGTGCAGGCACTGATGATGACGCACTTGCTGGGGCCCACCGCCTTGAAACGGTGGGGCATCCGGCTGTTGAACAGGTAAGCGTCACCAGGCCCCAAAATCTTGCGTTCATCACCGACCGTGACCTCAACACGTCCCGAGACGACAATTCCCCCTTCCTCACCTTCATGGTGATAGGCCCGCGTGCCGGTGTCGGCATTCGGCTGATACGTCTCGTGCAGGATCTGCAGGGAGTGGCCATAAAGGTTTCCACCTACCTGTTTCAGCGACAGTTTTCCTTTGCCGATTTCCGTCAGCTCTTCCGCTGCGAAGAACACTTTGCGTTCGGGTTCAGGCTCAAATGCAAAGAACTCCGACATGCCGATCGGGATGCCATCCAGCAACCGCTTGAGCGAACTGACCGAAGGGCTGGTGCGCCCAGCTTCGATCAATGAGATCGTGGAATTGGGCACGCCAGTGGCCTTTGCCAGCGCCCTTTGGGACAGCCCTGCCCGCTCACGCAGAAAACGAAGTCGCGCACCTATTTCAAGATTGGTGCCGTCAGTGTTATTTGTGTTCATAATAATGAACAAATAGCACTGTCTATGTTATTTTTCAATGAGTTAAAAATAGAAATGAAATGACTTTTCAAAAGGTTAGCAGACCCATAAGGTGAGGCGATTTTGCTTCAACCGTGTCCAGAAAACCGGTCTTGGAAAGGTCTTGAAATGAAGAATTCAGAGATAGCGTCGCGTCGCGATGACGCGATTGCTCGCGGCGTCGGCATGATGACACAAGTCTATGTCGAGCGCGCCGAAAACGCCGAAGTCTGGGACGTTGAAGGCAACCGTTACATCGATTTCGCTGCCGGCATCGCGGTGGTAAACACAGGACACCGTCACCCCAAAGTCATGGCCGCTGTTCAAAAACAGCTCGACAGCTTTACCCATACCTGCCACCAGGTGCTGCCATATGAAGATTACGTCCGCCTCGGCGAACGCTTGAATGCCGCGGTTCCCGGCGACTTCGACAAGAAAACAGTCTTTGTCACCACCGGTGCGGAGGCCGTTGAAAACGCGGTGAAAGTCGCCCGCGCAGCGACCGGCCGCCAGGCAGTGATTGCCTTTGGTGGCGGGTTTCATGGCCGCACATTCCTCGGCATGTCGCTCACCGGCAAGGTGCAGCCTTACAAGGCCGGCTTCGGCACGATGATGCCTGATATCTATCACGTCCCCTTTCCGATCGATCTTCACGGCGTTTCCGTCGAAGACACCAAGGCTGCAATCACGCAGTTGTTCAAGGCGGATCTCGACCCGGCCCGCGTGGCTGCAATCATCATCGAGCCGGTCCAGGGCGAAGGCGGCTTCTATCAGGCTCCAGCTCAGCTGATGCGCGCCATCCGTAGCCATTGCGACGAACACGGGATCGTCATGATCGCCGATGAGGTGCAGACAGGTTTTGCCCGCACCGGGAAACTGTTTGCAATGGAGCACTATGACGTTTGCGCCGACCTGACCACCATGGCGAAAGGATTGGCAGGAGGCCTGCCGCTGGCTGCCGTCACAGGCAAGGCCGACCTGATGGACGCGGCCAATCCCGGCGGGCTGGGCGGCACCTATGGTGGCAATCCCCTTGGGATCGCTGCTGCAAATGCCGTCCTTGACGTGATCGATGAAGAAGACCTGTGCGCCCGCGCCAACGAGCTGGGCTCCCGTTTGAAACAACGCCTTGAATCCTTTCGTGAAACCGTACCGGAACTCGTCGACATACGTGGACCGGGCTTCATGGTTGCTGTCGAGTTCAATACGGTCGACGGTTCTGCTCCGGACGCGAATTTCGCAAACCGGGTCCGCGCCGAGGGACTGAACCGAAATCTCGTTCTGCTGACTTGCGGAACCTACGGCAACGTGGTTCGTTTCCTCGCCCCGATCACGATTCAAGATGAAGTGTTTACCGAGGCGCTCGACCTGCTAGAAGAGTCGATAATGGCCGCGAAAGGAGACTGAGATGCTGGACCGAATTGCCAAGGAATTGAAACTCGCAGACCCGTCTCTGCTTGAAGGCCGGGCCTATATCAACGGCGAGTGGCGCGATAGCGACGCGAAGTTCAAGGTCGTCAATCCTGCGACCGGTGCGCTTGTCGCGGAAGTAACCGACACAACAATGGCCGATGTGCAGGAAGCCATCGACGCTGCCTATGTTGCCCAGAAGGAATGGGCACAGCGGACAGCCAAGGAGCGTGCAGCCGTATTGCGCAAATGGTTCGAACTGATGGTGGAAGCACAGGACGACCTGGGCACCATCCTGTGCGCCGAAATGGGCAAGCCGCTTGCCGAAGCAAAGGGTGAAATCGCCTATGGCGCTTCTTTCATCGAGTGGTTCGCCGAAGAAGCAAAGCGCATTTACGGCGACACCATTCCGGGTCACCAGCGCGACAAGCGGATCATGGTGCTGAAGCAGCCCGTAGGCGTTGTCGGCGCGATTACACCGTGGAACTTCCCGAATGCAATGATCGCGCGCAAGGTTGCACCTGCCCTCGCGGTTGGTTGCTCCTTTGTCGTTCGCCCCGCCGAACTCACACCCCTGTCGGCAATTGCAATGGCGGTTCTGGCTGAGCGCGCCGGTGTCCCAGCTGGTGTCTTCAGCGTCGTGCCGAATTCCGATGCTTCCGGCACCGGCAAGGAGATGTGCTCCAACCAGAAGGTCGCCAAGATCACCTTCACCGGGTCTACGCGCGTCGGACAGATCCTGATGCGTCAGGGCGCTGACACCATCAAAAAGATGAGTCTGGAACTTGGCGGCAACGCACCGTTCCTCGTCTTTGATGACGCTGATCTGGATGCAGCGGTTGAAGGCGCGATGATCGCCAAGTTCCGTAACAACGGCCAGACCTGCGTCTGCGCCAACCGCATCTATGTTCAGGCTGGCATCTACGATGCTTTCACCGAAAAGCTGAGCGCAGCAATCGGCAAGCTGGTTCCCGGAAACGGCATGAACGAAGGTGTGACCACAGGTCCGCTGATCAATGAAGCGGCGGTTGCCAAGGTCGAAGAGCATCTGGCGGATGCAACCGGAAAAGGCGCGCGCATTCTGACCGGCGGCAAACGTATGGAAGGCACATTCTTTGAGCCGACACTGCTTGCTGACGTGCCGACTTCCGCCAAGATTTCGCATGAGGAAACCTTTGGACCGATTGCTCCATTGATCCGGTTCGAGACGGAAGAAGAGGTCATCGCACTGGCAAACGACAGCGAGTTCGGCCTTGCCGGGTACTTCTATGCCAACGACCTTGGCCGTGTCTGGCGGGTTGCCGAGGCCATGGAAACCGGAATGGTTGGCGTCAATACCGGCCTCATTTCAACCGAAGTCGCGCCGTTTGGTGGCGTGAAACAATCCGGCCTTGGCCGTGAAGGTTCGAAATACGGTGTAGATGACTTCCTCGAGCTGAAATATGTCTGCCTCGGCGGCATCAGCTGATCCACAAAAGGCCCGCTGGAAACAGCGGGCCTTACGCTTTTAAGAGCCTTGTCGATACCGCCCGATCTGCCCTACTTTCCTGCGATTTAGGCACTCAATGCACTTGGAAGTGCCGTGGAAAGAAGCTTCGTGCCGAGTTAAGGCACACATTCATCGCCAGTTTCTTGTCAAACCGATCGGCGTGGAGATGAAAGTCCGTCCAGAACCCTTCGAGAATGACGGTGAATGTCTTTGCCGCCAGAACGGGGTCGACATCCTCATAGCCGCCCTCCCTGCAGAGCTCCGTGCATAGGACCCTGAATTCTTCCTCCGTCTGCAGGTCTCCCTTGTCGACCAGTTTGCGAAAGTTGACCGTACCTGACACCTCGGAGCGGAACGAAAACCAGATCGCAACGCATTGAGGATTTAGCACTTTTTCCGACAGGTCAGCTCTGAACATTCCCTCGATCTTCTGCGCCGGGGTCAAATCGGGATCTCGGATTTCAGACTTCCAGTTCTCCAGGTATTCGCTCATCAATTGCTCGGCGACTGCCCAGAGCAAGGCATCCTTGCTTCCGAAATACTGATTGATCATGCCGCGCGACAGGCCCGAGATTTCCTGAATCCGGTCAATCGTCGTCGCTTTGAAACCATATTTGTAGATCGCCAGGGCAGCTGCATCGAGCAATGCCTTCCGGTTCCTTGCCTTGTTGAATGCCCTTGCGCCCTGTGGCTCCGTCGATTGCGGCTCTGACACGGCTGCTCCTTTTCCAGACTGCCGAATTTCCTATACGAGTTTCGCCTTCAAATCAAAACTTGAACGAACGTATATTTTGTGATTTTTGTTACAAACATACTGCGCACTAGACAGGAGGCGACTTTGACGCTTACCGATCCAAGATATGCCGTTTTGTTTGAGCCTGTGAAAATCGGACCGGTGACCGCTCCGAACCGTTTCTACCAGGTGCCACACTGCAACGGCATGGCGCATGCACGTCCGAATGCTCTGGCCGCAATGCGAGGAGTAAAGGCGGAAGGTGGTTGGGGCGTGGTCTCGACGGAAGAGGTGGAAATTCATCCGACTTCGGATCTATGTCCTGCCATCGAAGGACGCATTTGGTCGGACGACGACATTCCCTACCACGCCAGAACGGTTGAGGCGATCCACGAACACGGATCTCTGGCCGCGATTCAGCTTGCGCATAACGGTGTCGCGGTGGCGAACAACTTTTCGCGCCTCTCCCCTCTTGGCCCCAGCAACATGTCCATCGTCTGGGACTTCGGTGATCCTGTCCAGGCCCGGGCCATGGACAAGGATGATATCCGCAATCTGAGACAATGGTACCGGGCGGCTGCACGGCGCGCGAAATCCGCCGGCTACGACATCGTCTACATGTATGCGGGTCACAACATGACCACGCCCATGCATTTCCTGGGACGCCGCTACAATGATCGCACCGATGAATATGGCGGCAGCGTGGAAAACCGTGCGCGCCTGATCGGCGAGCTCTTGGAGGATATCAAGGAAGAGGTGGGGCAGACCTGCGGAATTGCGTTCAGGTTCGCGGTTGACGAAATGCGTGGACCCGAGGGGATCACCTGGGAGGAAGAAGGACGCGCAGTGCTGGAGATGTTTGGTGAGTTGCCGGACCTCTGGGACGTGAACGTTGCCGGTTGGAGCAATGACAGCCAAACCGCCCGATTTGCACCCCAGGAGGGCTATCAGAGCGAATTCACGCGCCATGTGAAGGACTACACCAGCAAGCCGGTTGTCGGAGTCGGCCGCTTCACCTCAGCCGACGGCATGGCCAGCAAGATCAAAAAAGGAGAACTTGACCTGATCGGAGCGGCGCGTCCATCGATTGCCGATCCTTTCCTTCCCGAAAAAATCAGAACCAACAGGGTCGACGAAATCCGCGAGTGCATCGGCTGCAACATATGCGTATCAGGCGATAACATCTCGGCGCCGATCCGCTGCACACAGAACCCGACCATGGGCGAAGAATGGCGACGCGGATGGCACCCTGAACGCATCTCCCCTTCTGCTGACCCCGAACCGGTCCTGGTGGTCGGCTCCGGCCCCGCCGGGATGGAAGCAGCGTTGCAGCTTTCCAACCGTGGACATCCCGTGACGATTGCGGAGGCCGGCATGGAACTTGGTGGACGCGTCACGCGTGAAAGCCGATTGCCGGGTCTGGCGTCCTACATCCGCGTGCGGGACTGGCGCGAGCACTACTTGCTGACCCGTCCTGACGTTGAGATCTACTACGACAGCAAGCTTACCGCCGATGACATCCTCCAGTTCGGATTTGAGCACGTCATCCTGGCAACAGGCGCGAAGTGGAAACGGACAGGTGTCGGCAGGGACAATCGCACGCCGATTGCAGGGCTGGACCAGATCCGTGTCCTGACGCCGGACGACATCATGGATGGCGCCGAGGTGACCGGCCGCGCAGTGGTTTACGATCTCGACTATTACCTGATGGGATCGACTATCGCCGAAACACTGCGCAGCAGAGGCTGTGACGTTGCCTATGTGACCGATGCCTCCAAGGTGGCAAGCTGGACCGACTATACGCTCGAGCAGTTCCGCGTTCAGACCAGACTGATGGAAAGCGGCATCCACCTGCACCTCAACAGCATCCTATGCGAAGCGGACGAGCATCGGGTGACAGCCAATTGTGTCTATACCGGAACGGCAAAGGGGATCGAATGCGACACACTCGTTCTCGTGACCGAGCGCGCTCCCAACGACGGCCTTTATCTGGAACTGAAGGAGCGCAAAGACGAGACGGAACAGGCCGGTATCAGGACGCTGGAATGCATAGGCGATGCCTATTCTCCTGGAACAATAGCCGCGGCGGTCTATTCCGGACACCGTGCGGCGCGCCTGTTTCCCAACTGCCAGGATGATCCTGACATGTTCAAGTGGGAAAGGCCTGAAGTGGCATGAGTCTGCGAGATTGGGTCCAAAACCATCCGGAAGTCGACACGCTGCTGCTTTGCGCTCCCGATGTAAATGCTGTCATGCGCGGCAAGGCAATACCGGCCGCGCAGGTTGCCAAGTTGGAAAGCGGTGACACCCGCATGGCGCTTTCCAGCGCGACTGTCGATATCTGGGGCAACGAAATCTTCGGCTGCAGCCAGGTACGCGAAACCGGCGATTGCGATGTTGTGTTACGTCCGACCGGACGAAAACCGTTTCCGTCAATTCTGAACCCTTCATGTGCTTTTGTTCCGGTCGACTTCTGGATGGAAGACGGTACGCCCATGGAAACAGGTTGCCGTCATGCATTGGCGGCATTCTTGAAGCGGTTCAGCGCCCGTGGCTGGAAGCCAGTAACGGCCCTGGAATTCGAGTTTTACCTGTACGACCCCAATACATCCGGACTGGATCATCCGGTTTCGCCGCTCACCGGTGAGCGTCTGAATGGCCGGGAGGCCGGGCAAATCTCTGATCTGGAACACTTTTCTGCCTGGTTGGCCGACGTAAGGTTGAATTGCGAAGCCGCCGACATTGCCATCACGACCCTCAACTCGGAAAACGGCACAGGCATGTTCGAGGTTAACCTGAACCATTCCGACGACGTTCTGAAGGCCGTGGACGATGGCGTTCTCCTTCGGCGTATCATTCGCGACACCGCGCAAAAACACGGTCTGGGTGCCACTTTCATGGCCAAGCCGTTTCCGGATCTGGACGGAGCCGGCCTGCATGTTCACTTCAGCCTGATGAATGAGGCCGGTGAAAACCTGTTTGACGATGGTGGCGGTGGAGGAACAGCACTTTTGCATTCGGCCGCTGCCGGGATCTTGAAGCATACCAACGAAATGCAGCTCGTCATGGCCCCACACCTCAGCTCCTATCGCCGAGTGCAGCCCAATTCCTATGCACCGGTCAATATTTGCTGGGGCTATGATAACCGGTCGGTCCCGGTGCGTATTCCAGGCGGTGATCATCGTGCACGCCGCATCGAACATCGCCTTTCCGGAGCAGATGCAAATCCGTACCTGGTGACGCTCGCTGTCCTGACAGCCGCTCTTGTCGGTATTGAAGCGGAGTTGACGCCGCCTGCCCCGGTCCAGGGTGCCTGCTACGATCAGGGCTATCCTCGTGTCGTCTCAAACATGCAGGACGCCCTGAGATTGTTTGAAGAAAGCAGCTGGTGTCAGTCCCTACTACCGCACTTGCTGCGAGAAGCTTTCATCAACTGCAAGACACAGGAACTGGGCATCTTTCAGAACCGTGTCACCGAGTTTGAAGTCCGGACCTACCGCGACAGGATCTGAACCGGCGCGGCGAGACCCCCCACCATGTCGCCTCGCCGCGACTTTTTACATTTGCTTCCCTGAATGAATGAATTTGCACTGGTTTGTATTTCGAGCAAACCGGCAACGTTAACCTGCTCACCAGGTCAGAGGTGATGCCAGGTCGCTGAGGCCTCGTCCGGATACGAACAAAACCAACAACCGGCGACAACACCTCTGTCTGACGGATCAACAGGAAGTGAGCATGAGCAAACTCGTCAAAATGAACCCCGACGCGGCCCTTGAGCCCGTCGCCTTTGTAGATCCCGCAACTGTCGTGGAAGGCAAGGCCGTCGAAAAGGGTCACGGCTACATGGGTGACGACGGCGAGGCGCTTGCTGTCGGTATCTGGGAGACAACTGCCTACGCCGAAGTGTTTTCAGGCGACGGCTACCCGGAAGACGAATTCTGCCACGTGCTGGCCGGAACGCTGACGATGACGGACGCGGACGGCACTACGCAAACCTTTGAACAAGGTGACAACTTTGTCGTTCGCAAGGGCTGGTGCGGAGAGTTCCGCGTCACCGAAGGTTTCAAGAAAATCTATGTGATGCCAGCCGGCTGACAATCGAATTGGGAGGACACCATGAAACGACTTCTGGCAACCGCGGCTTTGAGCGCGGTCATGGCAACACCTTTGAGCGCGGAAGAGCTCAAGGTGTTCAACTGGGCGGAATACATCGGACCGGAAACAATCTCCAATTTCGAGAAGGAAACCGGTATCGACGTTACCTATGACACCTACGACTCCATCGAAACCCTTGAGACGCGGGTTCTTGCCGGTGGATCGGGTTTTGACGTGGTTATTGCAGCCGGCCCAACTGCTCAACGGTTCATCACCGCAGGTCTCGTCGACCCGCTCGACAAGGACAGCCTCTCGAATTACGGCAACCTGAACCCGGAAATCATTGACCGTATTCAAGGTTTCGACCCCGAGGCCAAGCATATTGCGCCCTACATGTGGGGAACGATCGGGCTTGGGTACAATCCAGCCAAGATCAAGGAAGTTCTGCCCGATGCCGACATGTCCGATCTGGGCACGCTCTTCAACGAAGCCAATGCAGCACAGCTCGCCAAGTGCGGCCTAGCCGTCATCGACTCTCCCAATGAGGTGCTTGGTCTTGTCCTGAACTATCTGGGAGAAGATCCCAGCTCGGGCAAAAAGGCGACGGTGAAGAAGGCCGAAGAAACCATCGCTGCGATCCGCCCGCATGTCCGCTATTTCGACAGCATCAAGCCGATCGACGATCTGGCCACAGGCGAGATCTGCGCAGCATTGATGTATAGCGGCGACGCAGGAATTGCAGCTTATGCCGCAAGTGAGGCCGGCAACGGAACCGAAGTTCTCTACGCAATTCCGAAACAGGGCAGTCTGGTCTGGGTCGACAGTTTCCTGGTCCTGTCCGATGCCGCCAACAAGGGCGCTGCCGCCAAGTTCATCGACTACATGATGCGGCCCGATGTCATCGCGGACGCAACCAATTTCATCTTCTACGCCAATGCAAACTCTGCCGCGACCGAACTGGTCGATCCGGAGATCACCGGAGACCCCAACATCTACCCGACACCGGAGGTGATGGAACGCCTCTACCCGGAAGTTGCCCTGAACAACAAGGCGCAACGTCTGCGGACCCGCACATGGACCCGCATCAAGACCGGCCAGTAAAACAGCATGGATTTCAAGCGCGGCACGGGCAAACCCCGTGCCGTTTCGTTTGAAGGGAGAACGAGATGAGCAACGGCAACCAACCCGACTTTATCCGCATCGAGAATATCGTTAAGAAATTCGGCACGGTCACAGCCGTTCAGAGTATCTCGCTCAACATCCACCAGGGAGAGGTTTTCTGCCTTCTGGGCGGATCAGGCAGCGGAAAATCCACTCTTCTGCGTATGCTGGCCGGCTTCGACCAGCCGACGGAAGGCCGCATCATCCTGGACGGTGAGGAGATCGCCGGACGGCCGCCGGAAAAGCTTCCGGTGAACATGATGTTCCAGTCCTACGCCCTCTTCCCGCACATGAGCGTTGAAAAGAATGTTGCTTACGGCCTGCGGCGCGATGGGGTGGTTAGGGCAGACGTGAAGCAAAGGGTCGACGAGATCCTGGACATGGTCAAACTGACGCCGTTTGCAAAACGCAGGCCCCATCAGCTGTCCGGCGGCCAGAGGCAGCGCGTGGCGCTGGCTCGGTGTATCGTCAAGCGTCCGAAGGTGCTGATGCTCGACGAACCGCTCGGCGCATTGGACAAGAAGCTGCGAGAGGAAACCCAGCAGGAACTTCTGAAGATCCAGCGTGACCTGGGTCTTACCTTCATTGTCGTCACCCACGATCAGGAAGAGGCAATGACCATGGCCGACCGGATCGGCATCATGGATATGGGCAAGCTCGTGCAAGTCGGCCCTCCGAGGGAGCTTTATGAGAACCCGAACAGCCTCTTCATTGCCGACTTTGTCGGCTCGCTGAACAAGTTCGACGGAACCGTGGTCGGTCAGGACGATGGCCGGACGGTGGTGCGCCTGTCTGAAGACCTTGTCCTGAAGATAGAAACACCGTTCGACCACAACACGGGCGAGGATGTCATGCTGACCACACGTCCGGAAAAGCTCGAGATCTTCCCGGAGACGTCTGCGGCTCAGCCTTCGACGCAGAATGTCGTGACAGGAAGGGTCAGTTTTGTCGGCTACATGGGTGAGCAGACGAACTATTCCGTCGATCTCGGCCACGGCATTGAGGTTCGGGTCGCGGAGCAGAACCATCATATGTCGACAAAGATTTCGATTGCGGCCGGCGATACGGTCCGCGTGGCCTGGCCAGCCCGGGCGTCTCACCTTTTCGCGGCTTGAGGAGGCTTAAACAATGCGTTCTCAACCTCTTACCTGGCTGCAAAACAGGTTCGGCAAGAACCTTGTACTGCTGCCGCCCTATGTCTGGATGCTGTTGTTTTTTCTGCTTCCATTCGGCTTTGTTCTGAAAATCAGCTTTTCCGAAGCAGTCATCGCAAGCCCGCCATTTGCGCCATTGCTGGAATACGATCCGGAAGAAGGTATCCTCAATGCCGTCTTTCGGGTGTTCAATTATCAATACCTGATCGAAGACACCCTTTATCTCAAGGCTTATCTCGGCTCGATCAAGATCGCGGCGGTTTCAACCATTATCTGCCTGTTGATCGGATATCCTTTCGCGCT
The DNA here is from genome assembly GCA_039195965.1 of Pseudomonadota bacterium. Classification (GTDB taxonomy): domain Bacteria; phylum Pseudomonadota; class Alphaproteobacteria; order Rhizobiales; family Stappiaceae; genus Roseibium. The sequence continues at coordinate 17,259 of JBCCVB010000038.1, forward strand.
TGGGATTGCACGTGCACCGAAGTCTCGCCAACCACTGCTGTTGATGGCACTGATGCTTCCCTTCTGGACCAGTCTGCTGATCCGCGTCTATGCCTGGATCGGCATCCTGCGTCAGGACGGTGTGCTCAATAACCTTCTTCTATCACTGGGAATAATCGACGAACCGTTGATCATGTTGCAGACCACGTTCGCCACCTATGTGGGTATCGTCTACGCCTATCTGCCCTTCATGGTTCTTCCGCTTTATGCAGTCCTCGAAAAGCAGGACCTTACGCTGCTGGAAGCCTCGCGCGACCTTGGCGCCTCCCCGCTTCGCAGCTTTTTCGATGTCACGTTGCCGCTTTCAATTCCGGGGATCATTTCGGGCTCGATGCTGGTGTTCATTCCGGTGATTGGTGAGTTCGTGATCCCGACCCTGCTCAGTGGTGAAAGCACGCTGATGATCGGCCGGGTACTGTGGACCGAGTTCTTCAACAACCGCGACTGGCCAGTCGCCAGCGCTGTCGCGATCATCATGCTATTGGTGCTGATCATCCCGATAATTGTTTTCCAGAACCAGCAAGCGAAACAGGAGGGATAAACCATGTCGCGTTTTCTGAAACTCTCCCTCTGGCTCGGCTTCGCGTTCCTCTATCTGCCGATCTTCGTGTTGATCGCCTACAGCTTCAATGCATCACGGCGCGGCAGCATCTGGGGCGGCTTTTCCACTCATTGGTATGTGGAACTGTTCAAGGACGAGCAGATCCTGAAAGCTGCCTGGATCAGCATCCAGATAGCCGTCTACAGCGCGACGGGCGCGACGGTCCTCGGGCTTCTGGCGGCGGTCGCCATGGTACGCTTCGGCAAGTTCCGTGGGCGAACGTTGTTTTCCGGCATGATGTCGGCACCGCTGGTGATGCCTGAAGTGATAACGGGTATCTCGCTCTTGCTTCTGTTCATTTCGGCCGAACAGTTGATCGGATGGCCTGCTGGCCGGGGTATGCTAACGATCACGATCGCGCATATCACCTTCTGCACGGCCTTCGTTCTGGTTGTGCTTCAACCGCGTATGGCATCCATGGACCGAAGCCTCGAAGAAGCCTCGCGAGATCTCGGGGCCGGTCCGGTTACAACATTTGTCCTGATCACGCTGCCGGTCATCGCTCCGGCAATCATTTCCGGCTGGCTTCTGGCCTTCATTCTGTCCTTTGACGATCTGGTCATTGCCAGCTTCACAGCCGGACCCGGCTCCACGACTTTGCCGATGTTGATCTTTTCCAAGGTGAAGATTGCCGTCTCGCCGGATGTCAACGCACTGGCAACCCTCATCATTCTGGTGGCAGCACTCGGGTTGGCACTTGCAATGTTCTTCACCAGACGACGCAGCGACTCATAAGACGCGAAACAATCTTCGGTGACAGACCCAAAACCACAGTTTGGCCGATGATGAAACGGACCAAGAACCAAACGCCCGCGCGGCGAACGCGCATCAAGGTGCGTGAGCTCTAAAGGGGGAGAAGATGTACGATACGTATGACGCTGCGGTCTTTACAGCACTGACGTGACCAACCGGTCGAGCCGGTGATCCTTCCGGTAGAACAGGTGGTTACGTCGGCAGCGATGTGGCCTGCGTCAATATGGCGAATGTTGTTTGCAGCAGTTGTGAGGTAGCGCTCCCCACTATAGTTAGCGTCATGTAATAGCGTGGATTTTTGTGATGGATCTGGATTGGGTAGATTTTTTCCCTCTTGTTTTCTTTCCATTCAAGATCATCGTGCTGGGCGTGGGAATGTTCTTCGCCATCAAGTGGCACTACGATCAAGATAAAAAGAAAAACGAATCCACGGACCATGAACGCCCGCCCGTTTAGTCCGTTTGGCGCCAGGACTTATGGGTTTTCAAAGCCGGCAGATGACAAGTGCCTCCAGCAAGACGGCTGAGGGGAAGATCTTGGGTCACTTGTGGTTCTCGTTGCCGCGCTCCGCCAGTCCTTACCTCTGTTGTTGCGCGTTTTGTGTGGACCATATTCCTTGGGCACATCCCGCCACCGTGAACCAGTGCGATCGATGAAGACAATCCCACTCATGACAAGCCTAACTTCAACGCCAGGCTTGCAATGGGACTTGGGACAGACCAGCTACAGACGCGTCATCTGATTGTTGTGCGACCTGAATTGTTCAGACCTCAACCGCAACAACGGCCAGGCAATCTCCAGCCTTAACAAGCCCAGGAAAGTGCCGGGCAGCCAGCACACCGGAGCGCCCTGCGCGGTACTCAATCGGAGCGATTCCCGTTCGACCTGTCGCCCAGACCCGCGCGACCACCTGGCCTTGTTCGACCGTGTCACCCAGGTCAACCACCGGCTCGATCATGCCGTCATCTTCACAGAAGACAAAACAGTCTCCATCGGGCATGTCCAGGGAAACGCTCGGTTCCAGCTCGAGCTCACCTTCCAAGATGCCTGCGTGCCTCAGAACGTTGCGAACGCCCTTCTTGGCAATTGCCACGGAGCGCGCGGTGGAGGTTCCACCGCCGCCGAGTTCCGTCGTCACGAAAACCTTGCCCTGATCCTCGACCGCCGTGTCGTACATGCCGACGTTATCGATCTCCAGCATTATCGTTGTGTAGGGTGCGTTGAATGCGCGGACCGCCGCTGTGCAGGCCTCTTGCTGCTGCTTGTTTTCAAGAACATGTGCCGACGCAAACGGCACGAAGTCCAGCGTTTTTCCTCCGGAATGGAAGTCAAGAACGACATCGGCCAGGGGAACCAGCACGGTCTGGAAGAAATCGGCGATTTTCTCGGTCACGGTCCCGTCAGGCTTGCCGGGAAACGACCGGTTCATGTTGCCCCGATCGATAGGGGATGTGCGCGAGCCGGCGCGGAATGCCGGGTAGTTCATCGCCGGCACGATGATCACGCGGCCGGAGATGTCCTCCGCTTCCAGATTGAGCGCCAGATCCTGCAGGGCAATCGGGCCTTCATATTCGTCGCCGTGATTGGCTCCCGTAAGCAGGGCCGTCGGCCCCGATCCGTTTTTGATCACAGTGATCGGGATCATGACGGAGCCCCAGGCAGAATCGTCGCGGCTATAGGGCAGTCGGAGGAAACCGTGCTGCTTGCCATCCGCTTCCATGTCGATGGTCGGAACGATGGGATTGTTCGGCATAAAATCAGTCCTTCACCAGAAGACGGCGCGGCACGTCGGCAAGACAGGTCGGCCCGCTCTTGCCGATGATGATGCTCTCGGTGATCTCAAATCCCCAGTCATCCATCCACAGACCGGTCATGAAGTGGAAGGTCATGTTTTCTTGCAGCACAGTCTTGTCTCCAGGACGCAACGACATGGTGCGCTCACCCCAGTCCGGCGGGTAAGAAATCCCGATTGGATAGCCGGTACGATTGTCCTTCTCGATGCCGTATTTGTTAAGCACGGCGAAGAAAGCCTTGGCGATATCTTCGCAAAGGTTCCCGGCCTTGGCTGCTTCCAGCCCGGCTTCCATGCCTTCAAGAACCGCTTTTTCCGCATCGATGAACGTTTGCGTCGGCTTGCCGAGGAACACCGTGCGCGACAGCGGACAGTGATAGCGCTTGTAGACACCGGCGATTTCGAAGAATGTCCCCTCACCGGCAACCATCGGCTTGTCATCCCAGGTCAGATGCGGCGCCGAGGCAGCTTCACCCGACGGCAGCAGAGGTACGATTGCCGGGTAGTCGCCACCAAAACCGCGTTCTGCGTCAAAACGCAGGCCTGCCTCGTAGATGTCCGCGACGAGATCGCATTTGCGGTAACCTGGAGTGCACTTTTCAAAGATGACATTGTGCATGCGCTCGACCAGCCGGGCGGCGTTTTGCATGTATTCCAGCTCGCGTGCGGATTTAACCGCGCGCTGCCAGTTCACAAGTGCTGTTGCGTCACTGAAGCAAGCATTCGGCAGGTTCTTCTGCAGCGAAGCAAACGCGGCGGCGGAAAACCAATAGTTGTCCATTTCGACACCAACCCGCAGACCGGACCAGCCGCGCTCTTCAATGCGCGCGGACAGGTAATCCATGGGATGCCGTTCGGTCGATTGAACGTAATGATCGGGATAACCGATGATATCGGAGTCGCTCAGGTAGGTGGTTCGCGTCGCTCCATTGCCATCCTGTCCCCGTCCGAACCAGACCGGATCTCCATCCGGACCAACGATCACACACTGATGAACGTAGAATGACCAGGCATCGTAGCCGGTCAGCCAGGACATGTTGGAAGGATCTGAAACAATCAGGACGTCAATTCCTGCCGTTTCCATCGCCTTGCGGGTCTTTGCCAACCGGTCTGCAAACTCTTCCCGGCTGAAAGGCAGCTCGCGGTCTGTCTGCCCTTTTCCATTTACGATTTCATTCATGCGTCAGTTCCTGAAAATGGTGCCGGTTTTCTGCGCGGCAGCACGTATGCGGGCGTAGGTGGCGATGGCGGTGTCCTGAACACCGGTTCCGGTCAGATCGGCGATGGTGATGTCATTGTCGCTCTTTCGACCTGATGACTTTCCGCTGACGATGCTGCCAAGTTCGGTAAATTCAACGTCTTGTGAGAAGAGCCCCGCCTCAATTGCCGAACGCAGTTCTCCAAGTGAGCGCGTCTGGGACAGCCTGTCCGGAACGTATAGGTCCGCTCGTTCAAGACAGGCCGGTTCCAATTCGTTCTTGTTATGCTGGTCCGATCCCATTGCTGTGACGTGCTGCCCCGGCTTCAACCAATCCGCCCGAAGAACCGGTGTCCTGGCCGGCGTGGTGGTCACGATGACATCGGCTTCTGAAGCCGCGGCGGCAGCGTCAGCTGCAGCGGACACCTCTATGCCCAACTGTTCTTGCAATGCCCGCGCGGTTTCCTCTGCCTTCTCCAAATCGCGGGCCCAGATAGATGCCCGCTTGATCGGCCTCACCAGACAAAGCGCCTGCAATTGCAAACGCGCCTGCGTGCCCGCACCGATCACGCATGCCGAAGACGCATCTTCACGTGCAAGATGTCTTGCCGCGACGGCTCCGGCTGCTGCGGTCCTGACATCGGTCAGGTAGCCATTGTCGAGAAGCAGAGCTTCAACCATCCCGGTTTTGGAGGAAAACAGAACCATCAAGCCGCTGGTGCTGGGCAAGCCCAGTTTGGGGTTGTCGAAAAACCCTGGAGAGATCTTTACTGCGAAACTATCGATGCCCGGCACATAGGCGGTCTTCACATCGACCTCGCCGTTGTATTTGGCAACTTCCAGCGACAGGATCGGCGGCATGATGACTTCTCCGCCTGCAAGAGCGGCAAACCCCTGCTCAACACAGTCAATAGCGTCGAGATCGAGCGGAACAGCCGCTCTCAAGTCCGCTTCGGTCAGAATGTTGATATCCGCCATTTCACGCTGCCTCTTTCGTGACGTCGACATCTTCACCGGAAATGATCCGATGGTGTTGTTTCATGTCTATGTTGCCGCCGCTCATGATGGCAACGACGGGGCCTGAACTCCTGATTTTACCGGTTAGAAGAGCGGCAACACCGACGGAACCCGAGCCTTCGACGATCTGGCGTTCCTGCCAGTAAATATGACGGATCGCACCTGCAATTTCAGTTTCGCTCACCAGCACGATGTCATCGACCAGGTCTCGGGTCATCGTGAAAGTCAGACGGTTGCCGAGCCCAATGCCGCCACCGAGAGAGTCCGCAAGCGTCGGCAGTTCTTCAACCAGAATTGGTTTTCCTGCCTTGAGGCATTCGTACATGGCCGCACCACGCTCCATGGAAACGCCGATAACCCGCACCTCCGGCCGCTTGGCCTTGACGATTGCCGCAACACCTGAAATGAGACCACCGCCGGAAAGGGGCACCAGAAGCGTTGCCATTTCCGGAACCTGTTCCAGAACTTCCAGGCCGAGCGTTCCCTGACCTGCAATGATATCCGGATGGTCGAATGGCGGGATCATGGTCATCCCGTCTTCACTCACCAGACGATCGACCTCTTCCTGAGCTTCGTCCTGCGAACGGCCGACAATGCGCACTTCCGCTCCATGAGACTTTATGCCGTCGATCTTGGCCTGCGGGACCAATGTGGACATGCAGATGATGCAGCGAACACCGGCAGCCTTTGCGGCATATGCCAAACCACGTCCGTGGTTGCCGGTGGAAACGCCGACGACGCCCTTGGCTTTCTGATCATCCGTCAGCCTGGCAATCGCATTGGTGGCACCGCGCAGCTTGAAACTTCCGGTTACCTGGGTGTGTTCCAGCTTCAGATAAACGGGTTGACCAAAGTGCGCCTCAAGCGAGGTAGACAGATTAACCGGAGTTCTTCGGATCGTTTCTGATATGGTTCCCTGCGCTACGACAATCTCTTTGGCTGTTACAAAGTCTTCTTCTCTCACACGGCCTCTCCAAAGCTGAAATCTGCAAGCTTTTGGTCAAACAATCGACCATATTCCGTTGAAGGTCTGCACTGCAGGTCCGCAATATTCGACATGACCCAGGAGCTGGCCTGGTTTGAAGTTACGACCGGCTTTCCCGTTCTCTTTTCGATTTCCGAAATCGCATCGATGGCCTGAAGTGCCGTACACGAAATGAAGAGAGCTTCGGCATCATCGGTGTCAACGGAAAGGGCGGCATCAACGATGGAAGCAACCGAAATCCGCGCCATGTCGCGATCGTCTTCGACACCAAAACAATGCATGCGCGTCACCTCAAAGCCATTTTGTGAAAAGTAGGCTTCCATCGGCTGTGCCGTTCTTTCAAGGTAAGGCGTCAGGACAGCTATTTTGCGGGCACCAAGAGATGACAGTGCCACGCGCGCGGAAGCCGTCGGCGTCACCACTGGTACACCGGGCCTTGCCCGGTTGATCGCAGCAGCAATCTCAGCATCTCCAATCATCACTGATGCGGCCGTGCAGCTGTAGCAAATGGCCTTCAACTCTTCACCCGGTGCAATCAGGTCTGCCGCCGTTGTCAGATACGGAGCCATCTTGCGCAGGTTTTCAGGCGTTGTAGGGTTTTCATAAGCAACGCGGGTCGCATGAACGGAAACGTGGCGACCGGTCAGCAGTCTAAAAAGATCCCGTTCGCTTGTCAGATCGGTCGCCAGCGCAATCAAGCCAAATCTGGTCTGATCGCCTCGTCGATCAAAATCGGGAATTCGCGGCGAAAGTGAAACACGGCTCGTGTTCATATGAGCGAAGCTCCAAAACTTCTCGGTCAGCCTGAGACAGACCGAAACACTAAACTACCAGAACCGGACAGTCTGCCAGGCTCGTTACCTTGTGGGACACACTGCCCAGCAAGAACCCTTCCACGTCGCCTAACCCGCGGCTGCCGACAACGATGAGATCGGCATCATGATCCTCGGCGAACTTCACGATCGTCCGGGCAGGCTGACCTCCCTTGACGAAGGCACGAACATTTTGTGCGCCCTCCGATACAGCGATCTGCTTTGCTTCCTCGGCGAGCTGCCGGGCATGATCGCGCATGGCATCGTCAAGAATGACCGGCTCTTCCGGCCTCACCATGGACATGGACGCTTCAAGCAGCGAGTGGTGCCGATAGATGGTGAGCAACAGCAATTCTCCGTCGCAGGTTACCTGAAGACCGGCAGCCAGTTTCAGCGCCTTTTTCGATCCGTCAGAGCCATCAAAGGCAACAATCATTCGTTGGAACATCAGCCCCTCCTAGCGGAATGCGAGGTCACGCAGGAACAGCGCGATTTGCGGGAAGAAGATCAGCGCAGCCGACACGGCCAGCAGGATGACGGTAAACGGAAAAATTCCCCGGATGACTTCGATGTAAGGCCGCTTGAAGATGGCAATCGCAGTGAAGATGTCGCAGCCGAATGGCGGTGTTGCCGAACCGATGGCCACCTGTAGCGTGATGATCGTTCCCACCAGAACCGGATCAAGCCCGACATCTTTCACGACCGGAGCAAAGATAGGCACCAGGATCAAAATAACCACGATTGGATCGACGAACATGCAGCCGATGAAAAACGCAATCGAGATGACCGCCAACACACCTTTTGGGCCCATATCGGCTACGCCAACCGTGGCAAGAATCTGCTGAGGAACTTCCGCGAACGATATCACCCAGGAAAATGCTGCCCCCGCCCCGACCAGAATGAAGACAACCGCGGTGATCAATCCTGTCGACTTGGCGATTGTGTACATGTCTGCCGGTTTCAGCGACCTGAAAATCACAAACTCCAGTATCGCGGCGTAAAGGACACAAACAGCAGCGGCCTCCGTCGGACTGAAGACACCTCCGTAAATGCCACCGACAATGATGACGGGAAAGCCGAGCGGCCAAATGGCCATGCGAACGGACTGCCAGCGCTCAGTCCAACTGGCCTTGGGTTCCGTCGGCACATCCTTGATCGTCGCATAGATGATGCTGTAGGCGGAAAACAGGATGAGCAGGAGAAGACCTGGACCAATCCCGGCAATGAAGAGTTCGGCGATCGAGGTGCTCGAAACGACGCCATAAATGATCATGCCGATGGAAGGCGGAATGAGAAAGGCGATATCGGACGCATTGATGATCAGTGCCAGGACGAAAGAGTCCTTGTAGCCTGCCTGCAACATGCGCGGCCTCAGCGGTGAACCGACAGCCACCACCGTCGCCTGGGTGGAGCCTGACACTGCCCCGAACAATGTGCAGGCGGACGCCGTGCTGACCGCAAGGCCACCTTTGATATGACCGATGAATTTCATCACCATGTCGATCAGCCGGTTTGCGGACTGGCCACGGGTCATGATGTCGGCGGCCAGAATGAACATGGGAACAGCGATCAGCGATGCGGGCCGGATACCGGCCATGATCTGCTGAACCATGAAGTCCATCTTGTCGAAATTGCCGAACATCATGAAAAAGCCGACAAAAGTCGCTGCCAGAAGCGGGATCATCATCGGGAAGCCGAGCAGCAGCAAGGCGACCATAATCAGGAAGATCGTCAAGGCCATAACGTCACCTTCCTAAACTTCCAGCTCGTCGTCATCGTATCCCTCCAGCACCTGGGTGGAGAGGTAGATGTCGTGCGAGACCAGGTTCTTGATGGCGGTAAAACCATATTGAAGTCCGGTCATGAAGAAGCCGACCGGCACCCACAGGAAGATCCAGTAGACCGGAACCTGCAACGCGGGCAGAACACGACCCGAGTTGGCGACTTTGGTGATGTAGCCGACGGAGTAATAGCATAGCGCAAACATCGCGAGCGCCGTGACAGCGGCGATCAAGACCATCAGCGGTTTGCGGACTGCCGGAGGCAAGGCGTCGTAGAGTGCGGACATACGGATGTGACGCCCCTGACGCGCGGCATAACTGATACCTGCGAACGTGATCAGGATAATCAGGATCCGGTTAAGCTCTTCTGTGAAGAACAGGCTGTGCTGAAGCAGAAAACGGCCGACAACGTTGGCGACCGTATTCAACGCCATCAGCAACACACCCGCGGCGAGCAAAACGGATTCCAATCGGCTGACAATGGTGTCGACAACACCCAAAACGCCCGGCAGCGATGAAGCATGCGGGTCGTGGTTTTCCGAAACCTCCACTGTGTCCTCCCATTCCCCTATGGCCGCGCAAGGGTCCGGAGACGCATCGTCTCCGGACCCTTCTCACGAATGATCAGTCCTTGGTGGCTTCAAGGTCGGCTTTCAGCTGCTCAAGGATCGCCTTGCCGCTGCCGCCGGTCATTTCGATGAACTTGGCTTCCACTTCTGCGGCAGCCTGTTTGAAGCAGCTGCGCTGTTCTTCGCTTAGAACCGTCACAGTCATTTCAGGCTTGGCTTCCAGGATCTTTTTCAGCTCGGTTTCGGCGAGACCCTGCTGGTACTCCACGATGTAGTCATAGGCAGCCGCCGATGCATCGTTGATGACCTTCTGGTCGTCCGCGCTCAAGCCGTCGAAGAAGTCCTTGTTGGCCATCACAGCCGTGGTGAAATTGTTATGGCCGGTGTAGGTGATGTGATCCGTCACCTCGTAGATTTTGGTGGAATAGAGGAAGAAGGTCGGGTTTTCCTGACCCTGAATGATGTTTGTTTGCAGGCCGCCATAGACTTCGCCCCACGGCAAAGGTGTCGGCGTTGCGCCAAATGCCTTGTAAGACTCCACCAGAAGAGGATTGGTCATGACGCGGAACTTGACTTCATTAAGGTCCGCACAGCCTGTTACCGGCGACTTCGTGGTCATCGCCACTTCACCTTCCGGGAACATGACCAGCAACTCCAGTCCCTGCTGCGCATAAAGCTTGGTGAAGTCCCGGTTGATCGCCTTGCTCTGCTTGTAGAAGCGGCCCAGATGCGCCTGGTCGGTCGGAAGCAGGTAAGGAACAAAGAACACCTGAGCCTCAGGGATAAGCGCACCGGTGAACCCTGGAGATTGATCCACAAACTGCAGGATACCGGCCTGGGCCTGCTCCATGATGTCCGCGGACTCGCCGAGCGTTCCATACGGGAACAACTGAACCGTATGATCGGAATTCTTCTCGATTTCTTCCTTGAATTTCTGCGCATAGACGCCCTGCACTTCAGTCAGGGATTCTTCGAAGGCATATTTCCATTTGTCCGCTTGGGCGGCCATCGCGGTTGAAACCAGAATGGCTGCCGCAGCGGTCGTGCTCAGCAAATTGCGAGTGCTCTGCTTCATTTTCACATCTCCTCCAATATCCGTCATGGCAGCGCCACCCGCGAAGGCCGCGCCGTAGAGTTTGCATTTGTGGGACTGGATCTGACGGCAATCGTCATGCGGTTGCGGCAGACACCCTCTGTATTGTTATGATTTTGAGAAACTGAAACAGAGACAATAAATAGTCAATTTAAATATAGTATCATGACAATTTTTCCGAACGACCTTCAGTTGCCATGAAAAGTATCATGACTTCCGTGCCGCAAATTTCTGGAGAAATCGAGCTTAACTGAGCAGAGCAGGCTCTGGCTGACTGCGGATCAGACGTGACACAATCGTCACCCCGGTCTCCAGCGCCTCCATGCTGACACCGCCAATACACAAGCGCACACCAACACTCGGAATGACGTCCGACGTGACAAATGTCGATCCTGGCCCGACAGCAACACCTTTCTGGGAGGCGTGTGCCACGAACCCTTCTTCGGTCCATGCATCAGGCAAGGGCAGCCAGATATGCATGCCGGTTTCCGTTCCATGAAACGGAATATCGGAAAGGATTTTTCGAACCAGCCGATTACGTTCAGCAAGGGCGTTGCTTTGCCAGGTCATCAGGCGCTCAGCTGTTCCGTCTACGATCCAGCGCGAGCCGATCTCCGCCATCAAGGCTGTGACCATCCAATTGGTCACCAGGTGCCGGTTTGATGCAGCTGCCTCATAAGCCTCCGGCACAACCAGGAAGCCAAAGCGCAACCCCGCCATGAGGCACTTCGTCAGACTGGTGAAGTAGAATGTACGTTCTGGCGCCATTGCCGCAATGGGCGCTGGTCGCCCAGGCTGCAACGGCCCCCAGGCATCGCTCTCGATAATGAGAATGTCCTTGGAACGTGCAATTTCAACAAGTTCGGCTCGACGATCGCTGGACATGATCGTTGCCGTGGGATTGAGGCCGGTAGGCATTAGAAAGAGCGCCTTGACGGCTTCCTTCTCGCACTCGCGCGCGAATGCCGCCGGTACGATGCCTTCATCATCTATCGCGACCCCGCGAAGGCGCAATCCCAGATATCGCGTTAGCGGCTTCAAGGTGTGGTGACCAAGTTCCTCTGTCAGAATCAGATCGCCAGGATTAGCCGCCGTCATCAGCGCAATCGTCATTGCCGAGGTGTTGCCGTTTGTAAGCAACAGGCTCTGCGACTGCGGCTTCAGTCCGCAAATCTCCAGCCAGGAAAGAGACGGCTCGGAGTACCGGCGCAAGGCTCCCAGCGGACGAAACGAGGAAATGACCGACTGCGGAATATCGGCGCTGAGTGTGGCCAGCGCTTCACGCATCGCGTCGTGATGCAGGTTTTCGAAAACGGGCTTCAGCATCGAACAATCGATGAGCTCACCCTTTTGACGGTCCGGCAGAAACGGTGTTTTGGTATCACTGCGCTCCAGCCGCACAAATGTGCCGCGCCCAACCTCACCGGCAATAAATCCCCGACGGATCAATTCGTCATAAGCCCGACTGACTGTCTGCACGCTGATGTTGAGATCATAGGCCAGATCGCGGTGGGTCGGCAGCCGATCTCCATTGCGCAACTCGCCTGCATCCACTGCCCGAATAAGCGCCTCTGCCAGGGACCGGTACGCAGGTCGTTTCAGGTCTTCGGGTCGGGGTGGCCATATTGTCATGATTTATTGATGGCCTTTTTCGTGACAATTGACAAGCCCATTGCCCTGCCCCATTGATGGTTGTTATGGCAGCCATCAAACTCGACGACCGCGACATCAAGATTCTGACCCTTCTTTCCCGGGAGGGCCGCATGTCGAAAGCTGCCCTGGCCGAAAAGGTCAATCTGTCTGCGACGCCATGCTGGGAACGGCTGAAGCGCCTTGAAAAGGCAGGGATCATTTCCGGCTATCATGCGGAGATCGAACTCAAGCTCATTGCCCCGTTTGTCTCCGTTTTTGTCATGGCCGAACTGGAAAACCATCGCGCCGAGACTTTCCAGAGATTTGAAGCGGCAATCCAGCGTTATGAGGAGATCACCGCCTGCTGGGCCGTCGGCGGTGGATATGATTATCTGCTTCAGGTCATCACGCACAATGTTGAGACCTATCAGGCGCTCATCGATGAGCTTCTGGAATCAGGCACCGGACTCGCCCGCTACTTTTCCTACATCGTCACAAAACCGGTGAAAATTTCACCGACGCCGCCCATGTCAGTTCTTCTGTCAGGTGCCGACGAGAAGAAATGACTGCTGAGCGCGTCATTTGCAGAAGAATCGTCTGCCTCCACCAATCGGTTTGAAAGTTTCCTCTCCAGTTCAAAGAGTACGCTCAGGCAATCCATCAACTTGACGAGTATTGCCATGTCCGTAGCCGAACTCGCCCCTGAAGAAACGACCTGGGCTCTTGCCCAACCTGCTCTCCTGCATCACGACAGCTATATCGACGGCCACTGGATTGCAGCCGGTGATGACGCGCGCATTGCCGTCACCAATCCAGCCGACGGTTCTGATCTCGGAAAGGTTGCCAGCCTGTCGTCTGGCGAAAGCACCACCGCGGTCGATGCGGCTGATGTGGCATTCAAAAACTGGTCTTCCCTGCTGCCGCAGCAACGTGCCGCGCTGCTTCGGCGTTGGTTCGAGCTTATCCTTGAGCACAAGGAGGATCTTGCCAGGATCATGACGCTGGAACAGGGCAAGCCGATCTCCGAAGCGCGCGGAGAAATCGATTATGGCGCGTCGTTTGTCGAGTTCTATGCGGAAGAAGCAAAGCGTCCGAATATCGAGAATGTCACCTCCCACCTGGCTGACGCGGAGGTCGAGGTCTGGCGTGAACCGCTTGGTGTCGCCGCGATGATCACGCCCTGGAACTTTCCCTCTGCCATGCTGACGCGAAAGGCCGCCGCGGCTCTGGCTGCAGGCTGCACCATTGTTGCCCATCCATCCGGCGAGACCCCATTTTCTGCGCTCGCGCTCGCCGAACTTGCTGAACGCGCGGGCTTTCCAGCGGGCGTGTTCAATGTTGTCACGGGAAATGCTGCGACCATCGTCGGACCGTGGATGTCCGACCCAAGAGTGAGGGCTGTCTCGTTCACAGGTTCAACGGAAATTGGCAAGCTTCTATATGCTCAGGCAGCTGACACGGTGAAGAGACTGGTGTTGGAGCTGGGTGGACACGCGCCATTCATCGTGTTTCAGGACGCCGATCTGGACGTGGCTGTCGAAGAAGCAATCAAGGCCAAGTTCGCAACATCCGGTCAGGACTGTCTCGGTGCAAATCGCTTCTATGTCGAAAAGCCGATCTACGAGGAATTCTGCCGGCGCTTTGCCGAGCAAACCGCTCGCCTGACCATCGGATCGGGTTTCATCGATCCTGATATCGGTCCCCTGATGAATGAAAAAGCGGTCGCGAAACAGGAAGAACATGTTGCCGATGCCCTGGTGCAAGGCGCCAGACTTCTCACTGGCGGCAAGCGCGACAATGCGGGTTCGCTGTTTTATCAGCCGACTGTTCTGGCCGACGTTCCCGCTGATGCGTTGATCATGCATGAGGAAACCTTCGGTCCTGTCGCTGCGATAACATCCTTCGAAGACGAAATGAGCGTGTTCCAGCGGGCCAACGATACGGAATACGGACTGGTTGCCTATGTCCACACGCAGGACCCGAGGCGGATTTACCGCGCAAGCCGGGCACTTCAATTTGGCATGGTTGCGATCAACCGAACCAAGGTGACGGGAGCCCCGATCCCCTTTGGCGGGATGAAACAATCCGGCCTCGCCCGTGAAGGATCCCGACTTGGGCTGGAGGCCTTCACCGACGTCAAATATGTGTGCCGCGACTGGGCCTGAATTTCAAAAAAGGAAAAACTCATGTTGAGAAACGATCAGTTGGAACAGTGGGATCGCGACCACTTCTTCCACCCTTCCACGCACCTGGGCCAGTTTGCGCGCGGCGAGGCGGCCCACCGCATTATTAGGGGCGGCGATGGCGTTTACATTCAGGACCGTGACGGCGATCGCCTGCTTGATGCGTTTGCCGGGCTTTACTGCGTCAATGTCGGTTATGGCCGCCAGGAAATCGCCGAAGCGATCGCCGAACAGGCGCGGGAACTTGCCTATTACCATTCCTATGTCGGCCACGGTACGGAGGCATCCATCACGCTCGCCAAAATGATCGCGGATCGAGCGCCGGCTGGTCTCAACCATGTCTATTTCGGCCTGTCCGGGTCGGATGCGAACGAAACCAACATCAAGCTGGTCTGGTACTACAACAACATCCTCGGCCGGCCTGAAAAAAAGAAGATCATTTCCAGGTGGCGCGGTTATCACGGTTCCGGACTGATGACCGGCTCGTTGACCGGGCTTGAGTTGTTTCACAAGAAGTTCGATTTGCCTCTGTCGCAGGTCATCCATACCGAAGCCCCTTACTACTTCCGCCGTGAAAACCGCTCCATGTCCGAGGAGGAGTTTTCCAATCACTGCGCGGCCGAACTTGAAGCACTGATCGAACGTGAAGGCGCCGATACGATTGCAGCATTCATCGGAGAACCGGTTCTCGGAACCGGTGGTATCGTGCCGCCTCCCAACGGCTATTGGGAAGCCATTCAGGCGGTATTGAAAAAACACGACATCCTGCTGATTGCCGATGAAGTCGTCACCGGGTTCGGACGGCTGGGTACCATGTTCGGTTCGGCGCATTATCAAATTGAGCCGGACATCATCACCATCGCCAAGGGGCTGACATCTGCATATGCCCCACTCTCCGGCTCGATCGTGTCCGACAAGGTCTGGAAAGTGCTTGAACAGGGCACGGACGAGAATGGCCCGATCGGCCATGGCTGGACGTATTCCGCCCACCCGATCGGCGCGGCAGCAGGCGTCGCCAACCTGGAACTGATCGATCGTCTCGATCTGGTCGAAAACGCCGGTGCAACAGGCAACTATCTGAACACCGTTATGGGCGAAGCTCTGTCAGCACATCCGAATGTCGGCGAGGTTCGCGGTGAAGGCATGCTGTGCGCTGTTGAGTTCGTGAAGGACAGGAACGATCGCGCGTTCTTTGATGCGAGCGAAAAGGTTGGTCCTTCAATTGCCGCAGCACTTCTGAAGCACGGCGTCATCGCAAGAGCCATGCCTCAAGGTGATATTCTGGGTTTTGCCCCACCCCTTTGCCTTACAAAGGAAGAGGCCAACACCATTGTCGAAAAGACCCAACTTGCCGTGAAAGAAGTGCTCGGCTGACAACACGCTTTTCCGGCAGTATTGACGAGAAATCAGCTGTCTGCACGGACTTCAGTTTCAAGCCCCGTGCAGACGCAAATTCGCGCAGTGAAGGTTGTACTAACCCATTCATCGCCATTATGAATCGATCAGGGCGAACCGATTCAAATCATTCATTGGATTGCGATTCCGCCTTGTAGAACACTACAGGGCATGACCAATGAACCAACACATCTGTCGCTTCATCGAATTGACCCTCAAAGGAACATGCAGCGTTTTTACGAGATGACGCTCCAGCCAAATCTGTTTGGCGGGATTTCCCTGATGCGGAACTGGGGACGCATAGGCCGATCAGGCCAATTCAGGATCGATCTGTTCGATGACGAGGCTGCCGCGGCCAATGCCTTTCGAGAACTTGCCACGGCAAAACAGCGAAAAGGGTACTTCTGCCCGCGCAAAAGAACCGACACCTGGAAGCTCGGTGGCGCCGATCAAAGCCGGCTTCTGAAGCCAACACCGAAACCAAGTTCGGGTTAGGCCTGCGCGAACGGTGCAGCGCTTTTTTCGCTCTCCAACCCACCGCAGAACCCAAACCACCTCTGGCCTTGATGCCTTTAGCTGGCTGATCCTAGAGGAGTTTGGCGATGCCGAGGTCCGGTTCTCGGTTCTATTGCAAACCCTGATGCCGATCACGACAGAACAAACAATCCGAACCAATTCAGTAGGACATTCAGCACCTGAACAGGTTGAATGTCGTTGCGGTCGTTTAAACACTGCACAATTGCTGTCGAATATTGCAATATTGTGCAGTTCAAAGGCTGGCTTTAGGTGGCACTATCGGAAGCAATCGATCATAAGCGATTGGAGATGAAATGCGATACGTCATCCAAAACTATGACGAAACCGAGCGCAAACGTCTTGTTGCGCTCGCGGAGCTGCTGGACCCTTATACTTTTCACATTCTTGAACAACTCGATATTCAGCCCAGTTGGGAATGTCTTGAAGTCGGCGCCGGAATTGGCACGGTGTCGAAATGGATCGCGGATCGATTGACTGGAACCGGCAACGTGTTGTGCACGGACCTTCAAACGAAGTTCATTGACGAGATTGAGCACCCGCATCTAAGGACGGAACAATTAGACATCAGACAATCGCCGCACCACCGCGATTGCTTTGATCTTGCAGTCGTCAGAACTGTACATCAACACATGGCGGATCATTATGAAGCCGCTCGCAATCTCGCAGATATGGTGCGTCCTGGAGGGTATCTGCTTTACATCGAGCCCGACATTCATCCCGCATTCAGCGACCAGCACCCTGCCTGGAAACGTGTTTGGCAAGCGATTTTTCAATGGGGTGAACGCCGCGATATCGACTACTTTACGGGTAGAAAAGTAGCAGATCAGCTATCTGAAATTGGATTGAAGGTGATTTCCGTAAAGGGTGAGACGGCTCTGTTCAATGGACGTGACGTCAGCAATCCAGCCCACACTGTCTATCGCATGACGCTCGACATCGTGCTGCCAGAACTCGTTGAACTCGGTTACCTGTCCCAGACAGACTGCGAGGAAATCAACACTCTGCTTGATAACCCCAAAGTTTGGCTGATGAGCTTCTGTTTCTTTGCAACTCTCGCCCGCAAACCGATCGGTAGCTGAGCTTGAATTATCCCCTCATCCCGAAGAGACATTACGCTTCGGATGCAAGTCAACGACACTGAGTTTTGTCAGGATCAGATATGAGGCAGGGCAAACGATCTTCGTGTTCATAGAACTGTGCGACAACAGACAATGGCGTTTCTAGTCCATCAGCAACCAAGCACCCCAGTCGGATTTTGCTTCGAGCTAACGGGAAATCGCCGCATCGCCTTCACACTGATCCAGTTCGGAAACCGGGACGTCCCCCAATCAAGGAGACACTAAAATGGCTGGCGTCATCAGGTTAGATCCCCATGACCCCACCGGCGAAGGCCTGAAGACCTGGGAGGTAATCCCACCCGATTGGCTGATAGGTCCTGTGCCGGACCAGCGTGGGGTGAAAGCGTATGAGCACAACGGCCTGTGCGCCGGCACTTGGGAAAACCACGGCGGCAGCGCAACCAGCAGCCATCCATACCCGCTGTTTGAGTTGATGCAACTCATCGATGGAGAAGTCACCATTATCGATGAAGCGGGCAAGAAGGACGTTATTTTGGCGGGGCAGGCCTTCTTCCTGCCACAGGGGTTCAATTGCGCATGGGATATGCAGAAGTACTATCGAAAGTATTTCATGACCTTCCATAGGGAAGGTTATCCGGCAGAGACTGACCAAGCCAAGCTGAAATGCATCCGCCTCATTTCAAACCCAACAAACGCTGACTTGGAAGATGTAAGCGAGCGGACCGATGGACTTGATACATTGGAACCGCACCAACGACAAAACCTCGCCTATGAATCGAGCGACGGGCGGATCCAAGTGGGAACGCTGGTGACCGGAGCGTGTGAGTTCCCCATCAAGTCATTCAACCGCAACGAATTGATTTGTGTACAGCACGGAACCGTCAGCGTGACGAGTCCGGACAACGAGGAAACCTTTACCGCCGGAGAGAGCTTTTTCGTGCCACTGCATGCGTCGGTCGGTTGGCGTTCGGAAGGCGAGTTCCGTGCTTATTTCTTCGCGGTGTGGCCATAGGCTCGAATTGCGTCCGTTGAGCAATGATCAAGGTGTCTTCATGACGATTTTGATCGTTATAGTAATCCTGATGAGCCAAAACCTCCTTTAACTCAGGACCGAACGCGCCCCAAAACATTTGAAGACGAACGGATACTTTCCTACAATTTCCTGCACACAACCAAAAGCAACGGTACTTTGATGACGGTTCTTGTATTTGGCGGCTCAGGGCAAATCGGCCGATTGCTTGTGCCGCTCCTGCATGCAAGCGGCATGCAAATCCGGGTTGCAACAAGGTCGAAAGAGTTTGCCGCAACTCTACCCATCGGTGTGGAAGCAGTTATTGCTGACATGGATGATCCGGCTAGTCTGCGACGCGCTTTCGAAGGCGTGGAGACTGTGTTTTTGCTGGTTGCCCATGATCCCCTAGAAACCCAGCGCGGGCTGGTAACCCTCGCAGTTGCAGTCGAGGCTTCCTGCAAGTACATCGTCTATTTGTCGAACCACATGTCGACGCTCTCACCACTCGTCCCGCACGCAGGTTCAAAATTAGCGATCGAAACCGCTATACGGTACACCGGGATCCCGCACACGATCCTGCGTCCTACGAACTTTGCTCAAAACGATCTTTGGCTGAAAGATGCTATTGTGGCAGGCGCTTACCCTTGGCCACTGGGTGATTTTCCTGTGACCCGCGTCGACGTTCGAGACGTTGCGCATGCAGCTGCGAACGTGCTCCTGAATCCGCGCGCGCATAATGAAGCTTTTACCTTGTCGAGCTTGGATGCCCCAAACGGCGAAGAAACCGCTGCGCTGTGGTCCAAGGCAATAGGGCACACCGTCGTAAACCCCAACTATTCGCCGGAAGAATTTGAGTCGAAAATGGAAACGATGATGCCATCATGGTTCAACTTCGATTTGCTGATCATGAACCGCTACTTTAAGCGATATGGCTGTCCTGTGGATGCACAAGACCTGGAAGCGCAAGCCACTCTTCTGCCGGATGGTCCTCGCAGTTACGCTTCCTTTGTCGAGGAGACGGCGGCGGCGTGGCGAAACCCGCAGGAGCGCGACTGAAAACAAGCGCATTGTTTCCGACCAGACGAGCGCACAAATCACGTCCTAGCTGCCGGATATGTTTCGCTTCTACGTGACGGCGGACTACTTAAGTCGTTGCAATTCCCCCAACAATGCGGGGCCTTCCGGGGCTCATCGTGGTAATCTGCGCACTTGTCGTTGATGCCGGCCTTCAAGGGGTGCGCGTTTCAGCTCTTTTCCGGCCTCCTTGCAACCTGGAGACTTAGCCAGCCCGCAGCCGCGCGACAACCTCTGCGCAGGTCATCAGGTCAGCATATTTCTGGTTCATGTCGAAGAGACTTGCGTCATGTGGGCCGATGGCCCGATCACCGACACAGTCGGTTACGACGATTGGCCGGAAATTGTAGCTCACTGCGTCCACCACACTGGCCCGGACACAGCCGCTTGTCGTACAGCCGGCCACTACGATTGTATCAATGTGCCTAGCGATCAGACTTCCTGCCAGACCGGTATCAAAGAAGGCTGATGGCTGTTGTTTTCGTACAATAAGTTCACCAGCTCTGGGTGCAAGCTGATCGACAATCTGGCTAGCCGGCGCTCTCTCTGTGAGTTTTGGAAGCTCGGTCGCTTTGCGGCAAAACATGCCCACATCAGAACGGTCTTCCGCATAAACTACCCGAGTGAAGATCACAGGGGTGTCGGTCTGGCGAGCTGCGTCGAGCAGTTCAGCGGATTGCGCGACAGCCGCGGCAATGTTGCCGCCACCGAACTGGTCGGGGTCAACGAACCCGTTGACGAAATCAACAACAAGCAGGGCTGGTGACGCGCCAAAGCCCACGCATCCTCCATAGCCCTGTCGCCGGTAAATGTCCGCGTCGTTCATGGTTTTTTTGGTCCATAGTTGCATGCAAAAAATGCTATCAAAAAACTCCAGGAGTTCCATCACTCCTCAATCAGGCGGGCATAAAGTGCAAAGGTTTTCCGCCACGCGGCAACTCAGACGCGTGCGTTTTGTTTGGCGTCTTACGGGCCTATGCAACACCAGGATTGGATAATCGGCCACCAGACATAGCTGCCGGTCGATGCGTCGGCAGAAGTCAGGGAAGACACAGGCCTAGGCTGCCGTATTGAGGAACACACAAGCCAGCGGCCATCGATTTTTTAGCTGCGATGTCACCAGTTGATTTCCGCGTTGCCCCTCACTCGGGATTCGGGAAAAAGACCTCCTCCTATGCATTGATGTTTGATATATCGACCATCGATGTATATACTCATTGCATGACCAGAACGTCCGCCCCCCCAGATCTGACCAGTCCTGAGTATTGGAACAACACAATCAAGATGAGCTTGTCCAAGTTCTTCATCTTGTGTGTCCTGCAAGATAAGGAATTGCATGGATATGACATAGCAAAGGAAGTTGAGCGTCGGACTGAAGGCTGTTGCACGCCAAAAGAAGGCACCATCTATCCGGTGCTTAAGCAATTTACCGAGGGCGGCTTCGTGACTTGTCAGTCCCAAGTCGTTTCTGGACGGGAGCGCAAAACCTATTATGTCACCGACAAAGGGCGCCAGGCTTTCAAAGTCGCTTTAGGCGAATGGATGAAAATAACTCGTTGCCTGGAGGAGTGTTCCAATATGGCAGCTGAGTAAAAAATTTTTGGCCAACACTTTGAAGGTCGATGCATCGAACCACCGGTTTAAAAGTGATTGGTCATGTTCGTCACCATGATCAACGGCTCGCTGTAGCTCCGGTCGATGTCCTTGGTGGCAGAATGAGACAATCCCGCCCTTCGCCCCGTCCCGCCCGTACGCAACGACAAACCAACGATGACACTTTCCACTGAAGCATTGAGGAATCGCATGAGCCTGTTTGATACTGCCCCCGCAAAAACTGGCGATTACTTTGTTCGCCATAACCCCAAGTACCTGCGAATGTTTTATGGAACAGAAGATGTCACCCCGATGTGGGTTGCTGATATGGATCTTCCCATTGCCGAACCAATCAGCAATGCGCTGCGTCACGTCGTAGATCGTGGCCAGTTTGCCTATGAGTTCAATTCTGAGGGCATATTCAAGGCAATCTCTGATTGGCACCAGCGCCGCCATGACCTGAAATTGGAACCGAGCAACTTTGTCCCCTTTCCGGGTGTTCTCACGGCCATTTCGCTGCTCTTGCGAGAACTAGCCAAGCCTAGCTCCGGTGTTCTCATTCAAACCCCTGCGTATCATCAATTTGAAAAACTGATTTCGGCCGCTGGATTCAAGCCGATGAAATGCCCGCTGATTAACAATGATAGCGCCTACACGATGGACTATACGGATCTGGATGCGAAATTGAGCACCGGTGACGTCACCGCCATGATCCTTTGCAACCCTCACAATCCGGTTGGCCGGGTGTGGAAGCCAGACGAATTAAAACAGGTTGTCGATATAGCCGACCGACACGGCGTGTTGATCATAAGCGACGAGATCCATTCGGATATCATCTACAAGGGCCACCACTTCACCAGCCTAAGCACAGTTGATGGCGGAAAACATGTCTCTGTCATAGGCTCTCCAGCCAAGACTTTTGGCATGCAGAGCATTGCGAACGGCTATGTCTATACCAAGAACGAGGACATTCTGAAGTGCATGAAGGCCGTTGAAGACGGCATGTACCTGGGACACGGAAATGCGTTTACGACATTTGCCACCATCGCGGCGTACGAAAAAGGCGATGCCTGGGTCGATGAACTGCTGGCCTATTTACAGGGCACGATCGATTGGATTGCTACTTTTTTGAGAGACGAGCTGCCGATGCTGAAGATGTCTCCGGTAGAAGGTACATATCAGGTGTGGCTCGATTGCTCTGACACTGGTCTGGCTGGCGACGATCTGAAGGCAAAACTCGGTCAATCCGGTTTTGGTGCGACACCGGGTACGTGGTTTGACCAGCACGCGACCCAGTACATTCGCATCAATATTGCTGCACCGCGCAGGGATATTACGGAAGCCTTCGAGCGACTAAAAGCAACCTTGCTCTAACTGCACCGGTTTCAATAAGGCATGCGAGGGCGCTCCCGCGGAGCCCCTCAAGCTTTCGCAACAAATTTAAGGTCTACAAGCACAGCGCGGGTGACAGAGAACGTCTGCTTCTCACACGCCATACCGACGGCTCGAGAATTGTGTTCTCGAATTCTCAGCTGCGGCGAAAGACGGCTTTGTCCGGCGCCCCGCCAGTTGCCCCGACCGTATTGAAGGCCTGCTTTAAGAACTGGAGCTTGATGGAGCGAACGTCCGAATTGGCGGGACAATGATGTCATCAGACTTAAGCACAGTGAACGTCGACCTTGAACACAGTTTGCACCACAAGAGCACTTAGTGGTGCTCCGCCTTCACGAAGATCCGTGATAATTCTGCTTATATCGGCTTTAAGTAGGATTATAGATGCACCTAATAGCAGTTACCTTTGAGCGACTGCGACCACTGATTGTGCGGCGCAGTTTGAAATATTTAAAGAAATTATCTTTACAAGAGAACCTGCTTTCATGTCGTCTACCAATGATGTCTCTCAATATCGCACGATCTCGAAGACAAATGCGATGTCGCCTTTCATGCGACTGGATTCAGTGTGGCTACATGGGGCTGCAATGAGCGGCGACAGTTGGGATCACATAACGGTGAGTTACCCGCGCGCGAAGACCCCGGAGTTGCCAGGGCACGGCATTGCTCCATTACTTGCCGCACCAAGCGTCGAAAGCTTTGCGGATGCAATTGCCTGCTTTGTTCCGCCAGGTGCAGTGATCATAGGACATTCCCTTGGCGGAATGGTCGCGTTGGAGCTGGCCGCGCGTCCGAGCATAAATGCGAGGGCGCTGGTATTGATTGAAGCCGTCCCAACGATCCGCGATCGACTGACAAGTCGCCTCGCTGGAATAGTTGTGCAAGGCCTGTTCTATGCCATGCCAAAGTCGTGGTTGGCGTGGCTCACAGGGATTGGTGAGAGTCAGCAGACAAATATTGAGCTACGCCGCCAGATTATGCGAATGAACAAAGCAGGCATTGCTGCAGCTTTGAGTGCTGCGGCACGATATGACGGACGGCCGCACTTGAAGGAAATCCAGATCCCTACGCTGGTGATTGTCGGGGAAAAGAATACTGCGACCCATCACGGGGCTGCATTGTTTGCAAAGTCCATCAGGGATGCCGAGTTCGTCAAGCTGCCCGGTGGACACATGCTTCACACTGACAATCCCACCCAACTAAAGCGCTGTATTGAGAATTTCCTGGAGCGAACTGTTCCGGTCGAGACGTAACATGAGCGCGTCACAACTATCCGGCCACTTTCCGCGGTGCCGCCAATAACTGGTCTCATGGTTCTTGATGATAAGGCTGAATAGAGGGAGGCCCGTTCGGGCAGTCAATAAGGTAGCCCCATCCGCCATTGTCGAATCTCTTGGCGACTTCGGTGGATTCTCCTTCAGCCATCACCGACCCGTCGGGGCCAACCACTTGCCACATGGCGCGCGTCAGCGCGATGTTGCCAACAATCACTTCACTGATGATCTCGCTTTTTATCTTTGGTCTGAGATCTATGAAGCTGAGAAAGGCTGCTCTTGCACCATCCAAACCTATGCTTGCCGGCTGATCGGGTGGGAAGAAGATTTTGCAATCCGGATGGAACATTGAAACAATGCCATCCATATCACCTTCCTGCAAAAATGCGCTTACGCAATTGGCTATGTCGCGCGGTCTTTCCGCTATGCGTTTGTTGTTTTGGGTCATACCGATTTCCTTTGGCGAAATGGATAGGGTCAAGCGGGAAGGATGCCTCTAACGTTGCGCAGACACCGCTAGGAGGCCAATCTCTCCCTTATGCGACCATTTTGCAGATACACGCTCAGGACTTGTCGTCGTTGTTGTCTATGTCGACGATCATTCTCCACCCATCTGGGTGCTTGCGATAAACTAGAAGTAACCGGCCCTGTCCACCGCCAGTTTGACCCGATGCTTTGTCTGTCACCTCGACGGTGAAAAAGCCGACGATCACCGCAAATCCGTCATAGACTTTGATGTGTTCTATTTCGAACCCCGACTTGAATGTTGAGGTTGCAATACGTGGCGCATATTTTTCGCGCACCGCATCAACGCCGAAGACAGTGGGCTGATTTTGATTGCAGGTGACGGCTTCAGGATCAACTGTCGCCAACATGCGTCCAAGATCGCCACTGTCGAGGCCTTCCAGCCATTCGTTAAGGGCATGTTTTACGTCTAAGAGGCCAGACATTGGATAGCTCCTTTCCATCTCAATTTTGTGTTGCTTAGGAGTCTACCGGGCTGCTATCGTTCGAAAAATGCCTAACTTTCTTACAATTTGTTCGGTTTATCTAACAATGCAACGCAACCAACTGAGTGATGTTGCGATCTTCGTGGAGGTCGCCCGTCAAAACGGGTTTCGAGCTGCAGCGGACGTGCTGAAGTTACAGGCGGCATCCGTAAGCGAAGCCGTGCAACGTTTTGAAGACCGGCTTGGTGTCAGGCTTTTTGAGCGTTCGACCCGATCTGTATCCTTAACGCCAATTGGGGAGCGACTGTTCCAACGAAGTTTGCCCGCGATCAATGAACTTGAGGCAGCGTTCCTTGATCTTGACGAGCAGAGGGATACTGTCTCGGGAACTTTACGCTTGTCCGCACCCTACAGTGCAGGGGCTTTTTTTCTTGATGACCTGGTTGCGCGGTTTGCCACCGAAAATCCGGACGTGAATGTCGAGTTGATCTACGACGACCAAAAAGTGGATCTGATTTCATCGCAACTCGATGCGGCCATAAGGTCAAACACTTTATTGGAAGCTGAAACACATGCAATCTCAGTCGGTCCAAATCTAAGAATGACCATTGTCGCTGCTCGGGGGTATTTGGATCGCTGCGGAACGCCTCAATCGCCGCAAGACATCCTTGAGCACGATGGTATCTGTTTTTCCTTTGGCGGCTCCGACCAGTTGGCTCCATGGATGTTTAATGGCAATGACGGTTTCTACAGCGTCATGCCCAAACCACGCATGATGGTGAATGATCTACGGTCGCTGGTTTCCTATGCTGCGCAGGGTCTGGGGCTCGCTTATGTTTATGCCGAAGTGGCGGCTCCATATGTTGCGGGGGATCGGTTAGTCGAGGTGATGTCCGATCAGATACCTTCGATGCCTCGATACTCGCTCAACTATCTAAGCAAAAAACATATGACCAAGCGACTGCGCGCGTTTATCGACTTAGCGAAGACCTTTCGTTAGCGGAGGCCAAGAGCTACGCAGAATGTTCCAAAACCGGATATTGAACCAAAAACAAGTGTGTCCGGATCTCGGCCACTTTCTTCTACGGTATTGAGGGTCTGCTCTCGGGACGAGTATGCAAGCTACAATAACTTGAATCCCTTCTCTGTTGTTCTGCGGGGATGATCGTCCCCTGATGAAAGAGCATTTGCCAATGTCCGTCGATCATCTTCCAAATCGAGCTTCTGAGCGTCTGCCTCCCCTCCTATGTCGCTTTGAGCTGACTACACCGCTGAAATGAAAACCTGAGTGCTGTCAAATCGAGCGCTCTGCAATCTGATCAAAACAAGCTGGCAATATCTCACCTAGTGTCCCTGTTGGTGTCCGCAGACCGGTTCCCTGATCAAGTCAACACGACCGAAATACCCTCTTATGGCAACCGATCCCGATCGACAAATTTGCGCAAGGCAAATCGGGAGCGGACGGCCCGGACACCGGGCACTTTCATCAGCTTCGCCTGGAGGAAGGTTTCATACTCCTCCAAGCCCTCCACCGCGACTTCGAGAAGGAAGTCCTGTGCGCCTGTCATCAGCGCTCCGGTCACCACCTCTTCAAACAGGGCAACCTGACGCTGGAACTTGCGGATCTCCTCCGTGTCCTGCCGCTCAAGCTCCACAGACACGAATGCAGTGATGCCAAACCCAGCCGTCTTCCGATCGATGGTCGCGCTGTATCCGGAAATGAGACCGGCCTCTTCCAGTCTTTGAAGCCGTCTCTTGCACGGGGTCGGTGACAGGCCGATCAGTTCGGCAAGCTGGACAACCGACATCCGTCCATCCTCGCACAAAGCACGCAGCATCTTGCGATCAACGTCATCTATAGTGATTACCACTCCAAATATTCCATTTTTTGAGCGTTTATCTCTAACTTCAGCATCGATATCTCTCAGAAGATGGTTTTTCAACCACTTTGCGAAGCTAAAATAACGTCTAACGCCGCTTTTCTGAAGGAGGACAGAATTCCCATGCCGCTCACACTGATGGAAGAAGACGCACCCGCGGGTCACGAACGCCTGATCTATGCGGAAGATCAGGCAAGCGGCTTGCGCGCCTATATCTGCCTTCACTCCACGGCCTACGGTCCGGCCGCAGGAGGCTGCCGCATGTGGAACTACGCCACCAAGGACGAGGCCCGCAGCGACGTCCTTCGCCTGGCGGATGGCATGACCAGCAAGAACGCCATGGCGGGAATTGAACTCGGCGGCGGCAAATCCGTCATTATCGGCGACGCAAAGACAGACAAGTCAGATGATCTTTTCCGGTCCTTCGGCAAAGCGGTACACAGCCTGAACGGCACATATTACACGGCGGAAGATGTCGGCATTTCGCCGGAAGATATGGCAATCGCTGCGGAGGAAACTCCCTTTGCTGTTGGGTTGGACGGCGGCGCGCACGGCAGCGGCGACCCTTCCCCATTCACTGCTGAAGGCGTTTTTCAGTGCATGCGGGCCGCACGTGAAATCCTCGCAGGCAGTGCGGACCTGAGCGGACAACGGGTACTGGTTCAGGGACTTGGCCACGTCGGCATGTCCTTGGCCGAAAAGCTGCACGACGCCGGAGCACGACTGGTCGTATCCGACATCAACCAGACAGCACTGGACAAGGCACGTACTGAACTCGGTGCGGAGATCTGTCCGGTCGATGCAATTTTCGAGACCGAGATCGATATTTTTGCGCCCTGTGCCCTGGGCGGCGTCCTGAGTGCCACGAGCGCACGCAAACTGACAGCCGGCCTCGTTTGCGGCGCCGCCAATAACCAGTTGGCAACCCCGGATGTGGCTGAAGTCCTGCGGGCCCGCAACATCCAGTATCTGCCGGACTACGTGGTCAATGCCGGCGGCATCATCAGTGTGGCCAGTGAAATTCACAAGGCAGGGCCCGGGTATCGCGAAGACCGCCTGACCGGCATTGCAGCGCGCATCCGCGACATTCTCTCAGTCAGCCGGCGAACCGGAAAAACAACGATACAAGTCGCCGATAACATGGTTGAATCGATCCTGACCCAGGCAATCGAAGTCCGGAAAGGTGCAGCATGACCGATGACGCCAGCCCCCTATCGCTCAATGTCCCGGAACCCGGCTGCCGCCCGGGTGACACACCTGATTTTTCGGATTTTGAAATTCCGCGTGCCGGGTCAGTGTCCCGTCCGCCGGTGGACATCGACCCGGACGACATGCGCGACATGGCGTTTTCGATTGTCCGTGTCCTGAACAAGAACGGCGAGGCTGTCGGCGACTGGGCAGGTTCATTGTCCAGCGACGAGCTCAGAGCCGGCCTGCGCCACATGATGACCCTGCGCACGTTCGATGCACGGATGATGAATGCGCAACGACAGGGCAAAACCAGTTTCTACATGCAGCACCTGGGCGAAGAAGCCGTCAGCTGCGCCTTCAGCCGAGCGATGCAGCCGGGTGACATGAATTTTCCCACTTACCGCCAGGCCGGTCTGCTCATCGCCCGCGACTATCCCATGCTGACGATGATGAACCAGATCTACTCCAACGCGGAAGATCCGCTTCATGGCCGCCAGCTGCCGATCATGTATTCCTCGAAGGAACACGGCTTCTTTTCGATTTCCGGCAATCTCGGCACGCAATTCGTGCAATCCGTCGGCTGGGCCATGGCGTCGGCAATTTCCGGCGACACGAAGATCGCCGCGGGCTGGATTGGCGATGGCTCGACTGCGGAAAGCGATTTCCATGCCGCAATGGTGTTTGCGTCGACCTATAGCGCGCCTGTTGTCCTGAATATCGTGAACAACCAGTGGGCGATCTCGACATTCCAGGGCATTGCCCGCGGCGGCGTTGGAACCTTCGCCGCCCGCGGCCACGGGTTCGGCATCGCTTCCATCCGCGTCGACGGTAACGATTATCTGGCGGTCCATGCGGTCGCCAAATGGGCGTGCGAACGCGCGCGCAAAGGACTCGGGCCAACCCTGATCGAACATGTCACCTACCGCGCAGGCGGGCATTCAACCAGCGACGATCCATCCGCCTACCGGTCCAAAACCGAAGCCGCCGCCTGGCCGCTCGGCGATCCGATCGACCGTCTGAAAAAACATCTGATCGTCCTCGGCGAGTGGAGCGACGAACGCCACAAGCAGGCGGAGGCCGAGATCCTGGACGAGGTGATCGCCGTTCAGAAAACGGCGGAAGCGGTCGGCACGCTCGGAGGCGGCAAGGCTCCGAGCCCGCGCGACATGTTTGAAGGCGTTTACGAAACCATGCCGCCACATTTGATCCGGCAGCGCCAGGAAGCGGGGTTCTGACATGGCACAGATGACCATGATCGAAGCGATCCGCGAAGCCCATGATGTTGCCATGGCCGCCGACGAAAAGGTCGTCGTCTACGGCGAAGATGTTGGTTATTTCGGGGGCGTCTTCCGGTGCACCGCCGGATTGCAGGAAAAATACGGCAAATCGCGCTGTTTCGATGCACCGATCAACGAAGCCGGCATCGTCGGCACGGCCATCGGCATGGCCGCCTACGGACTGAAACCGGTGATCGAGATCCAGTTCGCCGACTATGTCTATCCCGCTTATGACCAGATTGTCTCCGAGGCCGCACGCCTCAGACATCGCTCAAATGCCGATTTCACCTGCCCGATCGTCATTCGCATGCCGACCGGCGGCGGAATTTTCGGCGGTCAGACCCACAGTCAGAGCCCGGAAGCGCTTTTCACGCACGTCTCGGGTCTGAAGGTTGTCATGCCTTCCAACCCCCGCGATGCAAAGGGGCTTTTACTCGCCTCGATCGCTGATCCCGATCCCGTGATCTTTCTGGAGCCCAAGCGGCTCTACAACGGACCGTTTGACGGGCATCACGACAAACCAATCGTTTCCTGGAAGAAGCATGCTTTGGGGGACGTCCCGGACGGTGACGAGACAGTGCCCCTGGGCAAGGCAGCGCTCTACCGGGAAGGCAAGGACGTGACCGTCCTGGCCTATGGCACAATGGTCTATGTTGCCGAAGCGGCGGTGGAACAGTCGGGCGTTGATGCCGAGATTATCGATCTGCGCACCTTGATGCCTCTCGACCTGGACGCAATCGTGTCCTCCGTTGAGAAAACGGGCCGCTGCGTCATCGTGCATGAAGCCACCAGAACGTCCGGCTTTGGCGCCGAACTCATGTCTCTTGTTCAAGAAACCTGTTTCTATCACCTGGAGGCTCCCATGATCCGCGTCACGGGCTGGGACACACCTTACCCTCACGCCCAGGAGTGGGAGTATTTTCCCGGACCGGCGCGCGTCGGCGAGGCCCTGAAAAAAGTCATGGAGGCCTGATCTATGGGTGTGTTCGCAATTCACTTGCCGGATGTCGGGGAAGGCATCGCCGAAGCGGAACTGATCGAGTGGAACGTCAAGCCGGGCGATCTGGTTCGCGAAGATGACGTCCTCGCATCCGTCATGACTGACAAGGCCACGGTCGAAGTTCCCTCCTCGGCTGAAGGCAAGGTGCTGGAACTCGGCGGTGAAGTGGGTGACCTTGTCCCGGTTGGTGCGGTTCTGGTCCGCATTGAAGTGGACGGGGAAGGCAATGAAACCGCCACACAGGAGGGCACAGCGCCGTCCCCCTCCCCCGAAGAAACGCCCGGCACCGAAACACCGGCCATGTCTGCACCGGTTGAAGAAATGCAGGGATCATCTCCCGCCGAGACCGCGCCAAAACCGGCTGACCCGGTCGTCAGCAGACCGACCATACCGCGCGCCAGCGGCACCAAACCCCTGGCCTCGCCCTCCGTGCGCGCACGTGCCA
This sequence comes from Pseudomonadota bacterium, assembly GCA_039195965.1. Taxonomy (GTDB): domain Bacteria; phylum Pseudomonadota; class Alphaproteobacteria; order Rhizobiales; family Stappiaceae; genus Roseibium. Next base: position 47,813 of record JBCCVB010000038.1, read on the forward strand.
GAGAAGAGGGTGTCGACCTGCGCCAGGTTCCCGGGAGCGGCCCTGCTGGCCGGATCAACCATGACGACCTGAACGCCTGGATCGCCACCGGAGGCATCCGGCAGGGGACCGTCACACGCGCGCAAAACACCGGCATCGAAGAAATCCGGGTCATCGGCATGCGCCGCAAGATTGCGGAAAAAATGGCGCTGTCGAAGCGGCAGATCCCCCACATCACGATTGTCGAGGAAGTCGAGATGTCGGCACTTGAGGATCTACGCGCCGCCCTGAACGCCAAACATGCGGGTGATCGGTCCAAACTGACGATCCTGCCGTTCCTCATGCGGGCAATCGTGGAAGCCGTACGGGAGCAACCTGATTTGAATGCCCGCTATGACGACGATGCAGGCGTGATTTATCGCCACGGCGGCGTCCATATCGGTATCGCGACACAGACGCCGGCTGGGTTGAATGTGCCGGTCGTCCATCATGCCGAAGCCGGCAATCTCTGGGACAATGCAAGTGAAGTTGCCCGGCTCGCGGATGCCGCTCGGGACGGCTCGATCAAGCGCGACGAATTGAATGGCGGCACGATCACAATCACATCGCTCGGCGCACTTGGTGCAATCGCCACCACACCGATCATCAATTATCCGGAAGTCGCCATCGTCGGCATCAACAAGATGCAGATCCGCCCCGTCTGGGACGGTCAGCAATTCCAGCCGAAGAAAATGATGAACATCTCCTGTTCGTTCGATCACAGGGTCATAGACGGCTGGGATGCGGCCGTCTTCGTACAAAAATTGAAAACGCTGCTGGAGACACCAGCCATGCTGTTTGTCGAAGGATAAGGCTGATGACGGATATCACATGCAAATTGCTGGTCATCGGCGCCGGACCCGGTGGCTATGTCTGCGCCATCCGGGCCGGGCAGCTCGGTATCGACACCGTCGTGGTAGATGAGGCAAAACCCGGTGGCACCTGCCTGAATGTCGGCTGCATTCCCTCAAAGGCGCTGATCCATGCGGCCGACGAATTTTACAAGATCACTCATGCACAACAGGGCCCTTTGGGCATCCGTGCGGAAAACACGACAATCGACCTGTCGCAAACCGTTGCCTGGAAAGACGGGCTGGTGGAAAGGCTCAACACGGGCGTCGCCGCTCTCATGAAGAAAGCCAAAGCGCGCTATGTTTCTGGCCGTGCGCGCTTCCTGGATGGGAAAACGGTTCAGGTCACCGGCGAAGGCGACCCTTTCAATATTCGGGCGGAGTACATCGTCGTCGCAACGGGGTCGGCCCCTGTTGAACTGCCATTCCTGCCGTTTGGAGGACCGGTCATGTCTTCCACGGAAGCACTGAGCCTCCCTGAAATTCCCAAAACACTCGCCGTTGTTGGAGGCGGTTATATCGGGCTGGAGCTTGGTACCGTTTTCGCCAAGCTGGGCAGCAAAGTCACGATTGTCGAAGCCGAAGACAGCATTCTGCCAGCGTATGACGACGGCCTGAAAAAGCCTGTTGTCAAGCGGTTGAACGACCTTGGTGTCACCGTCATGACCGGTACCAAAGCGTTGGGACATCAGGGTGAAACACTTCAGACCGACCACGGCGATGCGGCGGCTGAGAAGGTGCTCGTGACCGTGGGCCGCAGACCACGCACCATCGGCATCGGCATTGATGAGCTCGCGCTCACTCTGGATGGGCCGTTCATCAAGATCGACAAGACCTGCCAGACCTCGATGCGCGGCATCTACGCCATTGGCGATGTCACCGGAGAACCGATGCTCGCGCATCGGGCAATGGCACAGGGTGAGATGGTGGCCGAGCATATTGCCGGCAAGGCCGTCGAATGGGACAAACGCGCCATCCCGGCCGTGTGTTTCACCGACCCGGAACTTGTCCTGTGCGGGGCTTTGCCCGGCG
>JBCCVB010000039.1:0-47167 GCA_039195965.1 Pseudomonadota bacterium
CGGCTTTTCGGAAGCAACTGTGCACCTTTGATCGTCTTCGGACTGGATTTCCAAGTTGTTCAAAATACGCTGAGAATTTCCTCAAGCGGTTTCTTGATTTTCGCGACCGCAGGAACTGTTGCGTCCTGCGCGGGATGACCGACAGCCAGGATCATCACCGGTTTTTCCGCCTCCGGTCTGTCCAGAATATCGTTCAGGAACCTCATCGGATTTGGCGTATGTGTCAGCGTGCTGAGGCCGGCATGATGAAGAGCGGTGATCAGCATTCCGGTGGCGATGCCAACACTCTCGGGCACATAATAGTGCTTGTAGCGGGTGCCATCCTCATAGGTACCCCAGCGCTGGGCGAAGATGACGATCAACCAGGGGGCGATGTCCAGATGCGGTTTGTCGGCGTTGGTTCCGATAGGCTCAAGCGCCTTGATCCATTCATCGCCAGCGCCGCCATCATAAAAACGCCGTTCTTCTTCTTCCGCTGCCAGACGGATCTTATGCTTGAGTCCCGGATTGGAGATCGCCACAAAGTGCCAGGGCTGGTGGTTGGCGCCGCTTGGGGCGGTTCCGGCCGCGCGTATGCAGGTTTCGATAACCGTGCGGTCGATCGGGCGGTCCGTGAACTCCCTGACGGTATGACGCGTTCGCACATCCTCGTAAAACGCCTGTGCGCGGTTCAGCATATCTTCATCGGAAAAGTCGCGCCGGTCCGGCAGCGGCAATGGTTCGTAGTCCAGGTTGGATTTGGCAATCATGGTCGTCGTCCGGTCCTGTTTGTGTGCCGCTCGGCCAGCAATCGGTCAGGCGTGTCATCACCCTGCTGAGACCAATTGTACAATTGAATGAGCGTGCGCTTTGCGCTCACTCTAAGTCCCTGAAATACCTGAACACAACATTGCAATGAGAATTCATTTTCTGAGAGGTTTGAAACCGCCTCGATCGCTTGGCTTACCCGGACCGGGAACGCAAAGGCTACCGGGTTTGCCAAGGCAGTGAAGGAGAGGGTCTTGGAGGAAGATATCGAGAGGATCGTGCCTTTCGCACGGGGCATGCAGCCGGAAGCACTGACTTATCTGAAAGACAATGTAACCCGCACCGTCGTTGCCGCCGGCGAAGACATTCTGCATCCCGGTGATACCGTGAGCGGCGTGTTTCTGGTCAAGTCGGGAAACATCCGCGTCTATTACATCGACCCGGATGGACGCGAAGGCACACTTTACTGGATTGAACCCGGTGAGAGTTGCATTCTGGCTCTGAACAGCCTCTTTTCCGACATGCCGTACCCCGCCTTCGCGGCTGCTGATACTGAAGGCGTTGAGTTCCTGACCTTGTCTGGCCGTGTGTTCAGGGAGTTGTTTGCAAAGGATCCGGCAGTTCAGGAGTTCTTGTTCGAGCAGCTGTCTGGGCGGGTTTATTCGCTGCTTTACAGTCTGGAGCAGTCGATGCGGCTGCCGCAGGAAGAGCGCCTGATCCTGCTGCTTTTGGCAAGAGCGGATGAAGACGGAATCATAAGCTTGTCGCAGGACAGGCTGGCGCGCGATCTCGGAACGCTGAGAGAGGTCGTTTCCCGCCTGTTGCGCAATCTTGCCAGCCAGAACCTGATCTCGCTTGCACCGAAACGGATTACGCTGCTGGATCGAAGTCGACTTCGGGAACTCGTCCGGTCCGAGCCTTCGGAAAGCTGAGGAGCTTCGGTCCCGGCAAAAGATGGGGCTGAACCAGAGCAAACGCCAGGGGATCCGTCCGAAATTCCCCTGGCGCGCAGCACCCTAATTGGCGAGGGCCTTGGTGGCTTCCTCGGTGGTTAGAACGCCGTTCGCGATCATGCTGTAATTGACGAGAGCCGCGTTGTAGGCGTCAGCGCCCGGGGCCCCGACTGCATCCTTGACGACATAGACCTTGAAGCCGTTTTCCATGAGCGCACGCATGTGCGAATCCACACAAAGGTTGGCAACCAGTCCGCCGAGAATGACCGTGTCGATCCCTCGTGCACGCAGCTGATAGATCAGGTCGTTGCTTTCCGGGCCGTACATCTTGTGAGGAGCAACGACGATCGTATCGCCGTCATGGATGTATTTCTTGTATTGTTCGAAAAAGTCTGCTCCCGATCCTTCAAACCCTTCCTCGTCATTAAGGGACTCGCGATAAAGCGCCTTCATGTCCAGGAGTTGGCGTTGAAGGGCTCCGGCGCGGGACCAGTCGATGTCGATGCGCGTATAGACCAGAGGGTCCACGGCAAGCGCTACGCCTTCGGATTTCGCGGTTTTCATCAATGTTTCAATGTTGCCGATGGTTCCAAGCTCAGCCAGGTTTTCCGCAACAAGCCCGTAAAGCTTGCCGTCAGGCGCAAGGAAATCATTCTGGGGATCCGTGATTACGATCGCGGTGTGAGCCTTGTTGAACGTGGGTAGTGGATTTTCAGCGGCCGGTGCAACGGCGCTGGTAAGCGCCAGAGGCAGGCTTGCCGCAAGCGATAGTAATAAGGTTTTCATCTCTACAACTCTCTGATTGACTTCAAGTGCTGCCGGTCGACACGTTGGCGAAAGTCGTTTCCGGCAGGTCTGGTTGTAGAAATCTGAGCAGATTCGCTCTGGAACAATTGTTCCAACTCTCGAAAAAAGTCGGTTCCCGTGGGATGGACCGAAAGCGCAGTACCGAAAACGCCGTATCGAAAGGACACGTCGGAACCGCTCACGACCGGCGAATTGCCCGCAAATCGTCCCTGATCAAAAAATAACCTTGACCAAGGACACGGCTGCTTTCTAGATTTTCTTGACCAATTGGTCAGCTGAGGCGCTCAGAAGGCAAAAATGTCCAAGCGTACTTGCAGCTGCCGGATTGCTGGCATTCAATGGGATGGTCGGGAGCTGTCCCGTCATTGAACCGGCAAGCGGTTAACGAATACCAGAGAAGGGCTTTGCCGATTGAGCAAAGTCCAAAACCAGTAGGGGAATGGCAATGAAGGCATTGAAAAGTCTGGCGCTTGCATCCGTGTTGGGAGCGAGCCTCGTCTCCGGTGTGGCGAATGCCGCCGACGAGCTTACACTCCAGCTCAAGTGGGTCACACAGGGTCAGTTTGCCGGCTATTACGTGGCTAAGGACAAGGGTTTTTATGAGGAAGAAGGTCTTGATGTGACCATCAAACCGGGTGGTCCCGACATTGCTCCGCCGCAGGTAATCGCCGGTGGTGGTGCAGACGTGATCATCGACTGGATGCCTTCCGCACTCGCGTCCCGCGAAAAGGGTGTGCCGTTGGTCAATATCGCCCAGCCGTTCAAGAAATCCGGCATGATGCTGACCTGCCGGAAAGACACGGGCATCACCTCACCGGAAGATTTCAAGGGCAAGACCCTCGGTGTCTGGTTCTTCGGCAACGAATATCCGTTCCTTTCCTGGATGAGCCAGCTCGGTATTTCAACTGAAGGCGGGCCGGACGGCGTGACTGTCCTGAAACAGGGCTTCAACGTTGATCCGCTGCTTCAGAAACAGGCCGACTGCATCTCCACCATGACCTACAATGAATACTGGCAGGTTATCGATGCCGGCATTCCGGAAGAAGAACTGATCGTCTTCAAATATGAGGACCAGGGTGTGGCAACGCTGGAAGACGGCCTCTATGTGTTGGAGTCCAGCCTCGAAGATCCCGCCATGGTCGACAAGCTTGCCCGCTTCGTGAAAGCCACTATGAAGGGGTGGGCATACTCCGCGGAAAATCCTGAAGAAGCTGCGGAAATCGTCCTGGAAAACGATGCGACCGGAGCTCAGACCGAAAAGCATCAGGTCCGCATGGTTGGTGAAATCAACAAGCTGGTTGATGGCTCTGACGGAAAGCTGGATATGAGCGCCTATGACCGTACGGTGAAATCACTGTTGGCCGGTGGCTCCGATCCTGTCATCACGCAGGAGCCGCAAGGTGCAACTTCCACGGCTGTAAGCGACAAGCTCTGAAAAACAAAACCTCGTCAAGAAGTACGAGCTCCGAAAGGCCGCCTCTTCGGCGGCCTTTTGCGTTTGTCAGATGACCTGCCGGACTTCTCCCAGGAAACCAGAGACCTCGTTGCGCAATACAATGCCTTTTTCCGCGAGTGCACTGGCGGCAAGGAGTACCTCGTTGGCTTCGGTCTTGGTGTCTCTGGCAACCAAACTGATTGTACCGATACTGGAGCTGACTTCATTTGCGCCGATTGAGGCCTGATTGATGTTGCGTGCAATCTCCGAAGTAGCTGCTCCCTGTTCTTCCACGGCAGCAGAAATCACCGAGGATATTTCATCGATCTTGGAGATCGTCGAACCGATTGAGTCGATGGAAGCCACCGCCTTGGAACTCGCCGACTGAATATCTCCGATCTGCAGACCGATTTCCTTGGTTGCCTGGGCCGTCTGGCTCGCGAGTTCCTTTACCTCCGCTGCAACAACTGCAAATCCCTTGCCCATTTCCCCGGCTCGCGCCGCTTCGATGCTTGCATTAAGAGCGAGCAGATTTGTCTGGTTTGCAATTTCCGTGATGAGGGACACCACTTCGCCGATCTTTTCCGAAGCGTGCGAAAGCATGCCGATATCTGCATTCGTTTCACCGACTTCGCCAACAGCCTTGCTGGTAATCTCCACGGACTGGCAGACCTGTTGATTGATCTCGTTGACTGATTGGGTCAGTTGTTCCGTCGCGGCGGCTACGGCTGAAACGCTGACGGAAGCTTCCTCGGCAGCGGCGGCGGCCGAAGAAGCCTGTTCGCTTGCTGAAACAGATGAGTTGTTCATTGAGCCTGCTGAGGCTTCCAGTTGGGTGGCTGCTGTTGCAACGGATTCAACAACTTCTTCCATGGTTCCTTCGAACCCGAGAACAACGTCCTTGAACGAGGTGACCCTGTCTTCCATCACCTGCATGGCGCTGTTGATGGTCTGGCTTGCTTCACCGAATGCCCCCGACATGCCCTTTTCGGAAATCCGGCGGAAATACTTGTTGTCGGCCACATATTCGAGCGATGCCCTGGACTCGCGCACATAGGCATCGGCCCGGTCGATCATACGATTGATGGAATGAAGCAGCTTGCCGGCTTCTCCACCTTCCGTAATGTTGATGATACGCGCCTCGAAGTCGCCTTCTGCCACCCTCTCCACGACATCGAGAGCCTTTTGAATGGCCGTGTTATTCTTCCCCATCAGCATGGTTCTTGCCCCCCAGAACAAGTACGAAATTCAATTCAAAATTCGAAAAAATCAAAGCGTGGCTATGAACTCGTCATATTCGACGGCGCGGGCTTCCAATAGCGATCTGATCATTGCTTTCGAAGCCTGAAGACCGCTCTTGCGATCCTGTTGCCCGCGCTCTTCCGTCAGCAAGTCGCTGTAGAGCGGCATGATCGCGGTCTCCAGAACGTTTCGGTCGGGGACACGTCGGTTGGAATGGTAACCGATGACTGTCCCGCTTTTGTCCCTGCTTGGTGTCACATGCGCGTGGACCCAGTAATGGTCGCCGTTTTTGCAACGGTTCTTCACGTAGGCGAAAATCTCCCTGCCGGACTGAATTGTTTCCCAAAGCAAATCAAAAATGCAGCGCGGCATGTCAGGATGACGGATCAGGCTATGAGGCTGTCCGAGGCATTCTTTTTCCGTGTATCCGGCGACGCGCAGAAAAACATCATTGCAATAGGTGATGCGGCCCTTGAGGTCGGTTTTGCTGACGATAATTTCGTTTTCATCAAAAAAGCGCTCAACGCCAGTGAGAAACACGTCGTTTCGCAATTGGTTGCTCCATAAAATGCAATGGTTCCTGTCTCAAACAGATTGGTAAAAACTCAAAGTTGCAATAGTAACAAATTTCACTTTTCAATATAACGTTGAGTTCCATAAACTGCTTTGAATACATTGTTAGAAATACTGTAATTAATCGCAGGTTAACGCTGCGTAGATTCTTGTTAAAAACAACAATAATCCGTAAGTGATTCTACGTAAGAAATATAGATTACCTAGGGTAATGTAAGTGGTTGTGACCTTTCGCCTCCACAGGAATAAAGGTTACAGGCGGGGTATCAGACAGCAACCAGTGAGGTTGGAAGCAGGAAACGACACTTTGTATTTACTCACCTGACAGCCCGGCATAAAACCAAAGGAAAATCGGGCGGGATATCGGGTGCATGAGAAAAGCAGTTGTTCTTGGGGCCTACGGCTTTATCGGAGCTGCTTGCGTCCGTTCGCTGCAATCGGCCGGTTATGAAATTACCGCCGTCGGCCGTTCGAAGAATGCGGCTTTGCGAGCTTTTCCGGACCTTTCCTGGGCGATTGAAGACATTGCAACCTGCTCGGTTGAACGTTGGAAGACGATTTTTCAGGATGCAGACGTGGTTGTGAACGCTTCAGGCGCGCTACAAGACGGTGCCCGGGATGATCTGAAGGCAATCCATGAAACAGCTGTTGAAAGAATTCTGAAGGCACTAACGGAAACGCCTACCAGACTGGTGCAGATTTCGGCAGCTGGCGTTTCGCTCGATGCTCCAACCGACTTTTTCCGAACAAAGGCCAAGGGAGACTTGCTGGTGTCTGACTCCGGCATCGACTGGATTGTACTGCGTCCGGTTCTGGTGCTGGGAGCGGAGGCCTATGGAGGAACCGCATTGTTGCGCGCGGTCGCCGCGCTGCCTGTCGTTGAGGCGAAAGTCTTCCCGGGCACTCCGGTCCAGACGGTGCATGTTGATGATGTCGCAAAGGCTGTTGTTCAGGCCGCTGAAGGAAGGTTTGGAAGTCGGTTTGTCGCGGACCTGACAGAAGTCGAGCAGTACTCCTTTCACAACCTGACGGTCAGGATCCGATCCTGGTTGGGATTCCCGCCCTGGTGCATGGCTGTGACAATTCCGGAGGTTATTGTCTCGCTAACGGGAAAAGGTGCCGATGCCTTGGGATGGCTCGGGTGGCGCTCGCCCTTCAGAACCAATGCCTTGGTGTCTTTGCAAAGCGGAATTCGTGGAGACGCCACGGCGTGGAACGAGCGTGGTGGCTTCCCGATGAAATCCCTTGATGAGACGTTGCAGCATCTGCCGGGAAGTGCGCAGGAGCGAGCGTTTGCGCGGCTTTATCTTTTGCTGCCCCTCGCGATCGCTTGTCTGTCGGTTTTTTGGGGTCTGTCTGGCCTGATTGGCCTGGCCTCGTTCGAGGCCGCAAAAGCGGTACTTACAGACCGCGGCATGCCATCAGGATTTGCGAAGACGGCAGTTTCCATTGGCGCGGTTGCGGATCTCTTGCTTGCGCTCACTGTATTGTGGCGCCCGTGGACACGCCGGGCCTGCCTGGGAATGATCGCAGTCTCGCTGGCTTACCTTTTGGGCGCAACGGCCTGGGCGCCATCCCTTTGGGCAGATCCACTTGGACCGCTGGTGAAGGTCTTTCCTGCCATGGTCCTTGCTGTGTTTGTCGCCATGCTTGTGGAGACACGCTGATGGTCTACGACCTGTTGCGCTTTGCCCATGTGATCGGCGCATGTGTTCTCTTGGGGACAGGTGCTGGCATCGCTTTCTTCATGGTGATGTCCAATAAGTCGCAAAATCCGGTACTGATTGCGCATGTCGCCGGGATTGTTGTCCTTGCCGACACGGTCTTCACAGCGACGGCGGCGGTCGTCCAACCAGTAACCGGCTATTTGCTTGCACGTGAAACCGGTTGGCCGATCCTGGAAGGCTGGATTCTGGCTTCCCTATGCCTTTATGTGTTTGTCGGAATGTTCTGGCTACCAGTCGTCTGGATACAGATCAGAATGCGCCGTCTTGCTTTGGCTGCAGCGGAAGCGCAAACGGGTCTACCCGAAGCCTATCACAAGCTTTATCGGGTCTGGTTTGCCTTCGGGTTTCCCGCATTTTTCGCGGTTCTTGCCATCGTCTGGCTCATGCTGACCAGACCTGATCCACTCTTTTAGATGCAAGTGTCGGGCATTACTCCGGCTTGTCCGGCTCCTTGCGCATGATCAGCCAGATCATTGCGCCGATGAAGGCGAAAGCGCCGAGGTTCAAAACAGTATCAATCGGATCACCGATCAGCATTTGCTGCCTCCGTTCTGCTGTCCAGCATAAGGGCCCTGATCAAACAGGTCAGCAACAGGCCGGTGATAAGCACGAATGGCAATGCGCCGAGTGCGATCAGGGTTTTCATGGCCTGTGCGGATCCGGACAGGATCATGGCAGCTCCCAGGATGCCGAGCAGCACACCCCAGATAACCCTGACCTTGGAACTCGGATTGGGATTGCCGCCGGTGGAAAACATGCCAAGCACAAATGCGGCGCTGACCACGCTTGTCACGATGAACAGGAATGCGGCAGCGATCGTCGCAAGTGTGGTGATGGTGGAAAGGGGCAACCTGTCCAGAAGGGCAAACGTCATCCGCTCGACATTGGTCTGGGTCATGGCAAGCAGTTCGCCCTGACCATTCAACGCTTCGAAAAGACCAACCCCGCCAAAGGCACCAAACCAAATGGTGGAGAAAAGGGTTGGCCCGATCAGGACGCCGAGTACGAACTCCCGTATCGTTCGGCCTCTGGAAATCCGGGCAACGAACACGCCGACAAACGGACCCCATGCGATCCACCAGACCATGTAGGTAAGTGTCCAATCCTGGAACCAGCGGTTGGCTTCATCGCCGAAAAACGTGAACGTCTGAAGGCCTCGTGGAACGACTTCGGCGACGTAAAGGCCGATACCGCTGATGATTGAGTTCATCAGATATTCGGTTGGTCCGAGTATGATGGTGTAGGCGACGAGGCCGATTGCCAGGCACATGGCAATGTTGGAAAGGCGGGCCATACCACTGCCCAGATCCACCAGAAGAGGTGGGATGTACGCGGCAACCATGACCAGGAAAACCGCGCCGATCATGAAGGGTGTCGCGGTCTCGCCGCCTGTCAGGATGGAAACGCCGTCGGCCACCTGATAGACGCCCATGGCAACAGAGCCGCCCACTCCGATTGCGATGGCCGCAATTGCCATGAAGTCGGACATCCAGCCGACAACCGTCGCCCAGGTTTCACCAGGAAACAGGTTCTTGACCGGGGCACTCACCAGCATTGGCGTCCCACGCCGGAAACTGAAATAGGCAATCGTAAGAGCTGTCGTGCCGTAAATGGCCCAGGCATGTATGCCCCAATTGAAATTTGCCGCCAGCAGTGCTTGCTCGGCCGCAAGCGGCGCGGGCAGCGCATCCTTGGCAAAATAGAAATGCGTGAGCGGTTCGGCGACAGCCCAGAACAGCAGGCCGACGCCCATTCCGGCTGCAAACAGCATCGCGATCCAAGTGGGGGTGGAATACTCCGGCCGGTCCGTATCCTTGCCGAGGCGAAGGTCACCGAAACGGGTAAAGGTCAGGCCAAGGCAGAACAGCAACATGATCGTCACGGACAACATGACGAACCAGCCACGGCTGAAGAAATACTGGTCGACAATGGTTTTGGCCAGGGCCAGCAGCCCCGCCGGGTCAACAACACCCCAAATGCCGATCACGGCACACAGGCTCAAGGATGTTGCCAGAAGCAACCGGGAACTCTGCATCATACCCCCTCGGGAACAGTTCTCGGACACAGGCTACCGGCGCAAGCATTTGAACGCAAAGGTTGCTTTTGCAAATCGGAAATGAAAATGCGCAGGCAAATGCCGGATTTGCCTGCGCAGGAAATCGGAACGGTCGGGACTGCTACTCGGCAGCTTCCTTGACCGCCATCGGGTTGTTCGGGTGGGTGGTCCAGTTGGCGTAGTCCTTTTCCACCTTCTTTTTCGTCCGTGGATCGGTGCTGCCTGCGTCCATTGCCTCCATGGAAATGCACTCTTCGACGGGGCAAACATTGACGCACAGGTTACAGCCGACGCATTCCTCGTCGATCACCTCGAACATGCGTTCGCCATCCACCATGTTGGTGATTGCCTGATGGGAGGTGTCTTCGCAGGCGATATGACATCGGCCGCACTTGATGCACAGATCCTGATCGATTTTCGCCTTGGCGATATAGTTCAGGTTGAGATATTGCCAGTCGGAGACATTCGGAACCGCGTTGCCGATGAACTGGTCCACAGACGTGTAGCCCTTGCTGTCCATCCAGTCGCTCAGACCATCGATCATGTCTTCGACAACCTTGAAGCCATATGTCATCGCGGCGGTGCAAACCTGTACCGATCCCGCGCCAAGGGCCATGAACTCGGCAGCGTCTCGCCAGTTGGTCACGCCGCCGATACCGGAAATCGGAAGACCATGAGTCGCCGGATCGCGGGCGATCTCGGCAACCATGTTCAGCGCAATCGGCTTCACCGCCGGGCCGCAATAGCCGCCGTGTGCACCCTTTCCGTCAACAGATGGAGAAGGAGACATGATGTCGAGATCGACAGCCATGATGGAGTTGATCGTGTTGATCAGCGAGACAGCATCCGCACCGCCCGCCTTGGCGGCCTGAGCAGGTTTGCGGACATCGGTGATGTTCGGTGTCAGCTTGACGATGCAGGGCATGCGGGAATGCTGCTTCACCCAGCGGGTGACCATCTCGATGTATTCCGGCACCTGACCGACTGCTGAACCCATGCCGCGTTCGCTCATGCCGTGGGGACAGCCGAAGTTCAGTTCAACGCCATCTGCCTCGGTCTCCTCGACCCGCTTCAGAATGCTGATCCAATTTTGCTCCTCGCACGGTACCATCAAGGAGACTACCAGCGCCCGGTCGGGCCAGTCTCGCTTGACCTGCTTGATTTCCCGTAGGTTCACTTCAAGCGGACGGTCGGTAATCAGCTCGATGTTGTTGAGGCCCGCAAGTTGACGGTCCTTGCCGTGAATGGCGCCATAACGCGGTCCGTTCACGTTTACAACCGCCGGGTCTTCCCCAAGCGTCTTCCAGACGACACCGCCCCATCCGGCCTTGAAGGCGCGAACGACGTTGTATTCCTTGTCTGTTGGAGGCGCGGAAGCCAGCCAGAACGGGTTCGGTGATTTGATACCGATAAAATCTGTACGCAAGTCAGCCATACTTGCTCTCCCTCGATTCCGTGGCGCCGAGCGATTGCTCGATCAAGGCGGCATTCATGCTTTCAGCGGCGATTTTTCCATCCTCGACGGCTGCGACCGTCAGGTCGTCACCGCCAAGTACGCAGTCGCCCCCGGCCCATACGTCGGGAAGGTTGGTTTTGCGGTCTTCGTCAACGACGATCCGCCCCTTGTCGATGGATAGCGAAGCGCCGAGATCGGCTTGCACGAGGGACTGGCCGACGGCCTTGAACACCATGTCGGCAGGCATTGTGACTGTCTGTCCAGTACCCGTCAGACGGCCGTCTTGCTCTTTCGTGCGCTCGAGTTCAATTGCAGTAACAGATCCATTTTCTGTCACCAACGCCTTCGGTTGCGCCCAGGTCAGGATCCTGACACCGCTTGTTTGTGCGAGGTGCTGCTCGTATTCCGAAGCATTCATCCGTTCCTGACCACGGCGATATGCAATCGTCACATCCTCGGCGCCCAGCAGTTTGGTCTGAACCGCGATGTCGACGGCGGTCATGCCGCCCCCGATCACAACGATCCGGCGACCGACGGGAAGCTTTGACAGCTCTTTGGCTTGACGCAGGTCGGCAATGTAGTCGACGGCATCCAGGGATCCGGTCTTGTCTTCGCCGGCAAGGCCGAGCGCATTCACACCGCCCAGACCAATTCCGAGGAAAACGGCGTCATAGGCGGATCGCAGGTCGTCAAGGTCCAGATTGTCACCAAGGCGCATGCCGTTTTTCAATTCGATGCCGCCAATCGAGAGGATGAATTCGACTTCGCGTTGAGCAAAGTCATCGACGGACTTGTAAGAGGCAATGCCATACTCGTTGAGGCCGCCGGCCTTTTCGCGCGCGTCGAACAACGTGACGTCATGGCCGTGAACGGCAAGGCGGTGAGCGCAGGACAAACCTGCCGGTCCCGCTCCGACAACGGCAATCTTCTTGCCGGTGGAAGCTGCACGAGTGAACGGCGTGCTGTCGTTTTCCTTCATGAAATGGTCAGTGGCAAAGCGTTGCAGCTGACCGATCTTCACGGGTTTGCCCTCGGCAACTTCCCTCACGCATACCTCTTCGCACAGAGTTTCTGTCGGGCAGACGCGGGCGCACATGCCGCCCAGGATGTTCTGTTCGAAGATCGTTTTCGCCGATCCGGTCGGATTGCCCGTCGAGATCTGGCGGATGAACTGGGGAATGTCGATGCTTGTTGGGCAGGCCTGCATGCAGGGCGCGTCATAGCAGAAATAGCAGCGGTCGGCTTCGACGCTGGCTTCATGCTGCGCGAGCAGCGGATGCAGATCGCTAAAGTTCTCTGCGTATGCGTCCTCAGGCAAGCGTCCGGCGGCAATGTCCGGGCCGGCTTTGGTCTGGGTCATGGAGATCTCCGGAAGGTTGGCGATCAATTTTCAAGGTGGCCACCTTCGTTTTTTGAGGCAGCTCATGACCCTATTGGGCAAAAATTTGAACAGTTAGTCAAATATTTTTAGAATAATTATAAACTTGAGGGAAATAATCAGAAATTAAATTGCTTGAAACACAGCATCTTAAGACAAAACAAGGCAGAAAATTTAATCGGCTCCGGAGCGCCTGAAATTCTTGGTTTTCCGGCTGGGTGTGTCGAAATTCGTCAAATCGGTCGATGCACCCCCGCACCGGCACCTTTCAAGGAATTCGGCTCAAAGAGACGAGCGGGCAATCACGCCCCGTTACGTTCCACGAGATGCGCTTCCCTGTTTGGCAAGGGGGAGAGGGGCAATAATGACGAGTTCCCGCCAAGGACTTGTGTTTCCGCACAAGCGGCTCGGTGTTTATCTGCTCACTCGGGATACCAAAGCCGGGCCTTTTCGGCACCTCGTTCAATGATGACATGGCCATTGGCAAAGACCCGGTAACCGTGGCTCCAATCGCCATCCGGCCATTTGATGCGAACATTTGCCCGCTCCGCCACACCGAGACCAAAATGGATGAACCCCATCTGACCCGACGCATGACCGGCACCGACCTGGACATCCTTGACCACGGTTCGATTGCCGGTCTTGACGCTGATTTTTGCGCCAACCGCCCTGGAATTCGGTTTTCCGGGTTGCCGGATGTCAACCGCCAGCCAATTGCCCAGTGGTCGCGGTTTTTCTGCAGTTCCCTGGCCAACATTGCGGAACAGGCTAACCGGAGCAGCGCGATTGACAACGACAAGATCCAGAAGGCCGTCGGCGTTGAAATCTGCCAGGCCCGCCCCGCGACCCCGGCGGTCAAGGGCAACGCCGGCCTGGTCGCCCGTTTCGACGAATTTGCCGTTCCATTGTCCGATCAGCAGGTTGTCGGGATCGTAAGCGGCAAAGTCCGGCATGGCTTCGACATTGCCCTTGGCAATGAAAAGATCCCAGAGCCCGTCATTGTTGACATCCTGAAATTCCGAGTGCCAGCCGGTTGAAGGCTTCAGGTCCTCGCCGGCATAGGGACGATGTGCCGTGACCCCGAGGTCAAAGGCAATGTCCTGATAAACCGGAACGGTCTCATCAGCTTCATCATCGAGTTTCTGCAGTTTGGTATCGCCCATGCTTGTCAGCGCGTATTCGGGAAACCCGTCAACATCCAGATCGACCGAGGCGATGCCCATGCCCCAGATCTTCAGATGCTGCCAGCCGTCTGATTTCCGGTATGGCCGTGGTGGACGACCCGGCGGTACGGCCCAGAGTTGCTCTTCACCGCCCCGATAGTAGTGTCGGTCGTTCGAGATACGCAGATCCGCCTCGCCGGATCGGTTCCAGTCGGTGAAAAGAATCGACAACGTGCAGTAACCGGGCGAAAGCCGCGTTGCTTCGGGATAGCTTGCGTTCCCTTCCGCCGTCGCTTCAGGCCGGAAAAGGAAGTTGTCGTGGCACGTTCCCCAAGGCGACCCGGGGGCGGAGCGGTCGACATAATTACCGAATGCAAGGGTTGGAAACGACTGGTCCGCTTCGTAGGTGGCGGAAAAGGCCGTGGTCCATTCCCGACCGCCATCAAGGGACAGCGCACGATTGGCCACCTCGAAGGTGCAGTCGCCATTGCCTTGCAGGACCAGATTTTCTCCAAGGCGCAGAAGAACCAGATCCAGGACGCCGTCATTGTTGATGTCCAGCGGATACGCACCCAGAACCTTGCGCAGCTGCTTGTCTGTCAACCCGCTGTCGGTTTTTTCGAAAGCCAGCGCACCGCCTGTGGGGCTGGCATTTCTGTAAAGGGTTGCAGGGTTTTTACCACCTGCAAGAAACAGGTCCGGAAGCCGGTCATTGTTGCAGTCGAAAATCGCGGTTCCGCCCCCTACAAAATACTCCCATGCACCGTCATACGTATGATCGATGCCGGCAGCACTGGCTTCTTCAACGAATTGAGGAACCGGAGCGAGCGAGATTTCGCGGTTTTCTTCTGCAAATGCCGGCAAGGCGGCAAGTGCGGCAAGAAATGTAAATGGCAGCGAAGGGCTGAAGTGTCTCATTCGGCAATCTCCAGGCTGCGCAAAAAGGCAATGACGGATTGCTGTTCAGGCTCGCTCAGAGCCGCATAGGCTTTTCGGCTTTCGCTCGCTTCTCCGCCATGGGCCAGGATAACCTCGTCCAGCGTGGTCAGATCGCCCCTGTGACCGTAAGGAGCCGTGCTGCCGATGCCCCACAATTCGGCGGTAATGAAGACGTCCCGGGCTACAAATCTCTGTGCCAGCAGCTCGTTGCCGAAAGTGTCATTGGCTGCATCGGCTATCTTGTGTCGTTTCAGATCGCCATAGAGCGGCACAAGAACCCGGCCTTCTTCATCTCTGGGCAAATCCTGAACCCAGTCGAGGGTCGCAAGATCCAGAGCAAGCGGTGATTCCATATCGCTCTGGCGCAAGGTACCCGCTGTGTCGAACGGTCCGGGATCATGAAACACAAGGCTCTCAAGTGGAAGAGACGGCACATGGCAGGAGGCACAGCCGATTTCACTGAACAGAAGCTCGCCCGTGGCAGCCGCATGCTGCCAGATTTCCGGCAGGTCCTTTTTTTGCGTTGGTGCCGGCAAAGTCGCCTGCCAGGCGACAAGCGCTGAAATCTGGCCGGGGCTCATTTCGTTTTCATACCCGTCGGCGTCGTAGTCTGTGGAACCTGTCCATGCCGAACCGAACCGTTCGCTCGGTTGGATGCCGTGATGAGCGTTCATGGCATTGACGGTGAATTGCCGAAGGGATGAAAAGACGCCCTTCTGGCTGAACGGCCGCAGGGTCAGGTCATCATCGATCCCATCGAGTGCCGAGACATCCAGGGTTCCATCAGGGAAGGCGGTCAACGTTCCGAACGAGATACCTTTGGTCAAAAGGTTGCCCTTGACCGGATCGCCTTCTTTTCGGGCACTTTCGAGCAGGTTCTGACGTTGTGTACGCAAGTCGGACGTCATTTCCCGTGCAAGGAGCTCGATCAGTCCCGCACCCTGCAGGGCATTGGTGTTGCGTTCGTTGGAAAACTGCGGATCGATCGTGTCGAAATCGGCACTTTCAAACCCCTCCGAAACGAAGACATTCGCGGTAAAGGAACCAGAGCCACCGATAACAGGTTCATTGTGGCACGATGAACAGGCATTGGCGTCCGGTCCGGCAAGGCGTTGAAACGCCAGGTGAGACTGCCGACGAACCTTTGTCGGAACGGCTGCACCCGTTGCATCCGGTCTGCCAGCGCCATCCTGAGTGGTGAATTTAGCCGTAAAGAGCCGCTCCCCTATCGGCTGGAGAATGGCAATCGGATCTTTGCCCGAGGCTGCCAGCGCATCGATGTCGACGTCTTCCTGAATGGCCTTTTCGCTCCAGGGCGGCAAATCTGGGTCGGAGCGGACCTCGGAAGGCAGACAAATTCCTGCTGCCAGAATGGCCGCAGGAAATCTGAAGGCCGCGATCATGCCGGAATCTCGGAGTTGTCTGTCCTGGAGATGCGGCTGGACGCAGGGGTCGCGTTTCCGAGAAAGTCCTTGTCGAGGCGCTCCATGGACTGGGCAATCAGGCCACTGCGAATGAAATCCTCATTCCAGGGCATGACATCCAGAGAGAAGTTGTTCCGGAGATCTGCAACAAGCGCTTCTTCCAGACCTTCCCACATACCCTTTTCCATGAACGAGTAGGCGCGCATGGCGGCACCGGTCAGGACAAGGCGTTTCGGGTCGATCATCGCGATCACGCGGGCAAGGCCGTATCCCAGAACACGCCCTGCTTCGTGAAATGCCTTGAGTGCGTTTTCATCGCCTGAACTTGCCAGCTCGATAAGCCTTGCAAGCCCGCTCACACCGGCTTCGATCGATATCGGATCGGTGTTTTCCGGCAGATGTGAGGCGGCGCGAACGAGTGCGTAGTCGGAAAGATAAGCTTCCAGGCAACCTTTCTTGCCGCAGCGGCAAAGAGCACCGCCCGGAATGTGGTTGGCATGGCCGAACTCAGCCGCCGTGCCGCTGGCGCCCGAGAACAGCTGATTGTTGAGATAAAGTCCCATGCCGACACCGTAGTCGAGCATGATCACGGCGAATGTTCCGCTGTACCGATTGGGGTCGGACCAGTGCAACGCCTCGGTTATCATGTTGGTATCGTTGGAGATATAGCACTCGGCGCCAAATGCGGATTGCAATGGTTTCACAACGGGTATCTTGCGTCCGGCAAAGGCCGGGCTCCAGGCAACGACACCCGTCTCCGTCTCGACCACTCCCTGTGCAGCAACGCCGATTTCCCGCACTCTGGAGGGGCCGATACCGGCTTCCTGCAGGAACAGTCTGATGGCGTCCGTCAGCGTATTGGGGAAGCTGTCGGCGTCAGCCGTCGCACTGTCGAAATGCGTGCGTTTTTCCCGGGTAACTTCCCCGGAAAAATTCACCAACGACATGTCGATATTGTTGACCGAAAGCCGGACACCGACCGTGTAGACCGCATCCGGATTGAGTTTCAGCAAGGTGCGCGGCCGACCGCGCGCCTGCGGTGTTTTTGGCTCCTCGCTTTCCAGACTGAGAATTAATCCCTGGTCCAGAAGGTCGGAGGTGATGGCCGTCACGGTCGCAGGGCTGAGCCGTGTCATCTGGCCGAGATCGATCCGAGCCATCGGACCGTTTCGGCGCAGGGCCTGTAGAACAATACTTCTGTTTTGTCGCCGGATCTGATCCCGGTCCGCCTTGCGTGTCATGCTCGCTCAGCTCTTCCCACGGTGTTTCCTCTGTCCCGGTTTTTTCCCGGTTTTCCTGCTCTTCTACAGGATTTTCAAGTCCCGTGGAGCAGAGTTTTGCAAAACCATGTTGACAGGAGCCGCGCTTTCCTGCAACTTTTTTTCGGACACTAAAAAAAATAACAACAAGGTTGTCCTATCTGAAGGCGTCTCGAAAAGGCGCCTGCGAAACAGACGCATTTTAGGCGCAGCGGATCGACGTAAGCTGTGCCAACTGGAGGAAACATCGCAATGCGTAAGATTACCACTTTGCTGGCGGGCGCCCTACTGTCCGCGACTGCACTGACAGCCGCCCAGGCTTCCGACGTTGTTGTCGGCGTGAGCTGGTCCAACTTCCAGGAAGAGCGTTGGAAGACTGACGAAGCAGCCATCAAGGGTGCTCTGGAGGCTGCCGGTGCCAAGTACATTTCCGCTGACGCGCAGAGCTCTTCTGCCAAGCAGCTGTCCGATGTTGAAGCGCTGATCGCGCAGGGTGCCAATGCCCTGATCATCCTGGCACAGGACGCTCAGGCCATCGGTCCGGCTGTTCAGGCCGCTGCTGACGAAGGCATTCCGGTTGTCGGTTACGACCGTCTTATCGACGATCCGCGCGCATTCTACCTGACCTTCGACAACGTTGAAGTCGGCCGCATGCAGGCTGCCGAGGTCCTGGCTGCTGCGCCGAAGGGCAACTACGTCATGATCAAGGGCTCCCCGACCGACCCGAACGCGGATTTCCTCCGTGGTGGTCAGCAGGAAGTTCTGCAGGCCGCGATCGACACCGGTGACGTCAAGATTGTTGGCGAAGCTTACACCGATGGCTGGTTGCCGGCGAACGCTCAGCGCAACATGGAACAGATCCTGACAGCCAACGACAACAAGGTTGACGCCGTTGTCGCATCCAATGACGGTACTGCTGGCGGTGTTGTTGCAGCTCTGACCGCTCAGGGCATGGAAGGCATTCCGGTTTCCGGACAGGACGGCGACCATGCTGCTCTGAACCGCGTTGCCAAAGGCACGCAGACCGTTTCCGTCTGGAAAGACGCGCGCGAACTCGGCAAGGAAGCAGGCGAGATCGCCGTCGCACTGGCAGACGGCGCCGAGCTGACCGACGTACCGGGCGCAGCCAAATGGACCTCTCCGGGTGGCACTGAGCTGACCGCAAAGTTCCTGGCTCCGTTGCCGGTCACCAAGGATAACCTGTCTGCTGTCGTGGACGCTGGCTGGATCTCCAAGGATGATCTCTGCCAGGGCGTTTCAAACGGCCCGGCTCCTTGTAACTAATAACAGTACGCTTTAAGCGCGGCCCCGGTTATTCTAAGGAACCGGGGCCAAAACAGGGTTGACTGCCACTGCAGTCCCCCGGGACAGGCCACCCGATGCGAAAGCGTAATGGTCTCCAAGCAGGAGTAACCTCTATGTCCGACACCGCACTGCCTGGGTCGAAAAACCCGGCAGCACGAAACTTCTTTGCCGCGTTGCAGCTCGATACGCGCCTTCTGGGCATGATCGGAGCGTTCATCGTTCTGTGTCTGGTGTTCAACGTGTTCACGGACGGCCGGTTCCTTACACCGCGCAACATCTTCAATCTGACGATCCAGACCGTTTCCGTCGCCATCATGGCGACAGGCATGGTGTTCGTTATCGTCACCCGTCATATCGACCTGTCGGTCGGGTCTCTTCTGGCAACCGTCGCTGCGGTGATGGCTGTCGTTCAGACCGACATTCTCGCCCATCCGGACATTCTCGGTCTCGGACATCCCGCGATCTGGGTAATCGCACTCATTGCCGGTATCTTCGTGGGCGTCGCAATTGGTGCCTTTCAGGGATGGATGATCGGCTACCTGGGCATTCCCGCCTTCATCGTCACTTTGGGCGGACTTCTCGTCTGGCGAAATGTCGCCTGGTTCATCACTTCCGGTCAGACCATCGGCCCGCTCAACGAGACGTTCACCATGCTCGGCGGCATCGGTGGAACCATGGGTGAAAGTGCGTCCTGGATCTTCGGTATTCTTGCCGTCGGCATGGCGCTTTGGCTGCAGATCGGGTCTCGTCGGCGCAAGGCATCGCACGGATTTCCGGTCAAACCAGCCTGGGCTGAAGTCACCATTGGAGCGATTACCACGATCGCTATCCTGGGATTTGTCGGGATCCTGAACGCCTATCACATCCCCAAGGCTCGGCTGAGACGGATGTTTGAAGCCGCCGGTGAGACAATGCCGGAGGGCCTGACGGTCGGGTATGGCATTCCGTACTCGGTGGTTCTTCTCATTCTGGTAGCCGTTGCCATGACGGTTACGGCACGTCGCACGCGCCTTGGTCGATACATCTTCGCAACCGGTGGCAATCCGGATGCGGCAGAGCTTTCAGGCATCAACACCCGGTTCCTGACGGTGAAGATCTTCGCCATCATGGGTGGGCTGTGCGCGCTGGCTGCAGCTGTTGCCTCGGCCCGTCTCGGATTTTCGACCAATGACATCGGTACGCTTGACGAGCTTCGGGTGATCGCCGCTGCGGTTATCGGTGGCACGGCGCTGGCCGGTGGCGTCGGCACGATCTATGGCGCAATTCTGGGTGCCTTGATCATGCAGTCACTGCAGTCCGGAATGGCCATGGTCGGGGTGGATGCTCCGCTTCAGAACATTGTCGTCGGTACCGTCCTGGTTCTCGCCGTTCTGGTCGACATTATCTACCGCAAGCGCACGGGAGAGTAATTGATGGCAACCCCTCTCGTAGAAATGAAAGACATGTGCATCTCCTTTGGTGGGGTGCACGCCGTGGATCATGTTTCCGTTGATCTCTACCCCGGCGAAGTGGTCGGCCTGCTTGGCCACAACGGAGCGGGCAAGTCGACCCTGATCAAGATCCTCTCGGGGGCCTACAAAGCCGACAGCGGAGAGATCCGCATCAACGGCGAAGAGGTTCACATTCACTCCCCGCGGGATGCGCGTGCGCAAAACATCGAAACGATCTACCAGACGCTTGCGCTGGCAGATAACCTCGATGCGGCGTCGAACCTGTTCCTGGGGCGTGAGCTCACCTCGCCGTTGGGATTTGTCGATGACGACAAGATGGAAGCTGAAACCCGCAAGATCATGGGACGGCTCAACCCGAACTTCAAAAAGTTCCATGCACCGGTGAAAGCCCTGTCCGGTGGTCAGCGCCAGTCGGTGGCAATCGCCCGCGCGGTCTACTTCAATGCCAAGATCCTGATCATGGACGAGCCGACGGCAGCGCTCGGTGTTCATGAAACCCAGATGGTGGCGGAGTTGATCCAGGAACTGAAGAAGCAGGGGCTTGGCATCTTTCTCATCAGCCATGACATTCATGACGTGTTCCAGCTTTGCGATCGGATCGCTGTCATGAAAAACGGTCAGTTGGTCGGTACGGCCAAGACGACTGATGTCACAGACGATGATGTCCTCGGCATGATCATCCTGGGCAAATGTCCTGAGGGTGCGACCCCGGGTCCCGGTGCTCTTGTCGATGATACCGTGCTCGGGTAAACGGAGCTGACCCGCGGGTGTCAGCCCGCGGGTCCCACTGCCGGAAGAATGCGTAAGCTCTTGTTCCGGCACGTTTGAAGATCATGCGCCGAGACCTTGCAATGGGCATCGGCATTCTTTTTGAAGCTTTTTGAGGAACGCACCTCATGTATATCGGTCTCGATATCGGCACCAGTTCGGTGAAAGCCATCCTGCTCAGCGAGGACCAGTCGTTGGTTGCCTCAGCGACCGCGGATCTGACAGTGGAGCGTCCCCATCCGGGCTGGTCGGAACAGGATCCCGACAGCTGGTGGGCCGCCTGTGAAACCGTGCTGGATGCGTTGAAAGACAAAGCTCCGAAAGAGTTGGCTGCGGTAAAGGGCATTGGCCTTTCCGGCCATATGCATGGCGCAACGTTGCTGGATGATGCGGGCAAACCGCTTCGGCCTTGCATTCTGTGGAACGATGGCCGATCCGGAAAGCAATGCGCAGAACTTTCGGCTGTGGAGCCGAAGTTCATGACACTCGGTGGCAACCTGGTCATGCCGGGCTTTACTGCTCCCAAGCTGCAATGGGTCAGGGAAAACGAACCGGAGATCTTTGCAAGAACCGCGATGGTTCTGCTGCCGAAGGATTATGTGCGTTTCAAGCTGACCGGAGACTATGTCGGTGACATGTCGGATAGCGCCGGTACGCTCTGGATGGATGTGGCAAAAAGGGAATGGTGCGATGACCTGCTCGACGCCACCGGTTTGACCAGAAAGCAGATGCCGCGTCTGGTGGAGGGCTCTGAAAGTTCCGGATCCCTGAGAGCGGACCTGTGTGCTCGCTGGGGCATTGATACGCCGCCTGTAATTGCCGGGGGCGGCGGCGACAATGCCGCTTCGGCGTGTGGGGTCGGAGCGATCGATCCGGGTTCTGCCTTTGTGTCTCTTGGCACGTCCGGAGTGCTTTTTGTCACCAATGATCGTTTTTCGCCCAATGTTGAAGGAGCGGTCCATGCGTTCTGTCATGCCGTGCCCGACACCTGGCACCAGATGGGCGTAATCCTGTCAGCGACAGACTGTCTGAACTGGCTCTCCGGCATTCTGAAAAGGGCTCCAGGTGAGCTGACGGAAGCTCTGGGCACTGTGACCGGCCCGTCTTCGGTATCGTTTCTGCCGTATCTTGGCGGCGAACGGACGCCGCACAACGATGTTGATATTCGCGCAGGGTTTGCCGGGATTTCGCACCAGAGCGATGATGCGGCCCTGACTCATGCGGTGCTTGACGGTGTGGCTTTCGCTCTCAAGGATTGCCTGGACGCCTTGAGCGTCGCCGGTACGCGCGTAGACCGGTTGCTGGCCGTTGGTGGTGGGTCTCGATCGCGCACGTGGCTGGAGATTATTGCCAGCTTGCTGAACGTGCCGGTGGACGTACCCGTCGATGGCGACTTCGGCGCTTCCCTCGGTGCAGCCCGTCTTGGTCAAGCCGCAGCTGAACAAACAACAAATGGGATCTTCACCAGACCAGAGCTGAAGATGAGCATCGATCCCGTTCCTGCCCTCACTGAAAGATATGCCGAGGCCTTCGGCCGCTGGCGTCAACTCTATCCGGCCTTCAAGCAGGCTGGCTTCTAAGGAGAATTGTCATGAGCACTGGGTTTTTCGGCGACTTGCAGCCGATTGAATTTGCCGGACCGGACAGCCGTGATCCGCTGACCTATCGCCACTACAACAAAGACGAGATTGTTCTTGGCAAGCGCATGGAAGACCATCTGCGTTTTGCCGTTTGCTATTGGCATAACTTCTGCTGGCCGGGGTCTGATCCGTTCGGCGGTGAAACGTTCATGCGCTCCTGGATGGCGGCCGGCGGCGATCCGATGGAGCAGGCGAAGTTGAAAGCCGATGTTGCTTTCGAGATGTTCCAGATACTGGGCATGCCGTTCTTCACGTTCCATGACCGCGACGTCGCCCCGGAAGGCAAAACCCTTGCCGAGAGCAATGCCAACGTGAACGCGATTGCGGACATCTTTGAGAAGAAAATGGCCGATACCGGCATAGGGCTGCTTTGGGGAACCGCCAACATGTTTTCCAATCGCCGCTTCATGAGCGGTGCGGCTACCAACCCGGATCCGGATGTCTTTGCCTATGCAGCGGCCCAGGTGAAGAATGCCATGGATGTGACGGTGCGCCTCAACGGCGCGAACTATGTGCTCTGGGGCGGCCGTGAAGGCTATGAGACCTTGCTCAATACCGACATCAAACAGGAGCTTGATCAGCTCGGCCGGTTCCTGAACATGGTGGTGGAGTACAAGCACAAGATTGGTTTCAAGGGCGCCATCCTGATCGAACCGAAACCACAGGAACCTTCGAAACACCAGTACGACTATGATGTAGCAACGGTATATGGCTTCTTGAAAGCCTATGGACTTGAAAACGAAGTGAAGATGAACATTGAGCAAGGCCACGCGATCCTTGCCGGTCATTCCTTCGAACATGAGCTGCACATGGCGCGCTCGCTTGGGATTTTCGGATCCGTCGACATGAACCGGAACGACTATCAGTGCGGTTGGGACACTGACCACTTCGGCATGAATGTGCCGGAACTGGCACTTGCCTATTATGAGATCCTGATGGCGGGCGGTTTCACGACCGGCGGCACCAACTTCGACGCCAAGCTGCGCCGTCAGTCTCTCGATCCTGTTGACCTGATTCAGGCTCATGTCGGTTCAGCCGACGCAATCGCCCGTGGTCTGAAGGCGGCTGCAGCAATGATCGAAGACGGCCGCCTGAAAGGCTTCGTCGATGATCGCTATGCCGGTTGGCAGAAGCCGGAAAACGCCGAAATTCTTAAGGGTGGAGCATCACTCGAAGATCTTGCCGCTCGCGTGCATTCCGCTGATCTGGAGCCACAGCCGAAATCGGGCAAACAAGAATATCTGGAAAGTCTGGTGAACTTGTTCACCTAACGGACTTCACCTGATGCGATCCAAAAGATCCTCCCGGAAAAGACCCAAGTTCTTTCTGGTACCTGGCCGCGACTCGTTCGCGGCCATTTTTTTGAAGTGGTCGTTATTGCGCTTTGTGAAAGCCTTGAGACAAAGCGCATTAGCTATCGCGTTGAAATTTTGATTTCAGGCAGAGATACGGGAATCGGCCTTTTCACGAAATGCTTCAGCCGGCCTGAAATCCTAAAGGCCGTCAAAAAACCGCCGGCCATCAGGGTCTGAAAGGTCATGAAGGCGATGGGCGGCACGGCGGGCAAAGCGAAGCGTAACTGATTTTCGGGTCGCTGCAGCCAGCTTGTGCTCGGGAGCTTCACGCAGGATTTCCGCTCCAAATCCATCAGAGATGATGAGACCTGCTTCTTCAGGGAAAATATCGGCCGGAACGTCCGGATGCGTGGCGAAATAGAGCCGATCGCAGTGTTGGCGATAGTCCGGCCATTTGCTGTCCGCTCGAAAATCTGCAATCGAGGATTTGACCTCGATGATCCAGAGTTCGTGCTTCGGTCCAAGAGCAAGAAGGTCTGCCCGCCGGGCAGAGGCAAGCGTGACCTCCGGCAAACAGGCAAAATCCATTTGGCGAAGCAGCCGCGCGGCACCGCGCCAAACCTTTAACGCCGTTTCCGATTGACGGCCGTCGACCAGCGGATCGTCCAGCCGAATTCGACCTGGTTGATGTGAAACCTCTTCATTCATCCGAGTTTTGTTCCACATTTGTTCGAATTAGACAAGTCAACCTCTCGCAGAAGTTGATCGGCCCGTGTAAATTGCCTGTTCCAATGGAAGGACTGCGCATCTATGAATTGAATGCGTCAATCCGGGAGGGGTTATGCGGTTTGATTTTGTAAAGGTGAGTGCCGTGCTTGCCGTTCTGAGCGCCGGATTGGGAGAACCGGCCTTGGCGGGAAAGGGCGACTTGAAAATTCAGGTGCCGAAATCGGCACCGTTGCTGAAGGGAAGAACGCTCGATCTGCGTTTTGCCGGTTTTGCGCAAGGGATCTGGGTACGTGACCTGAAAGACTGTCCCGCACAGCGTATCGACCAGAGCGCTCCGGGATCGACCCTTGCGATCTATCGCGGGCTTTGGGAAATGCCGGGGCGGATCTGCCAGGTCTATGGGGCGGAGCTGGGCAGCCGCGATACGCAGCGCGCTGCCATCAATTGTCTGATGAATGATGGCGGAGAAGCCATCGAACTTGTGACCGTTCAGCCTCGGGGCACAGATGGCCTGTTGGTACAGGAAGGTGAACGGCCGCCTGTCCAGTTCCGCTTTTGTGAAAAAATCAATCCGGTCCTGAAGGCTGACGGCAGCGATTAATCGGGCCTTGGAAGGTCAGATCTCAGGCCCGGCCCAGACAACCGGCCGTGCCGTTTTCTTGGGCGTGCGTGCTTCTGCCAGATGCGCCGTAAGCGGGTCCAGCGCGCACAAGGCCTCATACTGACTGAGGAAGACCTGACCCGTCAGATGGTCGAGAAAGTCGGTTCTCTTCAATCTGTCCATAACGGGTCCTTTCACTTCCGAGAGATGGAAGCTGACACCGGAATCTGAAAGACGGTGATTGATTTCTTCAAGGCTCTCCAAAGCACTGGCATCGATTTCGTTCACGGCCGGACACATCAGGACGACATGATCGATCTCAGGTTTTTCAGCCACAAGCGCATAGACCTTGTCTTCCAGATAGCGGGAGTTGGCAAAGAACAGGCTCTCATCGACGCGCAAGGTCAACACGCTCTGACCGGTGACCACGTTGTGCCGGTCGATGTTGCGGAAGTGTTCGGTTCCCGGAACGATGCCGACGATGGCCATGTGCGGGCGGCTGTTGCGGTAAAGATAAAGCGCGATGGACAAAAGAACACCGGTGACGACACCCGGTTCGACACCGAAAACCAGCGTAACGGCGATGGTTGCCGCCATTGCGGAAAAATCGCTCTTTGAATAGGCGAACGTGCGCTTGATGGCCCCAAAATCGACAAGCGACAATACCGCCACGATGATCGTCGCGGCGAGAGTTGCCTGGGGCAGGTGGGTTAGCAAAGGTGTCAGGAACAGAGTGGCAAGTGCGATGCCGACGGCGGTAAATGCACCGGCCGCTGGTGTCGCGGCGCCCGCATCGAAATTGACGACGGATCTCGCGAAACCACCGGTGACCGGATATCCGCCGGACACTGCAGAGGCGATGTTGGAAGCGCCGAGGCCTATCAGTTCCTGATCCGGATCTATCCGCTGCCTCTTTTTGGCGGCCAGTGTCTGTGCCACCGATACAGACTCGACGAAACCGATTACCGAAATCAGCAACGCCGGACCGGCAAGTGCTATCCAAAGCTCACTGTCAAAGGTCGGCAGCTGCGGTACCGGAAGACCGGAGGGAATATCACCAACAATGCGCACCCCGCGCTCGCCCAGGTGAAACATGGCTGAAGTCAGGGTCGTGACGGCAACCGCCGCCACAGGTCCGGCCTTGGTCACGATATCGGCAAGAAACGGCTTGAAGCCGAGGCTTAGAAGCAGTTTTTTCAACCCCTTGCGCACCCAAAAAAGAAATGCGGTCGCTGTGGCGCCGATGGCGAAGGTGATCCAGTTGATTTCATCAAGATGATCAAGGATCGACAGCAGGATGTCGTAAAGGGTGTGTCCGCTGGCCGGTACGCCGAGAATGTGCTTGAGCTGGCTGGAAGCGATCAGCAGACCGGATGCGGTGATGAAACCGGAAATCACCGGGTGACTTAGAAGATTGGCAAGGAAACCGAGACGAAAAAGTCCCATCACGACCAGCATCAGGCCTGAAAGGAATGCCAGAACAATTGCCGCTCCGAGATATTCCGGCGTACCCTGCTGCACGAGTTCACCGACCGCTGAGGCGGTCATCAGAGAGACGACGGCAACCGGTCCGACGGCGAGGGCCCGGCTGGTGCCGAAGAGGGCATAGGCGACGAGCGGCAGGATTGACGCATAAAGTCCGACTTCCGGCGGCAGTCCCGCCAGCAGCGCATAGGCCAGAGACTGTGGGATCAGCATGATGGTGACGATCACCGCGGCGACCAGATCGTTTGTCGCCGTTTCCTTGTCATACCGCTTTCCCCAATCGAGGATGGGCAAATACCGCTGAAGCAGGTTCATCAATTGGACTTTCATTCCGCCAGGACACCAAACGAGCCGGAGATCCGGCTCGAGTGATGCAACAAGTTATCGATTAATGGCTTAAGAAGCAGTCACTTTTTCCGGCTTGGCCATCCACTCTTTGCCACGCAGCATTGCGCGCCAGTAGATAGGAGGCAAGATGCGTTCTTTCAGAAGCCATGCCGTCCGCGTTGGTTTGGTCCCGTCCACCAACCAACGTGGAAAACTCGGCAACAGCGTCCCGCCATAGCCGAATTCCGCCAGAACAATCTTGCCCCGCTCCACGGTGAGAGGGCAGGACCCGTAGCCGTCATATTGTGCGGTTGCGCTGTGTCCTTCGATATCCGACACAAGATTTTCGGCGACAACCGGTGCCTGCTTGCGTGCGGCTGCGGCCGTCTTGGCGTTGGGAGCGTTCATGACATCACCCAGCGACCAGATGTTGTCATAGGTCTTGTGGCGCAGCGTTGACTGGTCGACATCCACCCATCCGGCACCATCGGCAAGGGGTGACACACGAATGAAATCGGGTGCGGTCTGCGGTGGGGTTACGTGGATCATGTCGAAGTCGGTTTCAACACGCGTCGGTTCCTGATCCGGTTGCTTCACTTCAAAGACAGCCTTTTTGGCCGGCCCGTCAATCGAGATCAGATTGTGAAAGAAGTTCAGTTGAACGCCATAGCGTTCAATGTAGTTCATCAGGGCCGGCACGTAGTCCTTGACGCCAAAGAGAACACCGCCCGCATTCATGAATTGAATGTCGATGCTGCCAAGTCTGGCGGCCTTTACCCAGAAGTCGGCGGAGAGATACATCGCCTTTTGCGGCGCGCCGGCGCATTTGATCGGCATGGGAGGTTGCGTGAAGATCGCTCGTCCCGCATCCATTTCCTGAACCAGGCGCCAGGTGTAAGGAGCCAGATCGTAACGATAGTTGGAAGTGACACCGTTCTTGCCTAAGGTGTCTACCAGGCCTTCCACTCCGTGCCAGTCCAGTTTCAGACCTGGGCACACGACCAGGCGGTCATATTTCACGACACGGCAGCCATCGAGGACGACCGCATTGTCCTGCGGTTCAAAAGCGGCAACGGCGGACTTGATCCAGTGCACTCCGCGCGGGATCAGTGAGCCCATGGTCTTCGCGGTGTCGGACGCGTTGAAGATACCGCCGCCGACCATGGTCCAGCCGGGTTGGTAATAGTGGACATCCGCCGGGTCGATGATCGCAACGTTCAGATCGGATTTACGGGCCAAGAGGCTTGAGGCGACCGAGATGCCGGCAGCGCCGCCACCCACAATCACAACGTCAAAGCGTGCATCTTCCGCGGGTTCCGTCGGCGTCCTGCCGCCATTTGCGATCCGGCGCACCACGCCGGCCATGTCGTACCCGGCAGACTTGGATTGAGCCAGAATGTCTGCAAGCGGCAGCTTGTCCGATTGAGACAGCGACCAGAGTGTCGCCGAACGCGTTCCGGTCCGGCAATAGGCAAGTACCGGTTTGGGCAACGTGCTCATCAGTGTGCCGAAGGCATCGGCATCCTCGTCACGCACTTTTCCCGCGACGATGGGAAGGTAGTGCACTTCAAGTCCGAACTTCTTTGCGGCTGCCTCGATTTCCTCGAACGTCGGCTGATCAGCGCCTTCACCATCGGGCCGGTTGCAGATCACGGAGCGGAATCCCAGTTGGGCAATGTCGGTCAGATCCTCTGGGCTGATCTGAGGGGCAACGGATATTTCCGAGTTGATTGCCTTTATCGTCATGGCCGTTTCCTCCCGGCACTTCTGTTCAAGACGGACTTTGCGCGCACTGAACGACCCCCGATCGACACGCAAGCGTGACCGGTCTTCCGATTGGCGCAATTCATTGCCTTGAAAATGCAGATAAAATCCTGTGATGAGGCAAAGCCCGAACGGCTCTGCGCGTGTATTCAGGTTCTAGAGCGTGTTTACAGGCACCTTCAGGAACGACTTGCCGCTTTCGTCTGCCGGCGGCAGTTTACCTGCACGCATGTTGACCTGCAGCGACGGTATGATCAGCTTGGGCATGTCGAGCTTGGCATCCCGTTCGGTGCGGAACTTGACGAACTCATCCTTCGTCTTGCCGCCGCCAACGTGAATGTTGTGCTCTTTCTCCGCGCCAACGGTGGTCTCCCACTGAATGTCCCGCCCATTGGGGCCGTAGTCGTGACACATGAACAGGCGCATGTCGTCCGGAAGGGACAGAACCTTCTGAATGCTCTCGTAAAGTGTAGCCGCATCGCCACCGGGGAAATCTGCACGGGCAGAACCGCTGTCGGGCATGAACAGAGTGTCACCGGCAAATGTCGCATCGCCCATGACATGCACCATGCAGGCCGGAGTGTGACCTGGCGTATACATGACAAACGCTGTCATCTCGCCGATCTGATAACTGTCGCCATCCTTGAACAGCTGATCAAACTGGCTGCCGTCGCGCTGGAACTCCGTGCCTTCGTTGAATACCTTGCCGAAGGTTTCCTGAACCACCGTTATCTTGTCGCCGATCCCGAGCTTGCCGCCAAGTTTTTGCTGGATGTAGGGAGCGCCTGACAGGTGATCGGCATGGACGTGCGTTTCAATCAGCCATTCAAGCTTCAGATCGTTGTCCTGAATATAGGCGATGATTTCGTCAGCATGATCGTAGGTGATGCGACCGGCTGCGTAATCGATATCCATCACGCTGTCGACGACGGCGCAGGAATTGCTCGCCGGATCTTTCACGACGTAAGTGATCGTGTTCGTCGCCGGATCGAAAAATGCCTTCACATCCGGTTTGACAGCCATGTCGACCGGGTAGTTTGAACTGCTCATTGTTGTCTCCCTATTAGCGGCCGTATTCTGATTGGATCAGGCACCGGCCGGTTGCCCGCCATAGTTCAATCTGATCATCCATCTGGCTGAAACAATGCCGGCCGCGATGGCCGCCGCCGTCAGCAATGGTCCGCTCATACCAAGTCCAAGCACCGGAATGAGGCCGCCCGGGCAGAAGCCGCTCAGGCCCCAGCCGATACCGAAGATGGCCGAGCCGCCAAGCAGTCTGGTGTCCAGGTCCTGCTTTGTCGGCAGGCTGAATGACTGTGCCAGCAAGGGTTTTTGCATGCGAAAAACCAGGCGGTATCCAATGGCGGTAACCAGCAGAGCGCCACCCATGACGAAGGCAAGGCTTGGATCCCAGGTTCCGGCGAAGTCAAAAAAGTTCAGCACCTTTGCCGGATTACCCATTCCGGAAATCAGTATGCCGATGCCGAACAGAAGGCCAAATGCGAAAGCAAAAACGAGTCTCATCCAATCAGCCTCCAAAAACGTGACGGGTCAGAAAAACGGTCGCGACGGCGGTGGCCATGAAAGTGAGCGTGGCGGCAATGGAGCGGGCCGACAATCTGGACATGCCGCACACCCCGTGCCCGCTCGTGCACCCGGAACCAAGCGTGGTGCCGACACCGGTCAGAAACCCGCCGACTGCGAGCAACAAAGGTGACGACGGTATCGAGATGCTCGGCAGCTGCCCGGTCACACCGAGCATGATCAGGGGGCTGGCAACCATTCCCGCCAGAAATGCAGCCCGCCAGGCCCAATCCTGTGTGAGGTGAGTGGTCAGAAAGCCGCTTACAATACCGTTGATACCGGCAATCCGGCCATGAACCGCCATCAGCGCGACCACGGCAAGGCCGATCATCGTGCCGCCGGCAAAACTCAAAAGAGGAGTGAAGTCTGTCATGGTGGTTTCCTAATTACGTTATATTCGAATATATGAATATACGAACAAAGTCGCAAGTAGTTCCCCGAAGACGAGGTGTCGCAGGCTGGAAGCTTGGAGAAAATGCTCTGCCGGCCGCCAACGTCGCGTCCTGGCTGGCTATGTTGCGCAGGCTTGATCAAGGCAGAATTGCAGTGAGGAAGAGGACTTCCTCACTTTGCTTCAGTTGCAGGAGACAGTTTGGATTTATGGCCGTCCGGTCTGATTTTCCGCCAGGCCGAGGACGATTTCGGTTCCGTCAGACCGTTTCCTGATCACCGATCCAGGAATATGCATGGCAGGATTTTCCGCCAGAGGAGGTGCGTGAATGTCGGTGCGTGGTCCGGAGAATTCCCCAAGCGGGCGCACGATGTCCTCATGCACCACGGAACCGACATAAAGAGCCTGCAGTCGCCCACTCTCCAGAATTTCGTATTGGCTGGGCCACAGACGCAATACCCAGCGTCCGCTCACGTCTTTCCCGGCATCTTTCCTGATCAAAACAAGATCGGGTTGATGGCCGTTCTGGCTGCGCGGCAGGATAGGCAATGAGTCGGGCGGGGTTTCACCTTCGACAAAACCGCCTGCCGTCGTCAGCGACCACTTGGGCGGTAACTGCCAACCACTCTTCTCGGCAATGTCAGCGAAGCGCTTCAGGGAACCGGCATATTGGATGACCAGCGGCTCTTCCCTGTCTCCGTTCAATTCGATCCGGCGCGCCGGAACGGATATCCAGCCATACTCGCGCCAACTGGAAGCGGTCATGACTTCCTTGCTGGTGCGTGGTTCATAAGTCAGCAGTGCCTTGTCGAAGCTCGTGGACAGATGCCAACCGCCGAATGCGGCCAGAGTGACAACCACGATCCCTGCCAATGTCGCTCGGCCGATCTTTTCGTTGTGAATGGGGCCGAACACGAAGGCGAACGCCGAGACCATCGCAGTGCCGAACAAAAGGCCGGCCAGAACGTCCGACATCCAATGGGCGCCCAGATAGATGCGGGAGAAGCCGATGGTGATCACATAAGTCGCGAAAACCGTGAAGATGCCTGCCTTGGCCCATCGCTTGAGATCGTGGGCGATCAGGACTGCGCAAATGCCGAATAGAACAGCATTGAGCGTCGCGTGGCCGCTGGGGAAACTGTAGGCGTCAGCACCGGCATATAGCTCGATCGGCCTTGAGCGGTGCAAAAGGAGCTTGATGAGCGGAACGAACATTGCCGTTCCTGCCATGGCAATGACGAAGCCGATACCACGCCGCCAGGCTTTCCTTCCGAACAGATAGGCAGCGACCGCGACAGTTACCCCGGTGACGACAACGCCATCCCCCAAGGTTGTCATGAAAACCATGATCTTGTCGCCGACCGGCGTGCGAAGACTGTCGAACAGGTTCAGGATCGCAAGATCGGCCCGAACCATCGGCTCGCCCGGAGCAACCTCGCCCATGATCCAGAAGAAGGCGGGCATGCTGATCAGCAGCAGCAGCGCGGAAGCAAGCATGCCGGTGGAACGGGGATGGGCCGGATCGAAGTTCTGTGCGATCCAGCGAGAAACCCGGTCGTCACGTTTTGCAAACCAGCTGACAATCATTGCATGAGTGTTCGGAAACAGCGGCAGGATGATCAGGATCAGCCAGCGGCCGAGCATGACAATCAGGAAGATGACGACCAGAAGCGCACCAAGCACGAACGCCAGACGTCCGCTGATCTGACCGATGGCGCCAAGCGCGGAACCGGCAATGATACCCGGCCCCATATGGGCAATTGTCCAGGCAAAGGCGGAAGTAACGTTGACTACGGAGAACCGTGTGAAGTTCATGCCTGCCATGCCGGCGATACCGGGAACAACGGATTTGACGCCAGGCACGAACCGGCCGATGAACACGCTTTTTCCGCCGTGGTGCTGAAAGAATTTTTCTCCGCTCTCGATCATGTGGGCGTATTTGTTGAGCGGCCACATGCGCTTGATCTTGTCCTTGAACGTATAGCCGATCCAATAGGAGATCGCGTCGCCCGCCGTCGCTCCCAGCGTGGTCCAGATGAACAGCGGCACCGGATCCAGCTTGCCAAGGCCAACGAGAGTGCCGGCGCCAACCAAAACGACCGTTGTCGGCACGAACAGCCCGATAATGAAAAGAGCTTCACCCATCGCTGCAAGAAAGCAGATCAAACCGGCAAGCGACGGATTGTTGGCAATGAAGTTTAGTATGGGATCAATAAAATCAGATACGGACATCAGCCGGTTCGACGAAAGTCATGTGGTCAAGATCGAGCTCCGTCAGGAGCTGTCCTGCCAGAGTCGGATATCGTTTCATATAGGCCTCAATTGTTTCCTCCAACAGGAAAAAACGGATTCTATTGCAATTGCGAACCTTTGATCTGGAACATGGTCTTTTGGTTTCAGCTGATTCAATATGCAATCAGCGCGACATTCCACGGAGATCCCGATGTTTGAATCTGCCCGCCTGCCGCAAAAAATGGACAAGAAAGCGTTCAAGAAACTGGAGCCGAAACTGCGGGAAGACTTGCTTGCGGCACAGTTGCCCGTGGTGGAGAACAAGCAGTTTTCGACATTGATTCTTGTTGATGGACTGGATGGAGCAGGCAAGGGCGAAGCTGTTGCGCGACTTTACGGCTGGATGGATGCGCGCCATCTGGTGTGCAACGCCTACGGCGAGCCAATGGACGAGGCACGCTTACGCCCGCCGCTATGGCGCTACTGGCGCGATCTGCCGGCAAAGGGCGAAACGGCCATCGTGTTCGGCAGCTGGTACCAGTCGATCCTGCGCGACTGGATCTACAAGAAGATTGACGAGGACGCGTTCGAGAAAGCTCTGGTGCGAATCCGGCGCTTCGAGGAAATGCTCGCCAATGAAGATGTGCTGATCCTCAAGTTCTGGTTCTTTCTGCCGAAGGATGTTCAGGAAGAGCGGCTGAAGAAAATTGAAAAGAAACATGCCGCGCGACATGTGCTTGTGGACTGGGCTGCTCTCAAGCATCACAAGAAAGCCACCCAGGCGGGTGAAAAAATCATCCTGGAGACCAGCAAGGGATATGCACCGTGGTTCGTGATCCCTTCCCAGGATCCTGAATACCGCGATGCGGCGCTCGCCCAGACGGTTGCCCGATCCATGAAGCTGAAACTGGAAAATGGCGAGCCGCACTCCGTTGCCGCGCCACCGGTTGTCGGCGGGCTGAAACGGGAAACAGCGGTCGACACGATTGATCTGACCGCCAAACTCCCAAAGGCCGAATACGAGGACCTGCGGGACAGGTATCAGAAGGTTCTGTCGGAGCTCTCCGATCGCAAGTCGATGTCCAAGACCGGCGTTGTCCTCGTGTTTCAGGGCAATGACGCGGCCGGAAAAGGCGGCGCGATCCGTCGCGTGATCCGCCCTCTGGATCCCAGGATCTACAAGGTGCATCCGATTTCGGCGCCAACCGATGAGGAGAAGGCGCGACCCTATCTGTGGCGGTTCTGGCGCCGGGTCCCACGCAAGGGGCATTTCGCAATCTTTGACCGGTCCTGGTACGAGCGTGTGCTTGTCGAACGTGTCGAAGGGTTTGCCGGACATGAAGATTGGCTCAGGGCCTACAATGAGATCAACGAGTTCGAGCAGGAACTGACCGACTACGGCTACATCGTCTGCAAGTTCTGGCTGGCAATTTCCGAAGAGGAGCAGTTGCGGCGCTTCAAGCTTCGCGAGGACATCGCCTACAAGCAGCACAAGATCACCGACGAAGACTGGCGCAATCGCTTGAAGTGGGACCAGTACGCGGTTGCCGCGGGCGACATGGTTGACCGCACCTCAACGCATTATGCTCCATGGACGTTGGTGTCTTCTGAAGACAAGCGGCATGCGCGCGTTCAGGTGTTGAAGACCATCTGTGAGCGCCTGGAAGAAAAGCTTTGACCGGGCCGACAGGCATTCTCGTTTAGCCGGCACCCGGTGGAGAATTCGTAAGGAGGGCGAAATCTTGCTGCATGGTGGTCCACTTGAAGAAGCTGCGGACTTGCGGACACTTATCGCGCCGCATGTTCGGGAAAAGCCGGACGCATATGCATTGACCGGGTCGGATGCACGTTTGACCTGGCAGGAGCTGGATACCCTCTCGAGCCGACTTGCCGGACACTATGTCGATATGGGGTTGTCGCCAGGCTGCGTTGTGGCGTCTTTGATGCCGAACAGGTGCGCCCTGATTGTGCACTACCTGGCCTGCATGAAGGCCGGTCTTGTCGCGATGCCCCTGAATTACAGATACACCACCTCGGAAATCGATCACGCACTGGCCAAGGTTCAGCCGGCGATGATGGTCGTGCATTCGGAAAGGGCGTCGGAAATCGAGGCAAGTGACGAAGCTGGAAAGCTGCCCAAAGGCCTGTTTTTCTTCGAAGGAGATCAGGCGGGTGCCACTGACAGCCTGGAACGGCTTATGACAGAAGAGGCAAGACCTTTTGCGCCGCCAGACGTGCAAGAGGATGCTCCAGCGTTCATCCTCTTTACATCCGGCAGCACTGGCAAGCCGAAGGGGGTGACTCATAGCCTGACAACGTTCGGCTACATAACCACCAGTTTCGCTGAAGCTTTGGTCATAACGCAGGACGATGTTCTGCTGGCCGCCTCCTCAGTATCGCATATGGGGTCCATCAAGCTCTCGTTGTCCGGGTTATGGACAGGGGCGGAAGTTTGTCTTGCGCCGACCTTTGATGCGGAAGGGCTATTGCCGTTGCTGCGTTCAAACCGGCCCACAGTTTCGTTGATCCTGCCTGCCGCGCTCTTCGGATTGATCCGGGACATTCACTCAATACCTGCCGATTTTGAATCCCTTCGTCTTGTCATGTCCGGTGGAGACAAGTTGTCGGCTGAGCTGGAAAAGGAATTCACCGACATAGCGGGTATCCCGATCAATGAAGCATACGGTATGACCGAAATCGGAACGTCCCATATCAATCCACCTTACGGGGTCAACAAGCTGGGCTCTGTTGGATTGAACAACCCGGGTTATACGTCTGCGATAAGGGATATCGACGGCGAAGAGGTTCCGGTCGGTGTAGAAGGGCAACACTGGGTCAAGAGCCCTTGCGTGATGACGGGTTACTGGAATGACCTGGATGCCACTGATCGAATTCTGAAAATGGGGTGGCTCGATTCCGGTGATGTCATGCGCGCAGACGAAGACGGATACGTATGGTTCTGCGGCCGCAGGAAGCAGATCATCATTCATGACGGTTCCAACATAAATCCGCAGGATGTTGAAGATGCCCTGATGGATCACCCTGCGGTCGCCTATGCAGGCGTCGTTGGCGTGGACGACCTGGTGCACGGTCAGAACGTTTGGGCATTCGTGACATTGAAGAACGAGGCCGTGAGACCGGAAACGCGTGACCTAATGAAATTTGCGCGAGACCGGGTGGGCTACAAGGCGCCCGAAGCAATTGTCTTCCTGGAAAACCTGCCACTCACCGCCGTCGGTAAATTGAACCGGCCGAGGCTCAGTCAAGTGGCTGCCGCCATGATGGCAGGAAATCACACCTGAGCGAAACAGGGTCAAACAGTTTCACGAAGTGGCTTCAAGGACTTCCAGGCTTTCGTTGTGATGAAGGTCGCTGTATAGCGTGCGCGCAGCCTTCACCAGATCGCGCGTGACATGTTTCGTGATTGCGCTTGCATTGATCAACGCTGCACCTTCCGCAGGTGTGATCCCTTGTTTGCGGATCAGGTCATCGACCTCGGCGAAAATCGTGATGTCGTGTTGATCGGCATCCTGCCTCAGGGTCTTGAAGGCCTCATAGGTGCGTTGCTCGGGCTGCTCATTGAAGAGCTCGAACAGTGAGCGAAGCAAGCGGGCGACGACGAGGCGGATCGAGTTGATTTCGTGAAGAAACTCGGCATTGGAGGGATCTGTGTCCCGGGTGGCGATGGTGTTGAGCACCGCCGTGTTTTTCAGAATGTCCAGCATTCGGCGATTTGCCAGCCTGATGGCCTGAATCTGGTCTTGTTGCACCTCGGAAAGGTCATGTCTCGCCAGAATGTCCGAAGAGTAGCGCAGCATTTCTTCGTAAAGCGGTTCAATGCGCTTCAGGAAGAGCGATTGGGTGTCAAATGGCTGGACCGGCCCGGCCCGTCGGACACCATCTTCCAGAGACGCACCGGACTGAATCTGGGTTCTTGATAGAGAAAGCCCATGGGCGACGCCTTCGAAAAGGGCATTGTTGAAAAGCCGCCGGGATTCCTTCAGGAAGGCGTCAATTGCGGTTTCCGGATATTTCAACGCGGATGCCGTAAGAAACTGCGGTTGGGCAAATTCGCGCTCAGGATCCGGTTTGTCGGCAATAGCGGCTGTGACGAGCCTGGCAATCAATTGGACGAAACCGATCTGAAGGGAAACGTTCAGAACGTTGAAGAGGCTGTGAAACAGTGCAAGGCCGAGTGGCACCGCGGCAGCATCCGCCAAAGGCGAACCACCACCGACCAGCAACGCGATATGGACAACCAGTCCGATCAACGGTTGAAGGAACACGAGCGCCCAGACCACGCCGAACACATTGACGATCAGATGTGCAAGAGCAGCTCGTTTTGCATTGGTGTTGGCGACCAGTGCAGCCAGGTTGGCGGTGATTGTCGTTCCTACGTTTTCACCGAGAATGATCGCGGTTGCCGCCTCAAACGGCAGCCATCCCTGGCTCGCCGCCACGATGGTGATTGCCATGGTGGCGCTGGAAGACTGCAGAACAACGGTCAGCGCCGTGCCGATGAGCAGGAACAGTAGCGTTGATAGGAAACCGTAGCCGGATGCATTTTCGATGAATTCATAGACCGCCGGATTGTTCTGCAGGTCCGGTACTGCGTCTTTCATGAACTCGAGGCCGATGAACAGCAGCCCGAAGCCAATAATGACACCGCCCCACTTGCGCGCCTGAGCCGAGGACATTGAAAACAGCACGAACCCGAGCGCCATGAGCGGAATGGCAATGGCGGTCATCGACACACCAAAGCCCAGCAATGCGATCAGCCAGGCGGTGAAGGTGGTGCCTATATTGGCGCCCATTATCACGGGGATCGCCCCGGTCAGCGACAGGAGACCGGCATTGACGAAGCTGACAACCATGAGCGTTGTCGCTGAAGATGACTGAATGACGCAGGTGATGAAAATGCCGGTGAGGACAGCCTTGAACCTGTTTGAAGTCAGTTTGCCGAGAGTGGTCCTGAGACTGCGCCCTGCGAGTTCCGACAGGGCATCGCTCATCACCTTCATTCCGTACAGGAACAGCCCGAGCGCGCCCGCCAGATTTAGTAAGATCGCCATGGCCTCCCCGGTGTCTTCAGTCTTCAGTCTTCAACCGGAAGTATGACAGTCTGAAAAGGCAGGTTGTCAAATTGCTGTTGCCAGATAATTGATTGCTGCCTGCACGCCGCCCTTACCGTAAGGAATTGCCAGCTTTTCAAATCCGAGCTCGATTGAAGCAAGCGTGCCCAGAAGCATGACCGCGTTCACATGACCCATATGGGCGATACGAATTCCCTTGCCGGACAATTCGCCGATTGTGCCTCCCACCGTGACGCCGCAAACATCTTTGGTGAAGGCACGAAGCGCCGCTGCATCTCCATTGGTGAGCCGCAGAACCGTCACGCTGTTGGAACGTGCGTGCGGATCACTGATGTTGAATTCAACCGCCCCTTCTTTCGACCACTCCGCTACGGCGCGTCGGGTTGCTTCTCCGAGCAATGCGTGGCGGTGCCAGACTTTCTCCAGACCCTCTTCAAAAATCAGGTCCAGCGCCTTGTGGAAGGCAAACAGCAGATGCTCCGGAGGAGTGCCGCAATACTTCTGGTAGTGCTCGGGTCCCTGTCGAAAGGTCCAGTCGGTGTAGTTGGTTCGCAAATCGGCGGTTTCATGTGCCTTGTCGGCCCTGGGACCAGCTGCGACGAAAGAAAGGCCGGGTGGACACATCAGCCCCTTTTGCGATCCCGTCAGGGCAACATCGACACCCCACGCATCCATTTCGAAAGGCATGCACCCAAGTGACGCGATCGTATCCACCATGTAAAGAGCAGGGTGGTTGGCAGCGTCGATCGCCTTGCGCAGTGCAGAAATATCATTCCAGACGCCCGAAGCGGTATCGACCTGGACAACAAGAATCGCGGCGATTTGGTGCGCGCTGTCCTGCTTCAACCGCTCTTCCAGCCGTGCCGGATCAACACCTTTATCCCATTCACCTGGCAGGATTTCCACGTCCAGCCCGCTTACGGCCGCCGCTTCGCCCCAACCGAGCGCAAAGCGGCCAGACTCCAGTACCAGGATCTTGTCACCTTTCTTCAAGGTGTTGCAAAGCGCCGAATCCCAAGCGCCATGACCATTTGCAGCGTAGATGTACGTCCTGCCTTCGGTCCGGAACAGTTTTTTCAGGCTGTTGAGGCAGTAATCAGTTGTTTCCAGAAGCGGACCTTCATAGATATCGACCGCTGGCCTGTGCATGGCCCTCAAGACTTCCTCGGGCACATTCGTTGGCCCTGGAATCATCAAAAACTCTTTGCCATTGCGAAGCGTCATGGCGGTATCCTCATTTGAAGCGCGGTTCCAGATCTGGAAATCGCAGCGGGTGGAAGCTGCGTAAATGCGGGCTTGGAAAAATTGCGCGATGGGTGTTTCGCGTCAAGAGAAAGACAACGAAACATTGGTCGAGAGGGGCGAAACTCGACTGAAAATTGTAGGCCCGTTCAAATATTTGTGTGTGCAACAAACCACCGCGAGTGTAGGCGGTAGTATCTTGGATGTTGGTAAAGAAGCGCTAAGTGACTGATTTATTTAAAGCAAAAATGAAAAATACAATGAGTAGCATCATTCGCTTGTTTTTTAACTGCAAAGAAAATGTCTTGTTTCCGTTAAGTAAATTATTCAAATTAAAGACCAATTGGTATTTTTGAGTAAAGCGTTACAGCATGATCCTGGTTGAAGAAGGGCAAAGCCCCCTCATTCTGTGTCTTCCCCATAGCGGCACGGAAATACCACAGGCCGTCGGAAAGCGATTGAACGCGACCGGACGTCTCCAGGTAGATCTGGCATGGCGGCTGGAGCGGGTTTTCGGCATTCGCGAGGAGCTGGACGCGACCTTGGTGACATCCACAGTCTCGCGCTACGTCATAGACCTTGATGAAGACCCTGCGTTCCACGGCAAAGGGCTTGTTCCCGGCGGCGGTCACCTGTGCCCGCTTGCCACGCTGGACGGCAAGAGGATCTATCAGGACGGCGAAGAACCGGGTCCGACCGAGATTGAGCAGAGATCACTGTTGTTCTACGAGCCGTACCATAACGCGGTACGCAAGCAGATCGGCAGGCTTCTGGAACAGCATGGAACTGTTGTTGTTCTCGATTGTCAGTCAATGAGAACCCACATCAGGGGCGTGACCAGCACCGGTCTGCCACTTGTGAGTATCGGCACGGCCGAAGGCGATTCCTGCGCTCCCGATCTGAAAAATCTGTTCGCTGGATCTTTCCGTGGTCGCGAAGGCTATTCCGTCAGCGTAGATGAGCAAACCAAGGGCGGTTACATCACCCGGGCTTTCGGCCGACCCGAAAGCGGTGTTCATGCTATGACAATGCTTCTGGCCCAACGCGCCTATCTGCGGCACGAATCTCCGCCATTCGAGCCGGACAAGATCCGCATCGCGCGCTTACAGTCGGTGTTGAAAGAAACGCTATCGCAGGTGATCGACTGGGCTGCTGCCGAAAGCGTTTCCTGCGCTGCCCAAAATCGCGCGGCAAATTCCGCCGGTGCGGACATCATTCCCGTCGACACCCAGCACCTTGCCAGAGCGTCCAAATCGCAAGCCGGGCAGGTGGAAGAAGAACCGGTCGTTCCGCTTCTCGTGGCTGAATAGAACCTCGGCCTCTCAGACGACGTTCTTCTCGACGATCGGTGTTCCTGAAAGAAGCCGGTCGTAAGACAAAGGCGAAAGGTCGAGTGTCTGGTAGGCCCCGGTCGCGATCAGCTCTGCCAACCCACGTCCGACAGCCGGCGACTGTTGCAAACCGTGGCCGGAAAAACCGAGTGCGAGGAAAAAGCCGTCCAGACCTGGCACGCCGCCAACAAAGGCATTGTGATCGAAAAGGTTCATGTCATAGGTGCCAGCCCACGCCGCACCCGGCTTGATCGTCTCGAAAGCGGGAACTCTGGCAGCAAGCGTCGGCCAGATATGCTCTTCAAACAAGGCATGGTCAACATCGAAGTCGGTGCAATCCGGGTCCTTGTCCGCCGGCGGCGCGGAGCCGCAAATGTAACCTGTTCCTTCGGGGCGCACGTAGGTTCCGGTCGGGTCGATCAGTAGCGGGAAACCCTCAAGCCGATCCCGGCATTCAAAGGTGAAAACACAGCGCTTCTTGGGAACGATCTGAACCTCTGCTCCGGCCTGTTTGCAGATCTCGGCTCCTCCTGAAGCGCCTGCGCAGTTTACAACAACCGGGCTTGTAAGGGTTCCGCCGTTCGACAGGCTTATCTGCCAGCCGCCGGTTTCGTCCTTTGCGAGCTTTGCTTCGGACGACACATATTCGACACCAAGGTCACGGGCTTTCCTGCGAAACGCCTGCATCAGGCCATAGCCGTCGAACCAGCCTTCACCAGACAACCCGTGGCAACCGGCTGCCAGATCCGACACGCTCAACCAGGGAAACCTTTCCTTGAGACCGGATTGATCGAACCAGCCTATGTCAGCCCCGAGGTTTTGCTGCAGCTGATGATTTTCTTGCAGAATGCCAGACTTTTCGGGCGTTGCCAGGAACAGATATCCACCTTCATGGAGATCGATGACCGGTCGGTTGCCATCAACCTCCAGATTTATGCCGATCTCACGAAGGTAGCGAATGCCGTATAGCGAGATTTCAATATTGATGGCACTCGAAAACTGTTGCCGAATGGAAGCGGCGGAGCGGGCCGAGGCACATGTCTCATAAGCCGGATCGGCTTCGACAACGACAATGCGACCGGAAAAGTCGTCATGCTGGGCAAGGTGGCAGGCGACCGAAGACCCCATGACGGCCCCTCCGATTATGACAACATCCGCAGTCCGTTTCGCCATGAGATCTCCCCGAGAACGACACAGCGGGCCCGTGGGCCCGCTGGGATGAAATTCGATGCCATGTTTATCAGAAGAATGCCTGCAGGCCCGTCTGCGCGCGACCAAGGATCAACGCATGAACATCGTGGGTGCCTTCATAGGTGTTGACGGTTTCCAGGTTCTGGGAATGACGCATGACGTGATACTCCTCCTGGATGCCGTTGCCGCCGTGCATGTCACGTGCCTGGCGGGCGATATCCAGCGCCTTGCCGCAGTTGTTCCGCTTGATGATAGAAATCATTTCCGGTGCGACTCTGCCCGCATCAAACAACTGGCCGACGCGAAGCGCTGCCTGCAGGCCGAGGGTGATTTCCGTCTGCATGTCGGCAAGCTTCTTCTGGAACAGCTGAGTTTGTGCCAGCGGGCGGCCGAATTGCTCGCGGTCGAGGCCATACTGGCGTGCCCGTGCCCAGCAGTCTTCAGCTGCGCCCATCGAGCCCCAGGCAATGCCGTAACGCGCGCGGTTGAGGCAGCCGAACGGACCCTTGAGGCCGGAAACATTCGGCAACAGGGCGTCTTCGCCGACTTCAACACCGTCCATGACGATTTCACCGGTGATGGAGGCGCGCAGGGACAGTTTGCCGCCGATCTTGGGCGCGCTCAGTCCGTTCAT
This sequence comes from Pseudomonadota bacterium, assembly GCA_039195965.1. Taxonomy (GTDB): domain Bacteria; phylum Pseudomonadota; class Alphaproteobacteria; order Rhizobiales; family Stappiaceae; genus Roseibium. The sequence continues at coordinate 42,223 of JBCCVB010000039.1, forward strand.
GCCTTTATCAAGCACAAAACCGCGGATCGCGCCGTCATGCGCTTCCGACTTCGCCCAGACCACGAAGACGTCCGCAATAGGCGAGTTGGAAATCCACATTTTCGAACCGGTCAGTCTGTAGCCGCCGTCGATCTTTTCAGCACGTGTGCGCATGCCTGCAGGGTCGGAGCCAGCGTCCGGTTCGGTGAGGCCGAAACAGCCGACATATTCGCCACTTGCCAGTTTCGGCAGGTATTTCTGACGCTGCTCTTCGGAGCCGTAAGCGTAAATCGGATACATCACCAGGGAAGACTGAACGCTCATCATGGAGCGATAACCGGAATCCACACGTTCGATTTCCCGGGCAACGACGCCATAGGCGACATAGGAGGCACCCGCGCAGCCATAATCTCCCGGCAGAGTAACGCCGAGCAGTCCCAGCTCGCCCATCTCGTTGAAGATGGAGCGGTCGGTCTGCTCCTCCCTGTAGGCATCGATCACCCGCGGCAGAAGTTTTTCCTGAGCATAAGCGCGGGCCGTGTCCTGGATCAGCTGTTCGTCTTCCTTCAGCTGTTCACGCAGGTGGAACGGGTCCTGCCAGTCGAACGTGCCGCCGCCGGTGGGTGAGGACTTGATATGTGCCGGTGCATTCATATTTTCTCTCCCGGGCCCTTTCGTTGCGGCCCTCGTTATGTTGCCGATTATCGGCCTGGGTCATTCTGTTTTATCTAGTGTTGCCGGAATTTCATTTGCAGAAAAGCGAAACCTGCTCCATCTTTCATGACGAAATGGAATGAAGTAGGGCAAATCATATGCGCCGCGCCTTTGTCCCTCCAGCGGACACTCTGATCGCTTTTGAATGCGCTGCACGGCACTTGAGCTTCACGCGAGCCGCCGAAGAACTGCATCTGACGCAGGGCGCGGTATCAAAGCAGGTCCGACAGCTTGAGGACCGGCTCGGCGTCGAGCTGTTTCGGCGTGTACGCCAACGCATCGTGCTGACCGACGCAGGCAGGCTGTACCTTCATGACATACGCGGCGCGCTTGAGCAGATGACCGCCGCGACGCGGCAGGTGATGTCCTATGCGGGCAGTGCCGACGTTCTGAACCTCGCGGTGCTTCCAACTTTCGGCACGCGCTGGCTTGCTCCGAGGCTTGCAGAGTTCGTCAGGCGTTATCCGGATGCCGGGCTCAATCTTAGCGTCCGTCTGCAGCCGTTCGATTTTGATGAAGAGCCGTTTGATGGTGCCATTCACCACGGTGATCCGGTCTGGGCTGGCGCAATCGCAGAGCGTCTTTTTGATGAAGAAGTCATTCCTGTCGCCTCCCGCGCGTTTCGTGACCGGCATGAAATAAGGACGCCGGCTGACCTGGTGCGTGTTCCTCGCCTGCAACTGGCAACCCGGCCACTTGCCTGGCGCCAGTGGTTCGACCGGGCAGGGGTCGAAACGGACGCGGCCTTTCAGGGGGCGCGTTTCGAACAATTTGTCATGATATCCGAAGCGGCGATCCATCATGCGGGAGCGGCGCTCATCCCGAGATTTTTTGTCGAGGCGGAACTGGCCTCGGGACGCCTCGTGCGTCTTTTTGATCTGTCGCCGGATCAGCAGACGGCTTATTACTTTGTCTATCCGGAGGGACGGACCATGCGGCCTGTTGTTGCGGCCTTCCGGCAATGGTTGATGGAAGAGGCAAGAACGGCGCGGACCAGACGCGAGACCATGTTGCCGGGCTGAACCGCGCAAGCAAGGCGTCAGAACGAGGAGTAGGACTTGGACAAGCAGCATTTGCGCTTGATTCTTAACGGCAAGTCGGCCAGCCGCAACGATGTGCGCGCTGCGGTGCAGGCTGTCAGGGCGATGGGGCACGAAGTCTCGGTCCGGGTGACGTTCGAGGCAGGCGACACAGCACGACTGGCAAAGGAAGCCCTGCGCGATCAGCAAGACGAAAAAATCGACACGTTGGTGAGCGGGGGTGGAGACGGCACGATCCATGAAGTTGTCGATGCCGTCCTGCACGAGATGCCCGAGGGAGAAAAACCGCCTTTCGCCTTTGCTGTTTTACCGCTTGGCACTGCCAACGATTTTGCTCGCCACATTCGCCTGGATCCGGCGGATGTGCCTTCCTGCCTGCGCTTTGCCGCCCGCGCCAGCGCCAAGCCCATGGATGTCGGCGAAGTGAACGGCTGCGTCTTCGTCAACATGGCAACTGGCGGCTTCGGCACTCAGGTCACTTCGCAAACGGACCCTAACCTCAAGCGCGTGCTTGGCGGGGCCGCCTATCTCTTCACCGGTCTGCATCGCTTTTCAGAGCTGGCAGCCTGCGAGGCACGCATCGAGGCGGAAGGGTTCTCCTGGGAAGGGCCCTTCCTCGCTTTGGCAATCGGCAACGGCCGCCGCGCCGGTGGCGGCATCCGCCTGTGCCCGCGCGCCAAGCTTGACGACGGCTTCCTGGACCTGACCATTCTTCCCTTCCCGAAGTCGGGCCGGGGCATCGACATCCTGTCCACCTTGTTGGACAGCGGCGTCGACGGCGTCAAAAGCGGCCTCATCCAAAGAAAAGCCCGCAACATCACCATCCAGACCCAAAAACCGGTCCAGTTCAACCTGGACGGCGAGCCGATGAATGGACAGTCCTGGCAGATTGGGATAAGGCACCACCAGATTGACATGCGGCGTTAGCGGCACCCTACAGGCGCTTGCTTTTCCGCAGTGCAAGCCGGACCGATGAGACCGAGATGATGGACGAATACCAGCTCAAAAACTTCCTGAAATTCGCCCCCGCCCGTCTGGGCTTCGCCCCAAAGAAGCACTTGTTGATCCATATCCCGAAAAACGGCGGCATGGCACTTCGCGAAGCGCCGGAACTCAACGGCAAACTTGTTCTTGCTCATCGCAGGCGGTTGAAAAGCAAGGCCTATGCGAACGGGCTTCTGGACTACATGCGCTCACGGGGCCTGCACCCCGGATACGAGCATGCCCGCCTGCGCGATATCGACACTTCCGTCCGGGCAGGAACCCTGCCATTTGCGGTGATCCGGAACCCATGGGCGAGAACCTTTTCGCGTTTCAAGTTCTATCTGCAGACCAGCGGTCAGCATGAGCGTCAGCTTGAACTCACCGCCGAGGGTTTCGAGGAATTTTTGGAAACCAGACATGAGTGGGGAACAAAGGACTATTTCTGGCATCGCGCGTCCCTCGGCTGGTACCCTCAAATGGACTATGTTGTTAATGAAACCGGAAAGGTAGCGGTCAACATTCTTCGCCAGGAGAACCTGAGACAGGAAGTGGCGGAGTATTTCGGGGTCAAGAGCACCCTGAAACAGAAAAACGTCTCGCGCAACGCCGGAGCGGATTACAAAAACTTCTATACGGAAAACAGTATCCAGGCCGTGGCTGACTGGTATGACGCGGAAATAAGGACCTTCGGATTCGACTTTGATACGGCTGCCCAAAGGCGCTTTTTTTTCGAAAGCGATCTCTCTTAGTCTGTGGTCTCAAGAGGGTCGTATCTTAACCCTCTTGAGTTCGTTCATTATGGGAATTCAAGAGTGAGCTTGCAAAGCCGATTAGCGCGTACGTTTCAGCCAACCGTCCGGAGTGACTGATATCATCAGCTTGTGATCAATGCTTTTGTCGATCTCAAAATCGGAGTTGCCTTTCAGAAATTCGTGAACCGCTGTCTTGGCGTTATTGCCAGGTCCCCACGGGCGGTCCGGAAACATGTCCGCAGGCATGTCTTCGATCACGGTGTCGAATACAACGCAGTAGCTATCCTTCGTTGCGAGGGATGCGTAAGCATTGAGTTCCGCGAGAACGTGATCATGCGTATGGTTGCTATCGAGGCAAACAAGCACTTTTTCGTAGCTGTTGGCGTAATCCTGAACTCGTTGAATAATTTCTGCGTCAACAGAAGAACCTTGGATCATGTCAATTCTGGAAGACATGGGATGTGCCTCAATCGCCTCGCGGTTGTGGGTACGAATGTCGATGTCTATGCCGAGAATACGACGTTTGGGTTCTCGCGGGTTTAGCAGTTTTCCCGATTCGACTGCGTCGCAGTAATCAAGCATGGAAAGGAGAGAGGCGCTAAGTATCAATGAGCCGCCGTGAGCAATGCCCGTTTCGATGATCAGGTCGGGCTTGACCTCCCAAACGATTTCCTGAAAAGCGACAATATCCTGAGGATACTGAATTATGGGGCGTCCTAACCATTCGAAATGGTAAGAATATTTAGCATAATTAGCCTGTTCGAGCCAGGAACGCGAGGAAGTCGCAAGAGATTGGTTTCGTCCCATCTGATCAATCTCTTGTCTGCATTCTTCCTTGAATTTCAGATGCTTTTCATTCACTTGAATGTCTCCCAATGCCAGCTATTGGTTTGTATTTTGTGATGTGTTGCGTCGGTTTTGTTGTTTGCAGGACACTTTGGCCGGTACGCCCAGCACCGTTGCGCCCTCGGGAACGTCCCGCGTGACAACAGCGCCCGCGCCGACCGTCGCCTCAGCCCCGATACTGACACGGGGCAAAACAGTAGCTCCCGCTGCAATGAAGGCATAGTCTCCCACCGTTATCTCACCGCATAGGGTCGCGGAGGGAGCAAGATGTACGCCCTTTCCAACGATGGTGTCATGATCAACGACCGCACCATGATTGATAATACAGCCTTCACCCAGTTGCGCTGCACTTCCCACGACGGCTTGAGCAAGTATTTGTGTTCCTTGGCCCACCTGGCTGGAAGGCGACACCGATGCGGTCGGGTGTATGACATTGGGTGTCTTTATACGATTTCTTCGAAATTGTTCCAGAATCTCTGTTCGAGCATGTCCGTGTCCGCCACCGATCGCAACAAATCCTGCGAGGTCGGAAATTCTGTTCGCCCGAACAAATTCTTCAAAGCCTGACATGCCGATAAAGAGGGGCACACCCACAAGAGCAGATTCTGCTTCCGGTTCATTGTCGAAGAG
>JBCCVB010000040.1:0-46631 GCA_039195965.1 Pseudomonadota bacterium
CCACCGTTATCGGGCTGTTTTAATAGTTGCAAACGACAACTATGCTATGGACAACGCTGTCGCTGCGTAATGCAGTGCCGGTAGTCCTTTAAAGCCCTGCTGGATTAGCACCGGCAGGCGGGGTTCGGAGGCACCTGGCAACAGAAGCCTCCACTAAATTCTCCGATATCCTCACTCCAGAACCCGGCAAGCTGTGCAGGTCAAATGACGAGACTTCGTCAGGAATGGTGCATTAATCCGGTATCAGACGGAAAAGGTCCTTTCCTTTTTTGCTCCGGACCGTCAAATTGGTCCTGATAGACAAGATTCCCAGCGAGATTCGACGAAAACTGATGTCTGAAGACCTTCTGCGATACGACATTCTCATCCAGGACGCGCTGCGCGGCGCGGTCAAGAAAATACTTGCCGAAGTCGGGCGCACAGGCCTGCCCGGGGATCATCACTTTTACATCGCCTTCGACACAAACGCGCCAGGGGTACGGATTTCCCAGCGTTTGAAGGAGCGCTACCCGCAGGAAATGACGATTGTTCTCCAGCACCAGTTCTGGGATCTGGCAATCGGAGAACACGCTTTCGAAGTCGGACTTTCTTTCGGCGGCGTGCCGGAAAAACTGCTGGTCCCCTACTCGGCCATCAAAGGCTTCTTTGATCCTTCCGTGCAGTTCGCGCTTGAGTTCGATCCGGGCAAGACCGCCGAGGAACTCCCGGAAGAACTGCTCGAGGCAGTTGAAGAGCTGGCCAAGGTAGAGCAGGAACACGCCGAAAACGAAGCCAAGCAGGACGAGGAAGCCAAGCCTGTTGAAGCTGCTTCGAAGGATGATGACGATGGCGACAAACCGGCGTCACCACCACCTGGAAGCGACGGCGGCGGCGAAGTCGTCTCTCTGGACGCCTTCCGAAAGAAAACCTGACAACCGGAGTGTCTCGTGAGCGCGGAAATCATCAATCTGCGCCAGGTGCGCAAGCAGAAACAACGCCAGGACAAGGACAAGGCGGCGGAAGACAACCGACGCAAGTTCGGCCGCACCAAGGCCGAGCGCGAGGCTGCGCGCCGCCGACGTGACGAGTTGGAAAGTCATGTGGACGGACATCGGCTGGAGACCGACGACGGCCCAGACGGCGACAAGCCGGATTGATGTGCGATGGCACTCGTCAAACGCTCTCTCTCGCTGCACGGCCACCGCACCAGTCTCGCTTTGGAACCGGAATTCTGGGAAGTCGTGGACGGGTTTGTCAGTGCCGAAAAGCGCTCTCTTGCCAATCTGATCGCAGAAATTGACGACAACCGCGATCCGGACGACCCACTTTCCTCCGCCGTCCGGGTGTGGGCGCTTCAGCAGGCACACTCGGCCGGAAATTAATCCCTTCAAACAGCCCCATCCAGCCCCTTGAAACAGTCCGGTAGCCGCCTGTTACGACCCCACCCATTGCGTCTTCACTACATGGCGCAGGTGGCGTTGTTCATCAGGAAGTCCGTGACAAGAGCGGCTTCCTGTTCATCAAGTCCAGCACGAGGCAACATGGATGACGTGATGCCTTTCCACTGCAGCCGAGTGAAGTGAGAGACTTCGCGCGGCCCGTGGTAAACCGTGCACCGCTCTTAGAAAATCTTTTCTCCCGGCACCATATCCGCATAAGGGCTTTCCGTGATGTCATAGAGACGTTCGAAGCCCAGATTGTCCTCATCGATAGCGATCAGCTCGATGTCGTCGATCATGTCGGGTTTATCTTAGGCAAGGTTCAGCCCTTCCGGGTCCTCGCATTTGCGCATGGATGCCAATACAGTGTTGACGGACGTCGCTTCGCTCGGTCCGGAGCTGTGCTGTGTCGAGGTCAGGAAATTCACCAGACCCGAAATGCAACGCCTCTTTCTGTCCAGCTGCGGCCGGCAGCCTTCATAGATAGATGTGACGCCGGGCACGCTGTCATCGCGATGAAGAAAAGTTACTGGTTTGTCGCTCCGGGAAGAACCAGTGGTCCCTCTCCAACTTCCCTGGTTAGCAGGTCCTCGATGGAGACCGGGGGATCAAGCGGCGGCAAGTTGCCTGAGGGTTTGGCCGCAGGTGCAATTTCAGTCGCGGCCGGTTCCAGCTCCTCCGCATCCGAACCGAGAACGGCACGGATGCGTTCGGCAAATGGCTTCGCGGTGTCTTGTGATTGACCGGCATTACTTTGCTGCTGAGAGGCTGCATCACCGCCCTGTGGTTCAGTTACGCTTTGCGGAACGGCGTCAGGTTGAGGGGTCTCAGACTGTCTCTGTTCGAGACGAAGTCTTTCCTCTTCAGCAGCAAGCGCAGCTGCCTGTGCAGCCCGTTCTCTGCGCACCTTGGCTTCCTTCTGCCTCTTCAACTCCCGTGCGAGACGGTCCCTTTCGAGAATTTCAGCTTGCAGCTTTTCAACCCGCTCAACTTCCTGCTCAAAGGCGCGAAGCGTGAGGTAAGCTGTGAAGGGCGTGATGTCGACACGGCGGTCGGGAGCTTCTACCGGACCTTCGAACAGAAGCCCGACCTGAGGTTCAGCACCGGTGACGGCGTCCTCACCGGGATCGACCTTCAGCGAGAAGTCCGCATCAAGATCATAGGTTCCAATATTCACTTCCGCCGACCCGAAAATCTCTGCCTTTTCGGAATCAACCACCACGTTGCGTGCGCTCAACCGGCCTCCGACGAGTGTCAGCGTGCCATCTACCCGCTCAAACGGAAGATTTCCGGCAGCCATATGGCTCACGAACACCTCACGGATCTTTTCGTCTCGCAGATCCAGACCGGCATCAACCGCCCTTGTAACGAGCGGAAAGGCCTGCGGATTGAGGCCACGGAAGTCACCCTTTTCCATCGAGAAGGTTCCGCCGCCGCTGAGGCCGGTAACGATGGCCGAAATGGAGCGCCCTGCCCCTTCGAATTCAAGGAAAAGATCAAGTGCGCCGGCCGCAACCGCTCGTGCCTTGGGTCGCCACGCAACCTGGCGAAGATCGGCATTGTCCAGCTTGAACCGGCCGGAAATCGCCGCTTCGGCATCCGAACGACGAAGTGACAGGCTGCCACTGAAGCGCCCCCCCGCAAAGGCACCGTTCAATCCATCAAGTCTTAGCAACGTCGGCGTCAGGCGAACCTCCGCCTTCGGGTTCAAGATGGCTGTTGCCTCATCAATGAGCAAACGGTCGGCATTGAACTGAAGCGTCAGGTCAATGCCATCCAGAAGCGGTGCTCCAAAGGTCGCCGTTGGCCAGATGCTTGATCCATCTCCGGCTGAAAACCACTGATCAGGTCCAAGAACCAGCTCCGACAACCCTCTGAGATCAGACTGATTGAGAGAGATTTCTCCCGAAAAACGCCTGTTGCGCTCACCAGGAGCCGGTGTCAGATCGCCTTCGACACGCCCGTCGAAACTGGTTTCGCCAATCGTGCCGGACGCACTGGAGACCGCGACCGCGGTTCCAACACCTTCCAGGTTGAGCGTCAGGTCGGCAGGAATGGTGCCTGTCATGACCGGCAACACTCTTCCGGCCATAAGCGCAAGTGGTGCCAGATCCTTGGTGCTTGCATTCACCGACATCCGGTACTCCGGTTCGCTATCCTTCTTCAAGGTGAGCGAACCAAGCGCCAAAAGCTCAGAGCCTCCAACTGCGCCATTCATTTCAATGGAAAGGCCTATTTCCGGAATACCCTTGGCAGTCAGCGTCAGCTGCCCACCGCCAACCGCGTCGACCGGAATGACGTCAAACCCGAGTTGTTGCAGAAGCTTGCCGCCATCAGGCCCTTTCAGATCCACAGATAGGTCGATACCTGCCTGATGCCACGCATCGACCCGTCCTTGCAGCGCCGCACCAAATTTTGTCTGCAGCCCGCCCGCCGTGCCTTCGAGGCGGAGGTTCATGTCGGTATCGTCGCCAACAGCTGCGGCTTTGAGCTCAGCATCAAATTTAGCCGGAATGAGGCTCGAGGCAGCTTTTTCAAGGCGGTTTGTAATTTCACTTTCCGGAAAAAGTCCTCCGGTCAGTGCGACAAGGCCGGATAGATCGCGAGCGTCCAGTGTTCCCGAAAGCGCACCCTCAGGAGCCGAATAGAGGTTCTCGATCTGCCCGCTGACATCAAGCCTTGCTCCAGCCAGATCTTCCGCAAACAGGCGATCAATTCTCACGCCGCCGTTGGAGTACTCTGCTTCAAGCGTAAGGCCCTTGCCGTCCACGCCCCGCGCCACAACCTGTTTGGCTCGCACGCGGACGGAAACATCCAGACCTGTTGGATCGGCAACCTGTTTGCCTTCACCGGTTTGAGGTTGAACAAGTGCGGCAAGACCTTCGATCTGGTCCAGATCGAGCTGATCCGCATCTAAGTTAAGCGAAAACTCCGCATTTCCGGAACGCGGTTTTCTGTAAGCCAATGCGCCCCTTGCTTCCGAACCGGACAGGGTCAGACGCATATTGTCGAGCGCTGCGCCTTCCGGCACCAGCGTCAACCGGCCTTCCAGGGAGACCGGATCGATGGTTTTGACGCCCGTGTCCTTCCTTTGCCACCAGCTCAGGAAAGATCCCGGCTGATCAGAGCTGACAGAGATCGCACCGCGATAGGTCATGGCAGGTTCAAGACCAAGGTCACCCTGCGTTGCGACCAGTGTTCGGCCCGGCAACCTGCCAGCAAGGCGTGCTACCCGCCATCCCCCAAGCATGGTCTCCAGGTCAAGGCGAACATTTTGAACAATGCCGCCACCGGCAACGACCGCGGGAACATCAAGCGAAACCGCGCCTTCAACAGGAGGAAGCGGCACGGAACGCAGCGCGGTGATGAGCTGATTGCTGGCAGCATTGAGATCAACAGGGGCCTGTGGCCCTCCGCCAAGCAACCTGTCCAGGTCTACCTGCTTTGACTGCGCGCGAATTTCAAAACGCTTGTCTCCCGCATAAACCAGATCCGCGCTTCCGGTCAGGCTTAGACGTTTGTCTTCAGGGCCATAACGGAATTCGAATTCGGGAACCGCCACTTCTGCGATGTCCGCAGCAAACATCCCTTGCGCAGCCCAACTGTGTTCGTCGCTATCGTCGAGAGCCACCGACGCAATATTGAAACTGCCCTCGAAGGCAGGCGCCGCGTCGGACTGGTTCAACATTCCGTCAAATCCGAAGTTGACCGGCCAGTCAGTCGGAGTGAGCTCCCCTTTGATCCTCAGACCAACATCTTTCTGAGCTCGGCCCGTCGCCAGGCTGACATTATAAGGAGCGTCATCGATTGTAAGGCTGCCTGTGGCCTTGAACGGACCTTCCAGCGTCCGGGCACTGACGGCAAGATTGCTGTTGTCGATCCGGTGCGTTTCGCCGGATCGGGCATCCACGATCGAGAGGGCGCCATCTCGGATCCTGACATTTTCGAACGCGACATCTTCAGGAGCCAGCTTGGCAATCGCACCATCGGACGTTCGGGCGGTCAGCCAGTCGAGCCTGCCCTCTTCATCCAGCGACAGAGCGAGATGTGGACGATCGAGCTCCATATCGATAACACGGATCTCACCTTTGAGAAGAGGCGGCAATTCAATTCTGATCTTGAATTGCGACACCACAAGAAGCGGGTCTTCAGCCTCTCCCACCCGGACATCGGAGAAACTGATGGACGGTGCCGGCAACAAGCGCAGATCAGCTTCGCCAAGCACGGTTACCTTGTGCCCGAGAGCCCGTTCCGCATAGGTTTCAAAGGTGGAACGATAAACCGTCCAGTCGATAAAAAACGGCCCGACCAGCGCTGCAACCAGCACCAGAATGACGGAAATTCCCAAAGTGATGTATACGGAGTTCAGGCCTCTTCTCCTTGTTCACCGGAAATCCTACGAAGTAGGTTTAGCCCATCCTTGCTGCACTGCAAACACAGTTCCGGCATCCTTCGCAAATGGTTGTTGCTGAAATCGGCAGCGTTCGTAAGGAACAGGCTTATTGAACTGATTCGATACAATATCATGACTGCGGCAGGATCTTGCCTGGATTCATCACATTGTCAGGATCAAGAGCTGCCTTGATCGCATGCATCAGATCGAGCCCTTCACCATGCTCCCTGCGCAGATATTTCTGCTTGCCCTGACCGACCCCATGTTCCCCAGTGCAGGTACCGCCCATCTCGATTGCCCTGATCGCCAGGCGCTCAACAAATGCCTCCGTTTTCTGCTTTTCCTCAGGGTCATCAAGGTTGACCAGGATCTGGACATGGAAATTGCCGTCGCCAACATGCCCAACGATTGGGGCAAGTAATCCGTTGGAGCGGATATCACTTTCGGTTTCGCTGACACACTCTGCGAGGCGGGAAATCGGAACGCAAACATCCGTAACCATGATATCTGCCTCCTGATTCAGGGTTTTACCGGCCCAGTAAGCGTCATGACGGGCTGTCCATAGTTTTGTACGGTCTTCGGCGATCGTGGCCCATTCAAACGGACCGCCGCCAAATTCATCAGCGATGGCCGAGAACATTTCCGACTGCTCGCGCACACCGGCATCCGAACCGTGAAATTCAAGAAACAACGTCGGCGTCTCGGCAAGCTCCAGCTTGGAGTAAGTATTGCAGGCCCTCACCTGCAAACTGTCCAGAAGCTCGATACGAGCCACGGGGATTCCCATCTGAATGGTCGAAATGACGGCATTGCACGCAGAGTGCACATCGGGAAAAGGACAGACCCCGCCCGAGATCGCTTCCGGCTGGCCGTGAAGGCGCAGGGTTATCTCGGTAATGACCCCTAGCGTGCCTTCGGATCCTACGAACAGTCTCGTCAGATCGTATCCGGCGGATGACTTCCGGGCCCGGCCTCCAGTGGTAATGATACGCCCGTCTGCGGTGACCACGGTCAGCCCCAGAACGGCATCCTTCATCGTGCCGTAGCGTACAGCATTGGTTCCGGAAGCTCGCGTTGCCACCATGCCGCCGATGCTGGCATCCGCTCCAGGGTCAATCGGAAAGAACAAGCCGGTGTCGCGCAAAAAGCTGTTGAGCTGCTTTCGGGTCACACCGGCTTCAACCCTGCAATCCAGATCTTCAGAGTTGACCTCGACAATCCGATTCATCCGGCTTAGGTCGATCGAAACACCTCCGTGTGGAGCATTCACATGCCCTTCAAGGGACGAGCCGGTTCCAAACGGAATAACCGGTATTTTGCGATCGGCGCACAAGCGTACGACGTCAGCCACTTCTTCCGTTGTCTCCGCAAAAACAACGACATCAGGCGGTTGGTTCTCAAGCCACGTTGTCGTGTGTCCGTGTTGTTGTCGTAGCGCCAGTGACGTTGAGCAACGCTCCCCAAAGCGTTCTTCCAATGTCGCGATTAGATCTGAAAGGTCTCCACTTTCGCCTGTGGTTCGCTTCACTTCCATTTGGCCAGTCAGATCCGGCATGTATCTTTCCTCCAGAGGCGCAGTTGCGACCGCGCTGCTAAAACTGAATATGTTAGCCCGGCCACAAAAGGTCAAAGCCAAATCAGGCTTTGACGGCAACACTTTGCAGGAAAACACTCAAAGGATAGACGATGACTGGAATCTGGGCGGAAAAACCGGTTGAAAGCGAGGTCATGAAGGTCAAGGAAGACTGGATCGACTACAACGGTCATCTGAACATGGCCTATTACAATGTTCTCTTCGACACGGCCGTCGATCAGGTTTTCGAGCGGCTCGGTCTCGGCCCCGATTATGTAAAGAGCCGCGGCGCTTCCTTTTTCACGGGCGAAGTGCACGTCTGCTATCTCAGGGAACTCAGCTCCGGAATGCCCGTCATCGTAACACTGCAGCTGGTAGACTTTGACGCAAAGCGCGCGCATTTCTATCAGGAATTACGCCATGCTGAAGAAGGCTGGCTATCGGCTACCTCGGAGCAAATGAGCCTTCACGTGGACATGAACGCCCGAAAGGTGGCGCCTTGGCCACGGGACATCCTGAATAACATCGAGGCTCTGTTCGCTGCACAAGCAAATCTGCCTCGCCCAGAGCGCGCCGGCAGGCATATCGAAATACGTAAAAAGAACACGTCCTGAGCCTTGTTGGGACAAATTGGAGTGATTTAAGCTTTGGAGTGCGGTCGCAGGCCTGTTCTTTCGCTGCGACTCGGGCAAAATGACCTCCTAAGACAATGCCTTCACAAAATCGGCTCGCTTGATGCGCAAAATAGTAGAAACCGCCGGTCAACTTCCAGAAATCCTCATCAGCTGGATTACACCGAACGTGCGCCAGTTTCGCGCTAACCGGCTGCACCTTGTATGGTTTGTCGCGATCTTCGTCGGCGGGCTGGTCGCGCTGGCCGCAATTGCCTTCCGCACGGCGATTGGTCTTTTTCAATTGCCCTGGCTTCGCACGACCACCGAACTCACCATTCAGGCGGCAGCGAAACAGCCCTGGTGGGTCATTCTGCTGGCTCCTGCCGTCGCCGGACTGATTGTCGGCTGGATCCTGCATCGATTTCACCCCTACCAACGTGCTGGCGGCGTTGCAGATGTTATCGAGGCGCGCGCTTATGGCGGGCGCGGCCTGCCTCTGAAAGCCGGCCTCTGGTCGGCTCTTGTGACGGCTATTTCGCTTGGAGGCGGTGCGAGCGCCGGACGTGAAGGACCGGTTGTCCATCTTGGCGCAACGCTTGGGGCTGCCGTTTGCAGGTACTTCCACCTTCCAGATGCCGCCCGGCGCATGCTGCTGGCCTGCGCGGTCGCGAGCGGTGTCTCAGCGTCCTTCAATGCGCCCATTGCAGGGGTCCTTTTTGCCCATGAAGTGGTGCTTGGACACTATGCGGTGTCTGCTTTCGTCCCCATTGTTATGGCGTCCGTCATGGGCACGCTGCTGTCGAGGCTGTGGTTTGGCAATGTGGCGGCTTTCGAGATCCCGCAATACGAAATCACTTCTTATCTTGAAATACCGGCCTTCGCGCTGCTTGGCCTGACTTGTGCGGCCGTCGCCATCATCTTCCAGTTTGCCCTGATCGGAACTGACTGGACGGCACGCAACATCACAATGCCACTCTGGTTCAGGCCCGTGATTGGCGGTCTCGCGGTCGGTGCCTTGGGCATTTTCTTTCCGGGAATTCTGGGTGTTGGGTATGAAGCAACCGACCTGGCGCTGAAGCATGCCCTGCCAATCAGTACCATGCTGACTCTGCTGGTGGTCAAGACGGCCGCGACAGCCATAACGCTGGCATCACGGTTCGGGGGCGGTATCTTCTCCCCCACCTTGTATCTTGGCGCAATGACCGGAGGAGCCTTCGGCCTCATCGCAGCATCCGTCTTTCCGGAGATGGCCTCCAGCCATGGCCTCTACGCGATCCTTGGAATGGGGGCGGTTGCCGCCGCGGTGCTTGGTGCTCCCTTCTCGACGACGGTGATCGTGTTCGAGCTGACAGGCGGCTACGCCCTGTCCATTGCCCTACTGCTATCTGTTTCCATCGCCACGGGTCTCACACAAGCGGTTCACGGCAAATCCTATTTTCACTGGCAACTTGGCATGCGCGGCTGTTTTGTGAACGAAGGGGTTCACCAGTTCCTCAGTGAGACCGTCAAGGTCAGCGATTTCATGGACCCGCCCCCGGAGAGCGAAGAGGAACGCGTCTTCAACCCGGGAGAAGACGGCCCCTATCTGCACGACACCGATACACTGGAAAGTGCTTTGAAAAGCTTTGATTCCTGCGGAAAGGCAACTTTACCAGTCGTCCAGAAGGGTGACGCAACCAGGATCGTCGGACTTTCCAGGCATGTGCGAGGACTGCGCTACTTCAACGCCGCCCTGATCAAGGCAACAAAGGAAGAGCACCACTAACGTTCTGAGCTATTGCCATCGGCGCGGTGGATCCAAAGGCCTCACCTCACCAACGCTCGGTTGGCCGGTCGGTCGCCCCGTGCGCATTTTCCAACTGTTGATCGCGTCGTGCAGTTCTGATTGCCGCCAGCGCAGACCCGGAAGCATGAACGGGTCCAAGCCCGACCAAGGAACAAATGGATTGCGGCGGAGCGAACCGTAGATCCCTAACCGAATCGTCGGCTTTTCACTTCTGCTACGCGCATGAAATCCGTGTGTATCTGCAACCACAAGAGTATTTGCCGGAACAATGAGCTTCACCGGCTCGCAATATCCGAGGACTGCGAGCTCCTCGTCGGTAATCCTGAAGGAGCCGAGCGTGTGCATTGTCCTTTCACCAGAACATGCTGACACAGCCCTTTCGTGCTCCCAAGAAAGACGTTCAGCCGTCATACGGTGAGATCCGGGAACATATGTAAACGGACCATCGCCTTCGGTAACATCCGATACAAAATACCAACACTTCGATGTCGCGTGAAATGTGTCAGAATGAAAGACCGTTTGCGGATCGCGCTCACCTCGATCCGGATCCGCAAAGACGGTATGAATGAAGGTTATCGGATCAGCGTTCCACGAACCCACATATTTTAGAAGTCCCTGGAAGAGCTTTCCTTTTACAATGCTACCTAAGATTCGCATTTCAGCGAGCATCTGCTTCCTGATTGGAATAAATCTCGTTACAGTATGCCCCTGCATCATTTCTTGCGCAGCAAACGAATTATTTTCGACTTCCACTTTAAGTTGCTGGAATAAATCAGGCGGCAGAACTTCCTTGCACACAACAAATCCGTCGCGCCTGAAGCTTTCTGCGTGCTGTGGGCTTACGAGATTTGTCATCATGCGGCGGCGGTAGTCCGCCATCCTTTCAGCCAGTTTGATGCGCTTTACATGCAAACCCGCCTCGTTCAATTGGCGGCTTCCGATTATCGGATTGTCACAGAACGATTTTGCGCCGGTTGCAAGCTCGGCAGCAAAAAGGGGCATCTTCAGGATATCCGCTGTGCGCATCTCCAAGCCTCGTAATCAAAAAACTTCGAAAAAACACTTCGTAATCAATTGGGCCAGTCGAAACCGGCCCTATCCGACTTTTAAATGGCTTTGGTTGCTTGTTCCAGCCAGATTCGCTCTTTTGCACCAACAAGCGGCCCGATCTCCTCGCGCACGGTTTCGTGGTAGCGGTTCAGCCAGTCACGTTCAGCCGGTGTCAGCAGAGACAATTCAACGAGCCTGAGATCCATTGGCACCAGTGTGATGGTTTCGAATCCGAGCACCGGCCTGTCACCACCTGGTATTTCCCGCGCTTCGGTGACGATTTCGAGGTTCTCAAGCCGGATGCCATATTCGCCTGCCGGATAGTATCCTGGTTCATTGGAGAGGATCATACCCGGCTTCAACGGTGTCGAACCGGTCTTGGCCAGTCTCTGAGGCCCCTCGTGCACACTCAGATATGCCCCTACTCCATGTCCGGTGCCGTGGTCGAAATCCAGCCCCGCCTTCCACAAATCGATCCGGGCGAGCGTATCGAGTTGTGCACCGGTCGTCCCTTGAGGAAACTTTGCCGTTGAAATGGCGATATGACCTTTCAGGACCAGAGTAAAATGCTTCTTCATCTCATCACTCACATCACCGACCGCAAGCGTCCTGGTGATGTCCGTTGTCCCGTCTTCATACTGGGCCCCTGAATCAATCAGGAACGGCTTGCCCATCGGGATCTTGAGATTGCTGGCACGGCTCACACGATAGTGGCAGATAGCGCCGTTCGGCCCGGCTCCGGAAATCGTGTCGAAGGAGATGTCTTTCAGCTCACCGGTCTCACGGCGGAACTCTTCGAGTTTCTCCGCAACGGTGATTTCATCCAGCTCCCCCTTCGGAGCCTCTTCATCGAACCAGCACAGGAAGCGTACATAGGCAGCTGCGTCACGAATATGCGCGACCCGTGCCCCTTTCAGCTCCGTTTCATTTTTCACCGCTTTCGGCAACAGGACAGGATCCTGCGCTTCAACCAGCGAACCACCGGCATCCGTAATCGCATCTGCAATACCAATGCCTGCCAGAGCCGGATCGATCATCACCTTAGCGCCTTTTTCACCGAAGGCTTGAAGACCCGCCTTGAAGTCTCCTGGTTCGGCAAGGTCCGTCAGGTCGGCCAGCACATCGCGAACGGAATTGGAAAGCTTGCGGCCGTCAATGTAAAGCGAGGGTCTTCCTTCCGCCGGAACCGTTGCGAAAGAGAGAGGCAAAGGCGTGTGACTTACATCCGAGCCACGAATGTTGAACAGCCAGGCAATGGAATCAGGTTGGGTCAGAACGCAAGCGTCTGCTTTCTTTTCAGAAATTGCAGCCTGGATTTCTTCAATCTTGTCCTTTGCCGCTTTTCCTGCAAGTTCCACGGGGTAAAGGGAAACCTGTCCGATTGGAGGCTCAGGCCGATCCGCCCAGACGCTGTCAACCGGGTTGTCATCGAGGCAGACCAGCTCCGCGCCTGCTTCCTCACAGATTTCCATGAGCCGACGGACTTCCCGTACGGTGTGCAGCATTGCATCGATGCCGAGCTTCTGCCCCGGCTTCAATCGTGCCGCCAGCCATTCGCTCACCGGTTCGTTAATAAGATGCTGCGCCGGAAAGACGTTCATATCGACCTGCTCGCGCACCTGAATGGTGTAGCGCCCGTCGACAAATATCGCGGCCTCGTCTCCGAGAACAGCGGCAGTGCCTGCTGAACCGGTGAAGCCGGTCAGCCATTGCAGCCTGCAGTCATGGGGTGGGACATACTCTCCCTGATGAGCGTCAGCACGCGGGACGAGAAAGCCGTCGAGACCGCGGCGGGACAATTCGGCCCTGAGAAGCGCTGCATGCGGCGCTCCGCAGGAAGGATCACTTAGATCATCGAAGGACTGAAACATGGCCGAACGGTAGTTTGACCGCACTCGCGGATCAACCCGGATAATTTTTCCGGAGTTCACCGTCATGCAGGAACATCTTTACTGAAAATCGCACTGCAGCATTCATTTCGCATATGCGAAGAGCGCAGGGCTGTCATGCGTTTGCAGGCCTACCGAAGCAACCCGTTTGATTGCATATAAGGAGCAACAAAGAAAAAGACGTTTCTCCCTAGGGAAGTCTTAATCTTCAAACGGGAATGACTACGATGACTATCGCAACAAGCACTTCTACCCGCTCCGGTTTCATGCGCCGCGCACTCGATCGCATGATCGAAGCACGTTCTGTTCAGGCACGCCGTTATGTCAACGGTTACCTGCTTTCTCTGGATGACGCGACGCTGGCAGCACACGGTTACAACCGCGAGCAGCTTGAGCGTGAAGGCGCGAGCACGAGCGCGTTTTAAGGGGCTCAGGCGCTAAAAAATACAAACAAAGTACTGTGCACGGAAAAAGAGCCTGTCAGTTGATCTGACAGGCTCTTTTCTTTTTTTGCTGACCGAAATCAGGTCATGTCTTCAGGCATTCTTGCGGCCCCTGACAAGCGTTAGGGTCAGCCAGCCGTCTTTTTCCCGCCGCCTGTCCAGCACAAAGCCCTGGCAGCGATAAGCGAACAGGATCCGGGGCCCATCCTCAACGCGAAGACCCGAAAGAACCAGTGTGGCCGTCTGGGCCATGTGTTCGCCGATGGATTTCGACATTCTCATCAAAGGCCTGGCCAGAATGTTGGCAATCACCAGATCAAACGGGCCATAGAGCCTGAACCGGCGATCCTCCATTCCGTTTGCCGTAAATCCGCGCACCAGATGGCGCGCGCCATTGAGGCTTGCGTTTTCCAACGCGGTCCTGGTTGCAATCGGATCAATGTCAGTTGCCAGCACCGCCTGACGTGCCTTGAGCGCCGCTGCAATTGCCAGAACACCGGTTCCGGTTCCCAGGTCCAGAATGCTGTCATATTCTCGCAGTGACAGCAGCCGATCGATCTCCTCCAGACATCCAGCAGTGGTGCCATGATGACCGGTTCCGAATGCAAGAGCTGCTTCGATTTCAAGACCGATGGCACCGGGAGGAACCTTGTCACGGTCATGTCCGCCATGAACCATGAAGCGTCCTGCCTGAACCGGCTTCAAACCTTCAAGACTCTTCTCTACCCAGTTGATATCCGGAAGTTCTTCAGCTTCAAGCGGAGCAGCAAATGCATCAGCTCCCACCCGGTCGCGAACGGCTGCGGCAGCTTCATCCGGCTCCATGTCAAACAACAGGATCTCGGCAGACCAGATGCGCCCGTCCGGTGAGGCCTCGTAGACTGTCACAGGGTTTCCGTCATCCTCGAACGCGCGTTCCAGAACGTCCGAAATCCGCTTGGCTTCCAGTTCTTCGGCAGTGATCCGCACCCGAATGGTTTTCATGACCCTGTGTGCCTTTGATTGTTGTCTCAAGGCGAGCGGTATAACTTCACCTACCGAGAAGAGCCAGCGCTTTTCGTCAAGCTCGATGTGATCCAGAATGCTTTTGACCATCCCCTTGATTGCTTGGGGCCTTGACCACAAGAAATCCCGACCTTATCTGTGATCTCAAGAGGACGACTTCCGGCGCCGATCCATAAGGATCGCGGCGCGACCTGTCCCGGGACGACCCGGGTTGAGGATACGGAAATGTCCTGGATATTCCTGCTCATCGCCAGCGTATTTGAAGTTGTCTGGGCCTTCTCACTGAAGGCATCTGACGGTTTTTCGCGCCTTACCCCTTCCCTCATCACTGTCTCCACCATGATCGCGAGCTTCTGGTTTCTCGCACTGGCCATGCGCAGCCTGCCACTGGGAACTGCATATGCCATGTGGACTGGACTGGGTGCGGTCGGTGCCTTCACGGCTGGGGTCGTGTTCCTGAACGAAGCACTTACCGTGGAACGGTTGCTGGCAATCTCCTTGATCGTCGCGGGCCTAGTTCTGTTGAAACTCTCGGCGACTGCATAGCCCATTCAACCGGGATCCGAGAAAGCGAATGCCGAATTCCCGGCAAGTGATCAAGGCGACACGCTGGAGCGAAGTCCCGGTTTTTCATACAGGAAGTTCATCGGCCGGATCTGACCAGTTCCGGCCGAGAACTGAATGTTCAGGAGGTCATTCATCGCCTGGAGAGCAACGGGACAGACCTTGCGATCAGGGAATTGGATATTGAACCTGATGGCTTCCTTCTCCGCAAGTGACGGTATTCCGCATTCTCCGAAACCGATTTCGAAATTATATTTAAAGTATTGAAAATAAAATTATTTTCGCCGAAAAACCGAAGACGGAGACGTCAGCTCTTCCCCAATGACACAAGACACTACCTTGACTGCACGGGAGTGTCTGCGGACGAGTGCAAGATGCTCTTGAGCAGTTGACGAGGCTGCAATGCCGTCATCCAGGAAAGAGACATACTCTGTGTGTTCACTTTGATCTGATCCCCCACGCGATAGAAAAGCTGGCTTTTTCTGCCGTCCGCTCCACATATTCCGTGATGACACCCGCTAACTTGGGCCAGGTGTTTCGATATGGAAATTCGGGAGTTCAACAGGACGAGTGGTCTTGCGAGTTTTCTCGCAGCCGTGTTCGTGTGCTTGTTCGCGGTTATCGGAAACACCTCGTCGGTCTCGCATGCAGCTTCCCCCCCGAAGGATCGAGACGCCCTTTTCGAGGCGTTAAAAAACGCCCCCAACGAGGCTGAAGCTCAACTGATCGAAAACGATATCTGGATGTCCTGGCTTGATGCAGCCCCGTCGGCGGAAATCAGGTCCAAGCTGGATACCGCCATGCAGAGACGCAACGTGTTTGACCTGCAAGGCGCAAAGGAATTGCTAGACGACATCGTGGAACAAGCTCCCGGTTATTCCGAAGGCTGGAACCAGCGTGCTTTCGTCTATTTCCTGCAGGGCAACTACGAAGCCAGTCTGGAAGACATAGAGCGTGCCTTGGCGCTTGAACCGCGCCACTTCGGCGCTCTGTCCGGAAAAGCTATTATCTTCATGACTATGGGACGTGTGCAGCTTGGCCAGAAGGTTCTTCGAAAGGCAATCAAGATTCACCCCTACCTGAAAGAGCGCAACCTGCTCATCGAGCCAGAGGGCATGGACCTGTGAAAAGGCAGCCAGCCAGTGGCCCTCAACCGATTTGATGGGAATTTCTTCACACAACAGGAAACAGGAGCTCCACGGTCAGTCCACCGCCCGGTGTGTCTCGCAGCTCCAATTTACCGCCCGCGGCCTCAACAATGGCCTTGCTGGTGGCCAGACCTAACCCGAACCCCGTGCCTTGCCGGATCTGCCGCGCTGCATCTCCCCTCTCAAACGGTTCAAGCAGACGATCACGCTCTGAAGCCGGAATCCCGGGCCCATGATCTACAACCTTGATGCGGGCAACATCCTGATTGCCAACAAAGTCGATCTCGACGCCGGAAGCATACTGGACGGCATTGTCGACAAGATTCGACAGAGCACGGGTGATTTCGCTGCTGCAAGCCTCAATCGTAGCGCTCCCCTGACTTTGCAGTTTGATGGAAAACCCAAGATCCGAATACTGATCAGACAGGGATTGCAGCAAGCTGGCAACATCTATCCGTTGTACCGGCCCGGAACTCGACCCATCGCGCAAGAACATAAGTGCCGTATCGATCTGTTCTTCCATGACGTTCAGATCTTCCAGGCTCCTGTTCCGGATATCCCCGTCGTCAAGAAGGTCAAGCCGCAGACGCAAGCGCGTGAGTGGCGTACGAAGATCATGGCTGATAGCAGCCAGCATCCGGGTACGTTTTTCGATGAAGTCGTTGATACGATGCTGCATGCGGTTAAACGCTTGTGCTGCAACACGTACTTCCCTTGGACCTTGTTCCTTGATCGGAATGGGATTTACCGAACTTTCTCCGAATGTCTTTGCCGAAGCCGCAAGCTCGGACAAAGGCCGCACAAGCCCCTTCGCTGCCCAGATCATCAGCCCCAGGAATGTCAGGGCGAGAAAACCGAAGAATAGATAAAAAGGCAGACCGATTATCGAAGCCGGAGGCGGTCGAAGCCCCCACTCTGCTGCGACAAGGCTGTCATCGCTCAGACGCATATAGACCAACGGAGGCTTGAACCCTCGCTCCAACGGACCGATCACATGCTCGATACGCATTCCAAACACGGTCTCGCCCAGGGCAAACGGACCCGACCGCTTGCCTTCGGTGGAGGATTTTGCCGAGGTCAGTGCATCCTCGTCGACGAGCTCGATTTTGAGCTGCGGCAGTTCTCTTGAAAGCTCGCCCAGAACGGCATCGCGTTCAGACGCCGGCGTTTCATTCAACTTCGTGACCGCAACGCTGACGAAATGGCTGTTCATGATCGTTGGGTTGCCTTCAAACGCCTGCTTGACGAAATAAAGCGTGACAACTCCAACGAGGATCATGAAAAGGCTCGCGCAGATCATCAGAACGAGAATCTGGTTGCGCATTGTCTCCGGCCAAAATCGTCTAATCATTCGAACTATCGCGCTCCACGGGCGCTACAAATTCATAGCCTCCGGAACGCACTGTCCGGATAAACCTGTAGGCCGCTCCTCCCGCTTCCAGTTTGGAACGCAGCCTGCTGACAAGAATATCGATGTTCCGTCCGTTGGAAGCTCCGAACTGGCCAAGGGTGAGGTCGATGAGTTGATCCCTGCTGAGAACATGCCCTTCGCGTTCAACCATGACCTTGAGCAGATCAAACTCTGCGGGCGTCAGTGAAATCAGTACATCACTTGCGTTGAACAACTGGCGGGTTCGGCAATCCATAAGCCAGCCCTCGAACCGCAATCGGACACTCTCAACCGGAGACACAGCCCCATCAAGCTCCACTCGCCTGAAGAGGGCACGCACACGCGCAACGAGTTCGCGCGAATTGAACGGCTTGGAAACGTAATCGTCGGCACCGACCTCCAGCCCAACAACCCGGTCGATGTCTTCTCCCTTGGCTGAGACGATGATGATCGGAACATTACCTGCCGCACGCAGGCGGCGGCAGATGCTGAGACCATCCTCGCCCGGCAGCATGACATCCAGAACGATCAGGTCGATACGGTCTCTTGCAAGCTGGCGATCCATCTCGGACGCATCGCGTGCGAGGGTCACCTTGAATTCGTTGGCGATCAGATGTCGTTTGATCAGCAGCCCGATCTCAGCATCGTCTTCGACCACGAGGATATGATGCGGTCTTTGCATGCGGAAGCTTATGCCTGAAAGCACGAAATTTTCACGCGGTTTTTCGGCTTATTTTGTATCTGAACATTTCTGGGGCCGGACATGGAAACACCCCGAAATCAATCACTTCAGTCCGCTAAGAATCCATTAACCATCCCCGATCAACGGTTCTGGAAGTACCGGCGTAGAAGTCAATTCGGGAGCAAAATCAATGATGTCCATTGGCTCAATGACTGTGATGCCACCAGGAGGATCACCGCGTGATCAGGCCGTAAGCAATCTGAGCGCACAGGTAGAAGCAGGTGAAATAACTGCTGAAGACCAGGATGCGATGCTCGAAGCCCTCGACGCAATCCATGCGCAGCGTGAAGCATCGGGAATACCGGATTTCAGCTCAGGACCTCCTTCAGAATCCGAAGTACAGGCAAAGTTCGAAACCTTGCTGTCCGATCAGGTCGAGACAGGCAAGATCAGCCAGGAACAAGCTGACCATCTGTCACAGATGTTCGAAGAAGGCGAGTTGGGCAAGCCAGCGAATGCCGGAGCATTTGGCCGGACAACCGACGGCCAGTCCAGCGCCATGCTGGAAGAGCTCATGAACGTTGTGCTGGAACAGTTGCAAGAAAGTTCAAGCTACGACGGTAACGGCGACCGCACTTCAACAAGCATTTCGTCTCTGCTCGCTGATTTCAAAGTTTGACGGGCAACGCAGATGAGCCTGACCACCCACCAACCGGTTCAGGCCAGGTTTCCCAATAGCCTGCAAATGAAGCCGAACAGCTGTCACGTGCATCAGCTTGCGGGAAACCGGCCGGCCACATCCCCTGTGGCCGGCTCCTTTTTCGGATAACCAAACAAGTAACCGGCAGAATGCAGCCGTCAGTGCCGCTCAACGAAACTGTCGATGACCTTCTTGACGCCGGCCTTTTCAAAATCGATCGTCAGCTTGTTGCCTTCAATGGACTTGATGGCGCCGTAGCCGAACTTGATATGAAAAACGCGCTCGCCGACAGAATAATCGGAAGGTGTTTCGCTGACTGATTTGGCCACCAGTTCACCTTCGATGGTCAAAGGCCCCTGACGCTTCATGCGTGCGGACTGATAGCCTCGACCACTGTCTGAAAAGCCATCGGAGGACTGACGAGCACGTTGCGCCCGCTTCCATCCAGGTGTCGAATAGCTTCCTCCCTCGAACGGATCGGCAGTATCGAAACGTGAAGGAGCATACCCGCCTCCGGCATAACCGCCGTAACTGGTAGACGGCTCGCCGATTTCAACATGGTCGGGAGGCAGTTCATCCAGAAACCTGGATGGCACGGTGGATTGCCACAGTCCATGGATGCGCCGATTGGAAGCGAAGTAGAGCTTGGCACGCTTCTTGGCACGCGTGATGCCGACATAGGCAAGACGCCGCTCTTCTTCCAGTCCAGCCCGACCGCTCTCATCCAGAGACCGCTGATGCGGAAACAGCCCCTCCTCCCATCCGGGAAGGAAGACAGTGTCGAACTCGAGCCCCTTGGCCGAGTGCAACGTCATGATGGATACAGCATCTGTGGCGTCCGCACTGTCCCGGTCCATCACAAGGGCGATGTGCTCCAGAAAGCCGGACAAGGACTCGAACTCATCCATGGAACGAATGAGTTCCTTGAGGTTATCAAGGCGGCCTGGTGCTTCTGCCGAGCGGTCCTGCCGCCACATCTCGGTGTAGCCGCTCTCATCCAGAATGATTTCCGCTAGCTCGGTATGCTTGAGCTGATCAAGCTGCCGCCGCCAGCGTTCAAAATTGTCGAGTACGGTTTTCAGAGCATTGCGCGGTTTCGGCTTCAGTTCTTCGGTATCGATCAGCTGGCTTGCCGCCTGCATCAGCGGTATGCGCTCAGCGCGCGCGAGACCATGCACCAGCTTCAGCGTGGCATCGCCAAGTCCACGCTTGGGTGTGTTGACGATCCGCTCGAACGCCAGATCATCCGAAGGCTGAACGACACAGCGGAAATAGGCCATGGCGTCGCGGATTTCCATGCGCTCGTAGAAGCGTGGGCCACCGATGACGCGGTAGTTCAGGCCGAGCGTAACGAACCGGTCTTCAAACTCGCGCATCTGGAAGGAAGCACGGACCAGTACCGCCATCTCGTTGAGGCTGTGCCCATTGCTCTGAAGCGCTTCGATTTCATCACCGATGGTGCGGGCTTCTTCCTCCGAATCCCAGACCGAGGCTACAGAGACCAGGTCATGGTCCGGTTCCTCAAAATCGGTGAAAAGCGTCTTGCCCAAGCGGCCTTCATTGAAGGAGATGAGATGTGAGGCTGCTGCCAGAATGTGGCTGGTGGAACGATAATTGCGCTCCAGCCGAATGACGACCGCGCCTTTGAAGTCATGCTCAAAACGCAGGATGTTGTCGACTTCCGCTCCACGCCAACCGTAAATCGACTGGTCGTCGTCACCAACACAGCAGACGTTCGGATTGCCCTGCGCAAGAAGGCGCAGCCAGAGATATTGCGCGATGTTGGTGTCCTGATACTCGTCCACCAGCATATAGCGGAAACGCTGCTGATACTCTTTCAGGACGTCTGGCCGGGTCTTGAACAACGTGATGACATGTAGCAGCAGATCCCCGAAGTCGGCTGCATTGAGGATCGAAAGCCGCTCCTGATATTCTTCATAGAGCGCTCGCCCCCTGCCATTGGCAAAGGCCCTTACTTCACCTTCAGGAACCATGTCCGGTGTCAGGGCGCGGTTTTTCCAACTGTCCAGAATGCCGGCAAACGCCTTGGCGGTCCAACGCTTGTCATCAAGGCCTTCAGCCTGAATGATCTGCTTGATCAGCCTGATCTGGTCGTCCGTATCCAGGATCGAAAAGCTTGATTTCAATCCGACCAGCTCTGCATGCTTGCGAAGGATCTTGACGCAGATCGAGTGGAACGTTCCGAGCCACGCCATGCCCTCAACATTGCCGCCGACGAAACCGGCAATGCGCTCCTTCATCTCACGGGCAGCCTTGTTGGTGAAGGTCACCGCAAGGATCTCAGACGGTCGCGCAAGACCGGTCGCAAGAATATGCGCAATGCGTGTGGTCAGGACCCGGGTCTTGCCGGTACCCGCACCTGCAAGCACCAGAACCGGACCTTCGGTCGTCTCCACAGCGAGCCGCTGTTCCGGGTTCAAACCGGTCAGATAATCAGGGGCCTTGCGAGCGGCCATGGCACGCGCCGCAATCCCACCCTGAGGCCGTTGTGGCACTGGAGCAGGATCGGCGCGGGTACCGATCGGCTGAAAGGGATCATCAAATGGATCGTCGTACCCGTCCGGGTCTGCCATGATTTACTGGTCCGAATATCAAAAGATCTTTCGGAGAACAATATAGCAACAAAATGTTCTTGGCGAGACGGATTTCCCGGAAATGGTGGGGACAATAACCTTGTGATCCGCACGAAAAAGGCCGGGGTTGCGGGACCCCGGCCTCTAGGGCGGTCAAGGAACAATAACTCGGAACTCTGTTCCTCAGGCCGCCTCGTCTTCGCGAACCTCGCTCAGGAACTGGCTGACTGACACTGAAAGGTTGGTCGCAACCTGTCCCAGCTGTTCTGCAGACGTGCTCATTGTTTGCGACTGCTGGCGTGTCTGGTCGATCGATCCGGACACACCGGCAACGTTGGACGCGGCAGAGGACGCACCGTCGGATGCAAGGGTGATGCTCTGCGTGATTTCGCTCGTTGCTGCGTTCTGCTCGTCAACCGAGGTGGAAATCGTTTCGCTTACGGAGCGAACCTCCTCGATCTTCTCAACGATGGAGCGGATCGCAGTCACGGATTTCTGAGTTGAGCTTTGGACACCGGAAATCTGGCTGGCGATTTCGTCCGTCGCACGCGCCGTCTGGGTCGAAAGTTCCTTCACTTCCGCCGCCACGACCGCAAATCCCTTGCCAGCTTCACCGGCCCTGGCAGCTTCGATTGTGGCGTTCAGTGCCAACAGATTGGTCTGTTCGGCAATTGCCCGGATAATCTCAACGACTTCACCGATCTTGTCGGCGGTTTCTGCCAGGATCGAGATATCGCGGTCTGCGGCAACTGCCGTCTCAGCGGCTGTGGAGGAAATTTCGGTAGCCGTCGTCGCCTGGCGAGAAATCTCTCCGATGGACGCGGACAATTCAGCAGCTGCGGAAGCCACGGTCTGAACGTTTGTTGTCGCTTCTTCCGTCGCGGCGTTGGCTGCGCGGGCACTTTCGTCAGCATGCATGGCGATCTTCACCATTTCGTCTGCGCTGCAGCGCATGCCTTCGGTTTCGCCATTAAGCTGCTCCTGAATGGACGTCACGGACATCTGGAATTGCTCGATGGCTTTTTCCAGCTTCTCGGCCCTCTGGCGGCGCAGCAGGCGGCCCTGCTCGGCTTCTTCTTCTAGGGCTTTCTGGCGGATCAAGTTGTCACGGAACACTTCCGAGGCACGCGCGATATCGCCAATTTCATCCGGTCGGTCAGTGTCCGACACATCAACATCCAGCTCACCTTCAGCAAGGCTCGAAATAGTGTCACGCTGACGACCAAGCGTTCTCGTGATCGACAGGACCTGATAGGCGACCATAGCAAGTGTGACGGCTGTAAAGACGACGGCCACGATCGACAGCCAAAGAATTTGCGTATCGAAACGAGCAACGTCGTGATCCGCAGCGGCCTCTGCCCTGTGAATGAATTCTTCCGCTGCCTTTTTGACAAGGCCAAGTCGGTTGGTGGCAGTTTCAAACCAGGCTGCATCGTCCAGGCCGGCTGCATCGCCGGTTACGGGCAAATTCTGAATGATCTGGCGCATTTCCTGCGCCTGCTTGACTACAGGACCTTTCAGCGTTGCTTTCCACAGAGCCTTTTGTTCACGCGTGGCGATGGAATCGAACTCTTTTTCGAATGCCGTTTCCGCGCCGTAGTTGGCGATTGTCTTGACATAAAGTTTTTGATTGATCTTGCCGGTCGCATTGAACTCCTTCAGCAATGCAGCACCATTCGCACGCTCAAGGCTGCCTGTTGCCATTGCTTCCACCAGGGTCAGGTAGGGAAGCAGTTCGGAAGTGATCTCCTTTGACGGACTGGCTTCCGTCGTTACTCCGACCACGTGAATGAGTTCTTCGATTTCCTTCGAATAGTTGGAAATGGCTTCCTCAACAGACATGTTGTGTCCGTCGATCGCCTCGCGGAACTTGTCAATCTTATGGACTTCCTCAGCCACATGCTGCAGGTCCTCAAGAAGTTCCTGATCACTCAGTTCCAAAGACGCGAGATGTTCGTCAAAAACCTTCAGTTTGGCATCCGTCTTCGGCCGCTGAGCATTAAGCACCGAGCGAGCTTCCGCGGAAAAGTCAGACTTGATGAACGCAACTGTTTTGTCGCGCTCTCTCTGGATTTCGTGGATCAGGTTGCCCGAGTCCTCGGCAATGCGGGTCATGGGTTTCATGAAGGCGTGGTGAGAACGCTCCACGACCTTTTCGTAAACGCTGAGTGCAGCAAACCCGACCACCGCGAGCATGGGAACTGCAGCGAGCAATCCTATTTGTAACTTGACACGCTTCATAGCGGTTGCCCCTCCAGAATAACAATCATTCTCCTGAAACTGGGGCGTACGTATTACTTGTTACTTAACGTTAGTTTCAAACTTGGCAATTTACGACACTATTTCCGACCAATGCCAAATGAATCAATTTCAGGTGGTGAAATTTTCCCTGACGTGATCGGTAATTTTCCCCATACTTGAGGTGTATTTGATCCATATGCACTACGAAATTGTGCGGGAGTATCCTTTGATTCTAATATCTTAGCGTGTATTCCGGCAAAGGAGGCTCCCTATCGGAAAAGGCCAGGCAACGCACCTTGCAGATCATCTGACAACGTCTCAATGTCTCCGGCGTCGTCGTGCCGCGACCCGATCCAGCCATCCGGACGCACCCACATTGCGCAGCGTTCAACAACACCAAGCAGATTGTGTGCCGTCATTTCCTGATCGATCAGCAGTGTAACGCCTTGCGCATCTAAGGCAGTTCGTGCGGCCGCTCCTTCTATGCTTCTAGCAACCACGGTAAGCGTCGTTTCTTCTGCGTAAGCTGAACACAGACGGATCGCACTTTCGACAAGCTGTTCTGCTTCTACGCCGCCGTCCGCGATGAAGACCACAATGTTGTGGGTACCTTCGCCCAGTTCAGCGGTGAGGTAACAAAACTCTCCATTCGTCAAAGCGACTTGAAGATCCGAAGGGAAATGGACGCCTGGTCCCGGGCCGAAATCCGGCTCGGTGCCGGCCGCAACGATGCTCTTTTCATAAGGCCCCATGACCGCCTCGTAGCCGGATCCTCCACCGCGCAGGTAATGAACCATCTTGACCCCGAACTTGCGGAAGGAACGTGACCGTTCGGCGGGATCGGCGACCGAAAAAAGATCGTCGTTTCCCTGGCTAACCGTCAGGGCTGCTTGCGCTGCTGCGCGCCGTTCCAGATCGTAGGTGTCCAGCAGGACCTCATTTGCCTGCTCCTTAATGACCGCCGAAAGTTTCCAGCCAACATTCAGCGCGTCCTGAACACCGCTGTTCAGGCCTATGCCGCCACTGGGAGACATTGCATGTGCCGCATCGCCTGCCAGGACAATTCTGCCTGAGCGAAAGCAAGCACTTAACTTGGACTTGCTGTGAAAGGCCGTGTCGTTAATTGCCGGACCAAGTTTGGCTGTGGGAACGTGTTTCCTGAGAAAGTCCCGCACCCTGGACCAGCTTTCTTCGCTTGGTTCGAAGGAAGCGGAATAGACCCGGAAGACTTCCTTTGTTCGATAGACACTGACGATGAGGGACTCAAAGAAAAGCACGCCGTGACTGTCTTTGTAGGGCCATCCTTCGATTTGCGCGTCGAGAACGTGCCAGTGCAGAGACCTTTCGTGTCCCTCGAAGGCAATTCCAGCCTTTTCTCGTATCGAGCTGTGGATCCCGTCACATCCGGCCAACCAGCCGGTCTTCAGTTCTTCCGTCCGGCCTGCACGGTTCTTGAGTTCTACCCGAACACCATCCGGCATCTCTTTAAAAGCCGCCAGTTCGATGCCACGCTCGATGACAACACCGTAGCTTTGCAGCCGTGCTGTCAGAATCGGAATGAGCCGGTCTTCACCAAGGTTGAGATGCCAGGGCCAGCGCTCACTCGGCGAGGTTGCCGTTGCAATGACACGCCCCTCGAAGAGATAGGACATGGCATCCACACGAACCCCTTCGTCAAGCAGCTGGTCCAGAAACCCCATCCGCTCGGCGGCGATCAATGTGGACGGTTTCAGCACGAAAGCGCGAGGGTTGGTCGGCGGCGTTAACTCTCTCTCGACCACGCGCACTGCGATGTTTCGGCGAGCAAGTTCAATGGCAAGCACAAGGCCGGTTGGTCCGGCTCCGCAGATTAGAACATCAGTCAAAACAGCACTCCGACTCGATACGTCTTATCGGAGCCTATGCCATAATATCTTCCAACAGAACCGTGCTGCTTGCCGATGATGAAGCTGGTTTCCGTACAAACAAGTACGGCTTCCACTTATCAGGCGCCGACCAGATCAAACCAGCCGTCTTCGGAAATGACTTCGATATCCAGTTCCTGGGCTTTCTTCAGCTTGGAACCTGCGCCAGGCCCTGCAACCACGAGATCGGTTTTTTTGGAAACAGATCCGGACACCTTGGCACCGAACCGCTCAGCCATTGCCTTCGCTTCATCGCGGGTCATGCGCTCAAGCGAACCGGTGAAGACGACAGTCTTGCCCGCAACAGGCGACCCGGATGCATCAATTTTCTCTGCGTCTTTTGGACTGACCTGCTCAAGCAGAGCATCCAGCTGTCCGCGATTGTGTTCCTCGGCAAAGAACTCGACCAGCGCTTCGGCGACGATGTGCCCGATCCCGTCGATATCGTTCAGTTCCGTCCAGGCTTCCCCAGCTTCATCGTGTGCGGCTTTCATCGCTTCGTAAAATGAAGTCCACGACCCGTACGCACGGGCAAGAAGCTTGGCATTGCCCTCTCCCACGTGGCGGATGCCAAGGGCAAAAATGAAACGGTGAAGATCGATGTCCCGCCGGGCGTTAATTGCCTCGAACAGATTTCTGGCCGAAACGGCCCCCCACCCTTCGCGGTTCCGAAGCTTGGTCAGCGCCCGCTTGTCCCGCTCCTCCAGGGTGAAGATGTCGGCCGGCGACATGACCAGCCCATCCTGATAGAAGGCATCAACCTGTTTCTCTCCAAATCCTTCAATGTCGAAGGCATTGCGAGAGACGAAATGCTTTAGCTTTTCAGTCGCCTGCGCCGGGCAGATGAGACCACCGGTGCAACGTCTTACGGCGTCGATGCGTCCGGTCTTTTCATTTTCCTCGCGTACCGCATGGCTGCCGCATGCCGGGCAAATTGTCGGGAACTCAAACGCCTCGGCGTCAGCCGGACGTTTCTCCAGGTCAATGTCGACAATTTGTGGGATGACGTCGCCGGCGCGCTGGATTTTGACCGTATCGCCAATACGCAGATCCTTGCCGTCGCGTATCGGTTCACCGTCCTGCCCGATGCCCTTGATGTAGTCTTCGTTGTGAAGAGTTGCGTTGGAAACAACAACACCGCCGACCGTTATAGGCTCCAGCTTGGCAACGGGCGTCAGCGCACCGGTCCGGCCAACCTGAATTTCAATGTCATTGAGAACGGTAAACGCCTGTTCGGCAGGAAACTTGTGCGCTATCGCCCAGCGAGGCGATCGTGAAACGAAACCCAATCGCTCCTGCAGATCGAGCCTGTCGACCTTGTACACGACGCCGTCGATATCATAGTCCAGCTGGGAGCGGTTCTCTTCAATCCCGTGATAGACGCCGAGCAATTCCTCAACAGTTTCACACCGCTTCATGAGCGGATTGGTCTTGAAACCCCAGGTCTCGAATGTCTCAACCATTCCAGACTGGGTATCCGACGGCATCTCGCTCATTTCCCCCCAGGCATAGGCGAAGAACCTGAGCGGGCGAGACGCCGTAATTTCCGATTTTAGCTGACGCAGGGACCCGGCAGCGGCATTGCGCGGATTGGCGAACACTTTGCCGCCATTGGCTTCCATTCGCGCGTTCAGCGCCTGGAAGTCCTTGTGCGCCATGTAGACCTCGCCGCGCACTTCCACCACTTCAGGCACATTTCCGCTCAACCGTTCGGGAATGTCCTTGATGGTGCGGGCATTCGCGGTAACATTTTCACCGGTTGTGCCATCGCCGCGTGTTGCGGCGTAGACCAGTTCGCCATTTTCATAGCGAAGGGACAGCGACAGACCATCGATCTTGGGCTCAGCCGTGACCGCCAGAGCGCCCATCAGGGGATCGAATTTCAGAAAGCGACGCACTCGTCCGACGAAGTCGCGAACATCTTCATCGCTGAAAGCATTGTCCAGCGAGAGCATCGGAACCCGGTGGGTGATCTTGCCAAACCCGGACGCAGGCGCTGCGCCAACGTGAGCTGACGGACCATCGGCCAGAACCAGATCCGGAAATCTTGCTTCGATTGCAGAATTTCGACGTCGAAGCGCGTCATATTCCGCGTCCGAAATCGTAGGCGCATCTTCCTGATGGTAACGCTTGTCGTTTTCGGCAATTTCCGTCGCAAGACGCTTCAGTTCCGCCTGTGCCTGCTCAGGTGTCAGGTCATCGACGCTCACCGTCTGCAAGGAGGATACGTCCGGATTGCTCTCGCTCATGCCATCCTCATTCGGCCGCCGTCAGAAGCCTGCGGGCAGCTGCCCGAGCTTCCTCGGTAATGACACTGCCCGCCAGCATGCGCGCAATTTCCTCGCTGCGGTGATCCTGATCGATCTGCTGCACACGCGTTGCGACGCGATCCGGTTTCGTCGCTTCCTTGGCAATCAGGAAATGCCCCTCTGCCCGTGCAGCAACCTGCGGTGCATGCGTGACCGTCAACACCTGAACGCTGCTTGCAAGCCGGGCAAGGCGCAGACCGATGGCTTCCGCCACCGCACCGCCAACACCGGTATCGATCTCATCAAAGACAAGTGTCGGTGCCGACCCCTTGTCCGCAAGAGACACCTTCAGAGCCAGCAAAAAACGGGAGAGCTCGCCGCCGGACGCAACCTTCATCATCGGACCGGGTCGTGTTCCCGGGTTCGTCTGCACATGGAACTCAAGCTGATCAATGCCGGACCGACTGCGGTTTTCCGGGTTGCTGTCCAGTTCAACGATAAACCGGGCACGTTCGAGTTTAAGGTCAGGAAGTTCACGCCCAACCGCTTTTTCAAGCAGGCGTGAGGTCTTTTGGCGTTTGTCCGAAAGCGAAGCGGCCTTCTTGTCATAGTCCGCGCGTGCCTTGGCTGCAGCGTCGACAAGAGCAGCAAGTTTGTCCTCGCCTGCATCCAGGTCAGCCAGATCACCTGCCATACGCGCGCAAAGCGCGGACAAATCATCCACCGGGACAGAATACTTGCGCGATGCAGCACGCAGCGCAAACAATCGCTCTTCCACGGCTTCCAACTCACGAGGGTCGTACTCGGTCTCCCGCAGAGCGCCTTCCAGGCCGCTTCGGGTTTCCTCGAGCTGATCCAGTGCTTCTGAAAGCGTGCGAACAGGTTGGGCCAACAGATGAGGCACCTGATCGGACTTGCGCTCCAGCCGGCGCAACAGACTGGCAAGTTCAGGGATCGGAGATGCAGAGCCGTTCAGTGTTTCGAAGGCTTCGTTCAGATCCCCGGCGATTTTCTCGATCTGCATCATGTCGGTCCGACGCAGGGCGAGCTCTTCCTCTTCGCCCGGTTCTGGCTTCAATTGCGAAAGTTCGTCAACCGAAGAACGAAGATAGTCGGCCTCGTTTCGGGCAGCCTCGATGCGCCGCTCATGATCAGTGACCGCCTTCTCGGCGGCACGAAAGCCCGAATAGGCCTTCGCAACACCAGCCGCCAAATCCGTAAGGCCGCCGAAAACGTCGATCAAAGCACGATGGCTTTCCGGGTCCACAAGGGCCCGGTCATCATGTTGTCCGTGGATTTCCACCAGCAGGATACCAGCCTGCCGCAACAGCCCCGCACTGACAGGCTGATCGTTGATGAATGCGCGCGTGCGTCCATCAGAGGTCTGGATACGCCGAAGAATTACGTCGCCGTCATCATCGATATCGTTTTCCCTGAGGAACGCGCGGACCGGATGGTTTCCCGGCACATCGAAGACAGCGGTCACCTGCCCTTGAGATTCGCCATGGCGTACAAGGTCGGCATCTCCCCTGGCACCAAGCGCCAGCGACAATGAATCCAGCAATATGGACTTGCCGGCACCGGTCTCACCGGTCAGAACCGACATTCCAGCAGCGAAATCAAGGTCAAGTCGGTCAATCAGAACGATGTCTCGAATAGACAGCGTGACCAGCATGAAGGCGAGCTCCTTAGACTAAATTTCCGACCACCATATAGGAGGGTCGAGTCGTCTTTCCAGAACTCGTTAGATACTCCTGAACGCGCGGCTAATCCAGCTGCCAGAGTCTTCTGTAGGCTGATATCCGCCTTTATTCAGCAGGGAATAGGCATCCTTGTACCACTGAGTGTCAGGATAGTTGTGCCCGAGAACGGCCGCAGCGGTCTGTGCCTCGTTGACCACGCCAAGCGCATAGTAGGCCTCCGTCAGACGGAAGAGGGCCTCTTCCACGTGCCGGGTCGTCTGATATTCGACAACAACCGTCTTGAAGCGGTTGATGGCAGCAACGTAATTACGCTTCTTCAGATAATAGCGGCCGACCTGCATTTCTTTGCCGCCCAGCTGATCCTTGATGATCCGCAGTTTCTGCTCGGCGTCGGGAGCATATTCGGATTCAGGGAAGCGCTGAATCAGCTCGGAAAAAGCTGCACCAGCTTGTCGCGTAACAGCCTGGTCGCGAGTAATGTCGGGCATCTGGCGGAAATAGCTCTGTCCGGCAAGATAGAGCATATAGGCCGAATCCTCGTCACCCGGATAGAGCGTCACGAAGCGCTTGGCAGCAGTCACGGTTTCCGTGTACTTGCCGCGCGAGTAGTTCAGAAACGCGAGATTGACGAGCGACTTCTTGGAGTATTCCGAATAAGGATAGAGCTTGTCGAGCTCTTCAAATTTTTCAGTCGAATCACGCAGCTTGCCCTGGGCACGAAGCGCCAAGCCTTCATTGTAAAGCACTTCCGGCGGTGTATCGTTGAGAGCAAGTTCGTCCAGATCGTCCTTGCCGCTGCAGGCGACCAACGCAAGCGGTGCGGCCAAAACGGCCATCTTGAGGAAAAATTTCATTCCCTTGGTTCCGTTCACTTCAGAACCAGTGTCAATTCCGTTCACACCCATACTCCCGAGCCGCTCCGACCCAAACAGCCCTGCAAAAATCAAGGCTTATGTAATTCATCGACAGGAGTGTTTAGCGGAAATCACCTGTCCCCGTCACGCCTTCATCGGCCATCTGACGGTTTTTTTGAGCAATTTTGTGGCAACAGGCCCAAATTGTGGTGAAATCAGCTGAAACAAAAAGGCCGCTTCAAGGAAGCGGCCGCAAATCAAACTCAGGAAACATCCGGTCCGAACGCTGCGGAAGCAGCCAAACCACCCTTGTCCACTTGCCCAACCTGTCGGAATGCCGGCGCTTCTACAATTTCAAAAGCGCTTGGGTCTTCAAACAGCTTGACCAGGATTGAGTGATTCATCTTGTGACCGCCCTTGTAGGAACGGTAGAGGCCCAGAATCGGCAGGCCTGCCAGAGCAAGGTCACCAACGGCATCCAGTGCCTTGTGGCGCGCAAACTCGTCCGGCCAGCGTGTGCCTTCCGGATTCAGAACCTTATCTTCGGAAATCGCGACCGAGTTCTCCAGCGAGGAGCCGAGGGCAAAACCCATTTTCCAGAGCTGCTCGACGTCCTTCACGTTACCGAAAGTTCTCGCGCGGGAAAGGTCGTCACGAAAGACTTCAGGCGTCATGTCCGATTCGAACTGCTGACGGCCGATAACCGGAGTGTCGAAATCGATTGTGATGTCGAACCGTGTGCCGTCATGCGGATGCAACTCACACCAGGCACTGCCATTGTCGACGCGTACGGTCTTCTTGACCTTCAGGTAACGGCGTCCACGATCCAGTTTCTTCAGACCCGCCTGCTCTATGGCTTCCACGAAAACCGTGCTGCTGCCGTCCATGATCGGCATTTCCGGACCGTCGATTTCGACGATCACGTTGTCGACACCCATACCGAATAGAGCCGCCATCAGGTGTTCAACCGTGGCAACGCCGTTTTTGGCAGGATCTCCCAGAACCGTGCAGAGCGCAGTCGCGGAAACCTTATCCCACATCGCGGGAATTTCCGGTGCATCTTCCCGATCGGTACGCGTGAACACAACCCCCACGCAAGCTTCGGCAGGCACCAAGGTGATCGACGCAGGTTTGCCCGAGTGGACGCCAATCCCGGTCAGGGTTACCTGATCGGCGAGTGTAGTCTGTCGGTCAACATATGTGGTCATTCGGCCTAGCCTTTCCGGTTCGCATTCGGAAAACGTCCTCAATTGCCCCTAAAAAGGTTACGGACTTTTTACGATTGCCAGTCGGTGGGGAACATAGTCCCGAACCCTGTTTGAGCGAAATAAAGCTTTATTACGGTTTGTAACGATTCACAGGCCTGCAAGATACTGAATTGAATAGCAAAATTGCTTCCCTTACGGAAACGGCCCGAAGCGTGAGCTTCGGGCCGTTGCGATCAGGGAAGAAGATCGCGAAAACGAATCAGTTGGCCTGGCGACGCAGGAACGCCGGGATCTCCAATTGCTCGTCTTCTGAAGCACTTACCGGCTTGGGAGCTGCCCGTCCGGTACCATCCAGCTGACCGGTGGCGCCTTGCGCGGACGGCCGTTGCTGCGGAGCACGCGGCGCGGCCGCAGGTGCCGGCTGCATCTGAGGAGTGCGTGCGACAGGTGCTTCGACTTCCTGTTCCTCTTCATCTTCACGACGGCCAAGTCCACTCGCGAGCCGTCGCAGCAGTCCCATCGGACGCCGGTCGTCTTCGCCGTGCTCTTCCAAAGAGGCCGCCGGGGCCGAAGGTTGCGCAGGCGCAGGCGCTGGTGCCTGAGCTGGAGCCGGCTGGGGAGCCGCTGCCTGGGTCGGAGCAGGCGTTACAGCTTGCTGCGCACGGATTTCACGCTGAGCGATCGGCGGGAAATCTTCTACACGCGGCATGCGTGGTGCCGGGCTGTGCTCTTCGGCGACAGGAGGAATATAGGGCTGGCTTACTGGAGTTTCTTCAACAACCGGTGCCCGCGCTTCTTCTTCAATGTCGATCATCGGCGACTTGCCGGTCAAAGCAGCACTGGCCGGTTGCACCCGCTTGATTTCAACAGCCGGATCGCTGGCGACTGCAACTGGCTGGGGCTCAGGAATTGCAAGTTCCTTTTCAAGACTTGCAACAGCCTTTGCAGCTGCATCCTTTGCGATGGCCTTTTCAGCCACTGCGGCCGGCTTTGCCGTGGTCAGCTCCGGAGTGCGCGGTATAGCGGGCTTGTCAGCCTTCAGGACCTGAGCTGCTGGTGAGGGAAACGGGTTGGCTTCTACGCCTTCCTCCTTGTCGATCCCGGTTGCAACGACAGAGACGCGGATGATGCCATCAAGCGTTTCGTCGAAGGTTGCCCCCAGAATGATATTGGCATCGGCATCGACTTCTTCGCGAATGCGCGTCGCAGCCTCGTCCACCTCGAACAGCGTCAGGTCGTTGCCGCCCGTGATGGAAATCAGCAGTCCTCTCGCACCCTTCATCGAGGATTCGTCAAGGAGCGGATTCGCGATAGCCGCTTCAGCAGCCTGCTGGGCACGCTTTTCACCGCTGGCTTCACCGGTTCCCATCATCGCCTTGCCCATGCCACGCATGACCGACCGTACGTCGGCGAAGTCAAGGTTGATGAGGCCTTCTTTCACCATCAGGTCGGTGATGCAGGCGACACCGGAATAGAGCACCTGGTCAGCCATCGCGAAGGCGTCGGCAAAGGTGGTTTGCGCATTGGCGATCCGGAACAGATTCTGGTTCGGGATGACAATCAGCGTATCGACATTGCGTTGCAGCTCGTCAATACCGCTGTCTGCGATGCGCATACGGCGCGCACCTTCGAACTGGAACGGCTTGGTGACAACACCAACCGTCAGAATACCCTGTTCGCGTGCAGCGCGGGCAATCACCGGAGCTGCGCCGGTACCGGTTCCACCGCCCATGCCGGCAGTGATGAACACCATGTGCGAACCGGACAGGTGGTCGTTGATCTCGTCGATCACTTCTTCAGCCGCGGCAGAGCCGACTTCGGGCTGAGAACCTGCACCAAGACCTTCCGTCACGGCTACGCCCATCTGGACGAGACGATCGGACTGGTTCATGGCCAGTGCCTGGGCATCCGTATTGGCGCAAACGAAGTCGCACCCCTGGAGGCCTGCTGTGATCATGTTATTGACGGCGTTTCCGCCCGCGCCGCCGACGCCGAAGACCGTAATGCGTGGCTTCAGCTCCTGAATGTCGGGCATCTTCAGGTTGATGGTCATATTATCCTCGCGACCCACTGGCGCTCCCTTATCGGGAGAACCCTCTTCTTCCCTAATTTCCTCTGCCACAACTGGCAGCTCCAATTCCTGGTTTTCGTCTTCTCGGCTCATGTCGTCAGAAGCTTTCCCTGATCCACTGTCCCACACGGGCCAGATAACCAGATTGCCCGCCCCACCCTGACCGACGGTTCTTGTGTTCGAACTGTTCGATCTGAGCGACCTGCGGATAAATCAAGAGACCAACAGCCGCGGCGAATGCCGGACCTTTTGCAGCCTCGGGAAGACCGGCGACGCCTAATGGCCGGCCAAGACGAACGTTGCGCCCCAGAATGTGACGCGCAACTTCTCCAAGTCCCGTGAGCTGACTGGCGCCCCCCGTCAACACGATCTGTTTACCTACGCGACCGGCAAAGCCGGATGCCGTCAGGCGATCTCTCACGAGTTCAAGGATTTCCTCCACACGCGGGCGAATGACACGTGTCAGCGCCGAGCGAGGGATCTGGTTCGGCAAATCGCTGTCGCTTTCCAGTGGCGGGACCGTGAGCATGTCACGATCGTCCGAGCTGGAAGCCAGCGGTGAGCCATAAAGGGTTTTCAAGCGCTCCGCGTCCTGCAGACGGGTCGCAAAAGCGCGGGCAATGTCGGTTGTGACGTGGTTGCCGCCAACGGCAATCGCATCCAGATGCACCATGTGTCCATCGACAAAGACAGACAATGTCGTGGTGCCACCGCCCATGTCGATGCAGGCAACGCCGAGTTCAGCCTCGTCATCAACGATCGTGGACAGGCCGCTGGCAAACGGCGTTGCCACCATCGTCTCCACATGCAGGTGGCCCCGGTTGATGCAGAGCTCCAGATTGCGCACTGGCGGCACTTCCGCCGTTACGACCTGCATGTCGACACCAAGCTTGTGTCCCATCATGCCGCGCGGATCGCGAATGCCCCGGCTTCCGTCAAGCGAATATGAAATCGGTAGCGCATGAGTGACCGCACGACCATCTGTAACCGAATGGCTAGACCCGGCGGACAGAACCCGCTGAATATCAGCCTCCGATACGCTTTCGCCCGCCAGCGACACATTGGCGCTGTAGATTTCGCTCTGCAGCCGGCCACAGCTGATGTTTGCAATCAAGGACTCGACCGTCACGCCAGCCATGCGCTCGGCACTGTCGACAGCAAGACGGATCGCCTGTTCGGCTGCGTCCATGTCGACGACAACGCCGGATTTTATACCGCGCGAACGCTGATAACCGTAGCCAAGCACTTCCACCTTGTGCGAACGGCTCGACAGAATTGTCGTCTCGTCCTGCGGGATGAGTTTGGCGATCAGGCAGCAAACCTTGGTCGACCCCACATCCAGAACAGACATGATGACCGAGCGCCGGCTCGGCAACGGCCGCATCTTGGGCAGGTAGAGATGGTTTCCGGAACGGCTCATGTATCCCGCTCCTTCTTGCCTGACCTGTTGCGACCGCCGGTCATGATCTTGCGCTGCTCGGCTGCATCATCCGAGAGACGAACCGTCACCCTGTCACCAAGTCTCATATCGATCGCGACAATATCCCGGGACAGCAGACCGCTTTCCTCGTCCATCTGGACAAGGTCGGCCAGTGCGTCATCAATGTTTTCGGCAGGCAGCCGGATCGAAATGCCATTTTCCAACTGAAGGTCCCAACGACGATCGCTGATCAGGAAAGCAGCACGAACGCGCGGGCGCAGTTCCGGTACTTTTTCCAATGCATTGTTAATTTCACCAGCCCGGCGCTGAGCTCCGTGATTCACGACAAGCAGGAGATTCGCGTAGCGACCGTCAACTTCATCGGTGATGACGTCACCTGATTCGTTCACGATCGAGACAACGTCACCGCGCTGCCAGAGTGCATAAGGCACCCTCTCCTCTACCTTGACCTGAAGCGTGCTCGGATAAAGCTTCATGACGGATGCGTTCTTTACCCAGGCCATCTGGTTCAAACGTTCCCGCGCCCCTTCCGCGTCAAACAGCGCTAGCGAGGAGCCTTCATGGATTTCCAGGGCTTCCAGAATCTGAAATTCGTTGATTTCACGTTGGCCGGAGAGCTTTACCGCTTCGATGCCAAAGCCAGCCGCAGACAAAAGTGCATCGGACACGATGCGGCCATGCCCGCCTATGACTATTGCGTAACCAATTGTTAAGGTTAAGAAACCGAGTGCAGCAGCAGAACCGGTCCAGCGCGGCAGGTCCGTAAGCCGCCCCGCGGCCCGCCAAACCGGCTGGCGGTGCAAACGCGAAACGCCACGCCCGCGCGGAGCCAGCTCGGCTTCCAGCGGCGTTAGCGTTTCCCGGTTATATTTCCGCCCTAGCGACAGCAACTTGCGTCCTCGACCATCCAACTGACCAGGTCCTTGAAACTCATCCCCTTATGGGCCGCCATTTCCGGCACAAGAGAGGTTGGCGTCATGCCTGGTTGCGTATTCACTTCAAGGCAGATCAGTTCTCCGGTTCCGTCTTCGCGCTCGTCGAATCGGAAATCGGCCCTGGAAACACCGCGGCATCCCAAAGCCTGATGCGCCTTGACTGCTAGTGTCTCTATGGTTTGGTAAACAATCGGTGAAATTTTTGCAGGAAGAATGTGTTTTGAACCGCCTTCTACATATTTTGCATCATAATCGTAGAAGCTGTGGCCCTGGGGAACGATATCTATGACACCCAGAGCCTGATCATGCTTGACAGCGCAGGTCAGTTCCCGGCCGTTTATAAATTTTTCGCACATCAGAACATCGGGGTAAGGCCAGTCCGTCCGGCTGAGCTCCTGAGGCGGAAACTCTTGATCTTCCTTGACAATTAGCACTCCGAAGCTCGAGCCTTCATTGATCGGCTTGAGCACGTAAGGCGGCTTCATCGGGTGTTCGCGCTGAATGTCATAACGGTTCACAACCTTGTGTTCCGTCACAGGAATTCCGGCTGCCTGCATCACGGCTTTTGCCTTCACCTTGTTCATCGCAAGGCCCGATGCCATCACTCCGGAATGAGTGTAGGGAATGTTAAGAAACTCCAAAATTCCCTGCACGCAGCCGTCTTCGCCGAATGGTCCATGCAATGCGTTAAAGGCCACATCCGGCTGCAATTTCTTGAGTACCGAGGAAACATCGCGATCAACATCGATGCGGGTAACCTTGTAACCGGCCTCTTCCAGGGCATCCGCGCAGTCTTTTCCGCTGCTCAGGCTGACCGGGCGTTCGTTAACCCAACCGCCCATGAGAACGGCAACATGCTTCTTGGCCATTTACGCGGCCTCCCCTTCCTGTCCCAAAAACGGTTCAATCGAACCGGTGTCCCCAAACCGGCCCAATCGTTTGATTTCCCACTCGAGTCTGATGCCGCTGTGCTTCAGCACGCGCGCCCGTACGGTCTCACCCAGCAATTCAAGATCGTAGCCAGTGGCTGCTCCGGTATTGATCATGAAGTTGCAATGCATTTCAGACATCTGGGCGCCGCCGACCATCAACCCGCGACATCCCGCGGCATCGACTTCCTTCCACGCGGAGGTACCCGGTGGGTTTTTGAAAGTTGAGCCTCCGGTCTTCTCGCGGATTGGCTGTGCACGCTCGCGGTGAGAAACAACGTCCGCCATCTCCTG
Organism: Pseudomonadota bacterium; assembly: GCA_039195965.1. Classification (GTDB taxonomy): domain Bacteria; phylum Pseudomonadota; class Alphaproteobacteria; order Rhizobiales; family Stappiaceae; genus Roseibium. The sequence goes on from JBCCVB010000040.1 coordinate 37,079, forward strand.
GCGAATTGCAGCTTCATCCTGAGGTGCGCCCTCAAAGACTGCAGATGTAAAAATCAGATCCTTCGAGGCAGCGGAATGCCGATAGGCGTATCCCATTTCGTCATTCGAGAGGACGCGACGATTGCCGTCTCGGTCGATGGCAGTCAATTCCACCATACGTTCACGGGTTTCCGTCCCGTGAGCGCCTGCATTCATTCGAAGCGCGCCCCCCAGAGCACCCGGAATGCCAGTGTAAAAGGCAAATCCGCCAAGCCCGATTTTGGCAACGGCCTCCGCAAGGCGCTTGTCCGGCACTGCAGCTCCAGCTTTCACCCGATTGCCGCCGATGTCCTCAATCGATCCGAACCCCCTTGCACTGAGACGGACCACAACGCCCTCAAGACCACCATCACGGATCAACAGATTGGAACCGAGCCCGACCGGAAGTACCGGAACCTCTTTCGGCAACTTGCTCAGAAACAGTGCCAGATCGTCTTCATCAGCAGGCTGGAACATCAACTGAGCCGGACCACCCGTTCGAAACCAGGTGACCGCCGAAAGCGGTTGATTGGCAGTCAACTTGCCGCGAACGCCTTCAGTCAGTTGAGGATATTTTTCCAGAAGAACGGGAAAACTCATCAAAGCCCTCCTCACAGATCTTCAAGCTGCTTGGGAAGCGCGTAAGCCCACTGAGTGATGTTGCCGGCGCCCAGACAGACAACGAAGTCGCCGGGTTCCGCAACGTCCTTGATCAGTGCCGGCAGTTCCTCCGGCCCCTCAATCGCCTGAACATCGCGATGGCCGCGCGTTTTCAGACCTGAAACAAGATCGGTATGCAAAGCACCTTCGATCGGCTGCTCGCCTGCGGCATAGACCGGAGCGATGATGACCGTATCGGCATCGTTAAAGCAGTTCGAGAAATCATCGAACAGGCTGTGAAGGCGCGTATACCTGTGAGGCTGCATGATCGCGATGACCTTGCCCTTGGTGGATTCGCGCGCCGCATGCAGAACGGCCTTGATCTCCACCGGATGGTGACCATAGTCGTCGAAGATCTGAACACCATCGACGGTGCCGGTATGGGTAAAGCGGCGCTTCACACCACCAAAGGCTGAAATGCCTTTCTTGAGGTCTTCAGCCCCAACGCCGAGCTGGGATGCCACTGCAATCGCTGCCGTAGCATTGGAAACGTTGTGCAGCCCGGGCATGGGCAGCTCCAGGTCGTTCAGTTCTATGATCTGATCGTTTCGCCGGTCCCTGATCGAGACGGAGAAAATCGACTTGCCACCATCCATGGACACATCCGTGTAGCGCACGTCCGCTTGCGGATTGGTCCCGTAGGTAACAACACGGCGGTCCTCGATCGTTCCGATCATCGTCTGGACTTCCGGATGATCAAGACACATCACTGCGAAGCCATAAAAGGGAACGTTCTCTACAAATTGCCGGAAGGCGTCTTTGACACCGTCGAAATCACCGTAATGATCGAGGTGCTCAGGATCGATATTGGTCACCACCGCAACATCTGCCGGGAGTTTCACGAAGGTACCGTCGCTCTCATCCGCTTCCACGACCATCCAGTCCCCCTCACCCATTCGGGCGTTGGTTCCATAGGCGTTGATGATGCCCCCGTTGATGACTGTCGGATCAAGCTTGCCTGCATCCAGCAACGCTGCAACCATGGAAGTGGTTGTGGTTTTCCCGTGCGTGCCGCCGATTGCAATCGACTGTTTGAACCGCATCAACTCCGCAAGCATCTCAGCGCGACGAACAACGGGAATGAGTTTCTCACGCGCGGCGACAAGTTCCGGGTTGTCCTTCTTGATCGCAGAGGAAACAACCAGAACTTCGGCATCACCAAGATTTTCCGCTGCGTGCCCGACCATCACCTTGATGCCATGGGAGCGAAGCCGCTGCACGTTGGCGTTTTCCGCCATGTCGGAGCCCTGAACCTGATAGCCGAGCGTCTTCAGCACTTCGGCAATACCGCTCATGCCAATGCCTCCGATCCCTACAAAATGGACCGGGCCGATATCCTGCGGCATTTTCATGGCCGTTCTCCTTGCTTGTTTGCGACCTGTTCGACCAGGTCTGCGAGACGTTTGACCGCATCAGGCTTGGCAACACTGCGCGCGTTTTCGGCCGCGGCCTTCAGCATTTCAGGCGCGGTCATGAACCGGATGATTTCCTTTGTCAGTCGTTCAGGATGCAGGTCCACCTGACGGATCGGCCATGCTCCACCGACTTTCTCCAGCACTTTCGCGTTTGCCGCCTGGTCCTGATCGATAGCACCGGGCAGCGGCACCAAAATGGCCGGTCGGCCGAGAACGCTGAGTTCGCTGACGGAAGATGCTCCGGAACGGCAGAGCACCAGGTGCGCCTGCGCAATGCGTTGCGGCATATCCTGAAAGAATGGGGCACATTCGGCATCAATGCCCAGAGACCGATACGCATCCTGTACGCGCTCGACATCCTCGGCGCGGCACTGCTGAACGATCTTCAGGCGGGAGCGAACATCTTCGGGAAGTTTTTCGACGGCCGGTGGCACCAGGTCGGAAAAGAACCGCGCTCCCTGAGAGCCACCAAAGACCAGAAGCTTGAAGTCGCCACCCGGTTGAGGAGCGTCATAGGGAAATTCGGCGGCATCAAGAACAGCGTCCCGGACCGGGTTTCCGGTCTCGACAAGCTTGGCTGCCAGTTCCGACGACAAATCACCTATCGGAACACTCGTCGCGATCGCCGTTACACCCTTGGCAAGCAATTTGTTAGCCCGGCCCATAACTCCGTTGGCTTCATGCAATACGGAAGGGGTGCCGGTCATCCGGGCAGCAAACATCGGTGGAAAGGTCGGATATCCGCCAAACCCGGCAACGACGTCCGGTTTCAGCGACTTGATGACCGAGCGCGCCTGGAAGGTTCCACGGAGGAGGCTGAGCGCCGTTTTCGCAAGTGTTATCGGGTTCCGGCCGCGAATGGTCTCCGATGCGATTATGTGAACATTTCGAGCCGGAAAGGCCGTGCCATACTTGTCAGCCCGCTCATCGGTCGCAAGTTCCACGACCCAGCCTCGTCGGTTGAGTTCGCTGGCAAGAGCCTGCGCGGGGAACAAGTGGCCACCGGTGCCGCCGGCCGTCAATAGAACTGTTTTATTCATAAGATCTGGCGTTCAGCCTTACATCAAAGAAGAGGGTGAAAGCCGGCTCACGGTGACGACATCACCGCGCGACGGTTGCGGCCGTCTGCGGGTCAGCGCCAGGATGGCACCGGCAGTCATGGCGGACGACAGAAGCGACGAACCGCCATAGGAAATGAATGGCAAGGTCATGCCCTTGGAAGGCATCAGGTTAAGGTTGACTGCGAGATTGATGGTTGCCTGAAGACCGAACAGAACCACCAGTCCGGCAGTCGCCAGACGGCTGAAGGCATTCTGATCGCGGCTGGCGTGGTTCAGACCGCGCAGGACGATGAATGCAAATACCGAAACGACCAGCAGGCACACGACAACGCCGAACTCTTCCCCGACGACGGCGAAGATAAAGTCGGCATGACTATCCGGCAGGACTCTCTTGACGGTGCCTTCGCCCGGTCCCTGACCGAACCAGCCACCAGACAGGAAGGAATCCATCGCAGCATCAATCTGGTAGGTGTCGCCCGTGCTGGGATCAAGAAACCGGTCAACACGTGCCGTTACGTGCGGCAGAAAGGCGTAAGCCGCGAAGAGGCCCACAATGCCAATTAGGCCAAGCGCTACGATGATCAGCCAGGAAATGCCGTTCAAAAAGAACAGACAGGCCCAGACAAGGCCGAGCAGCATGGTCTGACCGAAATCAGGTTGCGCAATCAGCAACGCGGCACAGACGGCAAACAAAATGAAGGCAAACAACACGCCTGGGATTTCCCTGCGCCGGCCGCTTTCCGACAGGAGAAAGGCGATCAGGATCACAAAAGCAGGTTTCAGAAATTCCGAAGCCTGCAGAGACACGCCAGCAATGTAGATCCAGCGCCGGGCACCCTTGGTCTCAAATCCCATGAAAAGGGTTGCGATTAGGAGAAAAACAGAGATCGCAAAAACGACAAGCGCCGCCCTGCGCACCATTCGCGGCGTCATCAGCGATCCGGCCATCACAATGACGAGCGCCGGCCCTACAAACATGGCTTGCCGTTTGACGAAATAAAGAGAATCGACACCAATCCGATCCGCGACAGGCGGGCTGGCGGCAAAGGCAAAGACCACGCCTGCCAGCAACAGCAGCCCGAAGGCAGCAAGCAGATAGTGATCCACGGTCCAGAGCCATTCGGCAAATCGGCTACGATCGGCGCGAGAAACCATTTATGCGACCTCCTGAGTGTTTCCATCACCAGGCAAGGCACGCACCGCATCTACAAAAGCAGCGCCCCGCAGTTCAAAGTTCGGATACTGGTCAAAACTGGCACAGGCCGGCGACAGCAGAATTGCGATCTCTTCCGCTTCATCCTCAGCAGCTTCTTGCGCAGCATCGATAACCGCCTGTGATAGCGTTCCACTGATCTTGTAGGGAACGCGCCCATCCAGCGTCTTGGCAAAATCCTCGGCAGCTTCGCCGATCAAGAAGGTTTTCACGATCTTCGGGAAGTACTCGTCCAGCGAGGAAATCCCGCCGGCCTTGGCACGGCCACCGGCTATCCAATAAATCCGGTCGAAGCTGGAGAGTGCCCGAGCCGCAGCGTCGGCATTGGTTGCCTTTGAATCGTTGACGAACAGGACACGGCCCTGCTTCGTGACGATTTCCATGCGGTGATGAAGACCGGGAAAAGACTTCATGGCCGCTGCAATCTTGGCGGCCGGCAATTCCAGAGCACGAAGGGCAGCAAACGCTGCCGCAGCATTTTGACCATTGTGGTCGCCGCGCAAGCTGTCGATCCCACCGAGCAGAGCAACTTCGCTCTGGGTGCCATCGTGGGCTTCGATCAAACGGCCGTGGCGTGCATAGATGCCACTGGTGAGTTCTTTCTCACCTGCAATCCGGCAAACCGGTTTGCGGGCCAGTTCCAACCGGTCTGCGATCGCAGATGACATGAGATCGTCCACGCCGACAACTGCGACCTTGGCTCCTGCAACCAAGCGTTCCTTGATAGCGGCATAGTTCTCCATGGTGCCATGCCGGTCGAGATGATCAGGTGACAGGTTCATGTGAATGCCGACGGTGGGATCGAGGGTCGGAGCCAGATCGATCTGATAGGAAGAACACTCCACGACATAATGTCGGCCCGGTTGCGGCGGCTCCAGCTCAAGCACCGGCGTGCCGATGTTGCCGCCGATCTGCACGTCCAGCCCAAGCTTCTTGAGCAGATGGGCAACAAGCGCGGTAGTAGTGGATTTGCCGTTTGTTCCGGTAATCGCGATCAGCGGAGCTGCCGGACAGAGCTTCCGGCGCTCGCGGCAGAACAGCTCTACGTCACCGACAATCTCCACGCCGGCGCCCCTTGCAAGATCGACGGACCAGTGCGGTACGGGATGTGTCAGCGGAACTCCTGGAGCAAGCACCAGCGCCGCGACGTCGGACCAGTCAAGCTCACGCAGGTCCTGTGTCTTCAGTCCTTCAGCGGCCGCCTGTTCGACCCGTGAACCGTTATCGTCGAAGCACACCACATCCGCGCCGCCTTCTTTCAAGGCATGCGCAGTTACCAGCCCCGACCCGCCAAGTCCGAAAAGTGCGACTTTTCTGTTTTCGAATGTGGTGACTGGGATCATGCGGCTTACCTCAGCTTCAGCGTGGCAAGGCCGATCAAGGCGAGCACGACCGATATAATCCAGAAGCGGATCACGACCTGACTTTCGGTCCATCCCATGATCTCGAAGTGGTGATGTATGGGTGCCATCCTGAAGACGCGTTTGCCCGTAAGCTTGAACGAGATCACCTGAACGATAACCGACACTGCCTCAAGAACGAACAAGCCGCCAATGATCGCCAGAACGATCTCGTGTTTGGTGGCAACTGCGATTGCGCCGATCATGCCACCAAGGGCGAGCGAGCCGGTATCGCCCATGAAAATTGCAGCAGGCGGAGCGTTGAACCACAGGAAGCCGAGGCCTGCACCGATCACGGCCCCGCAGATAACGGCAAGCTCACCGGTTCCGGAAACATGATGGATCTGGAGGTAATTGGCGAAAACCGCGTTACCGGAGAGGTATGCGATCAGGCCGAAGGATGCGCAGGCAATCATCACCGGAACGATCGCAAGCCCGTCCAGCCCATCGGTCAGGTTCACCGCATTGCCTGCACCAACCATGACAAAGGCAGCAAACGGAATGAAGATTAGGCCCAGATTGAGAGTGAAGTCCTTCAGGAACGGGAATGTAATCGCCTCGGAAAACTGGGAGGTGTCAAGAAGCGTGACCGCGAAAGCAGCACAGGCAGCGATCAGGAACTCCAGTCCGAGCCGGGCCTTGCCGCCAAACCCCTTGTGGGACGACTTCGTCACTTTCAGGTAGTCATCGTAAAAGCCAATGCCGCCGAAACCCAACGTCACGCCGATCACCACCCACACAGAGGGGTTGGAGAGATCCGACCACAAAAGCGCCGCAACCAGAGCGCCGGACAGGATCATCAACCCGCCCATTGTCGGCGTGCCCTTTTTGGTCAGCAGATGGCTCTCCGGGCCGTCAGCCCGGATCGGTTGACCGTGCCCCTGACGGATGCGCAGGCTGGCTATGATTTTCGGTCCGAACAGAAAAACAAAAAACAGCGCTGTCATGATCGCGCCGCCCGTTCTGAACGTGATGTATCGGAACACGTTCAAGGCCGAGATCTGATCAGCAAATTGCCCCAAAAAATAAAACATCAGCTATCCCTTATGCCGCCGCAGTATCGTCCGCAGGCGGATATTCCTTCTTCAGCGCTTCGACAAGCGGACCCATGCGAGTTCCAAGCGAACCCTTGATCATTAAGACATCGCCTGGCCGGACATCCCTCAGAAGCGCTTCTTCCAGATCCTTCGCTTCTTCGCCGTAATGGGCGCGAAGATCGTGTGGAAGCAGCTCCCAAAGAGTGTGCATATGCGGCCCGGCGCAATAGACCGCGTCCGTTCCAGCGTCAACAATCGGCTGCAGCAATTCTGCATGCAGACGATTTGCCCCCGAGCCCAGCTCTCTCATGTCGCCGATCACAGCAACACGGCGACCAGGCCGAACAACCGGCGCTTCCCCAAGAACCGCAAGTGCTGCCCGCATGGAAGCCGGGTTGGCGTTGTAGCTTTCATCGATGACGTAGAATTCGCCTTCATTCACTGAAAGACGCGTCACCTGCCCCCGCCCCTTTGGCGCGTGCATGGTATCGAGAACAAGACCGGCCTTGGCCAGATCCGCCCCCAGATCGCAAACCGCCGTCAGAACAGCGAGGCTGTTTTTCACGTGATGTTTTCCCGGAGCACCGATCTTGTAGGTGATTTCCTGACCCAGGATGGATGCATCAACACTGGATCCCGACGGGAAACTGACCACCTTTTCCAGATGGCTGTCGGCAGTGGGAACCTCGCCGAACGTATGGATACTGGGAACACCCGCGGTGACCGCAAGAAACTTCAGCAGGTCGAACTGGCGATTGTCTTTGTTGAGGATGGCTATGCCGCCCGGCTCGAGGCCATCGAAAATCTCTGCTTTGGCCTGAGCAATCTTCTCGACGCTGTCAAAGAACTCCAGGTGCACCGGTTGCACTGTGGTAATGATGGCAACATGCGGCCGAACCATCTTTACGAGGGGCGTGATTTCGCCTGCGTGATTCATGCCGATTTCGAAGACACCGAAGTCGGTATTCGCGGGCATTCTCGCAAGAGTGAGCGGCACGCCCCAATGATTGTTGAACGAGGCGACCGAGGCGTGAACCTTGCCGGACTCACCTAGCGTCAATCGCAGCGCTTCCTTGGTTCCTGTCTTTCCGACCGACCCGGTAACAGCCACAATACGGGCGTTGCTTCGCGCCCGGGCAGCGATTCCAAGCTTGCGCATCGCGTCAAGGGGATCCTCGACCAAAACATATTTGCCGTCTTCCGGAAGCTCGGAAAGTCTACCCTCGGCAACAAGCGCCACGGAAGCACCGGCTTCAAGTGCCGCAGCTACATAATCGTGCCCGTCCAGGCGGTCACCCTTGATGGCGATAAAAGCGTCTCCGGGCTCCAGCGTCCGGCTGTCGATGGAAATTCCGGTGATGTCTTCGCTGACATCGCCGTACTTGCTGCCGCCCGCAGCTTCAACAAAAGCGTCTAATGTCCAAAGAGGGTCGCTCATGTGTTTCCTTCGAGGCTGATGGCGCGCGTGACCGCTTCGTGGTCAGAAAAGGGAATCACTGTGTCGCCAACAATCTGGCCCGTTTCGTGGCCTTTTCCGGCAACGCACAAGATATCACCCGTCTTGAGGCGGCGAACCCCCTCCGCGATCGCTTCATAGCGATCACCGATTTCCAATGCCCCGGGCGCTCCTTTCAAGACCGCCTTGCGGATGGACGCAGGGTCTTCCGAACGTGGATTGTCGTCGGTGATAATCACGAGGTCAGCATGGCGGGCGGCAGCTTCGCCCATCAATTCGCGCTTTCCCGGATCCCTGTCACCTCCGGCGCCCACGACCACGGACAACGTCCCTTCAGCAAACGGCTTCAAAGCCGCCAAGGCATTGTCCAATGCGTCCGGCTTGTGGGCATAATCGACAAAGACAAGACCGCCTTCACTGGTTCTGCCTGCAAGTTCCAGACGCCCTGGAGCGCCCTTCAGATTTTCCAGCGACCGCAACACCGCGCCGGTATCGATGCCGGCTGCGATCGCAAGGCCAGCTGCGATCAGAGCGTTGGAGACCTGAAAACGTCCGATGAGCGGCAGTGTGACCTTGTATTCTCCACGCTCGGTTTCGAGCGTCAGGTCCTGTCCGGCTCCCGATGGCTTCAGACCGGTCAACTTTAAGTCTTTTCCCGACTCTCCGACAGTAAAGATCTGCTGGCCACGTTGTTCGGCAACCTCGATCACCCTATCCGCGTATTTCTCGTCCGGATCGACAACCACTGTGCCACCTTCCGGCAACAACTCGTCGAACAGACGGAGCTTGGCTTTCAGGTAATCCTCGATCGTCGGATGGTAGTCCATGTGATCGCGGCCCAGGTTTGTAAAGGCCGCTGCAGTCAGCTGCACACCATCAAGGCGGTGTTGATCCAGTCCGTGAGACGAGGCTTCCATCGCGGCGTGATTGATGTTTTCTACCCGCAGCTCGGCCAGCTCCTTATGCAGGGCCACCGGATCAGGTGTTGTCAGGCCGCCGTAGCTTTCACCTGCAGGCTTGATCGTTCCGAGCGTTCCCAGGCTCGCAGCCGGATGACCAGCCGCTTGAAAGATCTGGCGAACAAAGTGGGCAACGGAAGTCTTGCCGGCCGTGCCGGTTACCGCAACAATCGTATCGGGCTGAGCACCACAGAAACGCGCCGCCATCTTTGCAAAGACCTGCCGGGGTTCTGCAACGTCTGTACCAGCAATATTCTATCGTCCAAAAGGCAGAGAAGAGGACAGTGACGCAGCTCGCGAGAAGTTTGCTGTCCCAGAGAGTGACCATCTAACA
>JBCCVB010000041.1:0-45050 GCA_039195965.1 Pseudomonadota bacterium
GCACGGACTCCACGAAATCGACAAGTTTTAGAATTACTTGCGCAATTACTTTTGGAGTCTAAGGATTGGGTCGGTGCACAAGAAATCGCAGAAGTACTGCGACAATTGAAAGATGGACAAGAGACAGAAGCAACAGCTGACCGAATTGATGCTGCTGCACTCGGTGGCTTGGAGCGATATGATGAGAGTATCGAATTACTTCAGAGCTCTCAGTCAAACGGCGTAAGCAAAACGACAATGCTTCCTGATCTCATTAGGGCATATGTTCAAGCGGGTCGTCAGGACGCTGCAGTAATTTACCTGCAAAACCTACTCGATGAAGATCCCTCCAATTCACTCGCGTATGTTCTTCTTGGTTCAGTTTTTATGTCACAGGACGATACAGAGCGTGCCGAGGAGGCATTCAGACAGGCTGCAAGAGATGATGAAAACGCTTTGGGAGACACGTCGCTCGCCCAATTTTACTTGGTAACAGAAAAACTAGAAGCCGCTGAAAAGGCAGTTCTTGCGGGATTGGAAAAGGATGAAAATAGCTCAGCTTTGAGGCTGATGTTGTCCGTGATCTATCAGCAAGTCGGTCGGTTTGACGATGCTATTGACCAGTATGAAATACTGTTTGTAGCCGATCCGGAATCAACTATTGTCGCTAATGATCTAGCTAGCCTTTTGTCTGAACGCAGAGGCGACCCTCAGTCTCTGCAGCGGGCCTATGAAATTGCCCAGCGCTTCAGAAACTCTGAGATTCCACAATATCTTGATACTTTGGGCTGGATTTACTACCTGCAGGAGGAATACTCAGATGCTCTTCCTTTATTGAGATCTGCTGCAACTAAGCTTCCGGACGTGGGGTTAATACAATTTCACTATGGAGCAGTGCTCGCGGAGCTAGGCCAAGATAGGCAGGCCATTCAGTATCTCGAAGAAGCGCTTTCTCTCGAGACTTTAATGACGGATGAAGATAAAGAAAAGGCCGTTACCATTTTAGAAAAACTCAATAATAAAAATTCTGAATCTGTTGTCAACGAGCAAGGTTAATGTAGTTCCGTGCTTTTATGTTCAGCCAAACGTGATGTGATTGAGTAATGGAACAAAGTATTGAGTTAGGCGCTATCATTTCGATCGCGAAGCGGCGATACGCGCTCTTTGTTATTCCGGCGGCGGTTGTTTTTGTACTAGCAGGGCTTCTGGCCTATTTTATGCCGAGAAGCTACGAGTCCAAAGCAGTTATTCTGATTGAAGCACAACGTATTCCAACTGAGCTGGCTTCATCTACCGTCACGGCGAGCCCACGTGAACGGATAAATTTGATTGAGCAACGGTTGTTAGCGAGAGACAATCTGTTGGAAATTGCCGACAAATACTCACTATACAAAGAAGATGGGGCAGATCCATCACCAACGACAATCGTCGACAACATGCGAAAAGCAATTGTGATCGATCAGATTGATGTTGCAAGGCAATCGAGAAGAAATACTGAAATTGTTGGTTTTAATGTTTCGTTTCAGTATCCAAGTGCGACAATGTCTGCGAGGGTCGCAAACGAACTCGTCACGTCAATTCTGTCACAGAACTTAGAAACGCGACTTGCTCGTGCTGCAGAGACTAGTGACTTTTTTGAGCAGCAGCTTCAAGATCTTGAAGCGAAACTTCTTGGGTTAGAGAGCAAAAAGGCCTCATTTAAGCGAGATAACGAGGAAGTTCTTCCGGAAACCTTGCCAACTCGACGAGAAGAACTCAGTGAGATTAACGTGCAAATTGGCGAAATTGATCTGGAACTTAGTATTGTTGAGCAGGGGGGGAATGGAGCGGCAGGAGAAGAGGCTGCAATTGCGCAGCAGCTTACTTATCGCCTTCAGTCCCAACAACTGAACTACGACTCCTTTGTAGCGCGTCGAGATTTGCTAGGGCCATTGGCTGAAAAAGGTTATGTGTCCAAGAAAACTATGTCTGACTTGGATCGGCAAATCACTCAAACAGAAATTGAAATCGCGTCAATTAGATCACAGATGCTCCAGCATGGGGTCACTGTCGATCCAGCAGCTAGATCTGATGTGCTCAAAAATCAGAGAGATGCATTGCAGTCTAGTGCGCAAAGGCTGAAAGAAAGCATATCGTTAACGCCAGCAGTTGAAGTTGAGTTGGCCGCTATGGAGAGGGAATATGAAAATCTGCGAGCAGAATTCATGCATACCAAGGCCAAGCTCACAGATGCCCAAATTGGAGAACGGCTTGAACAAGACCGTCAAGCGGAGCGTTTCGAAATTTTGGAACAAGCCACTGTGCCTGAAGCACCAACGAAGCCGAATCGACTAAAAATCATGCTCGGTGGGGCGTTTGGGGCTGTTGTTGCCGGCTTGGGGGTGGCGCTACTTGTGGAGATGTTGGATACAAGTATACGAACAGCTAGGGACCTCGAGCGTCACCTGCAACTAAGGCCAATTGCCATTATTCCTTATGTTGTAACAAGCAAGGAAAGATGGCGACGACGAAGAGTCAGGTTTTATCAGGTGGTTGTTTTCGTCACCTTGTTAACAGCAGTATTCGCCCTGCTAGACCACTATTATTTGCCTCTGGACCTTTTCGTTGAACGGATCCAAACAAAAATTGGAGCCCAGTTTCCGGGTGTATTGCAGCTTTAGGTCGCATCAGTTCAAGTGTTGGAGAATGTAAGTGGAACACATAAGGGATGCTCTGAAGAAGGCAGGGATAACGCGCAACAACATTGCGCTGGCCGAGCAAACGACTCAGACAAAGTCAGATGTTGAACAGCCAGTGGAGACGCTCAATAAACGGGCAGACAAGCAAATGACTGTTTCGGAGAAAAATTCTACTTTTTCTCTGCGCGAAGTGATTGTGGACGAAAAGCACCTAGAGCGAAAACGGATCGTGTCTCAGTCAATGAATGATCCGAACCATGTTGCATTTAATCTGTTGCGAACACGAGTTCGGAAGACGATGCTAGACAACCAATGGAAGAACCTTGCAGTAACATCACCGACGCCAGCTTGCGGCAAGACTATGGTCACTTTAAATCTTGCCTATAGTCTTGCACGCGCTCCTGGACTTAAGACGGTGGCAGTCGATCTTGACCTAAAAAGGCCTTCGATTGGTCCTACTCTAAATATTGAGCCGACTGCATCGATCGCGCAGTACTTGCTAGGCAAGGCGCGTCCGGAGGACTGCTTTGTCCAAGTTAGTGAAAATTTGGTTGTAGGCCTAAACAGTGGTCATACGCCGGCGTCCTCTGAACTGATTCAGGCTCCGAAAATGCTAGATCTGTTCGAATTCATTCACTCTACTTTGGAACCGGACATTGTGGTGTTTGATCTTCCGCCAATGCGCAGTACCGATGATGCCCTCGCATTTCTACCTGCCGTTGACACTGCGCTGCTCGTGGTGGCTTCCGGAAAGACGACCACAGTGGAGGTTGACGAGTGCGAAATGCAAATCAGCGAGCTGGATAAATTACTCGGCGTCGTTTTAAACAAATGCGCAGATGCCTCTCAAAGTGAATACTACTACTGATATTCTAAATTCGTAGTTATTTAGTGTGTTATTCTTGCGAAAGGATATCAGTAAATTGGTTCCTGAGTTTAATGAATTCAAAAGCTAAGAGAGTAATTGTCAACCTGTCAATAGGAAATGATGTGGCACATAGATCATGAGGTAGAATAAAGCTAAATAATATTATTGGTATAAGAGTTTATGTTTGAGCATATTTATGGATTGTTTGGTAATTTGCTTTTAGGCTTTTGAATTCATGTTATGTCTGCGAGCTGTGCAAATAGATGATACATGACACGTGCAATTCTTTTGCTTGCTATTGAGAGTACAAATGCCAGAAAATTACTAGTGCAATACGACCACCAAAATTAAGCGGTGGCCTTTGGAGTTTATGAAGAGTAATGTAGGGGCAGTGCGTGGTGGTCGTGATGAATTACTAATATATTCCGAATATTACTAGAGAATACGTAAGTGAAGATGGATTAGTCATTAGCATCCATCTCTTAGTCGAAAGCGAGATTGACGTGGTAGATTTGGGCAATAGAAATTATTACTTAGGGTTAATTTGTGCAATATTATTGGTTGTCGTGTCATAGTTATGACGTCAACGGGCAATATTTTTCCGATCGTGACCAATTAGAGAGTTCTTTTTTGGAATTGGATTAAGACCGCCGATACCATAGAGGCATGAATATAGATCGTGAAAAGAAATAGAATAGCAACTTTACCTTTTACCAAGTACTTACTTGAAAGATAGAATCAGATTTGTTTGCGTAAGGAACATGCGATACGGTGATCTTACAATCAGTATCATCTCGTCACATTTTGTAGTAGGCAGATTGATCAGATGCACAATTACGAGATTTTGGACAATTCACACCAATCGAGGTTGCAGATGTATGAGCCGTATTACGGTCTCTTGACGAAACCATTCACGCTGGTTCCAGATCCGCGCTTCATATATTGGGCAGGTCCGCACAGCATGGCGTTTGCGATGCTTGAGTACGGCATCGTCAATCATGCAGGTTTCACCGTGATCACAGGTGAGGTTGGGGCCGGCAAAACGACGTTAATTCAATACCTTCTTAGCAAATTGCCGGGAGATATTAACGTTGGCTTGTTATCCAACACAGGAGGCGGAGGCGAGCTGCTGCAGTGGGTTCTGATGGCTTTCGATCAGGACTTCGAGAGCGAAGCAAGGGTAAAGCTGTTTAAGCAGTTCAAGGATTACCTTGTATCGCAATACGACTTAGGAAAACGCACTATTCTTATTGTAGATGAAGCGCAGAACCTGGGTTCAGAAGCTCTGGAAGAGCTGCGAATGCTTTCGAATATTAACTCACATAATCGTGAGTTACTGCAGATTGTTTTAAGTGGTCAACCGGAGCTGAAAACCTTGCTCGCGGCACCAAGTCTGAGACAATTTGCGCAAAGAGTTTCTTCCGATTTTCATCTGTCACTTTTGGGACAGCAAGACATTGAAGGGTACATTGAGCATCGACTTAGTGTGGCAGGTGCAAAGCGTCAGCTCTTTACCAAAAGTGCCTGCGATATGATCTATTTTGCCACCCAGGGGACACCACGTCTTATCAATACTCTATGCGATACAGCGCTTTTATATGGTTTTGCAGAAGAATCCAAAGAAATAACATCAGAAATAGTCAAGAGAGTGCTAGATGATAAACGCCGTTTCGGTGTTTTTACAACTCCGGTTGGTTCGAAATTAAGCGTCGCAAACTAGTTGTATTCGATGTCCATAGAAGTTGATTACCTCAGGTTTTTGATTGCCCCGTGCTTCATAATGTCGGTTTAAAATCGAGAAGGCCGCTGTTCATTTGGACTTTGGCTTAAGCGCATAAGTTCGTCCTACTGACGGAATCTGAAGCATCTAAGCCGCAAGGAATGGTTTCAGTGGCCTGGGGCACTTACGGTTGATCCAGCTTATGCCCGATTCAAAAGGGGAAACGGATCATAGTGAGCTTTCGAGAGTAGATATCGTCAGCACTGGAACTGCATAAACTAATGCTGTCAGTCGACGAGCAGAAGGACTTCTTTTCTTGATAGATCAAAGGTTGTCCATCTTGGCACGTGTATGCGGCAGAGTGTTTTGAAAACAAGGTTTTTCAACGTGCAACTTGTTTGATGTACGTCTTCGTAACTTTCAAGGATCGAGGCCCTAGTCACACTTTAACTCGCCTCATCCTTTACCGCCTGCATGGATACATGCGTTGACGTGCTGCCTACGTGTGGCAGCGAAGAGATAGTTTCGCCGAGGATTGTTCGGTAACTGGTGATGTCCTTGGTGCGCACTTTCAGCAGATAGTCGAACGCGCCGGCGATCATGTGGCATTGCTCGATTTCGGGAACCGCCCTGACGGCTTCGTTGAAGGCTCTCAGGGCTTGTTCGGTCGTGTCCTTGAGCTTCACCTCGACAAACGCAATGTGCTCCAGACCAAGTTTCTTCTGGTCAATGATGGCCTTGAAACCGCGAATATACCCTTCGTTTTGCAAGCGCTTCAGCCGGACCTGGCAAGGGCTCTTGGAAAGTCCGACCCGCTTGGCAAGGTCGGTAACGGGAAGCCTGCCGTCTTTGCTGAGTTCCCGCAGTATTTTCTGATCGAAGCGGTCAAGGTTCCCGGAATTGGTCATTTTTTCAGTCATTTGTCCCGACAATTCTGATTATTTGAAATTTTAGTTAGATCAAATACCACAAAACAGGAAAAGTGACCTGCCGAGATTCGATATACTGGAGGGAAATTCCACGCGAGGAGCCTCCCAGTGTCAAACCTAGCCGATATCCGCGCAGCAATTCGCGCGAACCATCTGCGCGATGAAACCGCCGTCCTTGAGGACTTGAAGACAACCACGAACCTGCCGGAGGAGGTTCGGCAAAGGGCAAGGCAACGGGCCATTACCCTGGTTGAGGCAATCAGGTCTGATTCCCATCCCGGGATGATGGAAGTCTTCCTTGCTGAATATGGTCTTTCGAGTGAAGAGGGCATCGCGCTCATGTGTCTTGCCGAAGCGTTGCTTCGGGTGCCTGACGCGGAAACGATCGATGCGCTTATCGAAGACAAGATTGCACCGTCGGCGTGGGGCGAACACCTTGGCAAATCGAGTTCCTCACTCGTCAACGCATCGACCTGGGCTCTGATGTTGACCGGTAAGGTTCTGCAGGAAGGGCAGGGCATGGCGGCTGTGCTCAAGAGCGCGATCAAGCGTGTTGGCGAGCCGGTAATCCGTGCCGCTGTCGGTCGGGCCATGAAAGAAATGGGACGTCAGTTCGTTCTCGGAGAAACGATTGCCGAAGCAGTTAAGCGCGGCGCAAAAAAGGAAGCGGAAGGCTACACCTATTCCTACGACATGTTGGGAGAGGCGGCCCTGACGGCAAAGGACGCAGATGCCTTTTACAAGTCCTATGGCGACGCAATAGACAATCTTGCGCCGCTTTGCCGGTCTGAAGACATCCGCAACAATCCGGGTATCTCGATCAAGTTGTCTGCATTGCATCCTCGGTATGAAGTCGGCCAGCGCGAGCGGGTCATGAGCGAACTGGTGGATCGCACGTTGCTGCTGGCTCAAAAGGCCCGTGACGCTGGAATGGGATTGAATATCGACGCTGAAGAGGCCGATCGGCTCGATCTTTCTCTCGATGTGATTGAAGCAGTTCTTCGAGATCCCTCCCTGTCCGGATGGGACGGATTTGGAGTTGTGGTCCAGGCTTATGGCAAACGCGCAGCACCCGTTATTGACTGGTTGCACGGACTTGCCTCCGAGCTCGATCGCAAGATCATGGTACGCCTCGTCAAAGGGGCTTACTGGGACACCGAAATCAAGCGTTCGCAAGTCGAGGGACTGTCCGGTTTCCCGGTGTTCTCACGCAAGGCCGCAACCGACGTTTCCTATATCTGCTGCGCTCAAAAACTGCTGGGAATGACCGACTGGATCTATCCGCAGTTTGCCACCCATAACGCGCACACGGTCGCCGCGATCATCGAAATGGCAACCGATCCCTCCACATTCGAATTCCAGCGTTTGCATGGAATGGGAGAAGCGCTGCACGATCATGTCATGGCGGGTGGCAACAGCCGGTGCCGCATTTACGCTCCGGTTGGTGCGCATCGGGATCTTCTGGCCTACCTGGTTCGACGGCTACTTGAAAATGGTGCCAACAGCTCCTTCGTCAATCAGATTGTCGACACGAATGTACCGCCGGCAACCGTGGCCGCGGATCCGTTCGAGACACTTGAAGAGATTTCCGACAGCAGCCTGATTTCCGAACCGGCGGACCTCTACGGTGCGGAACGCCGAAACTCGAAAGGGTGGGATTTGCACGATACCGACGATCTCGACGATATCGAAGCAGCGCGCATTCCCTTCCAGGGGCACAAGTGGCATGCCCAGCCGATGATTGCCGGACCGGTAAACAGTACGGAAATTCGTCCGGTAATAAACCCGGCGAATCCTGCCGACGAAGTTGGAAGCGTTATCCAGGCGTCACCAGAGGATGTCGATACCGCGCTTGCAGGGGCAAAAGCGTGGACAGCTTCTGCCGGCATGCGTGCGGAAGTGCTCAGAAGGGCCTCCTGCCTTTACGAAGCCAATTTCGGTGAGCTGTTCGCCGTTCTGACCCGGGAGGCCGGGAAAACGCCTATGGATGCCATTGCCGAACTGCGTGAGGCGGTCGATTTCCTGCGTTATTATTCCGCCCGGGTCGATGACCTCAAGTTGCCGGCTCGAGGTTTGGTTTCCTGTATCTCTCCATGGAACTTTCCTCTGGCGATCTTCACCGGCCAGATTGCTGCAGCTCTTGCTGCCGGCAATGGTGTTCTGGCCAAGCCTGCCGACCCGACATCTCTGACAGCAAGCGTTGCGGTTCGCCTGCT
This sequence comes from Pseudomonadota bacterium, assembly GCA_039195965.1. GTDB lineage: Bacteria > Pseudomonadota > Alphaproteobacteria > Rhizobiales > Stappiaceae > Roseibium. The sequence goes on from JBCCVB010000041.1 coordinate 8,391, forward strand.
GCACAAGGCCGGAGTACCGGAAGCCAGCCTTCAGCTGATCCCGGGACGGGGTTCCGTCGTTGGCGGGAAACTCAGTTCAGATTCGCGCATCAAGGGCGTCTGCTTTACTGGCTCCACCGCGACAGCGCAGACGATCAACCGGGCCATGGCCGCTGGTCTGGAACCTGCAGCGCCGCTGATCGCGGAAACCGGTGGTCTTAATGCCATGATCGTCGACAGTACAGCTCTGCCCGAGCAAGCGATCAAGGATATTATTGCTTCCGCCTTTCAGTCGGCGGGACAGCGCTGTTCAGCTTTGCGCATTCTTTATCTGCAGGAAGATATCGCGGAGCCTTTTCTCGAGATGCTCTACGGCGCGCTCGATGAACAGGTTGTGGGCGATCCCTGGTCGTATCGTACCGATATCGGTCCGGTCATCAACGAGGGCGCGCGCTTGGAAATTGACGAGCATATTGAAACCGCGCGCCGGGAAGGGCGACTGCTCAAGCAGCTTGCCGCGCCTGAGCAAGGCACTTTCGTAGGGCCGGCTGTGATCAAGGTTTCAGGCATTGCGGATTTGACCAAGGAGATTTTCGGGCCGGTGATGCACGTGGCAACATTCAAGGCGGATGAGCTGGATGCCGTCGTGGATGCCATCAATGCAACGCAATACGGCCTGACGTTCGGCATGCACTCGCGCATCGATGACCGGATCGAGCAGGTCACGTCGCGTTTGAATGTCGGCAACATGTACATCAATCGCAACCAGATTGGCGCCATCGTCGGCTCGCAACCATTTGGCGGCGAAGGGCTGTCCGGAACCGGGCCCAAGGCCGGCGGTCCGAACTATGTTCCGCGGTTTGCGAAGCCGCGCATGGAAACATGCCAGCTCATTCCTGGAGTCGAAGCAGATCTGGTTAAGGTCGAAGCGTTGCTCAAGGACGTGCATCAGGTACGGTATCCACTTTTGGAGTCGATCTCCTTGCCCGGCCCAACCGGCGAATCCAACCGGCTCTCCACTTATGGTCGCGGCGTTGTTTTGTGTCTCGGCCCGACGCTTGCTGCCGCGGAGCATCAGGCACAAACAGCAATGGACAACGGGTGTTCCGCGGTCATCGTGGTGCCGGGAGCCGTGGGTAAGCACAGCGTGGACGGGTTTCTGCCACGGCAAGCTCTGGAAGAGCTTGAGGGATTTGATGCCGTGGCACTTTGGAGTGACGAGGCAGATCTCTCGGAAACGCGGACACACCTTGCAAACCGCTCTGGCCGGCTGTTGCCGTTGTTCGCGGAAGAGGATCTTGCGGATCGTTGCCGGATGGAGCGTCATGTCTGCATCGATACGACTGCAGCTGGTGGAAATGCCAGCCTCTTGGCGGAGGTCAGCTAAAACGAGCAGCCGTCAGTCTGAGTATCGACTGACGGCCGCTGCCTCCGGTGGAAATTTTGAAGCCACAAACTGGTCTGTCACCGGAGACCAGGCAGGGGAGCGCTTTATCGGACTGGTTCTGCAAGGCTGGCGGTTTTTTGACGCTCGCGCTCAGCTATGTTGGGGACGATCGTCCAGCCGTTTCGCCTCAATTGAGCCCTGGAGAGCGGTGTCACATCTCCGGAGACATGAATTTCCAGCTTGGCCTTCCGGTCAGACTTTCCTTTTGCAAATTGCTGAACAGATTTGACCAGCGCCGCATTTTGCTCAGTCCAACTCAGTTCATCATAGGCGAAGAGAGCAATCATTCTGTTTTGGTCAAAGGTCAGCACGGGGATTTTCCGGGTTACCGCAATCTGCTCCGGCTTTTTGCCCGACTGACCATGATTGGCTGTGTAGTAGAGCGCCTGTAATGCCGCGTAGGCTTCAGCGCGAGACCGGCTTTCTGCCAGTAGTTCTATCAAGGCGGGAGCCCCTGATGCCGAAGCCACGCCTTGAAAATAGGTGACCGCCAGAACCTTTTCGGTCGGTGTGAATTTCTCGTTCACCAGAAACGCTCTTGCTGTTTCTTCCGAGACACCGGCATCTTGCAGCTGTTCAAGATTGATCGCAGCAATTTCTTCCGGAGGCCGGTCAAGGGCCTGATCTGTGACCGATTCATATGTCTGCAATCCGGATATGACCATTCCGCCGGCTCCGGGAACAAATGAAACGGCGGTGTTAATTCCGAAGCTTCCTGCCGCCTCGAAAGATGCAACTTCATCCAGCTTTTCTGAAAGCGGACGAAAATGTGTATAAGGATCAACTTTCAACTCTTGCGCCAGTTCCCGCTTAACGCTTGGACGGTTGAAGAAACCTTCAATGAAGCCGTCAGACTCCCGATCAGGAGCATCTTTCTTGGGGTTGCCGAATGTCGCAACGTACTCACCTGCCGAGCTCACGTTTCTACGAACGGACTTAACCGTTCGCTTCGCTTTTTCATATGAACCTTTGGCAGTGCCGACCGGGTTTGTGACAGTGCCGTAAACCGCCTTTACCGGACCTGTGACCGATTCTGTTACCCCTTCGATGAGCTCGTTGGACCGCTTGAATTTCTTGAGCTCTGCCAGAGCGATAAGCTCCTGAATATGTTTGCGTGCCAGCGCGTCGCCAGTGACTGTGTAGTCGCCATATTCAGTCTCGAAGGAATAGACATAAAATCTCCCCGTATTGGCAACGTCCGGGAGAACTGCGTATTGGCTTCCGGATTTATGTTTTCCCAACAAGGTCTCGGCTGATTTGGGCTCCGGCTTTTCCGTGCGTCCCTTGAACGGTTTCTTCGAAGCAGGTTCGACAACCGTGGCCGCAGTCGTTTCCGTATAGTCGAACAAACCGGATGGATCACCGGTCGATGCACAGCCGGTAAGCAGCGCAAGAATGGCCAGGGAGGGCACCTTTTTACTGAGCTTCTTCACCGACAGGTGTTGGAGAAGTACTCGTGGTGTACCAGGGCCGGTAAAGATGGTTTCATGAGCCATGCAATTTCCTGCATCTTCAATTGGACTGACTGATATGGACGCTGACAATGCGCTTTCGCAAAAGCGCCTAGGGTCAGAGGAGAGAGATCGTTTCGTTGGCTATGCTGGTGGGCTTGAGACGGAAGCCCGTATTCGGGAACATGCTTTCAATCACTGCTTCATGACGTTTCTGGTGCGCCATGGAATGGAAGGGCAAGTTTACACAACTTAAAGATGTTCTGGCGGCGGAGATTTATCGGCACAGTTCTGTATCAGTGTGCAGGTAATGGCAGGGTTATCGTGTAAGTAATTGTATTTTATAAGTTTTTATCTTACTCTTGTTTCGTGGTCTCAAGGAAGTGCAACAAGTATCCCGTTTCAAGGAGATTCAGTCGGTCATTCCCCGAGGCTTGCGGACACCTGCCTTGCACATTCAATGACAAGTGGTGCAACTTTCTGAGTGTCTAGATCGTCAAGTGCGACCACGCCGATAGATGCCTCCACGCCAGAGTGTTTTAGTTTTGCGAAGTGCAAGGGCGCAGCGATGCCGACTGCACCACGCTGCAACTGACCTCTGGTTATGCTGTAGCCTTGCCGTCGCGCTTCAAGAACCTCTTCAGCATCTTTTGATGTCTCAGTGCGGCCGGCGAGAATTGCAATTCCCGCAGCGCCACGCTCCAGAGGGTGCCGGCTTCCTACACGATATCCGACACGGATAAGACCTGCTTCGGATTCGGCAACAAGTATGGCAACAGCATCTTTGCCACGCGCCACAGACATGAAGGCAGTTGCCTGCGTTTCCTCTGCAAGCCGGTGCAACGCAGGTTCTGCGATAGAGCGCAACTGCGGCTCGAGATTGGACGCAAGAGCCAGGAGAGCGCCTCCGAGAAAAATGTTGCCGTTCGTAGCGCGTGACACGAATGCATCTGCTTCAAGCGTTGCAACAATCCGGTACGCTACAGCACGGTCTACCTTCAGTTTTTCGGCGATTTGGGCGATTGAAACGCCGCTGGGATGTTCCGAGACGAAGCTGATCGTATCCATTCCTCGCCGCAAGGTTTGCAACAGGTTTCCCTTGGTTTCGATGCGTTTGCTCAAAAAGTTTCTCCGTCTAGGGGAACGGCAAGTCTCAAATCGAGCCGTAACACGATCAGGGGCATGACCATCTTTCGAAGTCTAACTTGACCACACCGCAGAAGCTTGCATTATAACTATAATGCACAGTTTTGTGCGATATTAGTAAACGTGTTTTGAGGGATGGCACATGGGACGCTCTATGAAAGAGGGTGAAGGAAAGCGCTCTGTTGATCTTTCTTCCGGGGGGCAGGGTAAATCTGCTATGGCAATCAGGCCGGAGCGGCGTGCAGCAAAAGAACCCTCCGGTAGATGCCCGTTCACCCAGAAAGCTGAGGAGTTTGATGCGTTTTCCGGGCCGTATCAGGTGGATCCGGCTGAAGCGCTGCGTTGGTCACGTGAGCAGCATCCCGTCTTTTTCAGTCCAAAACTCGGCTACTGGGTGGTCACACGTTATGCCGACATCAAAACAGTTTTCCGGGACAACGCCCTGTTTTCGCCGAGGAACGTACTTGACAAGATTACGCCCGCGACCCCGGAAGCAATGGAAGTCCTGAAGTCCTACGGTTATGCCATGAACCGGACATTGGTGAATGAAGACGAGCCGGTGCATATGGAGCGCCGCCGCGTTCTGATGGATCACTTCCTTCCTGAAAATCTGGAAGCCAAGCAGGAAATGGTTCGCAGGCTCACCCGTGAGAAGGTGGATGCCTTCATCGACAGCGGGCGTGTCGATCTGGTTGAAGCCATGCTCTACGAGGTGCCGTTGAACGTCGCTCTCCATTTTCTTGGCGTTCCGGAAGACGATATCGCTGTGCTGCGAAATTTCTCGGTTGCGCATGCAGTGAACACCTGGGGCAAACCCTCCGATGAGCGTCAGGTCGCGGTTGCGCATGATGTCGGCCAGTTTTGGAATTACGCCGGGAAAATCATCGAAAAGATGAAAATGGAGCCGGACGGAACCGGCTGGATGCACGAGACAATCCGCAAGAACGAAGAATTTCCGGACATTGTGACCGACAGCTACGTCCATTCAATGATGATGGCCATTATCGTCGCAGCGCATGAAACCACCTCCCTGGCGTCGGCAAACATGTTCAAGACAATGTTGAGCCATCGGCAGGCATGGGAAGATATCTGCGAAGATCCCAGCCTGATCCCGAACGCGGTCGAAGAATGCCTGCGTTATGCTGGTTCCATCGTTGCCTGGCGGCGGCAGACAACAGCACCTGTAAAACTTGGCGGAGTTGATCTGCCCGAGGGCGCCAAACTGCTCATAGTACAAGCGTCGGGTAATCAGGATGACGGGCATTTTGAAGATGGTGGGAAATTCGATATCTATCGAGACAACGCGATTGATCATCTGACCTTTGGCTATGGCAGCCACCAATGCATGGGCAAAAACATTGGCCGGATGGAAATGCGCATTTTCCTTGAGGAAGTGTCTCGAAGGCTTCCGCATCTGCGTCTTGCAGAACAGGAGTTTTCCTATCTGCCGACCACCTCCTTCAGGGGGCCCGACAGTGTCTGGGTCGAGTGGGATCCGGAATTGAATCCCGAACGGCGTGATCCTGGAGTTTCAAATGACATGCATCGGTTTGAAGTCGGCGCTCCTTCACGGCGCGACATAGCTCGCAAAGTGCTGGTAACCGATGTGCGTAAGGAAGCTGACGGGATTATCGGACTGACGCTTCAAGATGCCAAGGGCAGGCCACTCCCACGCTGGAGCGCCGGCGCACATGTTGAATTGTGCGTTGGTGGTTATGACCGCAAGTTTTCGTTGTGTGGGCATCCGGATGCCGCCGGATATGATCTTGCGATTTTACGCGAGGACGAAGGCCGAGGCGGTTCTCGCCATATCCACGAAGCAGTCAGGAAAGGCATGGAACTGCGTTTGCGCGGTCCAAGCAATCTTTTTCGGCTCGATGAAACCGCGCCGAGCTATCTTCTGATTGCCGGCGGCATCGGGATCACACCGATCCTTGCAATGGCGGACCGTCTCAAGGCACAGGGAAAGGATTATGCTGTGCACTATTGCGGGCGTTCCCGCCGAAGCATGGCACTTCTCGATCGACTTCAGAAGAACCATGCGGACCGGGTTACGATCCACGCCGCAGACGAGGGGCAACGTGCCGATCTGGCGAACCTTTACTCGGAACTGCCGGACGGAGGACAGATCTATGCATGTGGCCCGCAGCGCATGATTTCCGCCTTGGAAGACCTGTCCGTGGAACGGCCCAAGGTGACGCTTCGCTTCGAACACTTCTCGGCTGCCAGCACGGGTCTTGATCCTGAGAAGGAGAGCGGGTTCGAAGTAGAGTTGGAAGACTCCGGATTTGCAGTGAACGTTGCCGCACACGAAACCATGCTCGACGCCCTTTTGGCTTCCGGAGTGGATGTTTCTTTTGATTGTTGCGAGGGTCTTTGCGGAAGCTGCGAAGTCGAGGTGTTGGAAGGCGACATCGATCACCGCGATATGGTGTTGACCCGTTCTGAACGAGCGGAAAGCAGCCGCATGATGGCTTGTTGCTCACGCTCGTACAACGGCAACAAAATCAAACTGGCACTGTAGTCAATGTCGAAGGATGTCACCGTTGAAATGGACATTTCGTCAGGCAGAAAGAGAAGAGCATTCTGATATCTGCCACACTCAGACAACAGATGTTTCAAAGCTTGTTGCAGAAACCTTTGATACTGCAAGTTGCGTCACAAAAACGTTCAGGTGATACGAAGTGTGACAAGGAGTTTGTTTTCCGAGGCTTTCGATTGACTTGAACTTGAAAAGCTGCACAGTCGGCTTCAGCCAGGCTCCGCGATAATCCGGTGCATTCCCAGCTTGTTAATCGACCGGGCAATCAGAAACATCTGATTGTTCGCAATGACGGCCATCTGCCGGACAACGTATGGGAAGACGACATTGGAGATCATAAACACAGTCGGCATGAACCTGTTCATGGGAGCATTCGATGTGGACAGGGGAGCGGAATGGTCCTCCTCCATGTCATCGGGTTTCTGGTTCGGTTACCTGCTCAATGGACAAGTGAAAGTGGAGCGGCCGGAATTCGGCGAAAAGGTTTGGGGCGCGGGAGATCACGCTTACTTCTGGCTGGATCGGAATTCTGAAACCAGGCATCAGGCACTTCATGAGGGCAGTCTGGAATGCATCTTCCTGCACATTTCGCCGGAGAACCTGCAGCTTGTTCTCGGCGACAACACCCTTGATAGTCTAACCCGCAACGATCCAAACAGTCTAAGCAACCTGGACCTGACAGCAGGACCCTATGCCAAGGCGATCCGCTCGCTTGCATGGCAAATGGCTGGTTGTCCTTTGAACGGCGTTGGTCGCAATTGCTATCTGGCCGGCAAAGCGCTGGAGATGATCGCAACGGTGATCGATCCCGTCGACCCTTCCGGGCAGGTGAGCTCAATCGACAGTGCCAAAGGTGCGCCGCAAAGCCTGCAGTCACGGCGCACGATCGGACCGGATGACATTGAACGTCTTCATCACGCGCGGGATATCATTCTCAAACGGCTCGATGATCCACCAACGGTTTTGGAGTTGGCGCAAGCGGTTGGAGTAAACTCTCGAAAACTGAGCGACGGTTTCACTCAGCTATTTGGGGTGCCGGTCTACAGTTTCATCAAGACTGCCCGGCTTCAGGCCGCGCGCATGATGATCGAGGCCGGAGAGACGTCAATGTCCAAGGTGGCATATGCCTTCGGGTATTCGCCAAGCCACTTCACAACCGAGTTCCGCAAACGATACGGTATCTCGCCCAAGGCGTTGTCCAAAGGCGAAAGACCGCAAAAAGGTACTGAAAACTGATACGGCTTAAACGGGTCGATTTCGGTCGGAAGCAGTCTTGAAGGTTGATAATCGACCAGAGTTTGATGGTTCGATCAAGGTGCGCCAAAGACACAAGCAGGTACACAAAACGGCCGCATCGTTTTCATCGATGACAGAACCTGCACATTCAAGCCAAAGAGTTCTCCCACAAGGCTGGGAGTGATCACGTCTTTTGGACTTCCATCCGCCGCGATCCGACCATCCTGCAGAGCAATGACGCGATCCGCGTAGAGACTTGCCTGGTTCACGTCATGCAGAACCATCACCAGACCCATTTCCTGTTGAGTAACAAGGGACTTCAGCAAGTCCAGGATCTGATACTGGAAGCCTGGATCCAGAAATGATGTGGGTTCGTCCATCAGGAGAAATCGCGGTGATTGAGCAAGAACCAGAGAAATCCAGACCCGTTGCCTTTCACCGCCGGAAAGAGCGCCGAAGTCACGGTCGGCGAGCTGTGTGCTGCCGGTCTGTTCCAGGGCATGATCGACGGCCTCATGGTCGCGGGCACTGGGCGATGACAGCGGTCCCCTATGTGCAAACCGGCCAAAAGTGACGAGATCCCGCACACGAATGTGGCCTGGAGCTTGAGGCTGCTGCGGCAGAAAAGCGAGATTGCGCGCCAAAGAGCGACGTCGCCAGCTTGCGAGGGATTTGCCTTGCAAAAAGACCTTGCCGCCCGCCGGACTGATTTGTCCGGAAAGGGCTGTCAGCAGGGTTGATTTTCCAGATCCGTTGGGGCCGATGATGACCGCTATTTCAGATGGATCAACCGATAGGGATACATCTCTCAGGACTTGCTTTGACCGATAGCCGACGCTGAGATTTTCTGCCGTCAGATACATCATGAGACCTTTGTCTGGCGCCGGATGAGAAAGGCGAATGCGGGAGCCCCGATCAGGCCGGTTATGACGCCGACCGGAACTTCGATCGGTACGGCAATCATTCTTCCCGCAGTGTCACTGGCCACAACAAGGATTGCGCCTGCGTATACAGCCACCCAGATCTGACGGCTGAAACTGTGCGGAACGAACAACCGGGCAAAGTGGGGTACCAGCAAACCGACGAAGCCAATCGGCCCTGAAACCGAAACCGCGCTCGCCGCAAGCAAGAGGGCAACGAGGATGAGCCCAAGCCGCTCCCATTTCAAAGAAACACCGAGCGATTGAGCCGTCTGCGGATCGCATCGCAACAGGTTGAGAGCCCCGCCGAGTACCAAGAGGCCGGCAAGCCCCGCAAGCGTCCAGGGAATGATGGGCCAGACATGGCTCAGCCCTCGAGCATAGAGCGTTCCTGAAAGCCAGAGGATCGCAAGTTCGGTACGTGCTTCCGAAAGCGACAGAACCAGCACCATAACGAGGGCATTGAGCATGGCACCCAGGATTATGCCCGAGAGTACCATCTTGCCTGGAGAAAAACTCAGTCCGGTTCGTCTGTCGAGGGCAAGCAGAAGCACAAGAACCGTTGCGCATACCGCCCCCGCAAAGGCGATGTAAGGGATCCAGATGAGGGGCAGATAATCGGTGGAGACTGATAAAGCACCATCGGCCTGAAAAAGCGCGATGGAGACCGACATGGCGCATACCACCGCCAAAGACGCACCGCTGGAAATGCCGAAAATTGTCGGATCAGCGAGTGGGTTTCGCAAGACAACTTGCATGATAATTCCGGCCAGAGCGAAATGTATGCCCACGATCACACCTGCGATAACGCGCGGTAGCCGGTAGGTGGCGATGATGTGACCTTGTTCGCTCGGGTCGCCGCTCAGGCTGTTCAGGACATCAGCCCAGCTTGCGCCGGTTACTCCGGTCTTCAGTGAGACCAGGCAGGTGAGAACAAGCAGGCCCGGCCAAATGACAACGTAAGGACTCAGTAAGCGTATCATGAAAAATCCCGTACGCTGTCGCGTGAAAGCGCCAGGAAACAGGCGCCACCTACAAGGACGACGACAATGCCTGCCGGGGCGTGAAGGAAAGATCCCAGAGTGATCGACACCAGGTCTGCCGCAAGCGTCAGAGTTCCGCCTGTCAGCGCTATGAGTATGAGAAGTTTGCCAATGGGCACCGGGTTGCCTGAGCTGCTCCGGCAGCATTTGCGAACGATGTGGGGAGCTACAAAGCCGATAAATCCAATGGGACCGGCCACGGCAACAGATCCGGCGGCCAAAACGACGGAAACCGCTGCGGCGGTCAGACGCCAGAGGCCGGACTGCAAACCGAGGCCCGTGGAAACTGCATCGTCAAGCTGCAACAGGCCCAGTATCGGTGCCATCAGAAACGAGGCGAGGCACCCTGACAACGCAACAGGCCACAAGAGATTGAATTCGACCCATTCCTTGTTGGCAAAGCCGCCAATCATCCAGAAGTAAAGTGACTGCATCGACGCTCGTTCGACCACCATCACCATACTTGTCGCAGCCATGAAGAATATCGCAACCGAAAGTCCGGCAAGCAGCAGATGAATATGCTGAAGTCCGGACGCGCGCGCCAGAAGCAGCGTCAGCGATGCCGCCAACCCACCGCCTGCAATACCGGCCGAGATGATCAACCAGGCAGCTGGATCGGCATAGGTAATGATGACGGCAACTCCGAAAGTCGCACCCGCGGAGACGCCGGTCAGTCCGGGGTCTCCCAGTGGATTTCGCGTGACCACCTGTATCAGAAATCCCGAAAGAGCAAGAGACGCACCCACAGTGATTGCACACAGGATGCGCGGCAAACGAAGTTCGCGAATAGCGAATGAAACGTTTGAGCCATTGTCCTGCCAGAGATAGGCAAGGGTTTCGAGAGGCGTGGTTTCGGAAGGGCCGAGTTGCAGGTGAACGAGCGCCAGACCCAAGAGACTGGCGCCCAGGACACATTCGAACAGAAGCGATGATTTTTCAGTCTGCAAATTTCAGAACCGTCGCACGCGCATTCTCGGGCAAAGCCGGTGCCTGGAAGAGGCCAGGGAACAGAAGGCTGGCTGCTTCTCGCAATACCATTTCCCGTGCGATCGGACCGTCAGGTTGCGAGTATTGGAAACCGACGGAGAAAGCACGTCCTTCTTTGACGGCTTTCAAACGCTTCAGGGCTGCACTGCCCTTTATGGTCGAACCATGGGAGGAAAACATCAAAAGCACATCCGGGTCGAGGGCCAACAGATCCTCTACTTCAAGCACCTTGACCGCCTGATCCGGCGTTTCCGCATCCTCATTGAAACCAGCGAGATTTGTCGCTCCAAGACCGGACAGAAGCTCGGCGCTCATGAGATTGTCCTGATAGGCATACATGCTGTCGTAGAAGTTCCAGATGAACAGGTAGGATACGTCTTGCTTGCCTGTCTGTTCTTCAAAATTCGCTCGCAAACCGGCGAATGTTTCATTCAGTTTCAGGGCCTTTTCAGACTGTCCCAGGGCGGTGCCGAGAGAAATGATGTTTTTGTCAGAGACGTCGATCCCCCCGATGTCGAAAGCAAGGAAATCTGCAATTTCCGTGATCTCCTCCTCATAAGGACCATTGTATCTCAACATCCCGACGACCAGGTCGGGGTTCAAGGTTGCCATCAGTTCCAGATTGGGCGCAGTCAAGTCGCCAAGGTCTGTTGCTGGTCCAAGGTCCTTGCCGAGATACACCGGTCGTTCACCTTCATAGGTGGTGATGCCGACGGGCTCCTTGCCCAAGGCGGTGAGTACGTCCGAGGCAAAGGCTCCGAGGGCAACAACCCGTTGTGGTTCCTGGTCGATCGTAACCTGCGCGGCCCGCGCATCCGTTACAGTAACGGGAAACTCTTCGGCGTACGCACCACCGGTGGTCAGTAACATGCCCGCCAGAAACGTCCTTAGACCAATCATCACATTGCCCTTTCAGTTACGTGGAAATTGTCCATTTTTCAGCTCGTAGTCGTTTGTCGTGAAGTCTTGCGTAGAGACCGCCCAACCCGAGAAGCGTTTCATGGGTCCCGCATTCGGCAATGCGGCCTTGATCAAGGACCAGGATTTGGTCGGCAGATTCGATTGTGGTCAGCCTGTGAGTTACCGTGAGCAGCGTCTTGTTGGCGGTAAGGGAGGAAATTGCTTCTTGAATCGCACGATCGGTAATGGGGTCAACCGAAGCAGTTGCTTCGTCGAGGAGAATAATTGGCGCGTTCTTCAAAATAGCGCGGGCAATAGCAATTCTCTGTCGCTCACCACCAGACAGGCGAGTGCCGTTTTCTCCGATCTGAGTGTGGAAGCCATCTTTCAATTGCTCAATGAAGTCAATTGCCTGGGCGATTTTTGCTGCGTTTCGGATTTCTGCAATGTCTGCTGACGATTTTGCCATTGCGATGTTTTCCGCAATGGTGCCGCTGTAAAGGTGGACATCCTGTGAAACAACGCTGATGCGGTCCAGAAGGTCCATTTGCCGAATTCGCGGGAGCGTCACACCGCCGAGCCGAATGAAACCTGTATCCGGGTCCCAGTGCCGCTGAACCAGATTGAGCAATGTTGTCTTGCCGACGCCTGACGCTCCGACGATTGCAGTCACCGACCTTTCCGGGACCGTGAAGCTGATATCCTTCAGGATAGGAGAGGAAGGCTCGTAGCTGAATGAGACCCGGTCAAAGACGAGCTCAAATCCTTCGACCGTTTCGGGTTGCTCTGTTTCCTGAAAGACCGGCTCGGCTAGAAATGTTGAAATCCGGTCCAGTGAAGCCTGGGCGAGGCGAGCAGTTTCGGTGGCGGATAGCAATGCCGATATCGGCAGGTACATGGCATAGGCAAGAACAAGTGCATTTATTGTAGTTGCCGGGGTAAGGCTTTCAAAAGACAAGCCAATTGCTGCATAAGTGACTGGAATTCCGAGCGTCAGGGTGGTCAAGAACGCCATGACCGGAATGACGACTGCTGCAACCAAACGGATAGACACCTGTTTGAAGTCTTTTGCTGCCTGATCGAACTTGAGCCGGGGAGTGCTCGTGTATCCGAAGGCGCGAATTACCTTAATTCCGAGAACGAATTCGATAATTCTTGATGCTGCGGTCGCCTGACTTGCTTGTCGTTCCAAGCCGAGTGAAGACAGCCGGCGACTTGCAACCATCAAGATGGGAAGCGCCACTGCGACGGTGAAAATCATGGTGATTGCCAGCCGCCAGTCCTCGAAGAACATGAACCCCGTGATGGCGAGCGGGAGCCCCAGACCCTGAACCAGCTTGGCAAGCCCATCACTGAGAAAGCTCTCCACCATCATCATGTCGGCGGTGAACAGATTGCTGACGTCACCTGTTCGGCTTGCATGGTGAAATCCGATTGGCAGGTTCTGAAGGTGATCAAGCAGCCTCTTGCGCCAGAAACGGCAGAGATTGTAGGTGGCATCAAGTGTCAATCTGAGTGAGGTCGCGGCGAAGACCAATTGAGCAAGCAGGGAGACAGCCATGCCTGCGGTTATCCAACCGATCCAGGAGGAGGCTAGCTGCCGACCTGATTGAAGGTCATTCACCATCCTCAACGTTATGAAGAGGGCGAAACCCAGGGAAAACGACTGCGCCAAGCGACAAAGCATGGCGACGATCATTCGATTTCGATCCGCCTCTATGAGGCTGAGGATCATTGTGAACGTGTTGTTTCTGTTCAGGACCGGTCGAGCAGCAGGCATCACACGGGTTCCTTTAGCGGCTCGCAGGTTGCAGGGGAGGCCGCAGGTTTTTGCGTCTCAGGGCCGCTCCGGTAGGCCTGCCACATCCGCGCATAGAGACCATTTCTGGAAAGAAGTTCGGAATGAGTGCCTTGCTCGATGAGCGTTCCTTGTTCGAGCACCAGAATCTGATCTGCCGGTGTTACAGAGCCGAGCCTGTGAGCTATGACAATCAGCGTCTTGCCTTCAACGAGATTGCCTATCGCAATCTGAAGATCTTCTTCGCAATCCGGATCCAGAAATGCAGTTGCCTCGTCCAGAATGACAATCGGACTGTTTTTCAGGAGCGCTCGAGCTATGGCGATCCGTTGCTTCTGTCCACCGGACAGGTGTTGCCCACCTTCGCCGATTAAGGTCTGGTACCCACGCGGTAACTGGCGAATGAATTCATGGATTTGAGCGGCCTTGGCAGCAGTTTCGAGGTCTTGATGAGTGGCGTTCGACTTGGCCAGTCGGAGGTTTTCTTCAATGGATCCGGAGAAGATGAATGTTTCCTGGAAAACAAAGCTGATTGTTTCCATGAGCTGTTCATTGCAAATCCGGGTGATATCGTGCGTGCCGATACTCACCGAACCCCTGGTCAAGTCGTGAAAGCGGGGAACCGACTGTGCAAAAGTGGTCTTTCCTGCCCCGGAAGGGCCGACAACAGCCGTTGTCTCTCCAGTTTTGCAGATACAATCGATCTCGTTAAGGACGGAGCGATTGTCCAAAGAAAGACCGGCTCCGTGAAAGGTGAGATCGAAATTGTCCAACTCAACTCGCACCTTGCTGTCGGATTGCAACGGCGTGTTGAACAGCCTTGTGATTTGCGTGAGCGAAGTGGAGATATGTGAAAAGCTTTTGAAGATATCAAATAGCTTCGCGATAGGTGCCGTGTAGTTTCCGCCAAGAAAAACCGCCAGCAAAAGACCGGGAAGCTCGATGTATCCGTGAAATAGCAACCACAAAGCCGTGGGCACGATAACAGTGATATTGGCCAGAGACAGGACGCCGAATGCGGCTCCAAATGGTGCAAACCCCCTACCCATTTTGGTCTGAACGTCGGCATAGCCGTCAATCGCCGAGCGCACAGACCTGTATGCTCCGCAGTTGTCGCCAAAGGCCTTTGTCGTGGCGATGTTTCTGATCACTTCGGATACAGAGCCGCTCAAGTCCGCCGAGGCCTGTTGATATTGGCCCATGTCCCGCAACGACCTTCTAAGGGCGATGAAGAGACAGACAAAGGCAATCATGGTCGTGAACGTGACCACTATGGCAATCCGCCAGTCCAGCCACAACAACCAGATGGAAACCGCAAGCCATGTCGTCACGGCACCGATGCCTTCAGGAATCGCATGGGCAACGAGCAATTCCAGTTGCTCCGGTTCATCCAGCATCAGCTTTCGGGCTTCTCCTGATCGAATTTTCGAAAAGTAGCCGAGAGGAAGTCTCAGCATACGCTCTGCCATCTGGCGTCTGATGGAATGGATCATTTCAAAGGCGGCCATGTGAGACAGGCGCGTCGCGAATCCGAACGCGGCGTAACTGGCCGGAATTGAAACAAGAAGCATCGCCGCGAGGCCGTAAAAATCAGTTGCTACCGCAGTACCGGTAACGACCTTTTCGACCAGCAGATACATTGCCAGGATAGGCAGAAGGTCCAGAGTTGCAGAGACGATGGCCAGAAGACACGATACAGCAACCTGAGAACCTGCGGGTCCAAGGTGGTCCCGCATCAGGCCAAGATTTCGTCCCAGACCGAGCTTGCCGGTTGGCTGTACCGCGTCTTCGTTTGACATGAGGTCTCGTTCCACCCGATTTCACTTAGAATGTGAAAGAGGCTTCGATACCCACGACACGTCCCTCGGCAGCGGTGCCGACATCCGTCCCGCCGAAGTCGAAATAGTTTTTCAGGTAGCGTTCGTCTGTGATGTTCTTTGCATAGAGACGTGCTCCGAAATCCTTGTAGGAAAGTCCGAGACTGGCACCTAGCAAATGGACGTCATCCTGCCGATATTCATTGTCGGGATTGAACGAAAAGGAACTGCGGTAGGAGTAGTCGACGTTTGCATCCAGCAGAAAACCGGCTCCGAGCTCCTGTTGCCAATTCACAACCGCTCCGAGCGAATTTCGAGGGGCGTAGGGAAGGGGGTTGCCGCTGTAGTCTTCCCCGAGGGTTTCGTCGACGAAGTCTTCATAATAGGCGTCTGTGTAGCCGTAATAGCCCGACACCTGCAGTTCGTTCGTGACCTTAAGTGTCGCCTCAAGCTCAAAACCTCTGGAGACGGAAGAAGCAGCGTTGCGATAGACGCGGGTAAATCCTGGATTTGTGTAGATAACGACCTGCTGATCCTGCCAGGATGTATAGAACGCGGCGGCAGATAGCCAGAAGCGGTCCTCAAACGAGTATTTGAAACCGAGTTCCGTGCTCAGGGTCTGTTCAGGGTCGTAGGAATTGGCTGATCCGTCCGGCTCGATGTAAGGGCTGGTACCACCCGACTTGAAGCCTTTACTCACCTTGCCATAGAGCAGCATGGCATCTTTCGGTCGCCAGCTCAGCGTTAGTTCCGGAGAGACATCATCGTAGGCTATGTCTGCATCGGCGGCACCCGATGCCCCGAAGAAGTTGTTCCCGCTGGGACTTGAAATCTCGCTTTCAGATGATTTTCTTTCGTGTGTGTACCGAACCCCACCGGACAGCTCCCACATCTCCGCAAATTCCCAATCTGCCTGAGCGTACACGGCGAAGGTGTTGGTGCGTTGGTCGAAGGTGCTGCGGCTCCACTGCTCCTTGGGAACCGACACAAGGTCGTAGTATTGGGCGGCGTCAAAATGCTCGTACATGTAGAAAGCGCCGATGCTCCAGTCGAAGATGCCGTCTTCAGCCGTTGTCAGGCGGAACTCCTGGCTAAACTGGCGCTGGTTTTCCGTCTGCCCCTGGCCAAGGTAGTTGGCTCCGGAAAGATCGCCGTCAAGATAGTGGGAGTAATCGTGTCCGCGAAACGCCGTCGTTGATGTCAGGCTCAGCGTGTCGAAATCGTGCTCGACCCGGACGGCGACGCCTCCCGTTTCAAGATTGAATTCCGGATCAAAGTCCTGCGGTGTCTTGAAATCCAGAGCACTTTCGACGGGCGCGTACCAAAGGCCGCCGTCACTGTTATCCTTGCCGTAGTCCAGGCTTATGCGAATTCGCGTATCTTCCGAGAGCTCCGCCAGGAAATTGTTGCGCCCGAAGATCCGGTCGGCATCACCCACTGTCGAAGCGTCGGATTGATTGTCGATGTAACCGTCGGAAGTTTCCCAGATCAGGGTTGTGCGATTGGCCAGTTTGTCTCCGAGTGCAGCCTGATAGCTCAACTGGGTGTAAATCGTTCCCTTTTCGGCTATTCGTCCGACCACTTCGCCCGAATTTGTCCCGTCCGGATCCATGGTGAGCAGGTTGATTGCACCACCAATCGTGTTTTTGCCGTAAAGCGTCGACTGCGAACCACGCACGATCTCCACGCGCTCCAGGTCGTCCATGAACATAGGATATCCATTGGGGCGAGCGATGTAGACGCCATCAAGAAACACGCCGACCGCCGGCTGTCGGTCAACACCACCGGAAATGCCTGGTGAAGTGATCCCTCGAATGCTGATAGGGCCACCCTGCTCGTTGTAAAGAACATTGGGGGCGAGCTGCAGGACCTCTTCCAGAGTCTGTGAATTTGTTTCTTCAAGCTCCTTCGACGAAACTGCGGTGGTTGCCGAGGGAGAGTCGATCAGATTTTCTTCCTTGCGTCTGGCCGTTATGACGATTTCATTCAAAACAACTTCTGAAACGAAGGTGTCCTGTGAAAACGCCGGAGTAGCGGTAAGTAAAACGGAAGGGCTGATCGAGAGCATTAAAAAGTAGCGTAGTTTCATCGTCGACTCCGGGAATTTGTCGACGCGAAATATGAATGCGGCTACTTCCAGCCTCAATGTCGATGAATTTAGCGCTTCGGACTATTTCTTTCGGGAAACTGTCGCGATGCGCCAATCAGACTTTTTAGAACCTGCTATGCTCGTGTTCCGGCAATCCGGGTGCAAATGAATTGTGCAGCATCTATTGGCTGTGTTCTGTTCCGTACAGCAAAAAGATAGCCGGGATCTGTAGAGGTGCGTGGAAGCGATATGCTCCATCGCGTAGAGCCCATGCAAAGACGCAAAGCGCAAAAACCGAGCTCGGAAAAAGACGTCCCAGGGTCCGGACCCGCGCGTTGTCTTAGTATTGAAGCAGTCATTCCAGATAGGCCTGAAGCGTCAGGGATGTCTTGCCAACCAAATGACGTAGCCGGTTCCCGCGATCAGAAACAGTGCCATGGCGTACCAAGTCAGCGCATACTGAAGATGGTTGTTCCTGAATTGCAGCTTGGTCAAACCGCCGCGTGGCCACTCTCGTGGTGACGCAATGTGATCCGCGTCGATGAAGTACGGGGCCGGTGGCGGGAGTTCAAAATACTCGGAAAAAGCCGCGACATCGCGAGAATACCAGCGATTTGATTCAGGGTTGTTAGCCTGAAGAATTGTTCCGCCCGGTTCTGTAACGCGAAGCAGACCGGTTGCAGTCACATGAACGGGATTTGGTTTCGGGCGCGAGTCCGACAATCGCTTGTCAGGAGGAACGAAACCCCGATTGATCCAGATGATTTCGCCGTTGCTTCTCTGGAGCGGGGACAGGACCCAGTATCCCGACCCTAGCTCGGTAAGTGCCTTGACCGTGATTTCGTACTCGCTCAACAGCGTCCCTTCGGCATGCACCCGCTTATATGCGTGGGTATCCGGGGAGACCTCTTCCCAGTCGCTGGAATGAGGAGCGGGTTCGGACTGAGCAAAAGCGCGGGTTTCAATGGCCGTGACGAGCGTATTTTTCCATTCCAGACGCCGCAACTGCCAATTGCCGAGCAGAACCAGACAAACAACAAAAACGGCAATGAGGCCCAACAGGAACAAGTTCATCCATTTTCGTTGTCGCCAGTCTGTCATCTAAGTCGCCAACTCAAGGTAAGGAACGAATACGCTCGATCTGTTCGTGTGCGGGCATCATGTTTTCTTCAAGGTTGAACATGACCCAGATCGAACCGGACATAACGATGACAACCAATAGAACCGTGAAGGAAAGAGCCATTGCCAGCCAGCCTTCCTCCGCCCGCGAATTCATGTGCAGGAAGTAGTAGATGTGCACCACCATCTGCACAGCACCGAGAACGAAGATGATGGCCACCGCCAGAATGCGACTGTCGAGGGCGTCACCCAAGACGATGTAGAACGGAATGACCGTGAGGACGACCGACAGCAAGAAGCCGATCATATAGGACTTGAAGGACCCGTGTCCCCCGCCGTGATGGTCGTCGGCGTGCCCATTCTCAGGGGCTGATTTTGAAGACGCGCTCATACGAGAACCCCTGCGAGATAGACAAAGGAGAAGACGCCGATCCAAATGAGATCCAGGAAGTGCCAGAACATGCTCAAACACATTACACGCCGGATATTGGCGTGGTTCAGGCCATGTATCTGAAGTTGGATCAGCAGGACAATCAACCAGATGGTGCCCGCGGTGACGTGCAGTCCATGGGTGCCGACAAGCGTGTAAAACGAGGACAGGAACGCACTTGCCATCGGCGTGGCGCCAATGTGCCATAGATGACTGAATTCCAGGACCTCGAGGTAGAGAAAGGCCAAGCCAAACAGACCGGTGATGACCAGCCAGATCTGGGTGCCTCTCAAATCGCCCTTGTCCATCCGCAGGACCGAAAATCCGTAGGTGATGGATGAAAACAGCAGCATGAAAGTTGCCACCAGGATCATGTCGATGTCGAACAGATCCGCAGGAGCAGGACCTGCAGCGTAGTTCCTGCCCAGTACAGCGTGCACGGCAAACAGACTGCCGAAAATCAGACAGTCGCTCATCAGGTAGATCCAGAACCCAAGCATGGTTCCGGTCTCGTGATGGTGCTCGCCATCATCGTCGTGATGAGGCTGGCGAATATAAAATTCAACCGGTTCTGCAGAGTTCTCGCTGGTCATGTTGCTGCCGCCCCTGCAAGTTGTTTCGTTCGTTCATCCTCAATCTCAGCCACTTCGTCCGGTTGAACGTAGTAGTCGCGATTGTAGTTGAAGGTGTGATCGATGCCGTAGCCAATCGCGAGAACGAAGGTTGCGGCGGCCAGCCACCAGATATGCCAGACAAGTGCAAACCCCATGACCGTCGTAATGCCCGCCAGGATGATGCCGGCACTCGTATATCGCGGCATATGGATCGGCTCGAAATTGTCAGTCGGACGTTGGAAGCCTACAGACTTCATGTGCCACCAGGTATCGACCTGATGAATCTTTGGAGTGAAGGCGAAGTTGTAATAGGGAGGCGGTGAAGACGTTGACCATTCCAGCGTTCGCCCGTCCCAGGGGTCCCCGGTCGTATCGCGAAGGGCTTCCCTGTCGCGGATGCTGACGAAAATCTGCATGAGGAATGCACCGATCCCGGCGGCAACAAACAGGGCGCCAACAAGTGCGACAATGAAATAGCCGGCATAGATCGTGTCTTCAAACTGGCTCAGGCGACGGGTAACCCCCATCAGGCCCAGCAGATAAAGCGGCATGAAAGCCAGATAGAAACCGATCAGCCAGCACCAGAACGAGACCTTGCCCCAGAAGGGTGCAAGTTGGAACCCGAAGGCCTTCGGGAACCAGTAGGTCATTGCGGCAAAAATCCCGAAAACGACACCTCCGATAATGACGTTGTGGAAGTGCGCCACGAGGAACAGGCTGTTGTGAAGGACAAAGTCTGCCGGCGGAACTGCCAGAAGCACGCCTGTCATGCCCCCAATGACGAAGGTCAGCATGAAACCCATGACCCACAACATGGGAACTTCAAAGCGGATACGTCCCTTGTACATGGTGAAGAGCCAGTTGAAGATCTTGGCCCCGGTGGGAATCGAAATCACCATGGTTGTGATGCCGAAGAAGGAATTGACGTCGGCACCGGCGCCCATTGTGAAGAAATGGTGCAGCCAGACGATGTAGGACAGGATCGTGATGACCACGGTCGCATAAACCATGGACGTGTAGCCGAAAAGCCGTTTGCCGCAGAAGGTCGAGACGACTTCGGAAAAAACACCGAAGACAGGCAATGTGAGGATGTAAACTTCCGGATGGCCCCAGATCCAGATGAGGTTGACATACATCATCGGACTGCCGCCCAGATCGTTGGTGAAGAAGTTGGTGCCGAGATAACGGTCCAGCGTCAACAAGGCGAGCGTGGCGGTGAGGATCGGAAAAGTCGCCACGATCAGGATGTTGGTGCACAGCGTTGTCCAGCAGAAGATCGGCATGCGCATATACTTCATGCCGGGCGCGCGCATTTTCACGATCGTGACGACAAGGTTGATGCCCGAAAGCGTCGTCCCTATGCCGGCGATCTGCAATGCCCATATATAGTAGTCGACCCCCACGCTGGGACTGAAATGGATCCCCGATAGCGGCGGATAAGCCAGCCAGCCGGTTGTCGAGAATTCACCGACAAACAAGGAAATCATCACCAGAACCGCACCGGAAACGGTCATCCAGAAACTGAAGTTGTTCAGGAATGGAAAGGCAACGTCCCGAGCGCCGATCTGAAGCGGCATGACAAAGTTCATAAGACCCGTGACGAAGGGCATCGCCACGAAAAAGATCATGATCATGCCGTGGGCGGTGAAGATCTGGTCATAGTGGTGAGCATCGAGATATCCCGCGCCGCCGCTCGCTGTCCAGGCCTGCTGAATACGCATGAGCATGGCATCGGCAAAACCTCGAACGAGCATCACCAATGCGAGCACCATGTACATGATGCCGATCTTCTTGTGATCGATGCTGGTGAACCACTCTTTCCAAAGGTAGCCCCAGAGGCGGAAATAGGTGAGTGCCGCCAGCAGCGCGACACCACCGATCGCGACGCCGACAAACGTCACCACCACGACAGGTTCGTTTAAGGGGAAAATATCCCAACCCAGCTTGCCTACGATTGGATCCCAGCGTCCATAGTCTGCTGCCATACCGTCCTCGAATATCAAATTTTGAGCGAACCAGGCCCCTCCGGCCGGTTCAATTGCTAGTTTGTGCGACTGACGATGCTTTTCATTGCGTCAAGTCCTGAAAGCGCCAGTATCTGCTGCAAGGCACTGATGTCCGTTTCAGCCACTGAAAGGTTTTTCTGCTTGTTCTTGGCATTCGCGAGTTCGCGGTCGATCCTGACCTTGGCCAGCAGAGCTGCCGGGTCATCGGAACTGCAAATGCCCGCGAAGACCTCGCGCAGGAACAGGCCTTCCAGACCACCGCCGCCAAGAGCATCCACCATCATCATGTCGTCATGACAGAGTTCGTTCTTGTCGACACAAAGATTGATAATGGCGTCCCAAAGTTCTGGAACAACTGAATTATAGTAGGTCACGGGATGCGCTATGCTTGGTTGATCGAGCTGCAAAAACGCTGTGCGATCAAGCTCGTCCGGGCCCGAGCGGACCTTCTCAACCCAGTTCTCAAAGCCACCGTTTTCAAGCCCGTGAAACTGGAAGTGCATCTGTGAGAAACCGGCACCGCTGTAATTTGCGGAAAAGCCCTTGTAGCTGCCTTCTTCGTTGATGACCGCATTCAGTTCCGTCTGCATACCGGCCATGGCGTAAATCTGCCCGGCAAGTGCTGGAATATAAAGAGAGTTCATGACCGTGGATGAGGTGATCTCAAACTTGATCGGCCGGTTTACAGGGGCCGCTACCTCGTTGACGACGGCAACCCCCTGCTCGGGGTAGATGAACAGCCATTTCCAATCCATCGCCACGGCCTGGATGACGAGCGGCTCCACATTTTCGTCGATAGGGATCTCTTCGGAAATTCGGGACAGCGGGCTATACGGCTCGAGCCTATGGGTTGCCACCCAGGTCAGGCCGGCGAGACACAGGATGATCGCCATCGGAACACTCCAGATGATGATCTCGAGGTTGGTCGAGTGATGCCATTCAGGCTCGTACTTCGCTTCCTTGTTGGAAGACCGGTACTTGATGGCGAAAAAGACCGTAAGCGCCATGACCGGCAAAACGACGATCAGCATGAGCACTGTTGAATAAATGATCAGGTCGGCCTGCTGGCTGGCAATGTCTCCCGACGGATTCATCACGACAAAATTGCAGCCGCCAAGGAGAGGCGCCAAGGATAGGAAAAGAAACGTTTTAAGGTTTTTCATGTCAGACGCACCACGAGTGATTGCTGTCGCAAAGCCATGCCCTTGCACAGTAGCGCAAAGGTTTGAGATCGATAAGTTTTCTGAGGTGTCTTTTGGATGCCGAGGACGCTTGTAGTGAATGCCGGTCAGTCTGGCAAGGCGATATTGCGCCGCAGCAAAAGTGATCGGGGATTTTCCCGCATGCTGTCGAAGTCTGACCGGTGCGAAATCTATTGAATTCATATTCTTCGCTTCCATTTAGGAGCGTCAACAGACAGAATGATAGGTGAATTTTGTTCGTCTAGAAGTCACAAGAACGAAAAAGTGCAAGACTATTCGTGACCGGAGGAAAAGCGAATGACTGATGTCTCGGGCATCAATCCCGGCCTTAACGAAGGCAAAAAGGCTAAATTGGAAGTGGATGAGCTGGTCATCACGGTCATTATGGCGCGTGTAACCGACTATTTCGGCTTCTTCGTTTATGCCTTTGCTTCGGTTCTTGTTTTTCCCAGGATCTTCTTCTCCAACTATGATCCGGCGACTGCTGTCATGCTGTCTTTCGCCGTGTTTCCCTTGGCATTTTTGGCGCGTCCCTTCGCAAGCCAGGCCTTCAAACTCGTGGAAAAGCGGGTAGGGCGTTCAGGCAAGATAACGATTGCCCTATTCATTCTCGGCGGGTCAACGATGGCGATCGGCTTGTTGCCGAGATACGAGACTGCCGGAGTTCTTGCGCCGATTCTTCTGATTCTGTTCCGTATCGGGCAGGGCATCGGTCTCGGCGGGTCCTGGGACGGAATGACGCTGCTTCTCCAGACCAACGCCCCTGAGGGGCGCAAGGGCTGGTATGCGATGATCCCGCAGCTTGGTGCGCCCATCGGACTTTGTGTCGCAGCCGCAATATTCTACGTGCTGACCGGTTTCCTGACCGATCAGGAATTTGTCGCCTGGGGATGGCGCTGGCCGTTCTTTGCAGTTCTGGCGGTCAATGTCGTTTCGCTGTTTGCACGCTTGCAGCTCATTCACAGCGAAGCGCACCAGATTCTGAAAGAGGAAGTGCAGCTCAAGTCCAGCCCGTTCTTCGAGATGCTTTCCGTCCACTGGAAGGATGTGCTGCTTGCGACCTTCCTGCCATTGGCCAGCTATGCAACCCTGCACATGGTTACGGTCTTCCCGCTGGCCGTTGAATATCTTCAAGCCGATGAACCTATCTCTGATTTCCTGCTGCTGCTGCTTCTGGGCGGCGTCATCAGTATTCCAGCTGTTGTCATTTCGGGGATCTTGTCAGACCGCTTTGGCCGCAGGCCCATGCTTGCCGTCGTCTCGGTGTTGATCGGTGTCTTCAGTTTCCTGGTGACGAATCTGCTGACCAACGGGATCGCCTATGTCCTGATCGGCTATGTCTTGCTTGGCCTCTCCTACGGTCAGGCAAGCGCCATCCTGCCGAACCGCTTCCAGCAGAAATACAGATACACG
This sequence comes from Pseudomonadota bacterium, assembly GCA_039195965.1. Taxonomy (GTDB): domain Bacteria; phylum Pseudomonadota; class Alphaproteobacteria; order Rhizobiales; family Stappiaceae; genus Roseibium. The sequence continues at coordinate 32,530 of JBCCVB010000041.1, forward strand.
GGCAGTGCCCTTGCCACGAACCTGTCCTGGATATTCGGAGCTGCGTTCGCACCGGTCGTCGCATTAGGCCTTTCGCTCAATTTCGGCCTGATGTTCTCCGGCTTCTATCTGCTGTCCGGAGCTCTCGTCACGTTGCTGGCTCTGGTGCTGTTGACCCTCCGCGAAAGACGCCAGGCAAAGGCGGATTGAGACTGCCTGAATTCAGCGCGCGGGCTGCAAAAATGCAGTCCGGGCTCAGCCGGTCGACTGCTAAACTGTCGGTCACCGTTGATATCTTCAGCGGCAACCGCGTTGTTCTCCACCGGTGATAGCTCGAACGGCTATCGCCTTGATTTGATGAACTTCGCAACCTCTGGATGACCGGCCTTATCTGCGTGATCTGCGATTCCAAGTCCTGAGGGATCAGCGATCGTCTCATCAGCGCCAAGTTCCAGCAGGTGTGTTACCGCCTCAAACTGACCGTTGACTGCAGCAAACCACAAGGGTGGAGCCCAGTCGTTGCTGCACTCTTTTTCAGGAGAGGGGCGAACACGAGAGAAGGGGGCGTCGAGCCAACTTTTGTCTTCCGCCAGTCTGGCATCCATCTGCTCAATTCGTCCCATGGCGGCAGCCAGATAGATGTCCATCGGAGCTGCCATCAGAACGTCGATCACTTCTCTTTGCTGTGCATAAAGCGCATGCCCCAGCGGGGCGGAGAAGTGCTCCGGATCGCGCAGCCTGGCGTCAGCACCGGCTGCCAGCAGCGCTTTGATCACGGCTACCTGGCCACGCCATGCGGCGGTATGCATTGGGGTCTGCATGTCCTTTGGACTAAGGTCAAAGCCCAAGGAAATCATGGTTTGCACGGCCTTCAGGTTTCCGTTGCCCGCAGCCTCCCGAAGCAGTTCCGCTTCCTTTTCAGGTGCCTTTCCCATTTGCCGCGGTTTCAGCTTGCTTGCCGTTTCAAAATCTCCGGACATACACGCCGCAAGGAACTGTTCCTGCTCATCCAAAGGTTCCGCGTTCCCGCCTTTTTCCTTTATCAGGGCGGCAATGTCGGGCATGCCTCTCAGCAGAGCCACCTGATAAGGCGTGTAGCCGACCGTGTATGTTGGGTAGTAGTTCCGGTCCGGTGTGTTGATGTCGACGCCATGCTCAATCAGTAGACGGGCCCGGTCCGCAAACCCCCACCTGAGTGCGATGATCAGCTGAAAATGCATCGTGCGATGCTCTTCCGGTCTGTGGTTGCTGTCAGTCAACCACCAGTCACTGGGATCACTGTCCTTCAGCCCGTATTCGAGCATGAGTTCCAGATGTGTGTTGTCCGGGCTGAAACACCTGTTATACGCGCCCTGACTGTCGTTCGGATTCGCTCCGGCATCCAGAACCGCACGGGCGAAATCCAGCATTTGAGGGTGTTCGGGCAGGCGTGTCTTGCCGCCTTCGCCGTCGCCGAAAATGCCGGTCAGAACCGAGAAGCGGTAAGTGCCGCCCCACATGTAATGGGCATTGGGATCGGCGCCGGCATCCAGCAGGAGCTTGCCGGCCTCAAAAGACGATTTGCCCGGCAGCCGCGCATAGGCTGCATACATCAAAGGGGTCCATTGGAACGGGCCGCCTTTCTCGTCAACCGCTTCCGGGTGACCGGTCAGGAGTTGGTTGAGGGCGGTCAGACTTCCTGTTGCAGCAGCGGTATGAAGCGAATGTCCTGCGATTTCCGGATGTGCGTCCAACATGGCCGCGGCTTGTTCGAACGAAGCAGGGCCGCGGCTGTTGTCAGGGCCGTAATGGAGGCAAACCAGATCAAGAAACCGAAGGGCGCGCTGTTCTGTGGTTTCCTCTGCTCCAAGACCGGCTTCGATATGACGCTTCAGTCTGGTCCAACTGGAGAAGCCATAGTCTCTGGCGATGACCAATTGGGCCTGCTGCAATGTTATTTTCGCAGGATCGCCAAAATAGGGGCCAATGCGAGAAAGAGCGCCGTCATCCAGAAGCCTTGCAGCCTTCAAAAGCTGCTTTGCCTGGTTTTTCAGATGTTCAAGAGACGGGCGTGAGGGAAGGGTTGCCATTTCGGCCTCCTTTCAACTGTCCGGTATCCGCGCCCTCGGACCTGAAAGAAGGTCGTATGGTATCAATCAAATGATATTCAGATGGGCTGTGCCCTTCCCGCGGATCGGATGCGCCCTGACGCGCCCCAATGTGTTAGCACACTGGGCGCTGGTGTAAAGCATGAGGAGAGCTGGAGGCGTCCAACTACCTTTAAGAGGGTGATGGTATCCTTGACCAAATGTGATCGGACAGTTCTTTTCAACGTCAGTGTCGAGCGCAAACGGCATTTGCTGAAACAGCACGGTGTTCGCTTTCAGAGCCGGGTCACCAGGCTTTCGGCGACAGATTTTATGAGGCTGTCGTCGTTGCCTCCAACCAAAAGAAAGTCGAACCCATCGCGCGACCAGAATGCAGCGCTCATGTTCTGCATCTGCGCAAGCTGCAATTCTTCCTCACCAGCGTCGCGTGCACGAATGATGCAAAGGGCAATCGGCTCGTTGGAGTTGGAAAGGAAGGTCAGTTGCAAAAGGGGGCTGTTTTCAAATCCGAGTATCTGTGCCCTCTTGTAGTCCAGCTGCTCAATATTCGTCAGGATTTGCAGGTCAATCGATTTCCCAACTGCTTTTGCCGCCTGGGCGAGCTCGACCGCAGCAGCTGCTTCGCTTTGTTCGATGTGTGCCAGTGTGTCAGTGACGTACAGCGCATGATAGGTTGCAACGAAGTCGTGCCAGGTCCGGGGCGTGTCATGTGGCGCCAAATAGCCAACGCCTAGCCCCAGGAAAAGCACGACCGCCGCAATTGCAGCCACCTGGCGCAGCGAAAACAAACCTGACCTTGTGGCTTCGGGAGGCGAAACATCCGCGAGCACCGGCATTTCCGGTGTGTGATGGAGGAGTTGATCGAAGGCGTCGGCGATTTGACCGGTTTCAAGCGACAGACCTTCGAGCCGCGACCTGAGGTCGGGGTCGTTTTCGAGCGCTGCGCGAATCTCTTCGGCAGGAACGTGGTCGGTCTCGCCGTCCAGATAGGCAGTTAGCTGCTCGTCACTGAATATCGGCCGCTGCATCATTCACGTTCGCTCTTTTGTTCCTTGAACTTGCCCGCAAGCCTGGCGCGTGAAGCCGCCAGTCGGCTCATCACCGTTCCAATAGGAATATCGAGCAGTTCCGCCGCTTCCCTGTAACTATAGCCCTCGACATATACAAGCAACACAGTGACGCGCTGAGCCTCCGGCAGGGCCATTACTTCAGTTAACACCTCACGTGTGTGAATATTCGTTTCAGGACCCGGTTTTTTATCGGGCAATTCGATTTCTTCGATAGGTGCAAGGCCGGCACCGCGACGCACTGCGTCGGCGCGCATTTCGTTTAGCCAAAGTCGCTGGGCTATCCGGAAGATCCAACGGTCAAGCCTGGTTCCGGCAGTGTAGAGCTGCGACTTTTCCAACGCTCTCACACAGGTGGCCTGGGCCAGATCGTCGGCCAGTTCCGGACGTCCGGTCAGCACGAGGCAGTAACGCCAAAGGCGCGAGTAGAGCGGTTTCAAGCCGCTCCGGATTTCCTCCCATGCGTTTTTTCTGCCCGCCAACCGAATAATTCCCCACCCAACCGTGTTCCCTACTAGCAGCAGCCGTTGTTGCGATCAAATTGGAGACTGCAAATGAAAAGAATTGCCCTTACGGTTTTGACCTCAGTGTTTTTGTCAGGCGCCGCACTTGCGGGTGAAACGCCATCGGAGCCCGGTGCGAAGGTTTACTTCGTCAACCTCAAGGATGGGGACACAGTGGATGGGCCGGTCAGGATCCTTTTCGGCCTGTCCGGAATGGGGATTGCTCCTGCCGGCATTGAGAAGGAAAAGACCGGACACCACCATTTGTTTATCGACAGGCCTCCGCTCGGTGAAGGGGAAGATGGCGCCGATGAAGTGGACTACAACATTCCTGCGGACGAAAACCATATCCACTACGGTGGCGGTCAGACCGAAGCGGAAGTGAACCTGGCGCCAGGTAATCACACGTTGCAACTGGTTCTGGCAGACAAAGACCACATTCCACACAATCCACCCGTAGTGTCCGAGGTCATTACCATTACGGTCAAATAGAGAATTGCGGATCGGACCCGGTTAAGGGTTCCGATCTCCCTCCTGGTGGCTGCTATTGGAGCTGCCTGGATGAAACTGATGGCGCGTGCCGTGTGTCACGCGCTATCAGTTCCAAGCATTTTTTTCTGCCTCCGAGATTTTCTCACATTTTGCCAGGAACACTGATTTCCAGCGAGCGTTTGATCGTCTCCATGGACAGGCTCGATGACACGTCGTGGATCGATATTCTTGAGACAAGCTCCTTGTAGAACTCGTCGAATGCTGCGGTCGAAGGCACCTGAACCTTCAACAGATAGTCCAAGGTGCCGGCCAGACGGTGCGCTTCCGTAATTTGCGGCATCTCATTGATCACCTTCTTGAATTGCTCGAGCCATTCAAAGTCGTGATGAGCCGTGCGGACGCTGACAAAGAAAGTCTCGATCAGGCCCACCTTTTGCGGGTCGAGAATGGCAGCCTGACGAAGGATTACACCGTTCTGAACCATCCGTTGAACCCGGTTCCAGACAGTTGTCTTGGACAGGTCGACGCGTTCGGCAATTCGTTGCAGGGACATGGTTGCGTCCTGCTGCAGCAGCTTGAGGATTCGGTAGTCGTCGTCGTCGAGTTCGAAGTCTTCTGTTTTGTTGCTCATGTCTATTTCTGAAAATTGGTCCGATGAAGCTCTCAAATTGAAAATATCGTTCAAATCGCGAAGTTGCAAATTGACTATTTCGGGACAATGTTCATCTATTCAGGCGAAGAGATGACCGTCAGCTTACATTGGCAGGGGGTCGGCTCCGGTGCTGCGAGCGTGAGGGTTTCTTGCATGTCGTCTCCAAAGCCAGCCTGCAACCGGTAAATCCAACTCATTTCAATCACGGAAGAATGTTCCGGTCGGCGGTCCGATCGCCTGCCGGGTTTCGTTCCGTTCGTGAGCAATTATCCACGTCTGAAAAGGGCACAATGCATGTCACTTCGCATTAATGATACCGTTCCGAATTTTACGGCTGAGACTGACCAGGGTGAGATCAAGTTTCATGACTGGATCGGCGACAGCTGGGCTATTCTGTTCAGCCATCCCAAGGACTTTACCCCGGTCTGCACAACGGAATTCGGTGCCGTTGCCCAGCTGGCAGCGGAATGGGATAAGCGCGGCACAAAGGTGATCGGCGTTTCTGTCGACAGCGCGGAAGATCACCGGAAGTGGAAAGGCGACATCGAAAAGGTCGGCGGCGCCAGCGCGACCTTCCCGATCATTGCCGACGAAGGACTGGAAGTATCCAAGGCCTTCGACATGCTGCCTGCCGAAGCTTATCTGCCGGACGGGCGTACACCTGCAGACAGCGCAACCGTCCGTTCCGTTTTCATCATCGGGCCCGACAAGCAGCTGAAACTGTCGATGACCTATCCCATGACGGTCGGCCGTAACTTCGCTGAGGTGCTGCGTGCGCTGGACGGACTGCAGACTTCAGCAAAGGGTGTTGCGACACCAGCCAACTGGGAAGTCGGTCAGGATGTCATCATTCCACCGAGCGTAAGCGATGAAGACGCCAGAGCCAAATTCGGCGAGTTCGAAGCGGTTCTGCCTTATCTGCGTAAGACCAAGGCACCGGCCTAGCCCGGTCAGGCGGAGCAGTGGAGCGGGGGCACCGCTGTTCCGCAGTTACTTCAGGAAAAGTCTCTGATCCATGTTGAAGAAAGTCGAAAATCACGCCGTAGCGGAACCGGTCAAACTGTCCGACAACGAACGCCTGAAGCGCGCGAGCAACTTTCTGCGCGGAACGATCGTGGACGACCTGTCAGACCCGATCACGGGTGGCTTCACGGCAGACAATTTTCAGCTGATCCGTTTTCACGGCATGTATCAGCAGGACGACCGCGACATTCGCGGCGAACGCGCCAAGCAGAAGCTGGAGCCCCTGCATAATGTCATGCTTCGGGCGCGCATGCCCGGCGGCATCATCACTCCGGAGCAATGGCTGGTCATCGACCGTTTTGCCGAAGAGCATACGATGTACGGGTCAATCCGGCTGACAACCCGGCAGACATTTCAGTTTCATGGGGTGTTGAAGCCTCATATCAAGAACATGCATCAGGTTCTGAACGACACCGGTATCGACTCCATTGCGACGGCCGGTGACGTCAACAGGAATGTGCTGTGCACGACCAATCCGGTGGAGTCCGAGCTCCATCAGGAGGCCTATGAATGGTCCAAGAAAATCTCGGAACATCTTCTGCCCAGAACCAAGGCTTACGTCGAGATCTGGCTGAACGGTGAAAAGGCGAAAACGACGGAAGAGCCGATCCTTGGATCGACGTATCTGCCGCGCAAGTTCAAGACAACGGTGTCCATCCCACCGAATAACGAAGTGGATGTGCATGCCAACGATCTGAACTTCATTGCGATTGCCGAAAACGGCAAGCTGGTCGGGTTCAATGTACTGGTCGGCGGCGGCCTGGCGATGACCCATGGAGACACGGCGACCTACCCTCGCAAAGCTGATGATTTCGGCTTCATACCGCTTGAGCATACACTTGCCATTGCCGAGCATGTCGTGTCCGTTCAACGCGACTGGGGCAATCGCTCGAACAGAAAGAATGCCAAGACCAAATACACTCTGGACCGCGTTGGTTCAGATGTCTTCAAGGCTGAGGTGGAAGCTCGTGCGGGTGTCGAATTCCAGCCAAGCCGGCCTTATGAATTCACCACGCGCGGGGATCGCTTCGGCTGGGTGGAAGGCATCGATGGCAAGCATCACCTGACACTTTACCTGCTGAGCGGACGCATCCTTGATTATCCGGAGCGGCCGCTGAAGACAGGCATTCGAAAGATCGCGGAAATACACAAGGGTGATTTCCGCATGACCGCCAACCAGAACCTGGTCATTGCCGGTGTTCCCGGCGACCAGAAGGATGAAATCGAACGTCTCGCGCGCGAGCATGGCCTCATCGACGATTTCACCACTCCACAGCTCATGAACTCCATGGCCTGTGTTGCGTTGCCAACCTGTCCCTTGGCGATGGCCGAAGCGGAACGCTTTCTGCCGTCCCTGGTTAGTCAGGTGGAAGGCTTGCTGGACAAGCACGGAATTGCCGAGGACCACCTGATCCTGCGCGTGGTCGGCTGCCCGAATGGCTGCGGACGGGCGATGCTTGCCGAAGCCGGTCTCGTTGGTAAAGGCCCCGGCAAATACAACCTTTATCTCGGCGGCAATCGTGTCGGCACGCGTATCCCGAAGCTCTACCGGGAAAATGTCGGCGAAGACGTGATCCTTTCCGAGCTGGACAATCTTATCGGCCTCTGGGCGACAGAGCGAAACAATGACGAAGGTTTCGGCGATTTCGTGATCCGCAAGGGATTTGTTCCCGAAGTGAAGGTTTCGAAGACCGATTTCCATGCGTGAAACCGGCAAAGGCATTTGAACGAGGCACGAGAAGGCAATGAAAGATCTGCGTAATGTTCTTGAACTGAACAGCAGCGATCAGAACCGTTTGCTGTTCGACGTCAACAAGTGGCTGGCGGAACAACCCGTTGAGGCACGGGTTCAATGGGCGCTGGAAAATCTGCCCGGACAACATGTCCTGTCCTCCAGTTTCGGAATTCAGTCGGCCGTTATGCTCCATTTGCTGACGCGGCACCGGCCGGACATTCCGATCCTCCTGATGGACACCGGATATCTGTTTCCCGAAACCTACCAGTTCATCGAGCAGCTCACGGACCGTCTTCAGCTCAATTTGCGGGTCTACCAGTCTCGCATGAGCCCGGCCTGGCAGGAGGCCAAATTCGGTCGCCTGTGGGAACAGGGCGAAGAGGGCCTGCGCAAATACAACACGATGAACAAGGTCGAGCCCATGCAGAGGGCGCTCAGGGAGCTTGAAGTGAACTCCTGGTTCAGCGGTTTGCGCCAAGGCCAGTCTGCAAGCCGAGAAATGCGCAACTTCCTGGAATTGCAAGGAAACAGGCTGAAGATTCATCCAATCGTGACCTGGAGCAACCGCGACGTACACATGTACCTCAAGGAGCATGACCTTCCGTATCATCCGCTTTGGGAGCAGGGGTATGTCAGTGTCGGCGACATTCATACCACTCGCAAACTTGAACCCGGCATGCTGGAAGAGGACACGCGCTTCTTCGGCATCAACCGGGAATGTGGTCTGCACAGCGAAGTCACCTGATACCGAATTCAAAGAAAGGCGGCCTGCGGGTCGTTGAAGGCAAAACGAGCACGCCAAATGTTTTTATCGCAAATCCCGCAGGCAATCAGTCCGTTGACGCCGGACCAGGCTGCGCAGTTGCAGCAGCTGGCCAACACCCTCACGCCGGTGCAGCAGGCCTGGATCAGTGGATATCTTGCCGGGTCGGCCAATTCAGCCGCCGGTAATCCGGTTGCACCCGTTGCCGCTGTTGCCGAAGCCGCGACACTTACCGTGCTCTATGGTTCGCAGACCGGAAACGCCAAAGGTGTTGCGGAAAATGTTGGCGCCAAGGCCAAGGAAAAAGGGCTGGACGTCAAGGTCGTCAATATGGCGCACTACAAGCCCAATCAGCTGAAGAACGAGAAGTTCATCGTCATCGTTGTTTCGACCTATGGCGAGGGCGAGCCGCCGGAGCCGGCCGAGAAACTTCACGGCTTCCTGGCTTCGAAGAAAGCACCGAAACTCGATGGTCTCAAGGTTGCTGTCCTCGGCCTTGGCGACAGCAGTTACGAATTCTTCTGCCAGACGGCTATCGACTTCGAAGAACGTTTTGCAAAACTTGGAGCCAGTGTCGCATTCGACCGCGCCTTGCTTGACGTGGATTACGACGAACAGGCTGATGAGTGGATCGGTGGTGCGATCGATATCTTTGAACCTGAGTTGAAGGAAGCAAACAAGGGTGCTGCGCCTGCCCTTCCCGGAGGACAGCTGCCGGGTCTCGGCGGGCTACAAGCGGCTCCTGTTTCCCAATACAACAAAAAGAATCCATTCGCAGCCGAGCTGAGCGTCGTACAGAAAATTACCGGACGCGATTCAACCAAGGATGTCCGGCATGTAGAGATCTCGTTGGAGGGCTCTGATCTGACCTATCGGGCAGGTGATGCGCTTGGTGTCTATTTTCAGAATGACAATGCTGAAGTCGATGAAATTCTGACCCTTTTGAAGCTGGATCCAGCCGAAGAGATTTCTGTAGGCAGCGACACCAAGTCTTTGCGTGAAGGATTGGTCGACGACTTCGAACTGACGCAGTCCTACCCGTCCTTTGTCGAGAAGTTTGCGGCGGCAACCGGGAACGCGGAACTTGCAAAGCTCGGTGAAGACAAGGCCGCGATGCGCAGTTACATCGCAGACCGGCAGATCTACGACATCATTCGTGAGCACCCGGCCGAAATTTCTGCAACTGACCTGGTCGGTAGCCTTCGCAAGCAGCAGCCGAGGCTCTACTCAATCGCTTCCAGTCAGGAAGAAGTAGAGGACGAAGTTCATCTGACTGTAGGTGTCGTCGAATATGATGCCTTTGAAAAAAATCACCTTGGTGGGTGCTCCGGCTTCCTTGGGCGCAGAGTGGAGGAGGGAGACACGATCCGTGTCTTCGTCGAGCACAATGACAATTTCCGGCTCCCGCAAAACCCGGAAACACCTGTCATCATGGTGGGGCCCGGAACAGGAATTGCACCTTTCCGCTCGTTCCTGCAGGACCGGGATGCTGCGGGAGCCGAAGGTAAGAACTGGCTCTTCTTCGGCAATCCGCATTTCACTCAGGATTTTCTGTACCAGGTTGAGCTTCAGGCGTTCTTGAAATCCGGATTGCTGACCAGGCTTAGCGTTGCTTTCAGCCGCGACCAGGACGAAAAGATCTATGTTCAGGACCGGATCCTGGAACATGGCGCAGAACTCTTCAAGTGGCTGGAAGAAGGTGCGCATTTTTATGTCTGCGGCGATGCCAACCGAATGGCCAAGGACGTTCATCAGGCCCTGGCAAAGGTTATCGAAACGCATGGGGCGGTCAGCGCGGAAGCAGCCGAGGCTTATCTTGAAAAGCTGCGTGACGAAAAGCGCTATCAGAAAGACGTCTATTAACGCGGCAGGGGCAGTATACCCGGCCCTGCCGTGACATGATCGAAGCGACCGCGATCTTTGGCTGTATCATGGACGGCCAGAAGGCCCCTCGGTTCAGTCCTTGCTTCTGAAACGAAGGTTATCGCGATTCAGCTGGTCGAGACTGGTGATGCCCATCAGCTTCATGTCGCGTTCGATTTCCGTCCGCAAATTGCCAAGGGCGCGTTCGACGCCCGCCTGACCGGCGGCCGCCAAGGCATATAGGTAAAGCCGTCCGCCCGAGCATGCCTTGGCTCCTACCGACAGCGCCTTGAGCACGTGCGTGCCTCGCTGAATGCCGCCTTCGCAAATGACATCTATTTTGTCTCCCACGGCATCGACGATTTCGGCGAGCTGATCGAACGGACTACGGGATCCGTCAAGCTGTCTGCCGCCGTGGTTCGAAACCATGATGCCCGTGCAGCCGATATCAACTGCTCGCTTGGCATCTTCAACACTCATAATGCCTTTTAATGCGAACTGGCCGTTCCATTTGGCACAGAGCTCTTCAGCATCCTTCCAGTTCATGGATTGGTCGAGCATCGTGGAGAAGTAGTTGCCGACCGACACGGCGACGTTGGTGCCTTCGCTCACATATCCTGACAGATGAGGCATGTCGAATTTGGGCTTGGTGTAAAAGTTCCAGGCCCACATGGGGTGAGTGGCAAAACTCAACAGGGAACCAAGCGTGAGTTTGGGCGGTGAGGTGAAACCGGTCCTCAGATCACGTTCCCTGTTTCCACCGGTGATGGTGTCCACCGTCAAGGCCATCACTTCAAACTTCGCTTCCCGCGCCCGTTCCAGCAAGGCATCGTTCAAGCCACGGTCCTTGTGGAAATAGAACTGGAACATTTTGGGTGTGTTGGCGATTTGGGAGATTTCCTCAACCGTGACAGTCGCAAGCGAAGACACACCAAACATCGTGCCGTACTTTGTCGCTGCACGGGCAACGCCACGTTCGCCATCGTGGTGGAAAAGGCGCTGCAGAGCGGTCGGAGCGCAATAGACCGGCATGTCCAGTTTCTGGCCCATCACCTCGACGCTCATATCAACGTTTTCAACCCCGGCCAGCACATTCGGGACCAGATCGCAGCTCTCGTAGGCTTCGGTGTTGCGACGGTAAGTAACCTCGTCGTCGGCCGCACCGTCGATGTAGTGAAATATCGGACCGGGCAGACGCTTCTTTGCGAGTTTCCGGAAGTCTTGGAAATTGTTGCAATCACTAAGTTTCACACCGGCACTCCCAATTGCCTGTTCCTGCGCGATATCGCAATATTGGTATAGTTTTCTTACCAATCAGTTGGAGGGTGTACAAGACAGCAATTAAGCCACATCACGACCACTTAAAAGGAAGGTGGTGGAAAGAAGTTAATGAAATTCAATATTATGTTTGTTATTTCAGAGGCTTAGTTGACTTTTATCAAGTAGAACTTCATAATACTTGGCAAAAATGCAAAAGACCTTATCCAGATTGGATCAGCAATTGGCTGCCGGTCTCGTGATGTCTTGAAAAGAGATATGGGAATTGGCGGGCTGGCGGTTGCTGGCGGGCCGTGATCAACGCAGGATCATTTGATAACTCAGGCTGGCAATCTCCGTCAGCCGGTCGTGTCCCGATGATGTGATCTGGGAGGCCGGACGTGGAACGACACCACGCTCAGCCAAGGCAGCCTTGCATTGTTCAGCGATCGAGAAGAGGGGAGCGAGCGAGTCGTTTGCCGGGCTGAGCAGCTCAAGCAACTGCAGTTCATGGCTGCTGAGCAAAGCCGACCTGTCAGCGTCCGCAGCTTCGATGCCGATGACGCGAAACAGGCCGAATAACGGCTCCAGTGCTCCGTAGATGCGGTCCTGTCTTAGGCTTGACGCGATATGGTGTTCAGCCACAGACCGAGTTGGTCCGTGCGTCTGCCACGCGCGATAAATGCTGATCAGAAGTCCCTCATCTTCCTGAAGATCAGACAATCCAAGACACGTGTCTATGTCTTCTGTCATGATTTCCATCCAAGGAAGTTATTTGCTGATTTGATGCTCTGACTACAAATCGCTTGCAAGTTGGCAGCGACATCTGCACTTAGCAAGACAAAAAATCGTATACATGTGAATACAATCTATTGACGACGCTGCGATCTTAAAGTATGTAATCGGCAGCAAGGCAGGCAGCACCCTGGCCACCTTCCGCGTTCCCCAAAACGGGAACGCTCCAAGCTATATCCCATTACATCCCTGTAATTTTCGGCAGAATTCTGCCATTGATGGAGCTTGCAATGACACATCATCCGACTGATGTATTGCCGGACACCGAAGTCCGGCAACTGGGACGCTTTGTCTCTCAGACAGAC
>JBCCVB010000042.1:0-44389 GCA_039195965.1 Pseudomonadota bacterium
GTGATCTTCATCACCCACGATCTGGGCATCGTGCGCCGCATCTCCGACCGCGTCTACGTCATGAAGACCGGTGAAGTGGTGGAAAGCGGCGAAACCAAGAAGATCTTCAACCAGCCTGAGCATCCTTATACGAAGATGCTACTGGATGCGGAACCGACCGGACACAAGCCGCAGGTGCCCGACACGGCCCCTGTTCTTCTGGAAGCCCAGAAAGTGGAAGTCGAGTTCGAGCTGGATTCAGGTTTCCTGAAGCCTAGACATGTTCTTCGTGCCGTCGATGATATCAGTTTCTCGCTCCGCAAAGGGCAGACCCTTGGCATCGTGGGCGAGAGTGGCTCGGGCAAGTCCACGCTCGGAAGGGCGGTGTTGAACCTGTTACCGGCAGGCGGCCGGGTCGTATTCCAGGGACAGCAGATTTCCGGCAAGGACCGGAAGGAAATGCGCGCCCTTCGCAAGGACATGCAGCTGATCTTCCAGGATCCGTTCGGTTCCTTGAGCCCTCGCATGACCGTCGGACAGATCATCTCCGAGGGGTTGTTGGTTCACGAGCCGTCGCTGACGGCAAAGGACCGTGATCAGCGGGCCTGCCAGGCGTTGGAAGAAGTGTCGCTCGACCCGGTCATGCGCAATCGCTATCCGCACGAGTTTTCGGGTGGTCAGCGTCAGCGTATCGCCATTGCCCGGACCATGGTTCTGAAGCCTGAACTGGTGGTGCTGGACGAGCCGACATCGGCGCTGGACCGCACCATCCAGAAGCAGGTTGTCGAGCTTCTGAGAGACCTTCAGAAAGCCCATGACCTGACCTACCTGTTCATCAGCCACGACCTTGCGGTTGTCCGGGCTCTGTCCGACACGGTGATGGTGATGCAGCGCGGCAAGGTGGTCGAGGCGGGTACCGCCGATGCGATCTTTGAATCTCCGAAATGCGACTACACCAAGGAGCTGATCGGAGCGGCGATGCTGACGCAGCAACAGATGATGGAAACAGCCTAGGCTGTTTCCCGCAGATGATGAAAATCAGAGCCCGGCCAGCGCGACAAGCTGGGCGGGCTCTTTTTCGTAATTCTTCTGCAGCTGCTCCAGATCTCTCCCGTAAAAGTGGGGGGCAAGAACCACTGCGCTGGAAAGAATGTGAGCTTTTACAGCGTCTTTGGCATTTTGAACGTCGCCTTGCTCCAGAGCTTCCAGAATTGCCTGATGTGGCGTGACATTGCGTCTTTGCCAGGCGGCTTCCGACCTTGGAGTGGGGAGCATAACCCTTTGCAACACCATGGTTGTTCTGATGAGAACCGGCTCCAGGGTCTGCATTTGCGCGATCTTGAACAATTTCAGGTGAAGGTTGCGATCTACCTCTGCGCAGCCAAAGACATCTCTTCTGAGCCGGCATTCCTCGAACTGCCGGTCGAGATCTTTCAACTCCTCCAGTTGCCGGGGGGTGATGTTTTGCGCTGCTTCCGTCACACCGGTCGTTTCAATGTCGATGCGAAGCTTAAGCATCAGCATGGCTTCTACGATACTGGGGTCGGTGACAAAAGTTCCCTGATAGCCACGGCGGACAACAAGACCGAATTCCTGCAATAGCATCAAGGCTTCGCGGACCGTGCCTTGAGAGCAATTGTAGTCCTGCGCCAGTGATTGTTCGGTGATCGGACTTTCTGAATTGAATTCGCCTGTCAGAATCTTGCGTTTCAGGTCCTGATAAACCGCATCGGATTTGCGCGCCCTTTTTCGGCCGGTTGCGGTTTCGGCTTGGAGATCGGTGTCTTCAGCGAATTGTCCACCCACGGCACTGCCTCCTGCTGGCATTGAGTTCGACTGGATCCACCCAACAATACTGCCATCAGAAAACGAACGATCCGCTCACATTTCCACTTTCCACACCATCCTGTCATGACAGGGTGGAGGAAAGGGACGATGGGGCTCACCAATGAGTTGCAACCATCGGTCCGGTCTTTTTCTCTGTCAATGACACTTCTCAAAGCCGTGAGAGACGAAATACTGAGGTCCGACAGAGCGCCGAATGGATACGTGGACGGCTGCAATAAATAACAATGGATTCATTGTCCCGTGCCGCTTGAGCAATTGCAATCGCAAAAGTGTAAGATCCAGTCACAAACGTGCGAGGTTCGGTTGACAAGCCGAACCCCCAAGTTTTTCACAGCGAGTTGGCCAGGTTTAGGCCGCTGCTTTCTCCAAAGCTGAAATCCAGTTCTTGTAGGCTATCTTTTCGATGACCGCTTCGCTGAAGCCTCTTGCATCGAGGACTTCAAGCAGACGCGAGAGGCCCGTGACATCGCTGAGGTCATTTGGAACAATGCAGCCGTCAAAATCCGAGCCAAGCGCAACACCATCTTCGCCAAGCCTGTCTGTCAGATAGGCTGCATGGTCTGCGATGATGTTCAGATGGGTGTCCCGCGCATAAGCGCCATCGGGCCGAAGGAATGGCACGTGAAAATTGATTCCGACCAGCCCTTCACTTTCCTTTATCGCATCCAGCTGCTTGTCGGTGAGGTTACGGCTGCTCGGACAAATGGAATGGACATTCGAGTGACTTGCAACAATCGGCCGGTCGGTAATCCGGGCGAGATCCCAGAACCCTTTTTCATTCAGATGTGAAACGTCCAGCAGAATGCCAAGCTTGTTGCAGGCTCTCACCAGATCCCTGCCGGCGCCCGTCAGCCCGGGACCGGTGTCGGGGGAGGCCGGGTGAGCCATCGGAACGCCGTAGCCAAATGCGTTTTCCCGGCTCCAGACCAGTCCAAGCGAGCGCAGGCCCCGCTTGTAGAGGTCTTCAAGAGCATAAAATTCGGTATCAATCGCCTCAGCCCCTTCGATGTGAAGGCTAACGGCCATTTTCCCCGCCTCGACGGCGGACCGGTTCTCTTCTGCGGACCGGCAGATCACAACTTCCCCTTCCGCTTCCACTTCGATCTGTTCCGCCCGTTCAAGCAGCCGGTAGGTGAAGTCCAGTGCCTTTTTCTGTGCCACTTCCTGATAATTGGCCGGGTCTTTCGGGTCGAAAGGCTTGCTGAAGTCCTGATCCGGGTTGGACGGCACGAACATAGCGAAAAGCCCGCCCGCAAATCCCGCTTCCTGCGCTCGAACGAGATCGAGATGTCCGGTTTCCGAGCGGTCGAAAAAACTGCGCTTGGTACCCTTGAGTTCATCGATCTCAAGTTTCAGCAACGTATCGTTGTGACCATCAAAAACGGGAAAGGGAGATTTTGCGTTGGCGTCTGACACGGAATTTCCTTGAATGAAGAATCGCAGGACAGGAGGGCAGGATGCCTCAAGTTTCCCCAATCTAGTGGTTGTTTTGAAGAATGTAAGGCACTTTGGTCGAATGTGACTTGCAACTGTTAAAAAGCTGCCTCAAGAAGGGGCTTCCAATTTGGGAGGTCCTATGAAGCGCCAAGATTCGTTGAACGACCAGCCATCCTTGCCGGAAGCCGGGCTTTTGGGCCGGCGCACATTTCTTGCAGGTGGGATGGTGCTCGCCGCGGGTGCACTGGCTGGATGTCAAACGGTTGTAGGTCTGCCGGACCAGGCGGAATTGCCTGACGAGGATTTTGATTACGCGACGGCTTACGCCGCGCTGCCCGACGGCGATTACACCTGGCCGGCGATCAATTACAAAAGTTTCGATGAGCAGTACTGGCGTCAGGTGGTCGAATTCAAGACCAGGGAACGGCCGGGAACGATCATCGTCGATCCTTACAATAATTTCCTTTACTGGACGCTCGGCAACAACAAGGCGCTGCGGTATGGCATCGGGGTTGGACGAGCGGGCTTTGCCTGGTCGGGCGAAGCCTTGATCCGGGTGAAGCGCGAACACCCGATCTGGCGCCCTCCACGGGAAATGATCGCACGCAAGCCGTCGCTGGAGCGATATTGGGAAAAAGGCTATCCGCCGGGGTTGAAAAATCCGCTCGGAGCGCGGGCAATGGATCTATGGCAAGGCTCCACGGACACCCTGTTTCGCATCCATGGAACCAACAAGCCTTCCTCCATCGGCAAGAGCGTTTCATCCGGATGCATCCGCATGTGGCAGCAGGATGTGATCGATCTGTTTAACCGGGTTCCACTTCGAACCAAGGTTATCGTTCTCAGCGAAGACCCCAACCAGGCTGCGTGATTCCGGTTGCAATTCAGCTTGGATGCAGCTCAAACTCAATGAGCTGCATTCAATCCTGAAAGGCACAGGAGGCGCCTCATGAGCAGAATTCCGGTTCCCGGGGACAATGAACTGGATGAGCGCACGCTTGCGTTCATCAGCAAGTTGCCAAATCTGAACATGGTGCGCATGTTGGCGCGCACCGGCATCGCGCCGGAAATCTATCAGAGCGTTTCAGCGATATTCAAAGACGACTGGTTTCCAGCCCTTGATCGGGAAATCATGCTGTTCCGGACAGCGCGTGCCAACAACTCGCCTTACGAAATCGGTTTTCACAAGGCGGTCTATTCCTTTCCGGCAGGTCTTGTGGATGCAGTTCTTTCAGATGATCTGCAAGGCTTGGATCCCTGGCACCGCCGGCTTTGCGAAATGTGCGATGAGATGGCGCAGAAGACGGAGCTTTCGCCTGCGTCTGTAGAAGAGCTCGTAGAGCATTATGGTGGTTACAACCAGGCGACACGGGCGATTTTTGTCATGTCCTGGTTCAATTGGCTTTCACGCTTTGCCGACAGCACAGGCGTTCCACCTGAAACCGAAGACCAGCTCAATGGGGTGAAAAGTCCAACGACCTGAGTTTGCCGGCTCAAATGGCGGTGACCAGAGCGACATCGTAAAAAACTGCTCCGAAATGGCAGACAGCTGCAGCCAGTACGAAGGCGTGCCAGATTGCATTTTGGAACGGCAGCCGCTTCCAGGCGTAAAACAACGTCCCGATCGTGTAGAGCAATCCCCCGGCAAGGATCATGTAAAATCCGAAGGTGGAAGCTTTCTCGATCAACGGCTTGGCTGCAAACACCACGACCCAGCCGAGGCCGAGATAGATCGGGACGGATAGCTTTTCCAGGCCTTTGAGATGCGCCAGCTTCATGATGGCCCCGGCAAGTGCTCCAGTCCAGACGACCGCCAGCAGGATACCACCTGTCCAACCGCCTACAATAATTGCTGCCAAGGGCGTGTAAGTGCCTGCAATCATCAAGAAAATTGCCGCGTGGTCCAGCCGCCGCAGAATACCTGCTTTGTGATCCTTGGCGAACATGTTGTAGAGCGCGGAGCAAATCAGCATGGTCATCAGACAGGCGGCGTAAATCATGACGGTGACCTGGCGTGCGGGGTCGCCTGCATTCCATAGAGTTACGACCAGAATGATGGTCGCGGTCAGGCCAAGGCAAATTCCGATGACGTGAATTGCGCCATCGGCAATGAACTCTGCCAGGGTTGGAGGCTTGATCGTGGTCATTCTCTAACTCCTTCCGAGAAAGTGTGACACGGCCTCTGCAGCAAGGCGAGTCACGAAATGGTTTCCGGACTCACTCGTTTGAGATCAAGCAAACAAACAATAGAGTTCGGTTTGATTGACGAAGGGTTATTCTAAAGTAGTATTTGGAGGGTCAGCGTTTTCCCTGATCTTGCCCTAATTGCCCAAAGTTGCTTTAAAATTTCAACTTGGAATTTTTCGCCTGATTTACACCCGCAATCTGGAATTCCTTCATGAGCAACCATCTCTTCGACACTTTGACAGCTTTCGTTCCCGATCTCGGCAAAGATTTTCTCAAAAACCCGGATGGTTCTGCTCTCACGTACAAGGAGATGCTTGATCGTTCATCGCAATACGCCGGAGCACTGGCTAAGCTTGGGATCAAGCCCGACGACAGGGTCGCGGTCCAGATCGAGAAATCACCTGACGCCCTGATGCTTTACCTCGGTGTGGTTCGGGCTGGAGCAGTGTTCGTTCCACTTAACTCCGCGTACACGCCGTCTGAAATGAGCTTCTTCATATCAGATGCCGAACCGGCATTGTTTGTTTGCGATCCCACCAATGCCGACGCGTTGGCCGGTATTGCGCAAAAAGAGGGAGTAAAGCTTCATACGCTTGATGCCGCGGGAGGAGGGAGCCTGAGCAACCTCGCGGACACCATGCCGACAAACTTCGATACCAGATCGCGGGATGGCGAAGACCTTGCCGCGATTTTGTACACGTCAGGCACGACCGGTCGCTCCAAGGGAGCCATGCTCAGCCACGAGAATCTGGTTTCCAATTCGCTGACCATGAAGAAGGTCTGGCGCTTTACTGAAGACGACGTGCTTTTGCACGCAATGCCGATTTTCCATGCTCACGGGCTGTTCGTGGCGACCAACTGCCTGATGATGGCTGGTGGCTCCATGCTGTTCTTGCCGAAGTTTGACCTCGAGCAGGTGCTGGATTTGTTGCCGAAAGCAACTGCCATGATGGGAGTGCCGACTTTCTATACGAGACTGCTAGGTACTGATGCCTTCACCCGAGATCTGGTGCGGCACATGCGTGTGTTCATATCGGGGTCAGCCCCGCTGTCTGCCGAGGTGCACAAGGAGTTTTCTGAGCGCACCGGCCATTCGATCATTGAGCGCTACGGCATGACCGAGACAAGCATGAACACCTCCAATCCCTATGATGGCGAACGTCGCCCGGGAAGTGTTGGTTTCCCGCTGCCGGGTGTCGGACTGCGTATCGTTGATGAAAAGACGGGCCGCGAGGTATCTCCTGGTGAAGTCGGCATGATTGAGGTCAAGGGACCGAATGTTTTCCTGGGCTATTGGAGAATGCCCGCAAAAACGGCGCAGGAGTTCCGCGTCGATGGGTATTTCATTACCGGTGACTTGGGGCGCTTGGACGAGGATGGCTATATCTCGATTGTCGGGCGTGCGAAGGACCTGATCATCTCCGGTGGCTTCAACGTTTATCCGGCCGAGGTGGAAGCTGTGCTGGACAGCTATGAAGGGATTGCTGAAAGTGCTGTCATCGGCGTACCGCATCCCGATTTCGGCGAAGGTGTGATCGCGGTGCTGGCCGCAAAACCCGGAGAGACACTGAGTGACGATGCGATTCGGGCTTCACTGACAAACCAGCTCGCCAAGTTCAAACAGCCCAAGAAGTTCCATGTTCTGGATGTGCTTCCGCGAAACGCGATGGGCAAGATCCAGAAAAACGTTCTCAGGGAACGGTATCAGAACGATTTTGCCTGAAGACCCTGTCAGGACGTCGCCGGAGCATCCTTATCCAGCGCGACAAGGCAATAGGCGAAACATGCAGCGATCATGACGGCAAGCGTCCAGAAAATGGACGAGAAGTTGGCATGCATTGCAAGCAGAACGCTGCCGAGCGTGACGCCCAGGGTTCCGCCCACCAACCGGCAGGTGATGATCAACCCGCTGACCTCTCCCTGTTTTTCAAGCGGCACGGCGTTGACGGTAATTCGCCCGGTCGGGATCATCGAATAAGGCAGAGTTGCACCCCACAGGAACAGCATCGGTGCCAGCAACCAATAGTTCTTGAATACAAGTGTGAAGGCTATCAAGCCGCAGCTCAATGCGAGTAGTGCCATGGAAGCCAGGACAGGTTTGCGTGCGCCTGCCTTGTCTGCATATCTACCTGCGAACGCGGCGAGGAAGGGGAAGGGCAGAACGCCTACAGCCGTTCCGATGCCCGCCCAAAGGGCCGAGAAACCCATCTCGAGTTGAAGAAAGTGCGGAATGAAGATCGCCACGATGATCTTGCTCATCTGAGACAGCAGAATGACAAGGGCGCTTGCGTGAAAGGGCTTCAGCTTGAAAAGCCTGACATCGATCAACGGTTTGCTCTGTCTTGCCTCGTAGCCGACAAAAACCACAAGTCCAACGGCACCAATGATCAGCGTGCTGAGGATCGCCGGAGAAAGCCAGCCGAATTCCGGACCTTCCATGAGCCCGAAAATGAGCGAAGTCATGCCGATCAGCAGCAGTACCAGTCCGATGCGGTCGACTACGGGACGTTTCAGATCCTTCTTTGGTTTTTTCCAGAGCAGACAAGCAAAAACACCACCGCCCACGACGATCGGTATGTTGATCCAGAACACCCAGCGCCAGGAGAGGAAATCAGTCAGAATGCCGCCGAGCATGGGGCCTATCGCCAGGAAGATCGTTGCCATGCCTGCAAGAATGCCTATCGCCCGGCCGCGCTCTTCCTGATCAAAGGTTAGCGTTGCCGCCGCCAGTGTCATCGGAAACATGATCGCCGCGCAAAGCCCCTGAACGACACGCATTGCGATGAGCATCGCGGTAGTATCAGCCAGACCGGCCAACAGGCTCGCTGCGGCAAAAATCGAACAGCTCACGATCATTGCGGGACGAAGGCCAAACAGGTCGATCGCCTTGCCTCCAATCGCCGCAAAGCAGGTAAATGCGAGCATGTAGGAGTTGATGATCCAATGAGCCGTTGTCGCTGACATGCCAAATTCCGAACGGATCGCCGGTAGGGAGACGCCCAGTATGGTTTCGTCCAGCATGACCAGCCCGCCGAGCGCGCCAACTGCAAGAACAAGACCCCGTTTCCGATCCTTCTCGGAAAGTGCAAGCATCTGCTTCCCCCCGCTGTCAGCCCCGTTTCACAACTTGCAGCATAGGGTACTTGCACAACAAAAGCATAGATTTTTCTGAGGTTTGATCAGGTATCCGAAGCTTGAGCCCCGAAGCCAAGTGTTGAAAGCGCTCCGTCAGTTTTATTGCTCCACGACGAGAGGGCGGAGGCGAGACGTGCGGCCGGGCTGTCGTCAGGGTCGGACGCTCTCCTCACACACCACCAGTCCAGTGAAACGCCTTCTTCGCTGATGGGGCGGGCTACAAGTGTTCCGTCTGCAAGTTCCGGTTCAATGGCCCATTTGCTGAAAAGAGTGACACCGAAGCTGGCCCGCACAAGGTCGATCACCGCTTCCGGTGTCGGCATTGGCGTCAAGCGCCGGAATGGCACTGTCGGTTCGCCGAGCAGCGTGGTCCAGTCGAAGCCTGGTTCCGCAGTCAGGGGATAGGTGAAGAAACGTTCGTCTCCCATGTTCAGGCTGTTGACGACAGGTTCGCTCGCAAGTGGATGGTTCTTCGACAGAACGGCCACGACCGGATGAGATCCCAGCTTGATCGAGCGGAATTTGGAAAGCGCGGGCTCCCTGCCGAAAACGAGCGAAACATCGACAGAGCCATCCAGAAGAGACGCAAGGGGATGGGCTGTTGCCCGTCCAGACAAGTCAACGGCGAGGGTCTCATCCGTCGTTTCCAGATATTCGAGAAACGCCGGAAACCAGTGGTATCGGCTGTAGGTTGCCTGTCCCAGGCGAACAAGAACACGCGCCTCGCGGGCCGATGCTTCCAACTCCTGCTCCAGCCGAAAGAGTTCGGCGAGAAAGGTCTCTCCAAGCCGCCGCAAACGCTCGCCTTCTGGGGTCAGCTCCAGGCCCGTATCCGCCCGTTTTACCAATGGAAGACCGATTCTTCGCTCCGCTTCCCGCAAACGATGAGACGCCGCTGATTGCGTGACGCCCAAACGCAGGGCTGACGAGGTCATGCTTCCTGTTTCAGCCAGGGCCGATAGAAGCGTGAGATGATGAATGGCGAGTCTAGGGATCATGAGTGTATGAAATCATTTCATGAAGAGAATGAAAACTAAGAATTTTATTTATTTTGTCCCATGCGGTATCGACGAAACATGTCGATCTCATCTCTGCCGAAATTCAATTTAAGCCCTCTCGGGGCGACCTTTGTGATTGTTGCTTGTGCCGTTTGCTTCGGACTGGTGCCCGTATTCGTTCGTGAGCTTAAGGGGCTCGGGGCAGGGCCTGCTACGATTGCGCTTTATCGCTATGGTTTTTCGGCACTTTTGCTGTTGCCCTTTCTTCCGCTGGAAAAACACAAGAGAGGAAGCGCACTCCTGCTCGCTGGTGCCGGGGCTGTGCTGGGGCTCAGCCTGATCGGTTATCTTGAGGCCATCACGACTGCACCGGTGGCTGCTGCCGGGGTCGTTTACATGTCCTATCCGGTTTTTGCGTCATTTTTCGCCTGGATCTTGTTGAAGCAAACACCGGGCTTCCGGTCTTTTGCAGCGGCAGGACTTGTTCTTGGTGCTGCGGCATTGTTGCTTGATCCGTCGCTCTTGTCTCCTGAAGTGATGGCGTCACTGCTTTGGGCCATACCTGCGCCTGTCGCCTTCGGGTTTCTTGTCGTGGTGCTGAGCGGGCTGGTAGGACAACTTAATTCCCTGGAAAGGACGGCTTGCGGTCTTGTAGGGGCAATTGTTGGGCTGGCACCAGTCGCGCTGCAGGAAGGGCAGGGAACGCTGTTGCCAGCTTCATCGACCCAATGGGGACTTGTTATTGTCATGGGTTTGATAACTGCTCTTGTCCCACAGGTCCTCTTTTCTTTTGCGTGCCAGAAGGTCGGTCCCGCTCGCACCGCCGCCGCTGGCAGTTTTGAGTTGCCAACCATGTTCCTTGTCGGATTTTTTGTCTTTGGTGAAAGTGTCGGAGTTCGTGAAGCGGTATCCGCTGCTTTGGTCTTGTCCGCAATTCTGCTGGCGCCGACAATTGGTGCGCAGGCCAAGGGAAGTGACTGGGTAGGAAACTCAAAACAAATATCTTGATAAAAAGTATCTTGATATAAAGATAAAAAGACACTATCTCCAGATCGTCCGGGCAGGTAAAAGCCCGGAACGATTTTGGAGTAGATGCAAATGACACCTCGTAATCCCGATCATCCGGTACAGGACCTGTTTGTTGACCGTTGGTCCCCCCGTGCATTTGACGGTTCCGAAATGCCGGAATCCGATCTCAATACAATTCTGGAAGCTGCGCGCTGGGCGCCGTCCGCTTTCAACATCCAGCCCTGGCGATTTGTCTATGCGTTGCGTGGCGACGCACATTGGCAAAAGCTCGTGGATTTGCTTAACCCCTTCAATCTGGATTGGGCGCAGCACTCCTCAGCGCTGGTCTACCTTTTCTCTGACACCGAAGTCGACGGCAAGGAAGGCAAGCCGAACCGTCCCAACGGAAGTCATTCCTTTGATGCCGGATCCGCCTGGGCCCATGCGGCGCTTCAAGCAACTGCGCTTGGCTATCACACACACGGCATGGCAGGGATTCACAAGGACCGGGTTCACGAAGTGTTGGGTGTGCCGGAACGTTTCAAGCCCGAGATTGCATTCGCTATTGGCAAGCAAGGGGATGCTTCACGCCTTGACGAAAGTCTTCAATCTCGAGAAACGCCGAGCGCACGCATGCCTCTGACCGACATTGCCTTTGCCGGCTCTTGGGAATGAATGCCCGTCTTTCGAGCGAGGCGTAAAAAAAGGCTGCAGGCATTGCCTGCAGCCTTTTTCGTAAGACGGGTCCGTCGCTTACGCAGGCGTGTCTGCCGGCGCTTCCGTTGAGGACTTGGCCGGTTTCCTGGTGAATTTCTCACGCAGCCTTTGAACGGCGACATAGAGAACAGGGATCATCAGCAGGCCAATGGTGCTGTCCAGGATCATGCCAGCAAACACAGGCAGACCGATTGAGACGCGGCTGGCCGATCCGGCGCCTGATGCAAACACCAGTGGCAGCACACCCACGATGAAGCAAAGACCGGTCATTGTGACTGGCCGGAAGCGCGTATGGGCTGCGCTAATGGCCGCGTCAACAATGCTCATGCCTTCGTCCCGGCAATTGCGGGAAAATTCCACCAGCATGATTGCCTTCTTGGCAGCAAGCCCGATCAACAGCACCATGCCGATTTGCGCATAGATATTGTTGTTCAGAACCGGGATCAGATAGAGCGGTATCAGTGCCCCGCACACGGCAAAGACAGCTGAAAGCATCACCGAAATCGGCAACAACCAACTCTCGTATTGGGCAACCAGGCACAGATACGCGAACAGGAATGCCAGCAGCAGAATGTAGACCACATAGGAACCGGCTTCGATCTCCTGGAGGGACATGCCCGTCCACTCGATAGAATAGCCGTCCGGCAGTACTTCCTTCGCAATCTGTTCAAAAGCCGTGATGCCGTCACCGGTGCTGTAGCCGACATTCGTCAGTCCCTGGACCGCGGCTGAGCGCTCGAGGTTGTAGCGGGTTACGCTCTGCGGACCGACCACGGCTTCCAGACTGACCAGCGTGCTGAGCGGGATCATGTCGCCTGAAGAACTCTTCACGTAGATCGTGCCGATATCGTCAAGCGTTTGCCGGTATTCGGCTTCTGAGGACAGGATTACCCAGAACACCTTGCCGTCGAGCAGGAAGTTGTTGACGTAGTAGGTGCCGAGATTTGCCTGCAGAACGGTGAAGATATCGCTGATATCCACACCGAGGGCTTCCGCCTTATCGCGGTCGAGCTCAATCTGGTACTCCGGCGAACTTGCCGAAATGGAGCTGAAGACCTGCAGAAACACCGGGCTGGTGTTGGCAGCTGACATAATCGCGTTGGTCACGGCACCGAGATCGACCACGCTGGCTCCAGCGTCATCCTGGATTTGCGCGGCGATGCCACCCGAAATTCCAAGACCATCGATGGGAGGCAGCGGGAAAACGAACGATACTGCCTCGTCGACCGTTGCTAGTTTTTCATTGAGTGTCTTCAGGATGTTGTACCACTGGGTCTCCTTGGTCGTCCTATCGCTCCACGGTGCCAGGATCGGGATCAGAGTCGCGAAGTTTGAACCGTCCCCGGCGATGATGCTGAACCCGGGTACAGCGATGACATCCTGAACGCCCTCAACTTCGCGGATCATCGTGGTCATGGTCTTGGCCACGGCCTCGGTACGTTGCAGCGATGCGCCTTCCGGCAGCTTGACATTGGCAAAGAGGACGCCTTTGTCCTCAAGCGGAATGAAGCCGGTCGGTGTTTCACGGAACATGAACACCGTGGCCGCAAAGGCGGCAACCAGAATGAGCAGCGACAAGGCAATGTTGCGAACCATGACCCGAACAAGCGCCACATAGGCGTTGCGAATCTTGTCGACCAGGGCTCCGAAGAAATAGAGCGGTCCGTGCCGTTTCTTTTCAGAGCGACGCAACAGCATGGAGCAAAGAACCGGTGACAGGGTCAGTGCATTCACCGCTGACAGACAGAACGCAATAGTGATCGTGAGCGCGAACTGAAGATAGATTTCTCCGGTAATGCCGGGAAAGAAACAGACGGGCACAAAGACGGCAAGCAGCACGAAGGTTGTTGCAACGATTGGGCTTGTCACCTGTTCCATCGCCTTCAGCGTCGCCTCGCGCGGCGCCAGCCCATCTTCCTCCATGATCCTTTCGGTGTTTTCGATAATGACAATGGCATCATCGACAACCAGCGTGATCGCTAGAATGACCCCGAACAACGTGATCAGGTTGGCCGAGAACCCAATGAGGAAGAGAATGGCGAAGGTTCCGAGCAATGATACGGGAATGGCAACAGCCGGGATGATAACGGCGCGCCAGCTCATCAGGAACATGAACACAACGAACACGACAAGACCCGTGGTCATCGCCAGCGTGGTCAGAATTTCTTCGATGGACGCTTTCACCGCCTTGGTGATGTCGTAGAGCAACTTGTATTCGACGCCAGCCGGGAAACCGGCCTGCATCTTGTCAAGTTCTGCATAGACGCTGTTTGCAACATCAAGAGCATTCGCGCCCGGCGATTGATAAATCGCGATGGCGGTGGACGGTTTGTTGTTGAGCGTTGCAAAAGCGGAATAGGAACTTGAACCAAGCTCCACCCGGGCAACGTCACGCAGTCGCACGAGTTGGCCGGAAGATGAGCCCGAAACAATGATGTCGCCGAACTGTTGCGCGGTTTCCAGTAGCCCGTCCGCTTTCAGTGAGAACTGGAAGTCGGTCGGCCCGTTAAATGGGGCTCCGCCGATCTGACCGGCAGTTGCTTGCGCGTTCTGTGCCTGGATGGCGCTGGACAGATCTGTTGCCGTCAGATTGAGTGCCGTCATCTGGTCCGGCCGCATCCACACGCGCATGCTATAATCAAGAGGGCCGAACTGAGAGACGCTGCCGACACCGGGCAGCCGAGACAGGCGATCCTGCACGTGGATCGTGGCGTAGTTACTCAGATAGATCGCGTCCCGGCTTTCGTCCGGAGAAACCAGATTGACCACCAGCAGCATGTTGGCGGACTGCTTCTTGGTGGCGACACCCAGGTTCTTTACCGATTGCGGCAATTGAGGCTCCGCCAGCGCAACGCGGTTCTGCACGTTGACGGCGGCAATGTCGGGGTCCGTGCCCACCTCGAAGGTTATGGTGAGTGTGTAGGCACCTGCATTTGAGCTGATCGAAGACATGTAGATCATGTTTTCGACGCCGTTCACCTGATCTTCGATCGGGATCGCAACTGATTTTTCGATCAGCTCTGAATCGGCACCGGGAAACTGTGCCGTGACGACGACTTGAGGTGGAGTGACGTTCGGATATTCCGAAATGGAAATGAACACGATCGCGATGATCCCGACCAGCGAGGCAATCAGAGACAGGACCAGCGCGAAGTTGGGGCGATCAATAAAAAATTTGGAGAGCATGGCTGGAAAACTCTCCTAGCTTTTGGCTTCGACTGGGGCAACGGTCATGTCGGGTTTGACCCGCTGCAGTCCCTGAACGATGACTTGTTCGCCTTCCTTCAGACCTGACTTTACCTCCCAGAGCGAACCGGATTGGCGTCCCAGCTGAATGTCCTGCCGCTTCACCTTGTTATCGCTGTCAACGACATAGACAAAATGACCCTTGGCATCGAGCTGAATGGCAGTCTGAGGAACGGCGGCCAACTTGGCCGGATCGGCAGCCTCGACCGTCACGTTCACAAACTGTCCGGGAATGAGCAGGTTCTTCGGATTGTCGAAGGTTGCGCGCAGCTCCACGGTGTCGCTGCTCTGATCGACGGTCGTTCCGACATAGGTCACCTTGCCGGCTGAGGGATACTGAGTTCCGTTCGCCATGGTCAGATTGACTTTGAGAGTTGCACTGTCATTTCCGATCAGTCCGGCTTCCCGGTCCTTGATCAGGTCTTTTTCGCCCATGTAGAACGAGACATAGATCGGGTCGACACTTGTTACCGTCGCCAGGGTGCCGGTGTTTGAATCAACGAGATTGCCCACATTGACATTGGTCTTGCTGATACGGCCATCAATCGGGCTGTAGATTTCGGTGTAGCCGAGGTTGATGTCTGCCGTATCGAGATTGGCCTGGGCCCCATCGACATTTGCCTGGTCGGTTGCCGTCGTTGCTTTCTGCTTGTCAAAGTTGGCC
This sequence comes from Pseudomonadota bacterium, assembly GCA_039195965.1. Classification (GTDB taxonomy): domain Bacteria; phylum Pseudomonadota; class Alphaproteobacteria; order Rhizobiales; family Stappiaceae; genus Roseibium. The sequence continues at coordinate 15,220 of JBCCVB010000042.1, forward strand.
TGCGAGATGTCGCCCTTGGCCAGAAGCTGCCGCTGACGTTCCAGTTCTATCTGGGAGTTTTCTAGAGTGGCCTTGGCACCTTCGAGGGTTGCTTTGGACTGATCGACACTTGCCTGATAAAGATCCTTCTCGATGACATAGAGCAGGTCACCCTTTTTGACCGTGCCGCCTTCCGTGAAGTTGCGTTTGTCCAGATATCCTTCGACCCGGGCCACAAGGTCGACAGTGCTTACAGCTTCCACACGGCCGACATAGCGAGACGCATTGTCAGCCGTAATTGTCGAAACTTTTGCCACTGTGACTTTTTGCGGCTGTGCCGACGTGTCTTGTGCGTTCGCTGCGAACGCGGTCAAAATAGCTGACGCCAGTCCTAGAAACACTTTCGCCGTTTTCATGTCCCCTCCGGCCAACAATCGAATATTTGCAATAAGAAGCGGTATCATAACCGGAATTGTCAGCGATGCGAGGGGTTTAGGGACAATTTAGGATTTTATTTTCCGCAAGCGTCAACTTCTTCGGGTTGCTTGTGCGACTGCGGCAATCTGCACTGCGTTTGCCGCGATTATGCGTCTATAGTGTCGGGCATCCGATGAATTGGGCAGAGGCCGAAATGAGCAAATCAGACAGGCTACCGGAAGACAGCTATCTTAACAGCTACTACGCGTCCGGGGATTACATGGACACGTTCTCGGTTTCTCTGGAAGACAGGCTGGATCTTCAGTCCGCCGACATTCGCGTGCTGGCAGACCATATCCTGAATGCCGATATCAGCTGGATGAATGCCTTGTTGGCTGCCCGGGATGTCATCGTCAAGCCGCTTGGAATGAAGACGACCAGCGATCTTGCGCAGCAGCAGTCACAAGTGCCCATGGAAGAGAAGCAACCCGGAGATAGGATTGGCTTTTTCAAGATCTATCGCGTGACGGAAAACGAGGTCATTCTGGGCGAGGATGATTGGCACCAGGATTTCCGCCTGTCGATATTTCGGAAGACCGGATCGAATCCGGGTGTCTTCGCTTCCACCTGTTGCAAGCGCCACAACCTGTTCGGCCATGTCTATCTTGCGCTTATCCTGCCGCTACACAAGAAGATCGCGGCGACGGTTTTGGATAACGCCACCGCTCAGAAACTGAATGCCGCCTAGTCATCCAGGTGTCCGGTCTTGCGCCAGACCCGGGTGCCTTGTGTGGTTTTGATGGATTGACGGCTGCCTGGTGGCAGGCGTAGCCAGGTCCCCTGGTCATATCGGCCGTCCTCATCTTCGAAACTGCCTTCGATAACGAAGTATTCGGCACCTCCCGGAAACTCCTGCCTGTCAAACTGTGAGCCGCGTTCCCAGTCCAGCATGACGACCTCCTCGTCCGGACGGACGAAAAGCGGAAGGATGTGCTCACCGGCACGTCCGGCCTGCCAACCTGCAGGATCAAGAGTGTTTACGCGGACATAATTGTCGTCTTCAGGCTGCATCTGTCGCAACTTTACCAGGATCACTGCGCCCGGTTCGCTGGCCGGTACGTGACTGGAGCCGGGCGGGTTGCGCACATACATGCCTTTGGGAAAATCTCCGCTTTCATCGGAAAAAACGCCGTCAAGAACAAGAAACTCTTCGCCCATGTCATGGGTGTGGGCGGAAAAGGCCGACCCTGGAGCGTAACGGACCAAACTGGTCGCGCGTGCAACCTCGTCACCGTCCCGCTCCAGCATGCGTCGTTCCACGCCCGCCATCGGGGAGGGGATCCAATCGAGCGTCGCGCTGTCTACAACCACGCGTTCTTTCAGATCGGCGTGAATTTTCATCAAGTCTCTCCCTCTTGATGGGTTGTTTCTAATTAAAATGGACTATAGGACGCGTATTTGAAGAGGCGGTACATGAATTAGAAGTGATCGGCTTGTTTAGCCGGGACCGAAGCGGTGGAATGCTGGGAAAAAGCCGGATTCCGACGAGGGTGGCTTTGCAAGTCTTCCGGAATCGTGCTGACTACCGCCCTGCACGGATTCAACGGACGGAGTTAAAGCAGCACCGCCGCTGCACTAGAAGTGATTGCATGACGGTACAGATTGATATCGGGGAAATGACAGGCGGTGCGCGGGCCGGGCTTGATCTGGAAGAGCTCCTGGCAACGCGCCTTTTGGTTCAGGGTAACTCCGGTTCAGGTAAATCGCATCTTCTTCGCAGGCTTCTGGAGCAATCGGCCAGCTGGGTGCAGCAAGCCATCATTGACCCGGAAGGCGATTTTGTTTCGCTTGCCGACAAATTCGGTCATGTCGTTGTTGACGCCGTCGGAACCGAGAAAGATCTGCAGATGATTGCAGGCCGGGTGCGCCAGCATCGGGTTTCCGTTGTTCTGAACCTTGAAGGCCTTGACGCTGATCGACAGATGAAAGCGGCGGCAACCTTTCTCGACGGGCTTTTCGATGCCGACCGGGACCTGTGGTATCCGATGATTGTCGTCGTCGACGAAGCCCAGCTTTTTGCTCCTGCCGCTGCTGGTGAGGTCACCGAAGAGGCACGCCGTCGATCTCTCGGCGCGATGACCAACCTGATGTGCCGTGGCCGCAAAAGAGGCCTGGCGGGTGTTATTGCAACCCAACGGCTGGCCAAGCTTGCCAAGAACGTTGCCGCGGAAGCCTCGAACTTTTTGATGGGCCGCACCTTTCTCGATATCGACATGGCTCGTGCGGCGGATCTGCTCGGAATGGAGCGCCGCCAGGCTGAAAGTTTCCGAAATCTGGATCGCGGGCACTTCATCGCCCTCGGGCCGGCGATGTCTCGTCGTCCAGTCCCGGTCAAGATCGGACCGGTGGAAACCATGGGCCGGGGCGGAAGTCCGAAACTGATGCCCTTGCCGGAGCAGCCCAAAGAAGAAGCCAAGGACCTGATCTTCACCCCTGCCGAGGGCGAGGCCCCGGTGGTGCGGCAACGTTTTGTCGAGCCGGTTGTCTCAACGGGTGACGTATTAGACCAGCTTACAAGCGCGGAACGTGCCAGCGACGAAGCCACGCCTCAGCCGGAAAGCCTGCTCGACTTTGGTGAGCGGGAAGAAAAGATTTCGGAAATCATTGCCGGCATTCTGGAAGACGAAGAAGCGGCGTTTCAGCCGATCGCTACCCTTTACCAGGACTTTCAGGTTCGATGCCGGATCGCCAAGCTTCCAGGCGGTGCGCCCGACCTTCAGGCTTTCCGTGAAAAGCTCTCGGTCGCGCGAGCCGGGGTCGAGAAGGGGGAGGTTGATGACGGTGCCTGGGCCCAGGCGGAACTGATCGCCTCGGAACTGCCGGACGACATGCGCGGCGTTTATCTGCTGTTGGCAAAAGCGGCGCTGGCAAAGGCGCCGTGCCCTGGAAATCTGGAGATCGCGACAGCCTACGGAACGCGCTCGCCTGGCCGCGCCAGATGGTTGCTGAGCCACATGGAAGAGCGCGGGTTTCTTGTTTGTGCCACGGACCTGCGCGGCAATCGCATCGTCACGCTGACGGATCTGGGCTGGCAAACGGCGCCCGGCGACGAAGCTGCTGCCTGAATTACCTGAATTCCCGGGCTGGTCAGCTCACGAAGGTCTCAAAGTCGGGCGCACTATCAAGGTTGGTGTACCAACACGAACAGTCATAGCAATCTCCCAACGCTTAAACTGAATTTGGAGCTGTCCCAGTGAGGCTGTCAGCTGCAGAGCTCTCGAAAATGAAGAAAGTGGTCTGTTGTCGCTTGCTCGCTGACCCGTCAAATCGCAGGACGCATGCGGCTGCGCGCACGCACCGCTTTTGAGGCTTCCACGGGCCGCCGTGCCAGCAGATAATCCAGCTGCGACAGTTCCAGAGTGATGCCGTCAATTGTCCTGCTTAGCACGTTTTCCATGTAGCTACCTGCAGGAGAACGCTCGCGGATCTGCATCGCCCGGTCACGCGCCTTTTGCAGATATACAATCATGGTACGAACCTCGTCAGGCGTCACATCTGTCGGTCGCTGCGCCTCCAGAAGCGAAGATGAAGACGACAGGGCTACGGAATACTGCGCGTGAGCTGGATGAGTAAATTGCATCGGCAACCTCATTTGTTCATGTTTTGTTCCATTTTAGTCAAATTTTGCGATCAATCAAGTCATGCGGTGTCCGGGATAGCGCTTGAATGGCCGTTTGATCTTGTCGGTGGCTGAAAAGAGAAAGCCCGCGCAAGGGTTTGCGCGGGCTATCCTGCTCGAAGAATTTTTAGCTTTAAGCTGCTCTCACCCTCGCCAGGAAATCGGCAATGGTTGATTGCAGGCCGTGAGCCTGTTGCGAAACCGACTGGGAAACAGACAGAACGTCCGCAGCAGAACTGCTGGTCTCTTCCGCCGCCTGCATGACATCGCCAACGCTGTTGCTCATGTCGCTGGTGCAGCTCGCTGCCTGCTGAACGTTGTGACTGATCTCGTTGGTCGCATCACCCTGTTGAGAAATGGCAGCTGCAATCGTTGCGGTGAACTGATTGACCTCTTCCATGGTGCTGGCGATTTCCTGGATCGAACCGACAGCATTGCGGGTCGAGGACTGGATGCCGGTAATCTGAGCGGAGATCTCTTCCGTCGCCTTTGCGGTCTGGGTTGCGAGTTCCTTGACCTCGGAGGCAACAACCGCAAAGCCCTTGCCGGCTTCTCCCGCACGCGCCGCTTCAATGGTGGCGTTCAGGGCAAGCAGGTTGGTCTGTTCAGCAATTGCCTGGATCAGGCTGACAACTTCACCGATTTTCTGAGCGGAACTGTCGAGGCTGCCGACCTTGTCGTTGGAATCATTGGCTGCCTGCGTCGCACTGACCACGATGTCCTTGGTCTGATCGATCTGCCGACCGATTTCAGAGATGGACGCGGACAGCTCTTCTGCGGCCGAAGCAACAGTCTGGACACTGCCCTGGGCAACGTCAGAAGATCCGGCGACGGAAGACACTTTGGTGGAGGTGTCCCGAGCGATAGCATCAAGCGAGGCAGCGGTCTGCTCCATTTTCTCACTGTCACCGCTGACCTGATCCAGAACCGCATTGACATCAGTCTCGAAGGCTTCGATCAGCGCTTCGATTTCCTGTTGCCGGTCGAGCTGGGACTGCTGTGCGAGCTCTGTATCGTTCTGCAGGGACCTGCGCTCGTTTTCGTTTTCAACGAAAATCTCCAGAGCGCCTGCCATCTGACCGATTTCGTCCTTGCGGTCCGTGTAGGCAACAGGCGTTTCGACATCACCTTCAGCAAGGTTGCGCATACGCTCTGTCAGAGCGCGGACAGGACCGGCGATCGTTGAGCCGAGCATCCACATCAGGAAGGTGCCGGCAACAAGCAGACCAAGCGACAGCAACAGGCTCAGCTGCATCGTGGAATTGGCGCTGGCAAGCAACTCGCTTTCATCGACAGCCAGGACAACGAACCAGTTCTGTCCCGTGCCATCCAGTTCAAAGGCTTGAATGGCTTCGGCTGTCCCGTTATCCGTTGAATAGGCAAGGGTGCCCTTCATGTCTTTGAGCTTGCCGACCATCGACGAATCCGCCTGTTTCCCAAGAAGAGATGTATCGGGATGGGAGACCCAGACACCTGCTTCACTCAGGAGGCCGACATAACCGGTTTCATAAGTCTGGCCGGCGCTGACGGCCTTCTGCAATCCTTCGAGGGAAACGTCGATCGTCGCTCCACCGATGCCACGGCCTGATTTGTCCAGTATCGGCGAGGAGGCCGTTGCCATCAGAACGTCTACACCGTTGATCGGATAAATGTACGGCTCGGTCACCGTGTCGTGGCCGAGATTTTTCGGCTTGTCATACCATTCTTCGGAGCCGCTATCGCCGCCGAACATCAGCGGTTCCCAGGCAACGCTCGCTCCATCATTGTAGAAGTAAGGAATGAAGCGGCCATTGTCGTCCGAGTAATTGGAGCCTGCATTGTCTGCATCGGGACCTGCCATGTCCGGTTCGAAAATCACGCCACCGCCAACGAAATGCTTGTTCTGACTGATCTGCTGCAACATCACAGCACCATAGGCATTGCGGTCGGTGACACCGGCATGTTGCAGACCTTCGAGTGCATCGGCAGCCGCGCGAGCTGTCAGCTGGGCCTCAGCCAACGTCTTGCCGGCATCAAGAGCAAGTGCCTCAGCCGTTTTGCGGATGAGTTCTTCACCTGATTTTTGAGATGTTCCCTGCGCCATGAAAGTTACTGCAAGAACTAGCGTCAGGAAGCCGACCAGAAATACACCACTTGAGGCAAAAAAGATTCGATTTCTAAGAGACATGCAAGGCTCCAATAGTGTGTCTGAACGGACCTTACGTATCTTGAGTAAAGCAAAGCTTACAGTTGCATTCGTTTTCACTTGCTCGGAGTGGATTTTTCATTTCAGACCCTGCAATCCGGAAACTCTTTGACGATGCCGCTTGAAGTGTGAGAGGAATTTGGTTACATATGAAACTAAATTCATCTCTGAAGCCGGAGGACGTCATGGATCAGAGAACGGAAAACACCCGGACAAAAGATAACCACGGTCGGAATTCATCCGAACTCGAGTATATGCCGGGCTTCGGCAACGACTTTGAAACCGAAACACTGCCCGGTTCCCTGCCGCAGGGAATGAACAGTCCGCAGAAATGCGCTTATGGTCTCTATGGCGAACAACTTTCCGGCACAGCCTTTACCGCGCCGAGCCATCAAAACGAGCGGACCTGGTGCTATCGTATTCGCCCGTCGGTCAAGCACACGCATCGTTTCCAGAAGATCGACCTGCCTCACTGGAAAAGCGCGCCGAATGTCTGTGACGACGTAATTTCTCTCGGTCAGTATCGGTGGGATCCTGTCTCTCATTCCGGCGAGGATCTGACCTGGGTCACCGGAATGCGCACGATGACAACGGCCGGGGACGTGAATACCCAGGTGGGCATGGCAAGCCACATCTATCTCGTCACCAGATCGATGGAAGATGAGTACTTCTTCTCCGCCGACAGCGAGCTTCTGGTTGTGCCTCAGGAAGGTGTTTTGAGGTTCTGTACCGAACTCGGCATCATCGAGCTGGAACCGAAGGAAATCGCGATCCTGCCGCGCGGCCTGGTTTACCGGGTCGAAGTGGTCGAAGGACCGGCACGAGGGTTCGTCTGCGAAAACTATGGCCAGAAATTCGAGTTGCCGGGCAGAGGCCCGATTGGCGCAAACTGCATGGCCAATCGCCGCGACTTCAAGACGCCTGTCGCCCACTATGAAGATCGGGAGGCACCTTCAACGGTTACGGTCAAATGGTGCGGCCAGTTCCACGAAACAAAAATCGGCCATTCACCGCTCGACGTCGTTGCCTGGCACGGCAATTATGCTCCTTGCAAATACGATCTGCGCACTTACTGCCCGATCGGCGCAATCCTGTTCGACCATCCCGATCCATCTATCTTCACGGTCCTGACCGCGCCATCTGGTGTGCCGGGCACGGCGAACATCGACTTCGTCCTGTTCCGAGAGCGCTGGATGGTCGCAGAAAATACTTTCCGCCCGCCCTGGTATCACAAGAACATCATGTCCGAACTGATGGGTAACATTTACGGGCAGTACGATGCCAAGCCACAGGGCTTCGTGCCCGGCGGCATGAGCCTTCATAACATGATGCTGCCCCACGGCCCGGACAACAACGCCTTCGTTGGGGCGTCAAATGCCGACCTTCAGGCGGAAAAGCTCGACAATACAATGTCCTTCATGTTCGAAACCCGGTTCCCTCAGCATCTGACGGAATTTGCTGCAAAAGAAGCTCCCCTGCAGGACGATTACATTGACTGTTGGGAGTCTCTTGAGAAAAAGTTCGACGGAACACCGGAAGGAACGTGGGACAAGTAATGAGCAATGCCAATGCGCCAGGCCTGAAAGATCGTCTGGTCATCCTCGGCTCCAAGGGCGGACCGGCAATCCGTCCGGGCGGGCCGTCACCGACCAGCTCGCTGATTGAGATCGGCGGACGCCGCTGCGTGGTCGATTGCGGTCTCGGGGTGACCAGAGGGCTGGTGGATGCAGGTGTCGTTCTCAAGGAACTGGACCTGGTCTTCATCACCCATATGCACTCTGATCACGTACTGGAACTCGGCCCATTGCTTCATACTGCCTGGTGCACCGGGCTTTCCCGCCGGGTGCGGGTTTACGGCCCGTCAGACCTGATCGAGTACTGGGACGGTTTCCTGAGTTCCATGCGCTATGACATCGATACGCGCATTGAGGATGAGGGCCGTCCGGATCTTCGGGATCTAGTGGAAATTCACCTCCTTCAGGAAGGTGAAGTGCCACTTGAAGACGAGACGCTGTCGATTGCGGCCTTGCGGGTTGAACATCCGCCAGTAATCGATTGTTTTGCCTTGAGGTTTTCTGATCAGGAATGGTCGGTGGTCTTTTCCGCCGACACGGCATATTTTCCGCCACTGGCAGATTTCGCCAAGGATGCCGACGTCCTGGTTCATGAGGCTATGCTCGCTCGCGGCGTCGACAGGATTGTAGAGATAACCGGCAATGGCGACCGGTTGCGCCAGCATCTTCTGGCCAGCCACACCATGGCACCCGATGCTGCAAAGATCGCCGAAGCTGCCGGTGTGAAGAAACTCGTGCTCAATCATTTGATCCCGGCAGACCTGCCGGGGTTTGAAAAATCTGAGTGGCTTGAAGCCACTAAAGCCTTTTCGGGCGAAACCATAATCAGCCACGACGGTTTGGCGATCACAAGGAGTTAAGAACCAATGAAACTGGCAACGCTCAAGGACGGCAGCCGCGACGGCAAGCTGGTGGTGGTAAATGACCGTCTGACGTATTGCACGGACGCAAGCCACATTGCCCCGACGCTTCAGGCTGCTCTCGACAATTGGGAGCAGATCGAACCGAAGTTGAAACTTCTGGCTGAAAGCCTCTCTCACGAAGCGGTTCCGACTATCCGCTTTCATGAGCATGACGCTTTGTCGCCGTTGCCGCGCGCTTACCAGTGGGCGGATGGTTCTGCTTACGTCAATCACGTTGAGCTGGTGCGCAAGGCGCGCGGTGCCCAGATGCCGGACAGCTTCTGGACCGATCCACTGATGTACCAGGGTGGTTCGGATACGTTCCTCGCTCCTCGCGATCCGATCCGGATGCGCGACGAAGCCTGGGGTATTGATATGGAAGGCGAGATTGCTGTCGTCACCGGTGATGTGCCGATGGGTGTGAGCCCGGAAGAGGCCCTGAAATCCATCCGCCTGGTAATGTTGGTCAACGACGTCTCCCTGCGTGGACTGATCCCTGCCGAGCTCGGCAAGGGCTTTGGCTTCTTCCAGTCAAAACCGTCTTCTGCATTTTCTCCTGTTGCGGTAACGCCCGACGAGCTTGGAGATGCGTGGAAGGATGGCAAACTGCATTTGCCCCTTCATGTGGACTTCAATGGTGCGCCGTTCGGCCGGGCGGAGGCCGGCGTCGACATGACGTTCGATTTCGGTCAGCTGATTGCTCACGCCGCCAAGACACGCGATCTCGCCGCTGGAGCAATCATTGGATCAGGAACCGTTTCCAACAAACTTGATGGCGGTCCGGGTAAATCGATTGCCGAAGGTGGTGTCGGTTATTCCTGCATTGCCGAGATTCGCATGATCGAAACCATCAGCGATGGTCAGGCCAAGACCCCGTTCATGAAATTCGGAGACACGGTGCGCATCGAAATGATGGATGGAGACGGACACTCGATCTTCGGTGCTATCGAGCAAACGGTAGAAAAGAACTAGGGCAGCGTTCCTCAACTGCCTGACGGATGCACTTGGGCCACTCGAAGTGACAAGAAAGCTCTGTCAGGCAATGCCACGGACAAGACGCGAAACGTCTCAGCAAGAAAAAGGGAGGAGCCACAATGGCGCACGTCGAACCACTCAAAAGGGCTGATCTGCCCCAATTCGAGGAAAAATTCGCGCGTTACGATGCAATACGCGGCTTCCTCCCCAATTCAATACTGACGATGGCGCGGCGACCGAATATAGCCAAGGCCTTCATGGAGTTAAACCAGGCGGTTCTATACGAAGGAACAGTGCCCGAAGACCTGAAAATGATGATTGCCCTGATGACCTCGATGGCAACGGGTTGCCGTTACTGTCAAGGTCACATGGCCAATCTCAGCCATGTGTATAGCGTGCCGGACGAGAAGATTGCCGCTGTTTGGGAATGCGAGACCTCGCCACTCTTCACGGATGCCGAGCGAGCGGCGCTTGTTATGGCGCGCGACGCAGCAGGTGTGCCGAACGATGTGACCGAAGCACATTTTGCGGCTCTGAAGCCGCATTTCAATGATGCAGAAATTGTCGAGATTGTCGCTTCCATGGCCTTGTTTGGCTATCTCAACCGCTGGAACGACACCATGGCAACCACAATGGAAAAACACCCGGCGGCCGTCGCCAAAAAGGCGATGCCAAAATGGGATGAAGGCAAACACGGAGCCACAGAATGAGCAAACAATTCGCTTCCGCCGGAGATATGGCCGAAAAGGAAATCTCCTTTACCGAGATCGGTCGCGACCTGTGGGCGTTTACCGCCGAAGGCGATCCGAATTCAGGTGTCATCATCGGCGATGACAGCGTCATGATCATCGAGGCTCAGGCAACGCCTCGTCTGGCGCAGAAGGTGATCGAAAAGGTGCGCTCGGTCACCGACAAGCCGATCAGCCACTTGGTGCTTACCCATTATCACGCAGTTCGCGTGCTGGGTGCGTCTGCCTACCAGGCTCAGAATGTCATCATGAGCGAAAAGGCGCGTTCCATGGTAGCTGAACGCGGCAAGGAAGACTGGGCAAGTGAGTTCGAACGCTTCCCACGCCTGTTCCAGGGACATGAAAGTATTCCGGGTCTGACCTGGCCGACCACGACATTCAACGACCGCATGACAGTTTATCTGGGCAAGCGCCGTGTCGACCTGATGTTCCTCGGCCGCGCTCATACTGCGGGCGACATTGTTGCCTATGTACCGGATGAGAACGTGATGTTTACCGGCGATATCGTCGAGTATCACTCCGCCTGCTATTGTGGCGATGGCCACTTCCAGGACTGGCCCGGAACGCTGGAACAGATCCGCAAATTCAATCTCGACGCCATTGCGCCGGGGCGCGGAGACGCACTGGTTGGCTCCGAGATGGTCAATGCAGCGCTGGACTCCACCGCTGACTTCATCCGCTCAACCTATGACCCGGTCGCGAAGGTTGCCAAGCGTGGCGGATCCCTCAAGGAAGCCTGGGACGCTTGCCGTGCCGCCTGTGATCCGAAGTTCAAGGACTATGCGATCTACGAGCATTGCCTGCCGTTCAACGTCGCCCGGGCCTACGATGAGGCTCAGGACATCGACACGCCGCGCATCTGGACCGCAGAGCGCGATGCCAAGATGTGGGCAGATCTACAGGGATAGAGCGACACAATTGGTGGACGGCCTCATGATTGTGACGCAATTGCATGCAGTTTCTGGTTGGTTTTTAATTATGGGTGAAACCAGTCATGAAATTGCGGTTTAGAGCGTTACCAAAGGCTATCTCGATATTGGTCTGCGCGGCTGGAGCCGCGCACGCCTGCCCGATGCCTGATGCTGGAGACTATGACGAAGCTACAGGCCCAGATGCGCTGATTATGCTGGCGGAAGTAATGTCTATCGAGTTTCACAGTAACGAAGTCGCCAATTGCAGCAAGGCTGTCTATAAAGTCCTTGAAATCTTTGAAGGTCCGCACTTCACAAAGGTGGAAAGTCAAGCTTGTTTTGTGCGGGAAGCTGACGAGGCGAAGGTCGACGACTTGCCTTTTGAGAGCTTGGAAGAGTTGTCCGAAAACCGATACGAATCTGGTTTTTACTCTGGTGCATTGGTCATGGTCTCTCTGACACGCCAAAAAGAACCAGGCAGGCTGCTTCCACCAATTCAATCACAATCCGAATATCGCCCCGCCATTACCTCTTGCTGGGGATTTCCCCATTTCAATTTCGGTTTGTTGACGGAGGAGGAAAGCTCTGAGTTTTTGATTGAGCTTCGCGAAGCTGCTGCCGAACGAAAGGCGCAACACGCAAAAGAGGCAAAGGAAGGAAACAGTCTTCTACTAGGTAACAGAACTGCGGGTGGCCAATGACCGCTGCTCTAAGTCATCTTCGTTTGCTTGCCCGCAACAATGCCTATGCCAACGAGCGTCTGTACGAAGCTTGTTGTCAGCTCAGCCAGGAAGAATTTCGTGCTGAGCGGACTGGCTTTTTTCCATCGATCCGCGAAACGCTCAATCACAATTGGGAAGTCGACCGCTACTATCTTGATGCATTGGGAGAAGACGGGCAGGGACTGGCAGTGTTCGAAACGCCTCACCTGGAGACGGCAGATACGTTGCAAGTCGCGCAGGTACTCGTTGATCGGCAGCTGATTGCCTTCTGCGACGGCTTGGATGAGCAGGATCTGGAGAGGAAAGTCGCGCAGGACCGCGGCCGGAACGGCACGTTTTTCGAATCGGTTGCCAACACGCTACTGCATCTTTTTCAGCACCAGATCCATCACAGAGGTCAAGTACATGCGATGCTGGCCGGAACAAGAGTGGCGCCGCCGCAACTGGACGAGTTCTTTCTGGAATTCGACAGGCACAAGTCGGCAGTGAAATACTTATAAGCAAGGAGCAGGGAGAGAACCTGTGACCAAATTATTCGAGGTACCGCTTTATCCTTATAAGCGCTCTGCCGATCAGGATGCTTCAACGCCTGTTCGTCATCCGGTTGTCGTCATTGGTGCAGGCCCCGTCGGGCTGGCCATGGCGATCGATCTCGCGCAGGCCGACATTCCCGTTGTCGTGCTCGATGAAAATGACAAAGTCAGTGTCGGTTCGCGCGCGATCTGTTTTTCCAAGCGATCGCTCGAAATCTTCGACCGTCTCGGATGTGGCGACGAGATGGTACACAAAGGTGTTGTCTGGAATGTCGGTAAGGTCTTTTTCGGCGACCGTCAGGTCTATGAGTTCAACCTTTTGCCGGAAGAGGGACACAAGCGCCCAGCCTTTATCAATCTGCAGCAATACTACTGCGAGCTCTACCTGGTTGAACGCATCCGCGCACTTCAGGCTGAAGGCAAGCCGATCGAAATTCGTGGCGGCAACAAGGTAGCGAACCTTGTTGAGCGCGATGATCATACGATCATCACCATAGAGACCAGCGATGGCGCTTATAATCTTGAAGCCGACTGGTTGATCGCCTGTGATGGCGCCGGGTCGCCGGCCCGCAAGATGCTGGATCAGGACTTTGTCGGCAGGGTTTTTGAAGATAACTTTCTGATTGCTGACGTGATCATGAAGGCGGACTTTCCGTCCGAACGCTGGTTCTGGTTCGATCCGCCCTTCAACAAGGATCAGTCCGCGCTGCTGCACAAACAGCCGGATGGCGTCTGGCGGATCGATCTTCAGCTTGGCTGGGACATCGACAAGGACGAAGAAAAGAAACCGGAAAACGTCATCCCGCGGCTAAAGCAGATGCTCGGCGATGAGGTCGAATTCGATCTGGAATGGGTGTCGATCTACACGTTCCAATGCCGACGGATGGAGCAGTTCCGACATGGCCGTGTGATCTTTGCCGGAGACAGCGCGCACCAAGTTTCCCCTTTCGGTGCGCGAGGCGCGAACTCCGGCTTCCAGGACATCGACAATCTCGGCTGGAAGTTGAAGCTTGTTCTTGCTGGCAAAGCGCCCGAAACGCTTCTGGATTCCTATGCTTTTGAAAGGGAACTTGGAGCAGATGAGAACATTCTGCAAAGTTCCAGATCGACCGATTTCATCACGCCGAAATCTGAAACGAGCCGCATCTTCCGTGATGCTGTTCTGGACCTTTCGGAGCATTATGAATTCGCACGCCCGTTGGTAAATTCCGGTCGACTGTCGATACCTTGCGTCTATGACGGTTCACCGCTCAATGGGCCGGATGAAGATACCTTGCCTTGGCGTACGCGGCCGGGAAGCCCGCTGGTTGATGCGCCGCTTGGGAATGGTTGGCTGCTCGACACTTTCGGCGGTGAGTTCCATCTCATCGGAGTTGGCTGTGAGGTTCCCGCCGAAAGCGATTTGCATGGCGTTCAGATCAAGGGGATTTCCATACCGCGATCTGAAGTGGGAGCCGAATTGAAGGCGCGATACCTTGGGGACGCGACAAAGGCGATCTATCTTATCCGCCCGGATCAGCACGTTGCCGCCCGCTGGACCAGACTGGATCAGGAAGGAATCGACACGGCCGTGGCAACTGTGCTGGGAAAAGGGAAATCATGATGACGACGAGCGTCAATACGAAGCCGAACCTGGATCGGCCGGATGCCTTTTATGCAGACCTTCTTTCTGCGCATGAAGGCTTCAGCAAGGAAGAAAGCGACGCATTCAATGCCCGGCTGATCCTGTTGATGGCGAACCAGATCGGAGATCGGCAACTCTTGAAGCAGCTGCTTGAAGCTGCGGCACACAAGCAACCTGGTCTTTAGCATCTGCGGAGAATGTTTGCCCTTTGAAAACCATCGGTGCTGACGGGGAATCGGAATTCACTCAAAAAGAGTGATTGGGTGATTTTCAATCCCTGTTGGGGGTGGCTGATTTAATTCGGGCAAAAAAAGTTGCTGCGAAAATCATGAATATGTCTTTGCAGGCTAAGAAGAAAACAGCCTCAATTTAATTCGACGTAAAAGAACGGTGACGGTCAAGAAAACTGTTCATCAATTGTTTATTCGCCCGCACTTTCAATTAACGAAAGTGTGGGGGAAACATGTCCAGGTTACTTACACCATTAAAGAATACACGGTTTTCTGCGAAGGTCGGTGGCGGCTTTGCAGCGATGATTATTGTCGCCGCTGCAGTGGGTGCCGTCGGAACCGTTGCGATCCTGGGGCTGCGGTCCCAGGCTGACGTGAGTTCCATGGCAACTGCTTCCATGGCTGATCTACAGCAGGTCGCTCAGGCTCAGGAAGCATTTCTGTCCCGGCGCAGCCCGGAACTGGCCAACGCGGCGGGCCAACAGATTGCACAACTCAAGGAATCTCTGGTCTCCCTTGATCAAGCTTCCGATGTTGGGCAAGGGCGCGCTGCGACCATTGAAGCGATTGAGCTCGTCGACCAGTTGGGCAGAGAATTCGATGAGGTCGTTACTGCAGTTGAAAACCGGCAGTCGCAGGTCGAAAAGCTTCTTCGCTCAGCCGTCGGGCTCGAAACGCTTGCGGCGCAGATCACCGATCAGATGACCAAGACCCAAAGAGATGCTGGAGCAGCTGCCAAGAAGGCTTCGGGAACTCGTAACCGGGCTGACAAGGTCGGACGTATGCTTTCCGAAATTGAGGACACGTCTTCAGAACTTGGCAGTTTGATTGCGGAAGGAGAGGGGATGGACCTGCCGCCAGCCACCGCAAAGGTGATTGGCGAAGGAACCGCGAATCTCGCAAAGGCGAGCAAGAAGGCGGCAAAGCTGAAAGTTGCCGGTCTCGATCCGTCTGAAATGAAAGAGATTGCCGGTCTGGCAAAAGCCTTGAAAGAAAAACTGCCGGCGCCTGAAGGCGAGGGGGCGGAGCATCCTGCCCTTTCGGTGTCGCTTGGCGCGGAAGTGGCTGCGGAACTGGCTGTACTGCATGACCGTGCCTCAGCATTGCGCAAAGTAGTTTATGCGGCCACGGACGACGCGAAGAAAGTTGCAGGCAAAGCACAGTCGAAACTCGGCATTGTCGATCTTGTGAACGTGAATGCGACAAAGTTTCTGAGAGCTTCCCTGGAGATTCGCTCAGCTACCATGGAGTTTTTTGCAGGTTTTGAATCCATGGGGGCGGAAGATGTGCTCACCCGTGTTGGCATTCTTCAAAACCTGGCAAGCACGTTGAAGGCTGACAGTGCCGCATTCCCTGAAATCACGGATGCCGTTGCCGCGATTGAACGGGAGGTCGCTGCATACGAAACTGAATTTGCGGGCATGGTCGCTGCCAAGGAGGCGTTCGACGTCAAACGGGAGGAATTGATCGCAACGTCAGGCGAAGTCCGGCGTGTCATTACCGGTTTGACTGAAGTTCAATCGGCAAGCGCATCCGCCAGAGCCGATACTGCGCTTGGCCTGATCGCAGCCGCGCTTGTTACGGCAGTGGTTGTCGGCGGACTTCTTGCCTTTGTCCTGTCGCTGGTCATCACCAGACCGACCCGCGTTCTGACGGAGGCCATGGGTCGTCTGGCTGAAGGGGATACTGATGTGGTCATTCCCTCCACCGACCAGCGCGATGAAATTGGCGATATGAGCCGGACAGTTCAGGTGTTTCAGGAAAATGCCCGCGAGCGCATTCGACTGGAAGGCGAGGCAAGCCTGCATCAGCAGGAGCAGAACAACCGCCAGAACGAGGTGGATCGGCTGATCGAGAATTTCCGCGAAGAAATCCAGGAGCTTCTCGGCGCTCTGGATGAAACAGCAGCAGGCATGACAGGAACGGCACGTGTCCTGGGCGGGATCGCGGAAAACAGCGCGGAACAAGCCGGTGATACGTCTCGGGCTAGTGAAGACGCCAGCATGAGCGTCGAAAATGTTGCCGGGGCAGCAGAAGAACTGTCCGCGTCGATTGCGGAAATCGGGGAGCAGGTCCGCAGATCCTCCGATATCGTCACGTCCGCTACCGGTGCGGTGCACGAGACGAACGGCAAGGTCCAGGGATTGGCGGAAGCTGCTTCAAAGATCGGCGAAGTTGTGAGCCTGATCCAGGCGATCGCCGAACAGACCAATCTGCTCGCTCTCAATGCCACAATTGAGGCGGCCCGCGCAGGCGAAGCCGGCAAGGGCTTTGCCGTTGTGGCAGCAGAAGTCAAAGAGCTGGCCACTCAGACGTCTAGGGCGACGGAGGAGATCTCTTCGCAGATCCAGACAATCCAGGAGTCCACCGGTGAAGCCGTGGCGGCGATTGGGGCCATCTCTGACACGATGGAAGAGGTCAATGGCTATACCCAGGGAATTTCCACCGCGATTTCACAACAGGGTGCAGCCACAAATGAGATTTCGGGCAATGTTCAGCGTGCAGCTCAAAGCACTCTGGCAGTGAAGTCCAACATGTCTCGACTGGCGGTCGCGGTTGAAGAAACCAAGGATGCATCAGGAAACGTTCTGACGGCCTCCGGTGACCTCAGCAACCGCAGCGAAGCGTTGAAACAAGGGGTCGAGACATTTCTCAGTCGCGTCTCTGCGGCGTAACAGTCTCAAATACTTAACAAAAAGGCGGTCTTGGTCGCCTTTTTGTGATCTGCATCATAAGTGGAAGAGTGGATCCTGATAGCTTCAGCCCTGGGTAGAAATTCTCAGGCAACTGCCATTGATTGGCAAAAAAGGAGCTATCGACGATGTCCTGGCAACATGAAGCGCCGCCGCATTGGTCACGTTTTTTGTCACTCGTCAAAACCAGATGTCCGGCGGTTCCTCAGACCGGACTGACTCAAATGCAAAGGGACCGGCAATCTGCGGCTGATGCCTATGCGGTGCTTGGTACGCTTCTGTCTGCCTTGGGTCATTCTCTACCTGGCGATTTGGACAACGCGGTAACTTTGCTGACAACGGAAGACCGTCTGGCCGCGGTTCAATCCATTGTTCAGGCAGAAGCAGTCTCTGCACTGGCGGGATCAGCTGCCGGAGGGCTGATCGTCGGCAACGGTATCGAGCTGTTGCGTGGTGCCTATCAGTCCCTGAACCGTTCTGATCAAATGGTCGGATATCTCCTGGGAATGACAGCCTACACGACAACCCTGTCTCGCCTTTGCATCAGCGCTATGCGCGATGAAGTGCCCTATATGCGCCGTCCCGAACCGCGCGTGCCGGAGTATATCCTGAGGCTTGGCGATCTCTTTTCGGCCTGGCGTCGAGAAGCATATGATCGGGGATACGAAGCCGCCTGGGCCGTCGTGCAGGAAATGGACGCTGTCACACCGGTCAATGATCGGCGAGGACATTATTCGAAGCAAGCGCTGCTCTACATTTTTTTGCAAACTGGCTTCACTGGTCAGCATCAGGATATGGACTGGCGCGCACGTCAGCAGTGCGAAGACATCATACTAAGACGAATTCTGGCTACCAATCTGCTTGAGCAACGACAAACTCTCTCGCGTTGGGCGCGATCCAGATAGCGCTCCTGTCCCACTATTAATCAGCAAGAAAAAATGCCTGGATCGGGAGTGTCCGACAGGCGTTGATCCGTGAATTTGTAACAGGCTGTATCGTGAGCCGGATAGGAGACAAATCCTGACAAATGCCGGTTTGCCATAGTCTGACCAATTGAATATTCGGAAAATCATAACTTTCCGGGGACGAGGCCGGTGAAGTTTTCCGGACGCAAAGGCTAGGAGTGGGAACCGGGGCGTCTTGAAGGCAATTCAAACTTCATGTGAGGGTTCCATGACCTATGCGAAGAAACTCCTGACATACGACGCGGTATCACGCTTCAACCACTGGATCATAGCAATTGCGATGATCGGAATGCTCGGCTTCGGTATGTATCTGGACAATGCCGAACTGGAACGTTCGACACTGTTTCCCTTAATCCAGTTGCACAAGGCTCTCGGCGTCCTTGTTCTGATTTATGGTACCTGGCGCGTTGGCTACAGGCTCTTTCAGGGATTTCCGTCGCCTGTAGGTGATGCTCCCGCATGGCAGGAGATAGCGGCGAAAGCAGTTCACTGGGTTCTGTTGGCAAGCATAATCGTCCTGCCCCTATCAGGCCTGATCATGTCACTGTCCGGTGGCCACGCAGTCGGCGTCTTCAATATAGTGACCATACCGGCACCGGGTGAGTTTCCGGCGATTAACGAAGCCGCAAGTGCGGTCCACAGCATTGGCGGAAAAGTGTTGTTGGCAGCTGTCGTTGTTCACATCGTCGGGGCGTTGAAACACAGGATCGTGGATCGCGACGCCACCCTGTCGCGCATGGTTTCAGGCCGGGCCGGATAATGACTTCTGCACTCAAGGCCAAGCAAAACAAAACCACCGGCAGAGTTGCCGGTGGTTCTTTGTTTTCAGATCGACTGTCGCGGTAGGGAGCTGTCGCTCCCCTGTCTCCTTGCTCTTATCGTCCCGTGATCCATGGAGCGAAAACCAGGATCGCAACGGCCAGTATCTGCATGGCAATGAAAGGCAGAAGCGATCTGAAGATAGTCGCCAGGGATATGTCCGGAGGCGCGACACTCTTCAGGTAAAACGCAGCTGGCCCGAACGGAGGCGACAGGAACGAGACCTGCATGTTCATGCAGAACAGTACACCAAACCACACCGGATCATAACCAAGCTCCTTGATGATCGGCACGAAGATCGGCATGGTCAGCAGCGCAATTCCGACCCAATCAAGGAACATTCCGAGCACGAACAGGATCAGCATCATAAAGAGCAGGATGATGGTCGGGTTTTCGGAAATGCCGGAAATGAGGGCGGACACGAATTTGATGCCACCCATCAGGTTGAACACGCCGACAAGCGCGCTCGCACCGATGCCGATCCAGACAATCATTCCAACGGTCTGAAGCGTTTGCAGTGCCGCTCCCTTCAGCAGTTCAAAGGTGAACTCGCCGCGCACCACCGTTGACAAAAGAACGCCTGCAACGCCGACGGCGGATGCTTCCGTCACACTGGCAACCCCGCCATAGATGGATCCCAGCACACCTGCAACAACTGTCAGCGGCAGGATCAATCCCTTGAGCAGGCGCAGCTTTTCCGCGTTGGAGGGGGCATCGCCTTCGGGGATCGGGGCGATCGCCGGATTGAGGTATGCGCGAACCAGAACGTAGGTGACATAAAAACCTGCCAGCATCAGGCCGGGTACGAAGGCGGCCGTGAACAGGTCACCAACGGAAACATTGGCGGTCAGTCCATAGATGATCAAAACGATGGAGGGGGGCACCATCGTACCAAGCGCACCACCGGCGCAAACAACACCAATCGCCAGGTGCTTGTCGTATCCAAGCCTCAGCATCTGTGGCAGGGCGACAAGGCCGAGCAGGACCACTTCACCACCGATAATTCCGCTCATCGCGGCCAGGATCACGGCAACGACGATTGTCTGGATGGCCACTCCGCCGCGCAGGCGCCCGCCAACGAGCTTCATCGCATCGAACAGATCTCGGGCGATTCCGGATCGATCCAGGATTGCCGCCATCAGCACGAACATGGGCACCGAAACAAAGACGAAGGACGAGACGAAGGAATAGACACGGCTGGTGATGAGCGGCACGACCATTGGTCCGAACCAGCCAAGAGCAAAGATCAGCGCAACCAGAAGCGTCACGAAAGCGAGCGGAATGCCTGAGACCAGAAGCCCCAACAGCATTGCGAACATCAAGAGTGTGCCGCCCTCGATGCCGAGGGACTGGAAAGACCCGAATAAATCAGTCACTTGCGACCCCTCGCATAGTTAAAGGCGAGGACCAGAAACTGGACGGCCATGACAGAAAGAATGATGAGAAGAAAAACCTTGATGGTGCCGGGGAATACGGGGTCCCAGGCGCTGCCGGACCGCTCCAGACGGAAGGACCCGTCGGGGCGGAACGCAGCCCGCTGAACCATCAGCCAGGCAGCCCAGGCAAATGTGCCGCTTGCCAGTGCGCAGATCAGCGAGATGACAATATCAAACACCCGCCGGACAGAACCCGGCAGAGCGTCGTAGATCAGCACAACCCGGATGTGACGGTTGCGTGCCGTGCAGTAAAGGCCGCCATAGATGAACGCGGCACCGCACAGGAAAATCGTGGTTTCATGCGCCCAGATTGTTGGTGCGTTGAAGAGATAGCGCAGCAGAACTTCGTTCAGAAGAACCAGCATCGAAACGACAATTCCGGCGGCGAACAACAGGCCGCCGCGATCGATCCATCGGCCGATCAATCCGGCTTCCGGGATTGGACCCGGATCTTCTTCCCTCTGCGGCCCCTCGGTTTTTTCCGGCACGTCAACTTCCCCCGCTCTTTATGAAAACGGGCGCCCATGGCGCCCGCTCAGATGGTGCTTGAAGCAGATTACTGCATCAAGCCGTTTTCTTTCAGGTAGCTGGTCAGAACGTCATAGACGCGCTGTGCGTTTGCGGAACGCTCGGCAACCTTGGACCATTCGCCGGTGGCGATGGTGCGGAACTTGGCACGCTCGTCCGCCGGCCAGTCCGTCACGGTCACCTTGCCACCTGCCTTTGCTTCTTCGACAGCTTTCAGGTCGCGTGCCGCAAGAGCGGCCACCTGTGAAGCGGCGAATTCCACGACGCTTTCTTCAAGGATTGTCTGAAGGTCGGCGGGCAGGGCGTCCCACTTGGACTTGTTCATGGAGATTTCTACCAGCGGCATGGAGTGGAAGCCCGGGTAGACCGGGTTCGGTGCCACATCATGCATGCCCTGTGCGTGATTGGTAGAAAACACCGTATAGTCTGCGGCGTCGATCACACCCTTGTCGAGCGCGGTGAAGACTTCGGAACCCGGAAGGTTGACCGGTGCGGCACCGGCTGCGGCGAACACTTGTTGTACCAGGCCTTCAGGTGCACGCATCTTCAGGCCTTTCAGGTCATCGACACCGTTCAGCGGCACTTTGGAAACGAAGGCTTCCAGGCCCGGTGTGGTGGCGCCGACGAAGTGCAGTCCGTAAGGCTCCAGCAGTTCGTTCATCAGCTCCTTGCCGCCACCTGTGGCCATGAAGGCAAACATTTCGTCCGGCGACGACCAGGCGCCGACCGGGTTGGCAATCAGGCCGAATGCCGGGTCTTTACCGGCAAAATAGGACGTGTCGGTGATGTGACCGTCCAGAATGCCTGCTGCGATGGCGTCCTGCGTTTCAGTGTGTGCCACGATGGATTCCACTGGCAGAAGCTCGATCTGCACGCGGCCACCGGTTTTTTCCTTCACCGCTTCGGTCCAGCCCTGCTGCAACTCGAAATTCGGGTTACCTGCCGGATCGGACGACTGGAAGCGGAATGAGAATTCCTGAGCGGCGGCTGAGGCGACCAGAGCGGTGACCGCAACGGCTGCCAAGGCTGTTTTTGTCAATGTTTTAAGCATGAATACCTCCCTTTCATATCATCATCGCAGTGAGTCATGAGGCGATGTTTTCAACAGGCGGCGGGGCTTGCCGCAGTTCTTTCAAGGCGCGGTCGGCCAGTTGGTCGACAGGCGATGAAATCTCGAGTGTGAAGCCGTCTTCATCGTCGTTAAGCGGCTCCAGGGTTGCCAGCTGGCTTTCCAGCAGCGTTTCTCCGACGAAATGTCCTTTCCGGTCGGCAAGGCGTTCCTTGATCAGCGATTGCGATCCGGTCAGGTGGATGAAGCGACACGACTTGAGGGAAGCGCGCAGCCTCTCCCGGTAAGTTCGTTTCAGGCTGGAGCAGGCTATGATCGCTCCGCCGGTACAATAGATCTGCAGCTGCGCGGCCAGGCCGACTGCATCGAGCCATGGCAAACGGTCGGCATCGTTCAAGGCTTCACCTGCCGACATCTTGCGCTTGTTTTCCGGACTGTGAAAGTCATCTGCCTCGACCATGCCGACATCCAGGCGCTTTGCCAGACGCTCTGCAAGCGCGCTTTTGCCGGCGCCGCACACGCCCATCACGATGATGGCCGGTTTCCCGTCGTCCGATGGCATGGTGTCTTGCATCTGTGTCCTCAAGCAGCTTTCGAATTGCCGGTAATGAAAATGATAGCGCTAACATTTGTCAATAGGATTCTTCTGGTGTAGTATTTGACGCGATGAAGACTGCGACTTAACTATATGTAATGGTTGGGTAATTTGAAGGTAACAATTGCTGATGTTGCCCGGGAGGCGGGTGTTAGCGCTATGACCGTGTCACGGGCGTTGCGAGACCCGGACAAGGTTTCCGTCAAAACTCTGAATAAGATAATGGCTGTTGTCGATCGGCTGGGCTATGTGCCGGATCCGGCAGCAAGCGCCTTGGCGGCAGGCAAGACCAACGTCATCGGCGTGATCGTGCCATCGGTCACAAACAACGTTTTTTCCGATGTCATGCGCGGGATCTATGAACAAGCCGAAGGCTCCAAATGGCAGATCCAGCTCGGCAACTCGCGTTACTCCCCGATTGAGGAAGAAAACCTGGTTCGCACATTCCTGAGTCAGAAACCTGCCGGGCTGATTCTCTCCGGTCTTGATCAGTCCGAGGTGACGGCCAGTCTTCTGAAATCTGCCGATTGCAGGATCCTGCAGATCATGGAATGCGGTCCCGACCCTTATGACATGATGATCGGCTTCTCCCATGTGGAGGCCTCGATGGCTGCGACCCGGCATCTTCTGGAAGCCGGCTACCGCAAACCCGGTTACATCGCTGCCCGGCTGGACCCGCGCAGTCAGCGCCGCCTGCAGGGATTTCAGAATGTGGCGGAAGAGGCGGGAGTGTTTTCTGCAAGCCGGGTTGTCACGACGCCAAGACCATCCACTGTCACCCTCGGTGGAGAGCTGGTGGCGGACCTTTTGTCGAAAGCACCCGAGACGGATGCGATCCTGTGCAACAACGACGACCTTGCCCTTGGGGCGTTGTTCGAGTGTCAGCGGCGCGGCCTCAAGATCCCGGAAGAATTCGGCATTTGCGGCTTCAATGACCTTGAAATGATGGCAGCTGCTAATCCTTCGATTACGTCGGTGCGCACTTTCCGGCTTGATATGGGGCGCGAAGCAATGCGCTGGATGAGAAACGCGCTTTCCGGAATTGAACCGGAAGAGCAGGTAATTGACTTGAGCTACCAGGTCATTCCCCGCCAAAGCACAGCGCGACGGGCAAGGGGATAGGTTCCCGGGGTTTTGACTGATTGAGAGCGTTCGGCATGGAGTGCCGCCTCATCATCACCAAAGGAACCAACAGTGAAGTTCACAGTTCCTCAGCCTAGCTCCGGCGAGGGGGAGCAGGCGAACACAATTGCCGTGTAGCAATCAAGGGTAGATTAATTTCGAATTTATATATCAGAAGTTAGGAAGTCTTCACGAGTTTTTTCTAGTCTGACGCCGCATTTCCTCAGGAGGCGCAGTTGAAAAAGACATTTGGAAAACGTGGTGTTGGTGCTGCAAATGGTAGGGCGCCTTCAGGATACTCCGCTTCTTCTCAGTCAACTCGCGGGACAGCGAGCGTTCAGAGGGCAGGGTCGCAGGCCATAGCGGCAGGGGCAGACGATGTGCTGGAGGAAAAGGAAGGCGGCAAATTCAAATCCTTCGCAATTGCCAGCATCACGGGGTTTACCTTCAGCATTATCGCGATGGGAATATTCCTGGAGTCGAATGCTCCTGGCTTTTTTGCGGGCAGGTTCTTTCTCAATATCGTGAGCGGCATCGCGTTTCTGAGTTTCGCCCCAATCGTGTTGATCGCGTCCCGTATTCTGGCTGATGTCATGCGCCTGTTGCGCGTGCCACGGGGTTATTCGGACGTGCTGATCGGGGTTCTGGTCGGGTCAATAATGTTCCTGCCCTCAATTACCGACAATGGACCGATCAACTGGAATGCGCTGGCATTTGTTATCGGTGGCGCAATCGGCGGTCTGACCTATTGGCGCTCTCGCGGTTTCCCTGGTCTGAAACGGAAGTACTCCACGGCAGCTGAAAAGAGCTATGGCGTGGTCAACCGCACGAAGTTTGAGAATTTGCAAGGGTAGCAGCTGGTTGGTCAACTTCTCTTTTTGGTGGGCATACCTTGGCGCAAAACATCGGCCGAAGTGATAGGCTCGCACGGCAGACCGTGGTTGCGCGGCAACGGAGCATGGCGGGGTTGCCGGCGTGAAACAGGGTAATCACGCAACCGTGAGAGTTGTTTTCTCACTCTTCTTCCCCGCAAGCTCGGAAATGGCCGCAAACGCGCTATAATCCGGTATCGGTGACGCTCGGTCTTTCACGGATGATCGGGCACTCCCACGCCCGATAGGAGAGATCGATATGACGACCGACCTGCTTACCCGCCGAACTCTGCTGGCCGCCGGTGGCGCCGTCGCGGTGACCGGGGTCTCCAGGCTTTTGGTCCCGGCCAGGGCGCAAGGGCTGGAGCCAACGCGCACAATGCGCGGCGGCGCGAACAACTATCGCCCCGGCGCACCGATTGTCGACCGGATTGGCGGTGGCGGCTTCTGGACGTTCGGCACCGTGCGCCGCGCAGGGGACGGCAAACCGCTGGCTGGCCAGCGCATTCAGATCTGGGCACATACGACCGAAGGGCATGAGCGCGAACGGCGAAGCCATGGCGCCACGCTCACCGATGCCAACGGCATTTTCCGTCTTGAAATGCCTCAGATCGTTCCCGCATTCGGCCAACCCCATGGGCACCTGGCCTACGACAGTGGCGAGTTCGAAACCGTCTTCCTGCGCCCGGTCATGCCTAGCGCAAAAGACACCAGCCTGGAGGTGCATTTCGTCCTTCAGCCCGTTTGACCTGACTTGATCTTGATGCGAATGAGCCGCTCCCGCGCGATCCTAACCTGGGTCGGTCTCGCGATCGTCATTATTGTGCCGATCGCCGCTGCTGCGGTCAGCCCGCTGCTTCAGTGGCGTGACCCCATTTACATTGCTGCAGGTTTTGCGGGCGTTATCGCAATGACGCTTCTGTTGCTTCAGCCTCTGCTTGCCGGGGGATATCTGCCCGGCCTTCCGGCCATTCGCGGGCGGCGCATTCATCACTGGATCGGAGCCGCTCTTGTCGCGGCGGTGATCATCCATGTCGGCGGTCTCTGGATCACCAGTCCACCAGATGTGATCGACGTTCTTCTGTTCAGGTCTCCAACACCGTTTTCCATCTGGGGCGTTGTTGCCATGTGGGCGGTCTTCGCCGCGGCGCTGCTGGCCGTTCTTCGCCGCCGCGTGCACTTACGCCACCGCACGTGGCGTCTTGCCCACACATCCCTCGCACTGATCATCGTCGTCGGAAGTGTCGTTCACGCCCTCCTGATTGAAGGCACCATGGAAACGGCATCGAAAGTAGCGCTGTGCCTGCTGGTTGTGGCCGCGACGGTGAAAGTCCTGGCCGATCTCAAGGTGTGGGACATCAGACCGAGAAGAAGAGTTGAAAGATAGGGCGCACCTACGCGTGTCGCAGTTGAAGAGGTCAATTGCCGCGAAGACATGGAAGCCGGCTCCGATCCAACCTCGAGTCAAACTGGGAGGAGGCGGCGGCGGACGAACCAATCCGGCACCCGCAAAAGGTCTTCGCGCTTCAAGCGCGATCTGAAACAGCTTTTTGGTGAAGAAGAAATGGTCGGAGTGAGAGGATTCGAACCTCCGACCCCCTCGTCCCGAACGAGGTGCGCTACCAGGCTGCGCTACACTCCGACTATATGTTTGGGTTTTAGCGTAAACCCATCGGGAACAACGGGGCAAGCCCACGCTGCGTGGAGGGTCATTTAGCAAAGCTGATCTGTTCCCGCAAGAGAATTACCTCGGCGAAAAGCATTTTTTTAAAACTGTGAATAAGGTCAGGTAGATAGCGAGGGAAGGGGCTGTCAAAACGACAGATTTCGCAGCTCGCGGCGCAAACTCCAGGAAACAGCAAACCCGGGAAATCGCGAATTTTTCACCGGGCGATATGCAACTGGGGAAAACTGGTGTCAGGGATGAAAAGAATGGGGCATGAGAGGCTTGCGCTTCTGAAACGAGATCGCTATACAGCGTTCCCACGGCCTTGGGGTGTAGCCAAGCGGTAAGGCAGCGGTTTTTGGTACCGCCATGCGCTGGTTCGAATCCAGCCACCCCAGCCAATTTTCCTTCTTTTCTGACTTTTGAATTTGTGCCTGAGGCGGTTGCCAGCGGGTTGGGGCTTTGTATGCTGCTTCTGTCGCGCGCAAGTTCACTTGGCAAAAGCGCAACTTCACTTGGCAGATAGATTGTGAAACGAAAGATTGGTGCTAAAAAGGGATCTCATCATCATTAGTTGGTGCTGCCAAGGTTATCAGTTTTCGGTCGACTTCCCCTTTAACTACTGAAAAAACACCGGTTCCCGGGTCAGTAATATCGTAACGGCGTGCTATCCTCTTCCCTGCACTCGTAAAGGGGTGTTCACCTGCTTCTGACATTAGACCAGCTTCGATGTAGTAGCTAAACAAGCGTCGAAATGTGTTAGGGGTCAGGGTGAATAGACCCTCGGTGTCGAATGTCGCCAGCTCAGCAGCGATGGCTGCGCCCACCGCTTGGCGGGACTCGACCTCTTCCAAATAATAACTTGACTCATTATTCCAGTCAGAGACTCCCCATTTCAGTTCATTGAAGAACATCGGAAACGCACTAATCCATGAGCACTTGATCCGAGCGTAGGTGCCTGAAATTTCTCCTTTGAAGCCATGTTTCAAGGTCAATGGTATTAGATCAACTTCCAAAGTCTCGTCTGCAGCGGGAATTGGCGGCATGGCCAGTTCAACTTCAAGGCTTCCGATCGTCTCACGAAACTTTTCGTTTTCTTTCCGAACATCGTTTAACTCTCGCAAAATGGCTTCGCTTGCAGTGGTGTTTCCTCTAACCCAACCTACGCCAGGCCGTGTAGCCTTGGCATTGTCGAGGGCATCCCGCACCGCGTGTTTCAGATCTCCGGTAGTGGCCCAAGTTTTGCGAAGACGCCCCTTTGACACCTCTGCGACAAATTTTGAGAGGAGTTCCTTTCCAATATCTGTCGTTTCCGTTTTTCCCGCAGGAATGTCACCTGGGTTGCCATGTAACATAACTAAGACGGGGATCTTTTGGGACTTAGCGTAGTGATACTCTTTCTCTGTATAGCTGACGCCGTCATCCGCAGGTGTTCCGTATCTTCCAGCGACAATCAAAACGTAGTAGTCGCACTTGTCTATTAGCGTTTTAATAAACTCAAACTGGTCTTCGTCAGCGGCGGGAAATGATTCCATCTGGACAGGAAAATCGCCGGCACTCAGTACGGCATCTTGCACAGCCTGCCTTTCTTCCTTCAAATCTTCAAAAGTTGAGCTTATGAATACCGAAAATCGCTTGTCCGTCATTGCGTTTACTTCCGTATTTTCCCAGTGAGAATTGAAGGTAGCCAGTAACATTCATTTGATCTGTCAAGCTTAATCGCTAACGTCACACAACACCAAGTTGCGATTTGGATAACGCAGTTTTACGCTGAATATATTGGGGACTTGTTCTTTAACCCGCGGCGAAAATTGGCTTGGATTTGAAGTGGCAACGCTCCCCTTAGAATGCAGTATTCTTCGAAGTCAGAACCAAGTCTTTCTACAAAACACCTTGGGCGATTGCGATTGTTCCACGCACCACGCGTTGGTCGACTGTAGTCATCTGCGCGCCACCCAAGTGATGTGAGATTTTCGAAGATGGCTACAAAAATCACCAAGCGAATTAATCCGAGTACGAATCTCGTGTTCCTGGCCAACTTTTGCCAAAGAATTTGTGCGGCTGGTTTCAGCAGTCGTCTTGAAAAATGTTAGGAACTAGCCAGAAATCGCTTAATCTGACCTAATTCTGGACGAGCCCCTAAAAAATAGCTCCTAAAGAGATTTTCAAGCGCACTCCCTGCTTGAGACGGCTATTGAGCATATGACCCCACTCGACACCCTCCTGCCCACCCTCACTCACACTGCTTTTCCCGGTCAAAGTACTCGCGCAGCAGACCGACGCGTTTGGGGCGGAAGGATTCGTCCAGGAAGTCGATCGACTTGATCCGGTCGAGGCGGAACATGCGGAAGTCTTCGCGCAGGCAGCACCAGGTGATGAGGGCCTGTACGGCGTTGAAGAAATAGATGCTGAGCGGCCAGACCTTTCGGCTTGAGAAGCGCTCGCTCAGATCCAGATATCCGAGCTGGACCGCCTGCTCATTCCAGATTGCTTCCCGCAGTCCGGGAATGTCCACCTCGGAGGAGGGGGCGTTGCGCAGGATGTGGCTGCCGACGGTTGCGTGTCGCAGCCGCGGGCGCATGTCTTCCGGCAGTGTCGCTTCCAGCTTCACCATGGCGTTCTGGGCGGCATAGGCAAATTCCGAATTGCCGAGCTTGGAAACGGTGTGCAGGCCAAGGGCCAGCGCCTCAACCTCGTCGGCTTCGAAATGCATCGGCGGCAGCGAAGGGTCTTCGGTCAGCGTGTAGCCAAAGCCCGCCTCGCCATCGATGACCGCGCCGGAAGAGCGCAGGCTTTGAATGTCGCGGTAGATGCTGCGTTCCGAAATCTCCATCTCCGCGGCCAACCGCGATGCGGTCACGGGCGAGGGCAACCGGCGCATGACCTGCATCAGGCGAAGAAGGCGATCAGAGCGGCTCACAGAAC
>JBCCVB010000043.1:0-44269 GCA_039195965.1 Pseudomonadota bacterium
CCGGTCCGGTTGTTACGGCAGCTGTTGTTCTAGACTACGGTAACGTTCCAGACGGCCTCAACGATTCCAAAAAACTCACAGAAGCAAAGCGAGAAGAGCTGTTTGAGCAGATCGTCACCAGCGCGCATGTCTGCTCCGCAAGCGCTTCACCTGCAACCATAGACAGGCTGAACATCCGCAGTGCCACACTTGCCGCCATGGTGCGCGCCGTGAACGGTCTTGCCGTAATTCCCAGATACGTGCTGGTGGATGGCCGCGATGTGCCTCGAGGCCTGAAGCAACCCGGTCAGGCTCTTGTGAAGGGCGACGGACGCTGCTTGTGCGTTGCCGCCGCTTCAATCGTCGCCAAGGTTACCCGAGACCGGATGATGGTTGAGCTTGAGCAACACCTTCCAGGTTACGGTTTTGCGCAACACAAGGGGTATGGCGTGCCCCAGCATCAAGACGCTTTGCAAAAACTCGGTCCGACACCACATCATAGGATGTCCTTCAAACCAGTGCGGCTTGCAGCGGGGGAATAGCGCGCTAAACGATGGGAATGTCGGGTTGTGTCTCTGAGAATTCAACAGGCAGAAGTACATCACGCCGATGATCTGCTTCAGCTCCAGATACTCTCCTATCAGAGCGAAGCTGAAATCTACCAGAACTGGACGATTGATCCACTGGTTGAAACCCTAGAGGAAATGACAGCAGCCTTCGACACCCATGTCATACTCATGGCAAGGATAGGCGAACAACTTGCCGGCTCTGTGCGCGCCAGGTTGCATGAAGGAGCCTGTGAAATCGGGCGCGTATTCGTTTCACCCGACTTCCAGGGAAAAGGTATCGGCCGGACATTGATGGCAGCGATCGAGCGCGAGTTTGAACACGCAAGCCACTTCTCCCTGTTTACCGGGATCGACAGCGAGCGAAACATATCGTTTTACGAAAAGCTTGGTTATTCGATCACCGGAAGTCGATTGGCGAAGCAACAGATTGAACTGGTGATCATGCAGAAGGAAAACAAACGCTGAGACCAGTGAGAATGTGTCCACTGCTTGGTTCTTGGATACCCACGACCAGAGTGCTTTGATGCGTTCACCGCAATGGGATGGTGTCTGCTAAGAAGAGATTTATTCCCCCTAAAGAGGGTTGAACTCCCGACAACCGGCCGAGCGCGAGACCATATCGGATAAGAATATGACCGGCTTTTCTCTTGTCCATGCTCTCAACTAGCCCTCAAGCCTCGCACAAAGTTATGACAGGTCAGCGGTCAGAAGAATTGGCGAGAAGTTGCTCGCGAAGGTTGACAATTTCCTGGTGGACATCGCCAATCGGATAAAAATCAAAACTGAAGCTGATGCCCAGAGAAGTAGCTCTTCTTTGAGTTTCAATATTGAGACGCCAGCCGAAACTTTGAACACAAAAGCTGACACAGACAATCTCCGTCAGAAATTTTTCCTGAACGCAATTCAGTTCAAGTCTTTTTCGTTCCAACTTTTGCAACAAAGCCTGAACGTGCTGCGATAGCTCGATTTCGTCACTGAGCCCGCTATCAAGCCTCCAGCTTGAACTGCGGCGATGATGAGTTCGTCCTTGAACCGTGAAGGTATCACCCACATTCCAGGTAGCATCCGGTACAATCTTCAATAGATCGCTGACTTCGTTTGCATCATCACTACCGATTGCATGAAAATATGCATAGTCACGATTTGTAGCTACCGTGTAGTCCAATCCGCCCTCCAGATAGTTGGCAAGTAACCGGTAACGCTGAACCATATTTGTTTACCAACCGCAAACAACAAAAAAGCGGCCCCGAGAGGCCGCTTTTCAAATCTTGGATAATCAGAACCGGTCTTAGTTCAGGCGTTCTTTCACCTGAGCAATGCTCTGGGAAAGAATGTCGTCGGCGACCTTGTCCTTAACCTTGGCGCTGAGAATGTGTTCGGCCGCAGTGACAGCAATGTCTGCTGCCTTGGAACGAACTTCCGCAATCGCCTGTGTCTCTGCCTGAGCGATCTTCTCTTCCGCTGCTTTGGAGCGGCGGGCGATCATCTCTTCAAGAGCCTGGTTGGTTTCGGCGGTCAGACGCTCAGCTTCCGCGGTTGCTTCGGCAACAATTGCTTCTGCTTCGCCTTCTGCCTCATGACGCTTGCGCTGGTAGTCAGACAAAAGGGACTGGGCTTCTTCACGCATCTTGCGCGCTTCTTCCAGTTCCTTGCGTATGTCATCAGCACGGTTGTCAAGCGCGGAACCGACCTTGGCCGGAATCTTGATGTAAGCGATCAGTGCCAGGAAGAGGATAAGACCAACCAGGGCCCAAAAAGTAGCATCCATGTTGGTCTCCTCAGTTCATCGCCGACTTCAGCGCCTTGGTCAGATCGGTTTTGGTCGGAGCCTTACCGATCAGCTGCTCAACGAGAGCTGTCGTGGTGTCTCCGGCAATTTCACCTATCTGGGAAAGAGCGTCAGTCTTGATCCCGGCAATATGCGCTTCTGCAGCCTTCAGCTTTTCACCAAGCTCGACTTCCGCGTTTTCGCGGCGAGTTTCGTGATCGGCTTTCAGCTTGGCCCGCGTGTCATGGGCAATGCCATGCGCCTTATTCCGGGCTTCGGCCAGAGCCTGCTCGTAAGCCGCAACAGCCGCGTCGGTTTCATCCTTCAGCCGGTTGGCTTCGGAAAGATCACCGGCAATGCGGTCCTTGCGGTCTTCCAGGATCCCGGCAATCCGAGGGACCGCCACGTTCTTCATCATCCAGTAGAAAAAGCCAAAGGTAATGGCCAGCCAAAGGATCTGAGAAGCATAGGTGGTCGCGTCGAAGGGCGGGAACCCAGCGCCGTGCTCATCCGCCGGAATATGAACTTCCGTGTTCGTTTGTTCGGCGTTGCCTGCCATGTCCTATCTCCAAAATCCGATCGGGCGGCAGAGCGCCGCCCCCGGAGTCGCGTCAAAAATCTCTAAAGGTTAGAGAATTAGACGGCGAAGAGCAGGAGAAGAGCGATGAGCAGGGAGAAGATGCCCAGAGCTTCGGTAACGGCGAAGCCGAAAACCAGACGGCCGAACTGACCGTCAGCAGCTGTCGGGTTGCGCAGAGCGCCGTTCAGGTAGTTACCGAAGATGGTGCCGAGTGCGATAGCTGCACCGCCCATGCCGAGGCATGCGATACCAGCGCCGATGTATTTTGCTGCTTCTGCTTCCATGACACGTGCTCCTAAGTAGTGTTTATGCAGATTTCAGATTAGATCAAGCGACGACATGAGCCGCCGCAAGAGCGGGATTGCTTAGTGTGACGGGTGAAGGGCGTCGTTCAGATACATGCAGGTCAGAACCGTGAAGACATAGGCCTGCAGGAAAGCGACAAGGAACTCCAGCGCGGTCAGCGCGACCGTCA
This sequence comes from Pseudomonadota bacterium, assembly GCA_039195965.1. Classification (GTDB taxonomy): domain Bacteria; phylum Pseudomonadota; class Alphaproteobacteria; order Rhizobiales; family Stappiaceae; genus Roseibium. Next base: position 3,372 of record JBCCVB010000043.1, read on the forward strand.
TACCGAGCGGTAGGATTGCACCGGCGGCACCAGCGACGCCTGCGGCGCCCATGCTGACGATAAAGCCGGCGAAAACTTTCAGGGTGATGTGACCGGCCAGCATGTTCGCGAACAGACGAACAGAAAGGCTGATCGGACGGGACAGGAAGGAAACAACCTCGATCGGTGCAACGATCAGCAGGAGAACCGGCGGAACGCCTGCAGGTGCAAAGAGGTGGAAGAACTTCAGTCCGTGGCGCATCAGGCCGTAGATGGTCACAGTCAGAATGACCAGCATGGCAAGTGCGAAAGTAACGATGATGTGGCTGGTTACCGTGAAGAAGTACGGGAACATGCCGAGAAGGTTTGCCATCAGGACAAACATGAAGAGCGAGAACACCAGCGGGAAGAAACGCATTCCTTCGGTTCCCGCCGAACTTCGTAGCATCCCCGCCACAAACTCATACGCCATTTCCGAGAGCGACTGCATGCGGGTCGGAACCAGGCCGCGACCGCTGGTGGAGAAGATCAGGAACGCGGACGCCGCTGCTACGGTCAAAACCATGAAGAGCGAAGAGTTGGTGAAAGAGAAATCCATTCCTCCGACTTCGATCGGAAAGAGTGTCTGGATTTTGAACTGAGAGATCGGATCGTTCGCCACCGGTCAGCCTTTTTCGCTCATAAATCTTGTCAGGGCGCGTTGCCGCGCAGAAAACTCACTTCGATCCATCGTCCTGCTTGTCGTCACGCTTTATTCGCGCTTCCGGGTGGGCGACCTCGCCCGCAGCCCTCAGCACGTTCAAAACGCCCGCAGCAAACCCAACCAGCAAGAACACAATCAGCCCGAAGGGTGATGTTCCTAGCCAATTGTCGCAGAGCCAGCCCAGACCGCCTCCAACCACAATCCCTGCAATGAACTCTGATGACAGTTTCATTGCCTGGGCGTAGCCGGGTGCATCGCTTTTCTGGGATTTGCGCTCAGCGTCTTCCGCCGCACGCTGCCCCTCTAGCATCCGGTTTAGCCGATCCCGCCGTTCCGACAGATCCGCTTCAGAGGTCGCCTTGGATGGACCGTTTGTTTCGTCGTTTTGCGAAGAGTCATTCATGTTGATCCCCGCACCTAGAAACTGTTTCGACCCGGCCCTTGGACACCCCCTTAAGCCGCGCGCACCATAGTCGGGGCCCCCAGCCCTGTCAAGAACACTAATAAATAAGTTAAATATCTGAAATTAAAGAAAAATTACCGCTCAGAGGCAATTTGTCTGACCATAGTCTTACCCGAAAACCTTTCTCAAGCGGTCTTCGGGAGGCACTTAGCCGGTTTCACGGAATCGTTCAGCGGTTTCCAGATCCACAGAAACAAGCTGGGAAACACCTCGCTCGGCCATGGTGACACCGAACAGCCGGTTCATGCGTGCCATGGTGATCGGGTTGTGGGTAATCACGACGAAGCGCGTTTCCGTGCTCGCCGCCATTTCGTCCAAAAGATCGCAGTAACGCTCAACATTGGCGTCATCCAGGGGAGCGTCGACCTCATCGAGAACACAGATTGGAGCCGGGTTGGTCAAAAAGACAGCGAAGATCAGGGACATTGCCGTCAGGGCCTGCTCGCCACCTGAAAGCAGTGTCATTGTCTGGGGTTTCTTGCCTGGAGGACGCGCAATGATTTCAAGCCCCGCATCCAGCGGGTCGTCAGAATCGACCAGCTGCAATTCCGCGGTGCCGCCACCGAACAAATGGGTGAACAAACGCTGGAAATGGCCGTTGACCACCTCAAAAGAGGCGAGAAGCCGTTCGCGAGCCTCCCGATTCAGATTTGATATGCCGGTGCGCAAGCGACGAATCGCTTCAATCAGATCATCTCGCTCCGATGTCAGAGTGGTCTTCTGCTCATCAATCTCGCGCAATTCTTCCTCGGCGCGCAGGTTAACGCCGCCAAGACGTTCCCGCTCCGCCTTCAAGCGCTCCAGCTTGCGCTCCATGGCTTCAGGGTCAGGCAGCGGCGCTCCTTCCTTCAGACCGGCAATTTCAGGCAGGGCCGCTACCGAGACTTCCAGATCTTCGTCGATTCGACGTTCCAGGTTGCCTTTGCGCTCGCGTGCCGCCTCCAACCGCTCCTCGGCACGTATCTTCTGCTCACGCGCACCGGACATTGCCTCCAGAGCCACCTTGGCCGCGCGGTCAACGTCAGCCTGATCAAGTTCGGCCTGCTGCAGACGGTCGTCCTTGGCCTTCTTCTCTTCTTCGGCCTTGGCGATGGCCGAGAACAGATCACGCCGCTTGATTTCAATATCTTCGGGAGCTTCGATCAACTCCGCACGTTCTTCCTCGGCCTCTTCTCGCCGTTCTGTCAGAACCGAAATCTGCTGAGCTGCATTGGAAGCACGGGTTTTCCAACTGTCATATTCCCTGGCAATCGCCTCCAGACGCCTGTCACGCAACTGCTGCTCTCGGGCGAACCCCTCGGAGACCGCCCTCGCCTCTGCAAGAGCTCCGCGGGCCGTGCCCACCTGCCCCTGGAATTCCTCAATCTGTTCTCGATAGCTGGTGCTGTCCGGCGCCTCTTCCAAACGCTCTTCGGTTTCGGCAACCTGCTCACGCGCCATTTCCGCTTCTTCGCCCAATCGATCCGAGCGGTCTTGTGCCGCCGCTTTCTTGGCCGCCAATTGGGAAATGGCACGTTCTGCGGCCTGGAGCGCTTCTCGGGCAGCAGCGACGCTGCGCTGTCCGTCGCGCACCTTACCGCGGGCATTCTGTTCCAGCTCCACTGTCTGCCGGACGCGGGCAGCAGCGGCTTCCAGGGCCTGCTGCCGGTCTTCGACCTCGCGGCGCGCTGTCTCGATCTCGTCGGCCAGTTCGGCCAGCCGGTTTTTCTGGGCAAGGCGCTGAGCCGCAGGCGTGGGTGCATTGGCTGCAACCACGAAACCGTCCCAGCGCCAGAGGTCTCCCTGCTTCGAGACAAGCCTCTGTCCGGGCTTCAACTGTTGTCGCAGCTCCAATCCCTGTGCCTGCTCGACGATGCCGATTTGCCGCAACCGCCGCGACAGCTCTTCCGGCGCGATCACGACGTCGGCGAGCGATCGCGCACCGGCTGGCAATTCGGGATCCTGGCTTCCTTCGAGGACACCACCCCATTTCACTGCGGCGGCGTCATCCAGCGATGCATCCAGATCCTCGCCAAGCGCCGCGCCCAGCGCGGTCTCATAGCCCTGCTCGACCTTGATCTGCTCAACAACCGGCGTGTGGTCCTGATCGGTGTGAACATTCAGAACCTGTTCAAGTGTGCGCGCCTCTGTTTCATACCCCTGCAGAAGTTGCTGAGCTTCACTGAGCGGCAGTCGCGCTGATTGCTCCTGCTCCCGCGCATCTCTAGTCGCGGCTTCAGCCTCCTCAACGGCACCTTCGGCCTCCAGAAAAGCCTCTTCGGCAATTTCCAGCGCTTCCCGATTTTCAGCAACGCCGTCGTTCTCAGCCATCTGAGCATTGAGATCGGCAAGCGCCTGTTGAGCTTCCTGAGCCTGTGCCACAAGCCTGTCAGCACGTTGACGGCTTTCCATGACCGCCCGCTCCAGCTGGCGCCGCTCGGCACTCGCACGAGCTTCGGCCGCTGTCAGTTCCGACAGTTTGACTTCCAGGGACTGAACAACCTCTTCGGCCTCGGCAACCTTCTCGCGAGCGGTTTCGGTGCGTTCCTGCACCATTTCGTTTTCTTCCAGCAGCTCGGCACGTTCCTCGGCAAGGCGCTCGAGAACCTCATCGTTTTCCGACACCATGCTTTGTTCGCGCCGGATATCCTCGGCAAGCTGCACCAGCCGCCGTTCAAGGTCCTGTAGCCGCTCCTTTACCCGCCGCTCTTCCGCATCAAGCTCATTGCGGGCGATGACGAGGCGCTGCAGAGCTGCACCGGCCTTGGCCGCATCGTCTCTCAGCTCCGGGAGCTTGTGCGCCGCTATTGCCTGAATGCGAGCACTTTCGGCCTGCAGAGCCGTCGCTTCATTCACCTGTTTCTGAGCTTCGGAAAAATGCTCCTCTGCAGAAACAAGCGCATCACGTGATTCGGTCCAGCGGATATAGAGGATGGATGCTTCCGCCCCGCGAATTTCCGAAGACAGGTTTCTATAGCGTGACGCCTGCCGAGACTGACGTTTCAGACTGTCGAGCTGACCGTCGATCTGGACCAGGACATCTTCCAGTCGTTCAAGGTTCTGCTCAGCGGCGCGCAAGCGGATCTCCGCCTCGTGACGACGCGAGTGAAGACCGGATATTCCGGCTGCCTCTTCCAGGATCTGGCGCCGTGAAGTCGGCTTGGCGGCAATCAGCTCGCCAATCTGTCCTTGACGTACCATCGCAGGAGACCGGGCACCGGTGGATGCATCGGCAAAGAGCAGCTGCACGTCGCGTGCGCGCACATCCTTTGCGTTGATCTTGTAGTTGGAACCTTGCTCCCGCTCGATGCGCCTGCTGACCTCCAGCAGGTCGGCATCGTTGAATGCCGTCGGGGCCGATCTGTCAATGTTTTCAAGGAAAAGCGAAACTTCGGCCGTGTTTCGGGCAGGACGGTTGAGACTTCCGGAAAAGATCACGTCGTCCATGCCGGAGGCGCGCATGTTCTTGTAGGAGTTCTCGCCCATGACCCAACGCAGGGCTTCGACGAGATTGGATTTTCCGCAACCGTTCGGACCGACCACGCCGGTCAGGCCATTGCCGATGATGAACTCCATCGGCTCTACGAAGGATTTGAATCCGGCAATGCGAAGTTTGGAGAATCTCATCGGCGCCCAAGCCTCCTTGAGGTGGGCGCCGAGAAAGCGTGATCAAGATCAGAGCGAACCTTATCGCCCGGCAGCGATTGCGCCGGTTTAAAGGTTCTTCTCGATGATCTTGCCCATTTCGTCAATCGACAGCGCTCCGGAGACCTTTTCGCCGTTGATGAAGAATGTTGGCGTGGAGTTCACTCCGAACTCACCAGCGCCGCGATCTTTCACAGCATTAACTGCGTCAAGCAAACCCTGGTTTGTCAAGCATTCCTCAAAGGACTCTTGTGTAAATCCGATCTGTTTGGAAAAGTCGAGCAGCGATTGATAGGGATTGTCGGTAAATGCCCAGTTGCGCTGCTGTTCGAACATGATGTCCACAATCTCGAAATATTTGTCCGCAGGAGCACAACGGGCAAGCATGAATGCGGCCGCGGCGACCGGATCCAGCGGGAATTCGCGGAATATGAAGCGGACCTTGCCGGTATCGACATAGTCTTTCTTCAGGTCAGGCCAGGTGCTCTTGTGGAAATTTGCACAATGACCGCAGGTCATGGATGCATATTCGACGATTGTGACCGGTGCGTTCTCGTCTCCCAGGAACTTGTCACCCAGCGGACCGGGTTTCAGCAGCTCTTCCTGATCTACGGATTGCGCAAAGGCCGGAACGGTGGTGGCTACACTGAATGCAGCCGTGGCCAGGGCGGTGGTTTTGAGAAACTGTCTACGGGTCTGGGTCACGAAGATCGTCCTATAACGAGTTTTAGGCGCAGCACCGATGGTGCGAATTCTGTAGCTTCATGTGCCCCTTCAGGCACGACGCGTCAACAAGGCTTATCAAATGTGGCAGGAGCGAGGAGGTTACAAGGCTCTGTTTCACAAAGTTGTTATCGCCTGAACACGCTACCGTTAGGTCAATATTCGCCTCGATCAGGCGGCTTTTTCCGTGTTCTTGGCGATCACCTGTGCGCCGAGTTTTTTCAGAGCTTCGCGCAATCGCGCATTTTCGACGCCCTGGAGGCTGTCATCAAGCTTCTTTTCTTCGGTCTGGGTGAGTTCCCGCAGTGTCTTGCGAGGAGCAACGCGTTTCACCTGCACAGGCTTTTGGAGGATCTTTATGCGTCCAATTGCCGCCCAACCGTAGAAAGTGTTGATGCGCTCAATAACCTGCCCGCTGTCGTGAGACAGCATCAAGGCTGTTGCACCGTCGGTGTGCACGACGAGCGTTGCCGGTTGCGGCACCGTTTCAGGATCCCGGAGCTCCGGTTGCCGTGGCCAGATAAGTTTGTCGGGCTGTACACGTGTGCCATAGCGTTCGCCGACGATATCAGCCCAGGAGGCAACGATATCGACGGAGGCAAAGCCGCGCTTTCGGCAGACCGGCGTCATCGCCTTGCTGACAAGATCAGCAAGCGGTTTCGCCTCTCTGGACTTGCGCTTAGAATTTGCCTTTACCGCGCTAATGACCTACCTCCTCTTCCGGCCAAGCAAAAATAGCATAGATTTGCCAGCTATACGGATCGAGATGTTGTCTCCCAATAGAATGCGACAAAATAACGACCAATACTTCCCCGATACGCTTGTGCCAGGCTTACTTCACGAAGTTGTCCCCAGGCTTTCCAATTATACACACTTGGATTCAACCTCGTGAACTCAGCTGATCACATGAACTCTGCTTCCTTAGCCGCCACACTTTTGAGCTGGTACGATCGCCATGCGCGGAAGCTGCCCTGGCGGGTGAGCCCGGAAGACCGGAAACTGGGAGAGATTCCAGACCCATACAGGATCTGGCTTTCGGAAGTCATGTTGCAGCAAACCACCGTCGCCGCGGTGAAGGACTACTTCGAGAAATTTACCAAGACTTGGCCAACAGTCGAAGATCTTTCCGCCGCCCCTGAGGAAGACGTCATGAAGGCATGGGCGGGGCTGGGCTATTATTCTCGCGCGCGCAACCTGAAAAAATGCGCGGATACGGTCGCCTGCGTCCATGGTGGCCGGTTTCCCGATGAAGAAAAGGAACTTTTGGGGCTCCCCGGTGTCGGGCCCTATACCGCCGCGGCCATTGCGACCATCGCATTCAACCGGCATGCAGCAGTCGTCGACGGCAATGTGGAACGTGTGCTGACAAGATTGAAACAGATCGAAACGCCACTTCCCGACGCGAAGGTTGAGATAAAGGCTCTCATGTCCGATCTCACCCCTTTCGACCGGCCCGGTGATTTCGCCCAGGCCGTAATGGATCTCGGTGCAACCATCTGCACACCAAAGCGACCTGCCTGTTCCCTGTGTCCCTGGATCGACGCCTGCAGCGTCCAGAGCTCGCCCGTTGCTGAAACATTGCCAAGAAAAGCACCGAAAAAACAAAAGCCGACGCGCTTTGGTGCGGCCTTTGTGGCGAGGGATCAGGTGAGTGGCGCAATTCTGCTGCGTCGCCGTCCGCCAAAAGGCCTGCTGGGCGGCATGACGGAAGTGCCGGGGTCAGAGTGGTCCGAATCTTTCGATCCATCGCAGGCGCTTGATCACGCCCCATTTTCGGCGAGCTGGCGAAAAAGATCCGTCGAAGTGAAGCATACGTTCACGCATTTTCACCTGAAGCTGACCGTCTACATTTCCGATCTCACAGCCTCGACTGCTCCCCAGCTTGAGAATACCTGGTGGTCAAGCCCCGAAACACTTCAGGATGAGGCCTTGCCGACGGTCATGCGAAAGGCCCTTGCCGCAGCACTGGAGTAACCGAGCCCAGGTTTCCGCTGTGCGTCGGCACGGAAACCGGAACTCGTCAGGCCTTGTCTTCGAGACTGACCGATACGTTCAGCTTGTTTCCGTCAAGGTCGCGAACATATGCGCCGTAGTAATCCGGGTGATAACTCCGCGGCCCCGGAGCCCCTTCGTTCGATCCGCCACAGCGAAGCGCAGTTGCGTGGAACGCCTTTACTGTTTCAGCATCGGGTGCATAGAACATGACCTGCGTTCCGTTGCCGAAGGTGGCTTTTTGCTCGTTAAATGGAACAACGACAAAGAAAGTGGTTCGCCCGTCATCACCCGCGTACCCTCTTTCATGCTCATCGGAAAAAACGCATTTCATACCAATGACCGCCAGGACTTCGTCGTAGAACTCTCCAGCTGCCGAAATGTCATTCGTGCCGATGCAAACCCCTGAAAGCATGATGCAAAGTCACCCTGTCTAATTTCTGACAATGCCCTTTTCGGCTAGTTTTAAGCCCGTTGCCAATCACATTCTTCAGCCAGATGCACTTTCTTCACATCCGTTGTTTTTCCTGCGCCGAGATTCTCAGGAAGGACCAGGACCTCTGAGATACGCAGCTTGAACTCCCGGCAATCGAAATTTTCAGCGCTTGTCAGCTGATACCTCGAGGGTTGCATCGGATATTGATCACACTTTTAATGCTGCAGTCCCAAGCGAACTGAAAGGTCTGCCGATGAAGCCTGGATTTCAGGTCAAGGGTCTCAGTGAGATTGCCATCCATACAAGCAACATGGCCGCGATGATCGGGTTCTACCGTGATTGCTTGGGACTGGAACACTTTGCGACCCGATCGGGTGGAGCCATAGAGTTCTTCCGTATCGGCGATGGTTTCGGCGGATTGACGACCGTTCTCGCTCTTTTTGATGCCGGATCGGAAAAGCAGGTTGTATCCGGACGAAACGAGCCCGCTTCCTCCCTCCACCATATAGCGCTTTCCGTTTCGCGAGCGGAGCAGGACGCGGCTGAAAAGTGGTTTGCAGAAAAGGATATCGAAACGCGAATAGAAAACTTCGCCTGGGTCGGGTGGCGCGGACTTTTCCTGAAAGACCCGGATGGCAATACAGTTGAGCTGGTTGCCGTAGACAATTAGCCCTCCCATTTCGGTTGAATGGTGAACGTGAACTGCACGCGCCACCATGTTTGCCGGCTTTCTTGTTCATCGGGTCATTCCGGTCTCCAAACGCACTCGCTGTTCCCTGACCTGCTGGAGCCGCAGCCTGCGTTTTCGGTGATGCCAGGCGTCATCAAGCATTTTCCTTGAAGCCGAATAGGAAACCAACCTGTCGCGCATTCGGCATTGGATGCGGCATAAATCCTCTCCGATTTTTTCCTCATCCGTTTGCCTGACGGATGCGTAGAGTTTTCGACACAGGCATCAGTCAAGCATTTGAACTGGCTCGGGAAAACCATTTTCCCGAAGCGCTTCCCCATGCCTGTGAGAATGTGGGAGTGACACATGAAACTGATTCAAAATCTTCTCTTCGCCCTTCTTCTCATCGTTCCCCTATCCGCAGCCAAGGCGGGTGACAAAGATATCGTTGATACAGCCGTTGGCGCGGGGTCCTTCAACACGCTGGTTGCAGCTGTTCAGGCTGCAGGACTTGTTGAAACTTTGAAGGGCGACGGCCCGTTCACTGTGTTCGCACCGACGGACGAGGCATTTGCCAAGTTGCCGGCAGGCACCGTTGAGAACCTGCTAAAGCCCGAAAACAAGGACCAGCTCGTTGCAGTGCTCACTTATCACGTCGTGCCCGGCAAGGTGATGTCGTCCGATATCGCCGGCAAGAAGGCTGAAGTTGCGTCAGTTCAGGGAAGCGAAATCTCCGTAGACGCAACAAACGGCGTCAAAGTGGATGATGCCAATGTCGTCACGGCTGATGTGGAAGCGTCAAATGGCGTTATCCATGTGATTGATGCCGTGATCTTGCCGAAGTAAGCGTCAATTTAGACAAAACAACTTGTATTCGTTACAAGTTACACCCTTAGGGCGCGATCTCGAATAGAGCCGCGCCCTTTAATCTGTGTGAAAAACTCAAGTTTCCAACGGGCGGTTTCTCTTAAAATCTGAACATTTAGCTCAAGGTTTCTGTTCAAAAAAATTCAATTTTTCAACTTTTTTCGCTGGACTTCAAAACTAGAATAATTCTAAACTGCCTTCGTGATCAAAACAAGGAGGCATCGCCATGAAAGGGAATGCGAAGGTCATAAAGCGCCTGAACGAGGCTCTCTTTCTGGAGCTTGGCGCTATCAACCAATACTGGCTGCATTATCGCCTCTTGAGCGACTGGGGCTTTGCCCGTCTGGCCAAGAAAGAGCGTGAAGAATCCATTGAGGAAATGCATCACGCAGACAAGCTGACCGACCGGATCATCTTTCTGGAAGGCCACCCGAACATGCAAAAAGTGGCTCCCCTGCGCATTGGCCAGAACGTCAAGGAAGTTCTGGAATCCGATCTTGCCGGTGAGTACGACGCCCGCACTTCCTACATGAAGTCGCGTGAAATCTGCCGTGAAGAAGAAGACTACGTCTCCATGGCCCTTTTTGAAGAACTGCTCAAGGACGAGGAAGGTCATATCGACTTCCTTGAAACTCAGCTGGATCTTCTCGAAAAGATTGGTGAAGAACGTTACGGCTTGCTGAATGCGGCCCCTGCCGACGAAGCAGAATAAAACTAACGAACTTTCAGAGATCAAAAAAAAGCGCGGCTCGAAACCGCGCTTTTTTTTCTTCAAATGAAGACAGCCAGTCATCCGGTTGCAGCAATGCGACAAGCCGAGATGACAGACACATAGGACCGCCATCTCGCGGGCTCCACCAAACAACCCTTTTATTGAAATGCCGTCTCCGCAAAGCTTCTGAGTTTGCGTGAATGCAGACGTTCAGCCGTCATGTCTCGCATCTTTTCCATGGCCCGAATACCGATCTGCAGGTGCTGAGCGACCTGACGCTTGTAGAAATCAGTGGCCATGCCAGGCAGTTTCAACTCGCCATGAAGCGGCTTGTCGGAGATGCAAAGCAGCGTGCCGTAAGGCACCCGGAAGCGGAAGCCATTGGCGGCGATCGTTGCCGATTCCATATCGAGCGCAATCGCACGTGACTGGGAGAAACGCTTGACGAGTTCCGGTTGGTCCCAAAGTTCCCAGTTGCGATTGTCGAGAGAGACAACGGTTCCCGTGCGCATGACCCGTTTCAAGTCATAGCCGTCCAGCCCCGTGGTTTCGGCAACGGCATCCTCAAGCGCCACCTGAACCTCGGCAAGCGGCGGGATCGGCACCCAGATCGGTAGATCCTGATTGAGGACGTTGTCTTCGCGCACATAACCATGGGCCAGAACATAGTCGCCCAAAGTCTGGCTGTTGCGAAGGCCGGCGCAATGCCCGAGCATCAGCCACACATGCGGACGAAGCACGGCCACATGGTCAGTGATTGTCTTGGCGTTGGACGGTCCGACGCCAATGTTGATCATCGTGATGCCGCTGCCGTCAGCCCGCTTGAGGTGATAGGCCGGCATTTGAGGCAATTTGGCAGGCTCCGCACCGCAGGACGGTGCGCTTTGCCCGGCTTCCGTGATCAAATTGCCAGGAGCGACGAAGGATTCGTATCCACTGTCCGGATCTGCAAGCAGCTCGTGGGACATGCGGCAGAATTCATCGATATAGAACTGGTAGTTCGTGAAAAGGACGTAGTTCTGGTAGTGCTCGGCTGCAGTCGCGGTATAGTGCTGCAAGCGGTGCAAAGAATAGTCGATCCGCGGCGCCGTGAACGAAGCCAGGGGCATGACGCCGTCTACCGGCTCGTAGGTGCCGTTGGCAATGGAATCGTCCATCACCGTGAGATCCGGCAGGTCGAACATGTCGGCAAGAGGCCGATCCAGGTTCGCCGCGGCGGCGCCGCCTTCCACATGCGTTCCGTCGTAAAAGGCAAAATGAAGCGGAATCGGCATGTCGCTATCGCCGACAAGGATCGGTACGTCGTGATTGCTCATCAAGAGCGATAGCTGGGATTCCAGGTAGTTCTTGAACAGGTCCGGCCGCGTGATCGTCGAAGCATGGGTTCCAGGCCGGGAAACGAACCCATAGGACAATCTGCTGTCCAGGCGAACATGACTGTCGGTCACGATCCGAACTTGCGGGTAATAGGCGCGAACCCTCCCGTCTATTTCCTTGCCCTCGAGAAGGTCCTGAAAATGAGAGCGCAGGAACGACGTGTTCGCTTCGAAGATTTCGATCAGACGGGCAACAGCTTTTTCCGCATCGGTGAAAACTTCCAGCGGATGGGAAGGAGCAAGCCGGACCCGCCGTCCTGCCTGCTGCAAATTGTTGCTGCTTAGTTTGGACATAAAAGTCTCCTTATTGTTGTTATGTCCCCACAGTCCTGCCTACGTCCGTCCGGGTCAATAGATGTAACAACAGATTTTGAATTTTTTTTCGCAAAGAGAAAAATTCTGCACTCCGCTCCACTCATCTCGTTTCAACCGATTCAAATGCCCTTTTCCCGGTGCGGTGAAACCGATAAAGTCACCCGGAATTTTCACAGGGGTATTTGGCGGTTCTATGGACGCGAGGTGCCTCAGCAAATTGGAAACAATCAACTTTGCTGCTTTTCCGGTGTACGCACTTCGAAGCAGGTTGATCTAGGAGCTTGCCATGCAACGAACTTTTCTGACCCTCGCGGTCGCCGTCACCGCCATGATCGGCGCCGGTTTTTCCGCCGTCGCACAGAGCCTTCCCGATCTGAAGGGACGTGACGTTGTCATTGCATCGGAAAATACCTATCCGCCGCTGCAGTTCGTCGATCCGAAATCCGGAGCAGCGACCGGCTGGGAGTATGAGGCGATTGCCGAGATCGCCAAGCGCCTGAACATGAATGTGTCTTATGAGAATGTCAGCTGGGACGCGATGATCCCTGCCATTTCCGCAGGCGAATACGATGTTGCCATGAACGGCATTACCATTCGCGCGGATCGGGCAGAAAAAGTCGACTTCTCCGAACCTTACATGCGCTCAGAAATGTTCATGCTGGTCCGGGCCGACGAAGACCGCTTCACGGATGCCAAGGGATTTGCCGCCAATACGGATTTCCTCGCCGGAGCGCAGCCGGGCACGACGCCGTTCTACGTCACGGTTTATGAAGTTCTGGACGGTGACGAAGCCAACCCGCGCATCAAGCTGTTCGAAACCTTCGGCGCTGCTGTCCAGGCTCTCAAGACAGGCGACGTCGACCTTGTCCTGACCGACAGCACCGGAGGCCAGGGCTACGTTGCGACGAACCCGGATACCTTCAAGCTGATCGGCGAACCGATGGGCACCGAAGATTTCGGTTTCATCTTCCCGAAAGGATCCGATCTCGTTGCACCTTTCAACGCAGCTATTGCCAGCATGCGCACCGACGGCACCTTGGACGCTCTGAATAAAAAGTGGTTCTTCGACTACAAAGCCGGCCAGTAAGGAACCGGCTTGCCCCCAACAAGGCTAGACATTGTTGCTCATGGCCGGTATCCGCCGTTCAGTCCGGATATCGGCCATTTGTTTTGACCGGTCGTTATTCCTCCAAGACCGTACCGCCCTTCCCACAATGCAAGACAGATCCATGTTCCGCAAAAAATCTTCGACCGGCACTCCCCAGAACGACTTTCCCTACTGGCTGGTGGCGGCTTGCGGAATTGCCATCTTTCTCCTGTTTCAGATAGCGACCGACGAGATTTATACTCAGGTCATGGCAACCGTTTCTCGGGGTGTCGGCCTGACAATATTCGTCACGCTGGTTGGATTTTTTCTGGCATCGGTTCTCGGGTTGTTTCTTGCCCTTGCTTCGCTCTCCGGCTCAATCATTCTTCGCCAAAGCGCCCGTTTCTATGTCGAGATCGTGCGTGGACTGCCCATCATCGTGCTGTTGCTCTATATCGCCTTCGTGGCAACTCCGCTTCTGATTGCCGGCGTCAACGCAGTGCTTGAGCCTCTCGGGCTCGATACGATGCGCACACGTGATTTCCCGCTTTTATGGCGCGCAATCGTGGCTCTGATGATCGGTTACTCTGCATTTATCGCAGAAGTTTTCCGCGCCGGTATCCAGGCTGTAGACAAGGGCCAGATCGAGGCTGCCGAAGCGCTCGGCATGAACCGCTGGCTGCGCTTCCGGTTGATCATTTTCCCGCAAGCTCTCAAGACCATTCTACCGCCTCTGGGAAACGATTTCGTCGCCATGATCAAGGACAGTTCGCTCGTATCGGTCCTCGGCGTTGCCGATGTAACCCAGCTCGGCAAGGTCTACGCGGCTGGCTCATTCCGCTATTTCGAGACCTATAACGTGGTCGCCCTGATCTACCTGATGATGACCATTACCCTGTCCCTCGCATTGCGCAGGTTTGAACGCTCCAGGGATGTTGGAGCCCGGTAGAAAAGAAGCGCCAGGCGAGTTCACCCGTTCAATGTATCTCGGAGAATTCTGAGGATGCGACAGCGCCTGACTGACTGCTCTTGATTCATTTATCGAAACGAATTGAAGCAGCCAGACAGGTTAGCCATATTGAGAGGCGTTGTTCTATCTAAAGGTGCAATGAGTTCATGAACGGGCCAAAACTGAAAACAGTCGCCTCAAAAGACGCTCTGGTAACAGACCTGCTGACCCTTGTACCTCGTTACCCCTATAGAGGGCCGAGTATCAATATTCCGGCCATCATCAACAGAACCCCGCAAGACATACATGAACTCGAGCGGTTCTTGCACAACAGCCTTATCATTGCCGGCGCAACACTTAAACGTAAGCGTTCGTTTTTGGGACGTCTCTACAACCGGATTGCGGCGGAAGACGCCGATTACATTCAGATGTCCGGTGCGCGGTTGAAGGAAGTGCTGCCTGTCGCAGGCTATCCGGTTCCCGACGAAATTCGACCCGGCACTGAATATGCCTTGCGCCGCGACATCGTTGAAGCCGCCCATACCTCGTTGCAAGGCGAGCTCGACAGATCCCCACCCGCCGAGAGCTGACAACAAACCGAAAACTGAATTCCATGGAAGGTGACGGCTGATGCGCTCCTTTGAAGAAATCGAATTGCTGGCGACCGAGAAGAAAGGTGGTGCGGCCGAGTTGGCAGCACTCCTCGGGGAGCACAATCTACCGAAATCGCCGGAGCAGCTGGAGAAGATCGGCGATGACCGCTGGTTGGCCATGTTCACCAAATGCGTTTTCCAGGCCGGTTTCAGCTGGAAAGTGATTGACCAGAAATGGCCTGGCTTTGAAGAAGCCTTCGAAGGTTTCGATGTTGCTCGCCTCTCCTTTCTCCCTGACGAAGCCTTTGAAGGTCTACTCAAGGATACACGGATCGTGCGCAATGGCGCCAAGATCAAGACCGTGCAGCATAACGCCATATTTCTGAAGGAGTTGGCGGCCGAACACGGCACTGCGTCCACGTTCTTCGCCCGCTATCCGGTGGATGATCAGATCGGGTTGATGGAATTCTTGAAGAAGCGCGGCAGTCGACTGGGCGGCAACACCGGACAGCTTGCTCTGCGCTTCATGGGTAAGGAAAGTTTCATCCTGTCTGGCGACGTGGTTAACGCACTCATTCGAGAAAATGTCATCGATAATGATCGCCTGTCGAAAAAAAATCTGAAGGCGATACAGGTTGCCTTTAACGATTGGAAAGCAACTTCCGGTCGTACACTCAATGAAATCAGCAGAATTCTGGCCTTTTCGGTTGGCACAGGTCGTTAACCTCTCATTTAACTTTTACGATTGTAAACAAAGCATTGATTTAAAGAGAATTTTTGTTTTGCGAGCTTAACGGCTGATTTACCAAAACCGGTAACCATGACACTCGAAATTGCGTGAGGTATTGCGTCGCAATGAGTGTACTGCGTACCGGGGTGTCCTTTGCGGCACCCCTTCAAAAAAAGAAATCGGAAGCACCCGCTTCCTGGCTGAATACGATCCTGAAGGGCGACTGCGTAGCCGCCCTTGAGAAACTGCCGTCCCGGTCGGTCGACCTGGTCTTTGCAGATCCGCCCTACAATCTCCAGCTGGGCGGCGACCTGCATCGGCCGGATCAGTCGAAGGTGGACGCCTGTGACGATCACTGGGATCAGTTCGAGAGCTTTGAGGCATATGATGCCTTTACCCGAGCCTGGCTCCTGGCCGCGCGCCGGGTGCTTAAGCCCGACGGGTCACTTTATGTGATCGGCTCCTATCACAATATCTTCCGGGTTGGCGCGATCCTGCAGGATCTAGGCTTCTGGATCATGAACGATATTGTCTGGCTCAAGTCCAATCCGATGCCCAACTTCCGCGGCAAACGGTTCACCAATGCTCATGAGACCATGATCTGGGCGGTGAAATCCAAGGACGCCAAGCCAACCTTCAACTACGATGCTCTGAAGACCTTCAACGAAGATCTGCAGATGCGCTCCGATTGGCACCTGCCGCTGTGCACGGGCACGGAGCGTCTCAAGGACAAGAACGGTCAGAAAGTGCACCCGACCCAGAAACCGGAGTCCCTGCTCTATCGGGTTCTCACGGCGTCTTCCAAACCCGGTGACGTGGTCCTGGATCCGTTCTTCGGAACCGGCACGACAGGGGCTGTTGCAAAGAAACTCGGCCGGCATTTCGTCGGTGTCGAGCGTGAGCAAGAGTACATTGACGCTGCGACTGCACGCATCGATGCAATCACACCAGGAGATGCCGAAGCACTGGAGATGCAAAAGGGCAAACGCGCCCAAAAACGCATCCCCTTCGGCACACTGCTGGAAAGCGGCCTCCTGGAACCCGGTACGGAGCTGACCTGTTCCAAAGGCAAGCATCAGGCTGTGGTTCGCGCGGATGGTTCTCTGAAGTCAGGTGATCACACCGGTTCGATCCACAAAGTGGGCGCCCTGGTTCAGGGACAGGAAGCCTGCAACGGTTGGACGTTCTGGCACACGATAGACGGCGCCAAGAAGTCTCCGATCGATGAGCTTCGCAAGGAAATCAGGTCCCGCCTGCAGGCATAAGCAGGCATTAAGCAAGAAGCGACCTTCGCGGCCCCGCGACAGACTTAAGCCCCGCTTCCCGAAAGGAGGCGGGGTTTCTTTGTTGCCGGTTGCCATGCAACAGCCGCCGGCTAACCAAACCTCTCATTCGGACCGGCAAGAGACGAGAGAAAGTCGCGCCGCAGTTCCCTGTCGGACGCAAATTCGCCCAGCATTCTGCGCGTCATCATTGAAACACCGGGTTTCTTGACGCCTCGCGTCGTCATGCACATATGCGCTGCTTCCATAACGACTGCGATTCCTCTGGGTTTGAGTACCGTGTCGATGGTTTCGGCTATCTGCGCCGTCAGGGTTTCCTGAATCTGTAGCCGCTTGGCAAACACTTCCACCAGACGGGCCAGCTTGCTGATGCCAACCACCCGGCCGGCCGGCAGATAAGCAATGTGAACCTTGCCGACAATCGGAACCATGTGATGCTCGCAATGCGATTCAAAGCGCAGATTCCGCAACACAATCATGTCGTCGTAATCATTGGTTTCTTCAAAGGTCCGCTGAAGCAGCTCAACCGGGTCTGTCCGGTATCCTTCAAAGAATTCTTCATATGCCCTGACGACGCGCGCCGGCGTATCCACCAGACCTTCCCTGTCCGGATCATCTCCGGCCCATTCGATCAACAAACGAACTGCAGCTTCGGCATCGGCCCGTTGCGGCCCCGCAGCCGAAACGGAACGTTCCTGTTCTTTTGTCTCCAAAGCTTCCGCCACCGACATTCTTTTCTCCGACGTTGATAGTTGTTCAGCAAAAGTTTGTTATGTTATTTCATTACAAAACTAAAGCCAATCGAAACCTGAATTGCTCCAGGATGGGCGCGTAGCGGAGCGACCATCGGCAGAGCATGGTTTGGGATCGGGATGCCCGGCGAAATTCCATCACTTGAATTTTCCAGTCAATCCATTCATTTTGAATTCGCTTAATGCTATTGTTGAACGTATTGCTCAACTTTAAAGCTGCGGCAGAATCGGACGATCGAGGAGGAGAATTCAGATCGCCCCGACACTGGATCATGTTGAGACCGTTCTCAAAACGGTGCAGTCCGGATCAGCGCCGGCGCTGTCCCGGGTTGCCGCTTCCTGGCACCGATCGCTTTATACTCATGGTCTTGATCCGGCCGATCGCAGTTCCCGTGGCAAAATCAGCGAATCGAGTTTTCAGCAATGCCGCGAAGCATCTGAATTCCTGTTGAGGACCGCTTCTCCCAAACTCGACCAACTCTTCGGACTTGTCGGCCAGTCCGGCTGCACCGTTCTTCTGACCGACGAAAAAGGCATCTTGCTGGACCAACGCTGTTCAGCCGGAGACGCCCCAACCTTTGAGGAATGGGGACTTTGGTTAGGCTCCGACTGGAGCGAAGAGGCAGAGGGTACAAACGGGGTCGGCACCTGTATCGCGGAGCAAAGACAGGTCATCATTCACCGTAGTGAGCACTTTCTGGCACGCAACGCGGGCATGAGCTGCATGGATGCGCCGATCTTCGGGCCCGATGGCAACCTTGCCGGTGCGCTGGACATATCATCAGCGCGCTCAGACCAGACCGAAGCATTCAACAGACTGATTGCGGCGACCGCCGCGCAAACAGCACGGCAGATAGAGGCGGAAGCCTTCCGGGCCTTCTATCCCAAGGCGCGGATCATCTGTGCGGACCAAGAATCCGGTGAAACCGCCATACTGCTTGCTGTCGATTCCGATGACATTGTCATCGGCGCGACGCGAGGAGCACGCAAGGCGTTCGGCCTCGGGTCCTCAGGACCAATCTCGCCCCTGCCCGCGTCCGATTTGCTGGGCCGCGAAGATGGTCCGACGGGTTTCGAAAAAGCGGAACGCGCAGCGGTCATTCGGGCACTTACCCGAGCAGGCGGCAACGTCTCCGAAGCTGCCCGGGCACTGGGCATCGGACGCGCCACACTCTACCGCCGCATGAAGAGATTGGGCATCGGCGAATTTCCCGGTTGATCTGTCTCAGTACTGAGACAGGTTGCAGGGAAGCGGTGCCATCAGGCGGCTGACAATTCCCGTCAAGATTAGGCACGTTTCCTCCGATCTCTGGTGGAGGACCAGAGAAACGAGGAGGAAACAAAAATGAACGAGATGCCGAGCTTCACAAAGGATGCGGATTCTCCCTTCAAGACCCGATACGACAACTACATCGGCGGAAAATATGTAGCGCCGGTCAATGGTCGCTACTTCACCAACATCACCCCGATCACAGGCGCTCCGGTTTGCGATGTCGCCCGCTCGGACGCCGCGGACGTTGAGCTGGCTCTGGACGCTGCGCATGCTGCCAAAGATGGCTGGGGAAGGACACCGGCCGCGGAACGGGCCAACACCCTGCTGAAGATCGCAGACGTGATCGAGGCCAATCTGGACCTGCTGGCCAAGGCCGAAACCTGGGACAACGGCAAGCCGATCCGCGAGACAACAGCAGCCGACATTCCGCTTTCCGTAGACCATTTCCGCTACTTCGCAGGCGTCCTGCGCGGTCAGGAAGGTTCCATGTCGGAAATCGATTCCGACACGATCGCCTATCACTTCCATGAACCGCTTGGCGTGGTTGGTCAGATCATTCCGTGGAACTTTTCGATTCTGATGGCCGCTTGGAAACTCGCTCCGGCACTGGCAGCGGGCAACTGCGTTATCCTGAAACCGGCGGAACAGACACCAGCAGCGATCATGGTTCTGGCCGAATTGATCGGTGACCTGTTGCCTCCGGGCGTTTTGAACATCGTCAACGGCTACGGCGCTGAGGTTGGCGCTCCGCTTGCCAAGTCCTCACGTATTGCCAAGATCGCCTTTACCGGCTCGACCCAGACCGGCCGGATGATCATGCAGTACGCCACCGAGAACCTGATACCGGTTACGCTTGAGCTTGGCGGCAAGTCGCCCAACATCTTCTTCTCCGATGTCATGCGCGAAGATGACGCGTTTCTCGACAAGGCTGTCGAAGGCTTCGTTCTGTTTGCCTTCAACCAGGGGGAAGTCTGCACCTGCCCGAGCCGCGCGCTCATTCAGGAAGACATCTACGAAGCCTTTATCGAGCGCGCCATTGCGCGGGTGAAAGCCATCAAGCAAGGCGACCCGCGTGCACTGGAAACCATGGTCGGTGCGCAGGCCAGCCGTGAGCAGCAGGACAAGATCCTGTCCTATCTGACGATCGGCGCAGAAGAAGGTGCAGAAGTCCTGTGCGGTGGCGCGGAAGCGAAGTTCGACGGTGACCTGTCAGGCGGCTTCTACATTCAGCCGACCATCCTGAAGGGCCACAACAAGATGCGCGTCTTCCAGGAAGAAATCTTCGGCCCGGTGGTGTCTGTCACTACCTTCAAGGACGAAGCAGAAGCACTCGCGATTGCCAACGACACCATGTACGGCCTTGGCGCCGGCGTGTGGTCGCGCGATGCCAACACCTGCTACCGGTTCGGCAGGGCGATTGAAGCCGGACGCGTCTGGGTGAACAACTATCACGCCTACCCGGCACATGCGGCCTTCGGCGGATACAAGCAGTCCGGCATCGGCCGCGAAACCCACAAGATGATGCTGGACCACTACCAACAGACGAAGAACATGCTGGTCAGCTACAATCCGAACAAGCTGGGCTTCTTCTAAAGAACCCGGTTGTTCAAACTGGACGTGGAAGGGGCGGCCTAACTCAGGCTGCCCCTTTTGGTCTTCTAACCCAATGAAACCCGGTCATCTGGTACATGCCTACAGTGCCGAGGCCGATTAGTTGCAAACCATTTGATTGCGCAGGTTTTTGGTTACGGAATTCTCTGTCGCTCCGATCTGGCGCCTCAGCCACGACGGATCCGGGACGACGAAAAGGGGCCTGGCTTCTAAGCTGGAAGCCCTGGCGAACGCCCCTCTTAATTTTTTCACCCGGCCAACTCTTCCAGCAGATCCGCGACTGCCTGCGGCTCCGTGACCATGGCGTCGTGTCCCGTTGCAATCTGGGTGATTGGCCAACCGAAATCCTGCGCTCTATTCAACGACACTGTCACCGGATCAAATCGGGGTTCTGTGCACGAGACATAGCTGGCAGGAAGGCCGTTCCCTATCCGATTTTCGAGTGTCAGGTTCGTTCTATAGGTGTTGATCGGGTGCGGCGTCAGGCGGCTTGCCAGAAAGGCAATGTCGTCCGGGCGCTGAACGCCAAATGCTTCGGCGGATGGTGGCGGCACGCTTAAGCCACCACTGGTTTCCATCGCCAGTTCTTTACGCTTCTCGATAACTTCCGTTGGAAGAAAATCGAACCAGGTCTCACCACTATCCAGCAAGACTGCGTCCAGAAAAATCAATTTCGAAACGCATCCAGGCATTTGGTCTGCAACGCCTGTGATGGATATGCCGCCGTAGCTATGACCAACAAATACGACTTCGTTCAATTCCTCGAAGTTCACATGCTGAATGATGTCGTCGACAAAGGTCTGCAGCGTGATGCTGTCCGTCAATAAATGGGAACGTTCGCCCAATCCCGTCTGTGTCGGCGCGGTGACCCTATGCCCTCTTGAGCACAGGATTTCCGCAACACGTGACCAGCACCAACCGCCGTGCCAGGCACCATGCACCAGGACAAAATTACGTGGGTTCATGGTTCAAAACCTGCAATTGATGCTTTGAACGTTCACGCCAACTGCTCGAGAAGATCCGCCACAGCCTGCGGTTCCGTCACCATGGCATCGTGCCCCGTCGCGATCTGTGAAATGGGCCAGCCAAACCCCTGAGCTCGCTCGCGGGCAACAACGGCCGGCCGGTATGGAGGATCCGTGCATTCGATGTAGCTTGCCGGTAGGCCGTTCCCGACATCGTTCTTCAGTTTCAAGCTGGTTGTGAAGGTCTTGAACGGATGCGGTGTCAGTCGCGTTTCCAGAAATGCGACATCGACCGGGCGCGTAACGCCGAAGCTTTCCGGCGGTGCTGGAGGCAGGCTCAAACCACCGCTGGTTTTGTTCGCAAGGTCCTTGCGGTCTTGCGCCATATCCTCCGGCAAAAGGTCGAACCAGGTTTCTCCGGAATTCAACATGATCGCATCGAGATAAATCAGCTTGCCGATCCGTTCCGGCACAACATCGGCGACGCCGGTAATCGGAATGCCACCGAAACTGTGACCGACCAGAACAACTTCGCTCAGATCTTCAAACTGCAAGTGCTGAACAATGTCTGTCACGAATGTGTCTATCGTGATGTCGTGAGATAAAAGATGAGAGCGCTCGCCGAGGCCGGTCTGCGTCGGAGCCGTGACCCTGTGCCCCCTGGAACTCAGGATCCCGGCGACTCGCGACCAACACCAGCCGCCATGCCAAACTCCGTGAACCAAAACAAATGTCTTTGAATTCATCGAATTTCCTTCGCAATAAAGTCTGAACCTTACTCGGCAGCCTCAACCTCCGGTTCATATCCCCGCAGGCTTTTCAATTTGTACCCTACCTGAACAATTGCTTCCAATGCAGGGATTAATTCCTCGCCCAGCTCCGTAAGTTCGTACTCGACCGAAGGTGGGGATGTCGGTCGCACGTGTCGCAAGAGAACACCTCTGCCCTCAAGCTCGGACAGCCGCGCCGACAACACCTTGGACGAGATCGGAGGAATATCCCCTTTCAGTTCATTGAAACGCCTCGGTCCCGCGCGCAGGCTCCAGATGACGTTAGGCGCCCACGCCCCGGCGATCACCTGCATGCATTCGGTAAGCATGCAGGGCTCAGGTGGTTTCGGACTGCGGTTCTTGCGCATCTTGAGGACCATTTTCGTGCGTAACTCCGCTGAAATCAGGTTTCTCCGAGGTAACTCGATAATGTAGGTTACTATTGGTAACTTACTTGTCAACAGTGACCTAAACCAACACCTTCCTGCCATCGACATCAACGATGGAGCCAAACAATGAAGCTGTTCTACAAACCCGGTGCCTGTTCCATGGCAGCACATATTCTTCTGAATGAAGCAGGCGCTTCCTATCAGCTGGAAAAGGTCGATACGGATGCCGGAACCACCGAAACAGGAGCCGATTATGAAAGCACCAATCCGCGTGGGTATGTGCCGGCCTTGAAATTTGAAGACGGTCAGGTTTTGACTGAAAATGTCGCGATCCTGCACTGGATCAGCGAACAGTATCCCACGCTCTCCCCGAAGACTTTCGACAATCGCTTGCAAAGCTTCCGCCAGCTTGAGCTCTTGAGCTTTCTTTCTTCAGAATTGCACAAGGCCTTCAGCCCGTATTTTTCCGGCAGGCAGTTTTCAGAAAGCGAACATGCCGCAAATCTGGCCAAGCTGAACGCCAAGCTTTCCCAATTCGACAAGCTGCTTGAAACGGAAGGTTCGTTTCTTCAGGGAAACACGTTCTCCGTTGCCGATGCCTATGCCTTTGTCATTTTGAACTGGAGCAACTTCATCGGTGTTTCACTTGCCGACTGGCCCCAGATTGAAAGTTATGTCGCCAGAATTGGAGAACGCCCGGCCACCCAAAAGGCCATGGAAGAAGAAGGACTGGCCGCATGAGCGAAGCTTTCCAGGATCTCCAGAGCGTTATAGGTGACTATTTTGACGCGCTTTATCACTGCGACACGGACCTGCTTCAGAAGGTGTTTCACCCGCGAGCGGTCTATGCCACGGCAGATGAAACGCCCCTTCTGCACCGAACCGTGGACGAGTATGTGCCTGTGGTCGCAGCCCGGCAGTCGCCGGCTTCGCGCGGTGAAACGAGGCGTGACGCGATCGACGAAATTCAGCTTGCGGGCGAAAACACGGCCTTTGCCAGGGTCCGCTGCAGCATCGGCAGCAACGATTTTGTCGACTTTCTGACCTTTGTTCGCTCCGAAGGCAGCTGGCAAATCATGTCGAAGATTTTCCAGATCAAACCGCGCACTGAAAGAGCCGAGTGATCATGCCATATGTCAACATTCAGGTTACCCGCGAGGGCGTCACCCCAGACCAGAAAGCGGAACTGATTAAAGGTGCCACCAACCTGCTGGTGGATGTCCTTGGCAAAAACCCTTCAACTACCTTCGTCGTGATTGAGGAAGTTGAAATGGAGAGCTGGGGCATCGGCGGTTTGCCTGTGGAAGAGTATCGGGCGAAGCAGGTACAGGAACAGTAGTAGGAAAGCAGAGCCGGTTTGACGACCGGCTCTACCACTTCAAACGGAATTTACTCGAACCCGACCAGGGCCTTGCGCCGCTTGCCTACTGAAACCGACAACCGGTCATCCGCCATCAAGTCACCGGTTGCGATCCGCCGGCGGGAATTTTCAACGATCTGGTTGTTGAGACGGACCCCTCCTCCTTCAACAAGGCGACGCGCTTCTCCGTTGGAAGCTGCAAAACCAACAGCAACAACCAATTCAAGAAGGCCAAGGCCGTCTGCCAATGTCGCGAGCGGAAGCTTGTGCGTTGGCTCAAGGATTTCACCTTCGCCTGCAAAGAGCGCATCTCCCTGTTGCAATGCCGAGAGTGCCTCTTCAGGACCATGAACGATCGTGGTGACCTGCGTTGCCAGAATTTTCTTGGCCTCGTTCAACTCCGCCCCCTTCAACTCCGACAGGCGCTCCACTTCCCGGATCGGAAGTTCCGTGAACAGGCGCAGGAATTTGCCGACATCGGCGTCCGCCGTATTGCGCCAGAACTGCCAGAAGCCGAAAGGCGACAGGTGTTCGGGATGCAGCCAGACTGCTCCCGCAGCCGTTTTACCCATCTTGGCTCCGCTTGCAGTTGTCAGGAGCGGTACCGTCAAACCATGCAGCTTGCGGCCGTCACGGCGGCCGAGTTCAACACCGTTGACGATGTTGCCCCACTGATCAGACCCGCCAACCTGGAGTGCGCAATCATGACGCTTGGCGAGTTCCAGGAAATCAACGGCCTGCAGCATCATGTAGCAGAACTCGAGAACGGTCAGCGGCATCTGCGCTTCCAGGCGAGACTTGACGCTGTCGAAGGTCATCATGCGGTTGACGGTGAACTGGGAGCCATAATCGCGGAGAAATTCCAGGAAGCGGAATTCATTAAGCCACTCCGCATTGTCGACCAAAAGCGCACCGTCCGGCCCGTCCATATCGACCAGACGTTCCACCGACCGGCGGATCGTCGCGATATTTGCCGCGATCTGCCGCTCTTCCAGCATCGGGCGAGCGTCATTGCGGAAGCTTGGGTCGCCAATCTGACTGGTGCCGCCGCCAAGAACGACAATCGGACGATGTCCGAGTTTCTGTAGCCAGCGCATGGTCATCAGCGGCATCAGATGGCCTACATGAAGGCTGGCCGCCGTGGCGTCAAACCCGGCGTAAGCGGTGATGGGGCCTTCGGACAGTGTTTTATCGAGAGCCTCGAGATCAGTGCATTGATGCACGAGCCCACGCTCCAGAAGCACGGCGAGTGCCTCCGATTTGAGTTTTGTTGCCGGCTTCCCGGCTTCAATCATGTGTTTGGTCATAGTCGGCTTCCTGGTTTCCCCGCCAGGAGCCTTTTTTGGAAACCAAAAAGCCGCCTGACGCGGCGGCTTTTTAGGTTTCTATGAGGTGAGCAAGATCCTACGCAGCCGCCGGTATGTCGGTGACGTAATAAAAATACACGAAGGATGCGGTCATCTTGGTCATGCCATTTTAAATGCTTGATGCCCTGCGGAGAGTCAAGCCCCAGTTTCAAATTGCCTCATTCAAGACGGGCTCTGCGCCCGAAAAGAAGACAGGCCCATCAAAGTGGGAGCGTGTTTAAATCTTTTATTTTCAACGACTTGCCCTGCCCAATCTATTCTCTTGGCAAGAGCTTCCCGAGTAACCTGAACAATGTTGCCGCCTCGTCTTCACTCAGGTGACAAGCAAACTCCGACTGGATGGCGGCCTTGTAAACCGGCCACATGTCTTCAAGAAGCGTGTCCCCCTTCGCCGTCAAGGTAACCGCAATTCCGCGCCCGTCCTCCGGCGATTTCCTCTTTTCGACCAACCCTGCCGAAGCCAGCCGGTCGATCAGGCGAGAGACATTGTATTGCGCCAGCAGGGTGCGCTTTTCAACCTCGACCGGCCGCAGCTGCGCCCCTTCCGAACGCCTCAGTTCCAAGAGGACATCGTACCAGGCAAGGGGCGGTAATCCGGCAACCTTCAGCTTCGTTTCTACCTGCTCCAGAACTGCGGCACTTGACCGGATCAGCCGGGCCCAGGCCTCTATCTTGGCCGGGCTCGCGTCTTCATTCGTTTTGTCAATCATTTTCGGACTATGCAATTTCAATGCAAGTGCATCAATCTTGAATTTTCATGCAAGTGCATTTATTTTAATGCAACTGCATGAAAATAGGAGTTCTCAATGACAACTGCTCTCACTTTGATCAGCCATTCGCTCTGCCCCTACGTGCAACGCGCTGCAATCGTACTGGCGGAAAAGGAAGTCCCGTTTGAGCGCATCTACATCGACCTTGCACATAAACCCGACTGGTTCCGTGCGGCTTCGCCACTTGGCAAAGTCCCCCTCCTCAGAATTGATACCGATCGGTATCTCTTTGAGTCCGCAGCAATCGTGGAATTTCTGGATGAGACGGAATCAGGCCAGCTTCACCCGGAAGATCCGGTCGAACGCGCGCGACACAGGGCCTATGTCGAATTTGCCTCACAATGTCTCAACGGTATCGGCGCTCTCTACAACGCTGGAAGCAAACCCGACTATCAGTCCGCATTGAACGCACTTCGGCAAAAATTCGAGCATCTGGAGGATCATATTTCGCCTAAAGGGCCTTTCTTTTCAGGTGATCGGTTTTCTCTCGTTGATGCAGCTTTCGGACCCGTCTTCAGATATTTCGACGTCTTCGAGAGCTTCACAAGACTTGAGGTCTTCCATGATCTTGAGCTTGTCTCGGGCTGGAGGAGCTATCTGACGAAACGCCCTTCGGTCCGAAATGCCGTTTCCGAGAACTACAGTGAATTGCTTCTTCGTTTTCTGGAAAGTCGCGACAGCTGGATCTCCGGAATTCTTCGAAACCGGCGACCGCTGACGTCCTTGGCGGAACCTGCCTAGCGGAAGATGACGCCAATAGCCCTCAGGTCCTGCTTCAACCGCATGCATCGAGGCTGACGGTAGAAAAAAGAAAACCCCGGCCTTCACCGGGGTTCTCGTTCAACGGGAAAGTGTGGCTGCTACTATGGCGCGATCAGGCGGACCGGCCCTTGCTCCACGACGATTTCACAGCTCACAGAGTTGGCAATGAAACAGACGTCGTGCGCCTTTTCATGCATGTCGGTCAGCCAGCTGGGATCGGGCTGCTCGTTGGCGATCAACGTGACCTCAGGTCTCAAAATCACCTTGGTGATGGCCATCTTGCCGCGTGAAACGCGGCTCATCTCACCTTCGGCATGGTCTCTATAACTCGCCACGTTGAAATTCGCTCTACGCGCCAGATCCAGGAACCAAAGCATGTGGCAGGAGGAAATCGCCGCGACAAATGCCTCTTCCGGATCGATTGCCGCCTCAATGGAGTGCGGCAGGGGCACTACAGTGGGAGAGGCACTCGCCGGCACTTCGAGACCGCCGTCAAAACGCCAGATATGGCCGCGGGAATACTTGTTTGCCGCGTAGTCGCCATCACAAGCCCATTCCACTTGTGCCTTGTAATAGTGCCCTGCCATGGATCAGAGAGTCTCCACGTATGCCTTGTAGGCAGCTTCATCCAGAAGCTCGCTCAGCTGGCCCGCATTTGCAACCTTCATCTTGATGAACCAGGCAGCTCCTTCCGGATCCTCATTCACCTTGCCAGGCTCATCCGTCAGCACTTCGTTTGCTTCGACGACTTCACCGTCAATCGGCGCATAGATCTCGCTGGCGGCTTTAACCGATTCCACGACGGCAGCTTCATCACCCTGTGCGAACTCAGCCCCGGCATCCGGCAAGTCGACATAAACGACATCGCCAAGCTGTTCCTGAGCGTACTTGGTGATGCCCACTGTGGCGACATCACCTTCTACAGCAATCCACTCGTGGTCCTTGGAATAATAGGTTGTCATTTTCTGGTCCAATCTCTGAAAGGTTAGGTTTTCGGTTTGCGATAGTAGCGATTCGGAACGAATGGCATTTCGACAATTCTCGCCGGGAGACGCCGGTTTCGAACGATCAGTTCCATCTCGGTTCCTGGTAAGGCGCGGTTTTCCGGCACATACCCCATGGCGATCGGAGCTCCGACAGTCGGCGCAAAGCCACCGGATGTAACTGTTCCGATGACCGGGCCGCCCGGCAAGGCAATCTCGGCACCTTCTCGGGCCGGTGCCTTCCCCTCAAGGCGAAGCCCGACGCGTTTTCTGCCCGGCCCGCTGCGAAGTTCGTCCAAAATGCGGTCGGCACCCGGAAAACCGCCTTCCTCGCGGCGGCGTTTCTGCATGCAGAAGGTGATGTCAGCCTCGACCGGCGACGTTGTTTCGTCGATATCGTGACCGTAGAGGCATAACCCAGCCTCAAGACGGAGGCTGTCTCTTGCGCCCAGACCGATCGGCTCGACCCGATCGTCGGCCAGCAGCGCTCGCGCAATCGGCTCCGCCGCCCCCGCGGGCACAGACATTTCAACGCCATCTTCACCTGTGTAGCCGGCACGGGCAATGTGACAACCAATACCGTCGAACTCCATCGGCGCAGCAGACATGAACGCAAGCTCCGCCGCGCCGGGCGCATGAGCCGCGACGGCTGCAACGGCTTCCGGCCCCTGAACTGCAATCAATGCACGATCTTCAACGGGCTCCAGTCTGACGTTTGCAGGCAACCTGTCTTGCAGGTGGGCGAAGTCGGCTTCCTTGCGCGCCGCGTTGACCACCAGCATGAGCTTGCCGTTGTCTTCTTCCGAATTCGGACGCGTTACCATGAGATCATCAATGACGCCGCCTTCCTCGTTCAACAAAACGGTATAGCGCTGACGCCCGGGGAGAAGTTCCAGAAAACCGGAGGGAGTCAAAGACTCTAGTACAGCCGCCGTGGTTGCGTGGTCGGGACCGACGAGGACAGCTTGCCCCATGTGAGAAACGTCGAACAAACCGGCACTGCTTCGGGTCTGCAGATGTTCGGCCATGATGCCGGCCCCATACTGCAGCGGCATCGAATAACCCGCAAAGGAAACCATGCGCGCGCCAAGCTCCACATGAAGATCATGCAGCGGCGTCTGCTTCAGGTCGATGTCTGCAACGATGTCCGCCATCAACGGTCCTCGCGAGTCGGGTTGCGCAGTCCCAGGCCGCCCAGTCCGGGTCCGGTCTGTCTGCACCCCCTCTGTCCGAGAACCTGAGAGATTTCCCGACAAGCCCTGCCGGACCCGAGCGGTTACTCCTTCGGTGAGCAGTCCGCGGAACAATCCACGGAGCACTGCTTTCCAGAGCGTGTTTCCCTAGCGGTCCTTTTGCCTGAGAGTTTCCGGGGCGGTTGCTCCTTCGGCGCCGGGATCAAAGACCCGATCTCTCCCGCTTGGGCTGGGACACAAATGTGCCAATCAGGGCACGACCCTGATTTCCGGCGGGATTGTGCGAGCGGGTATTTGCCTTGTCAATACACGAACATACGCGACGCCTGGAAACAAATCCCGGTCCTCAGGAAGCCGCTGCGCGAACGCGGCGTCACGCAGTAACAGAATGGCATGTACGCGCTTTAACGATTGTTGGTGTGACAATCGGTGGATCGAACGGAAAGTCTCGCCCCGGAGCGAATCGCTTGCCTGACGCGTTAGCCGCGGCGGCCTTCATCGAAGCCGAACACCACTTTCACGCTCTGGTTCGGCGGCACTGAGAACTTGTTCTCGACGATCGTCCATTTTTCAGTTGGAGAATCGGAGCCGACCGTCACCGGAATTTTCAGAACCTCGGAAGAAAGCGGCTTGGCATCACTTCCACCAGGTATGACCGCAACACGCAGCGGCAGTACGATCTCGCCACCCTTCCAGGCCGGACCGGGTGTCACGTCACCGGAAAAGCCCAGTTTCATCTGGCGCCCTCCGTCCGCAGCCTGGGTACAGGTGTTCGCCCAGTCCTCGACGGTTGCCTGATACAGAAGTCCGTCCTGCTGGTCTTCCTTGCCACGAACGAATTTTCTGATGAGGTATGTGTTGGACTGCAACTCCATCGGCGGACATGGCACAGGCGGTGCAAAGGTGGCCGGAGAAACCTCAATCGGCTCCTGGCCTCCGGAAATGATTTTGCCTGCGACGCCATTCGCAGCACCGCCGCAGCCGGCAAGTGTTGCCGCGCACAAACCGGCACTCAGCATGGTTTTCAAGTTCGTTCCGGTTACCGATTGAAACACACCGATCATCATTTACCCATTCAAATGCAATGCAAGTTGGCGGGGCTTAATAGCAGTTACTCTTTTGCTTGGCGAGGTTTGTTTGAATGGAAGGTTTGGCTGAAGCTCAATAATCTCAATTTTTTGCTGCCCACCGGTTTGTTCAAAAGCGTTTTTGAAACAGCATGATGGTACGGCTTGTATGGTGTGCAGTTTCCCTCGCCTCCCTTGACATGAAGGGCACACAAGCCCTTATTGCGCCTAGACAGGTTTGTCGAAAGCGCACCATGTTCGAGATCACAACAGAAAAGCCGTCGCTAACGGTCCGTCTTTGCGCTCCCCGGGGGTTTTGCGCAGGCGTCGACCGGGCTATTCAGATTGTTGAGCTGACACTGGAAAAATACGGCCGTCCGGTCTACGTGCGACACGAAATCGTTCACAACAAGTTTGTGGTGGATGGCTTGAAGGCGAAGGGTGCTGTTTTCGTCGAGGAGCTTGGGGAAATTCCCGCAAAGCATGTCGGCAGGCCGGTGATCTTTTCAGCCCACGGTGTTCCGAAGTCCGTGCCTGAAGACGCACGCTCACGCAACATGTTTTATCTGGATGCAACCTGCCCACTGGTATCCAAGGTTCACAAGGAAGCTCAGATCCACTTCCGGCGCGGGCGTGAGGTCTTGCTGATCGGGCACGCCGGACATCCCGAAGTCATCGGCACCATGGGCCAACTGCCGGAGGGATCGGTTACACTGATCGAAACCGAAGAAGATGCGCGTAGCTTCACAACAAAATCCGACCTGCCGCTTGCTTACGTAACCCAGACAACGCTGTCTGTAGACGACACGGTCGGTATCATCGCCGTCTTGCAGGAGCGCTTTCCCGAAATCGTCGCGCCCCACAAGGAAGACATCTGCTACGCCACGACCAACCGTCAGGAAGCGGTGAAACATGTCGCTCCGAGTGTTGACGCGATGATTGTCGTCGGAGCGCCGAACTCTTCCAACTCGCAGCGCCTCAGAGATGTTGCCGAGCGCGCAGGCTGCGAGGTCGCTGTTCTGATACAGCGTGCAAACGACATTAACTGGCTGGATTTCGAAAGAGTTAGCTCTTTGGGTCTTTCGGCTGGTGCATCTGCTCCCGAAACTCTGGTAGAGGAAATCATTGAAGCGTTCTCGATGCGGTTTGACGTGACCGTTGAAATTGCACGAACCGCTGAAGAAACGATCTCCTTCAATCTGCCGCGGGAGCTGCGAGACATGATCCCTCCAGCCAAAGTCGCCACCGGATAAAAATATGGCCGTATATACTGAAGTAACCGATGAGGAATTGCAGGACTTCATCGGCACATATGATGTCGGACGCCTGCTCTCATTCAAGGGCATCGCCGAAGGCGTCGAGAACAGCAACTTCCTGGTTCACACCGACAAGGCATCTTTCATCCTGACCCTCTATGAGAAGCGGGTGAATCCAGACGACCTGCCCTACTTCCTCAACCTGCTGCAGCACCTTGCCGGCAAGGGTCTTTCGTGCCCGACACCCGTGCCGTCAAAGGAAGGCAAGCTGCTCGGCACGCTTGCCGATCGTCCCGCGGCGCTGGTCACGTTTCTTGAAGGCATGTGGGTCAAACGCCCCCGCGTCAACCATTGCGCCGAACTTGGCAAGGCAATGGCCGAACTGCACCTGGATGGTCAGGACTATGAGGGCTTCCGAACGAATGCGCTCAACGTGAAGGGCTGGCGCCCGCTGTTCGAGCAATGCGATGGCCGCAGCGACAGTGTTCACCCGGGCCTCGGCGATGAAATCCTTCAGGAGCTTAGCCACCTTGAAACCGCCTGGCCGTCCGACCTGCCCGGAGGCGTCATTCATGCCGATCTGTTCCCGGACAACGTGTTTTTTCTCGGAGACGAACTATCCGGTCTGATCGATTTCTACTTCGCCTGCAACGATGCCTTCGCCTATGACATCGCGATCTGCCTCAATGCCTGGTGTTTTGAACAGGACCTCTCTTTCAACGTGACCAAGGCCAGGGCGTTGCTTAAGGGCTACGCGGCTGTCCGGCCGCTGAGCGAAGAAGAGTATGAAGCCTTGCCGACACTTTGCCGTGGCGCCGCGCTCCGCTTCCTCCTCACACGGCTTTATGACTGGCTGAGCGTACCGGAAGGTGCCCTGGTAACGCCGAAAGACCCGATGGAATATGTGAAGAAGCTACGTTTCCACCAAAGCGTTGAATCCGCCGAAGCATACGGGTTGGAACGATGAGCACCGAAAATCGCGTCACGATCTACACAGACGGTGCCTGCTCCGGGAACCCTGGCCCCGGAGGCTGGGGAGCCATTCTGCGTTTTGGAGAGCATGAAAGAGAACTTAGCGGCGGCGAATCGGAAACCACCAACAATCGCATGGAACTGACCGCTGCCATTGAAGCGCTCAATGCCCTGAAACGCCCCTGTGCGATCGACCTTTATACCGACAGCACCTACGTGCGCAGCGGTATCAGCGAATGGATGTACGGCTGGAAGCGCAAGAATTGGCGCACTGCGGCCAACAAACCGGTGAAGAACGCCGACCTTTGGCAGGCTCTGGACGCTGCCAGGGACCGTCATGACGTCACATGGCACTGGGTGAAGGGGCACGCGGGACATCCCGATAATGAGCGCGCCGACGAACTGGCGCGGGGCGGTATGGCCCCTTATAAGGTGAGCGATTGATCAGCAGATCCTGCCTGAGCAGCAGAGGATTTCGAGTGAGTCTACTGAAGTGGCCAAACCCGGGTGTAAGACGCACCATCGTTCCGGATGCTCCCGGTACGGTGCTGATTCTGGCCAATCCGACCTCCGGCGGCTACAATCCGGATCTTCTTCAGAAGGTTCGGGTTCACCTTGAAGACCTCGGTTGCCGCACGGAAATCCGGCTCACAACTCACGCAGGGGAAATCGGCGAAGTTT
Organism: Pseudomonadota bacterium; assembly: GCA_039195965.1. Lineage (GTDB taxonomy): Bacteria > Pseudomonadota > Alphaproteobacteria > Rhizobiales > Stappiaceae > Roseibium. The sequence goes on from JBCCVB010000043.1 coordinate 36,045, forward strand.
GCGCTGACCCTTCCCTGCCTGCACGAACCATCGTGATTGCCGGTGGGGACGGTTCCGTCAACGAAGCCCTGACCGGTTTTCAGCATCATCCGGAACCGCCGCAGCTTGCCGTTATTCCCTTCGGCACAGCCAACGTGCTTGCCCTTGAATTGGGGTTACCCCGCAATGCTCGCGCGATTGCGGAAATGATCAGGAGCGAGAAAACCAAGCCTCTCCATTTCGGTTTGGTCAATGGGCACCCCTTCGTGCTCATGGCATCCACCGGTTTTGATGCGGAAGTGGTGCATGCTGTTCCGCTAGCGCTGAAGCGCCGACTGGGGAAACTTGCTTACGTCATCACCGCCCTGCGCATTGGTCTCAAACGCAAAGGGACCGCACTGGCCGTTACTCTGGATGGCATGCGGATTGCCGGCAAATTTGCCGTCGCCAGCAACGCCCGGCACTACGGCGGCCCATTTGTCATTTGCCCAGGAGGGGCAACGGACCCTGGGCTGCACATGCTCGTTCTAGAAAGGGACGACCCGTGGTCTTCTCTTCGCTATGGCATCGCATTGATGATGGGTCGAATCCACAAGGTTCGCGGCGCTGTCGTCAGACCGTTCACCACCGCGACCATAACGGCAGCTGAGAACGTCGCCGCACAGGTCGATGGTGATCCCTTCGGCGCGACACCGCTGGAAATCAGTCAAACGGAAAAGACGGTTCCGGTCCTCGTCCCCTGAAAAACAGGTCGCAGTATTTCTGCCTGCGTGCCGGTCCGGTGACTTAAGCCGGCTCCGGCTCAGCGGGCATCTTACGCAGCATCTTGGTCGCTTCGGATGCAGACATGGCTTCGCCGAAATAGAAGCCTTGCGCGTATTCACAGCCAAGCTGGTAGAGTTCCAGCGCATCGGCTTCACTTTCGGCGCCCTCCGCAACGACGGACATGCCCAGATCGTGGCCCATGGCAACGATCGTCCTGAGCAGAACCGGCCTTGCCGCCGAGCCGTTCGGTTTGACGAAAGACTGGTCGATCTTGATCGTGTCGAACGGGAAACGCTGCAGGTAGGACAAAGAGGAATGCCCGGTTCCGAAGTCGTCCAGCGACAGGCCGGCACCCAGACCACGGAGTCTCTCAAGCACTTTTGCCGAGTATTCCGGGTTGGACATCACGAGAGATTCGGTCAGCTCGAGTTTCAGCGTGCCCGGTTCCAGCGACGTTCTGGACAGAACCGCCTTAACGTCATTGATGAGGTCCTGCTTCAGAAGCTGGCGCGACGATAGATTGACCGAAGTAAACAAAGGCTGTTGCATCGGGAACTCGCGCTGCCAGAAGGCCAGCTGCTGTGCTCCCTTGTCGAGCGTGTACATGCCAAGCTCGTTGATCAGGCCGGACTGCTCCGCAACCGGAATGAACTCTGAAGGCGAGATTTTGCCGCGCTTCGGATGGTTCCAACGGGCAAGCACCTCAAAGCCGGCCACAGACTGATCTTCCAGGCGAATGATCGGCTGGAAGAAGACCCCAAGCGTTTCCTTCTTGATGGCGTCGCGCAGGTCGGCTTCAAGATCGACAACATTCTTGCCGAGCGGACGCAGAATGGGCCGGAAAACCTCCTGGCGGTCTCCGCCAAGACGTTTGGCATGGTTGAGGGCAATCTCTGCGTTGGTGAGCATGTCTTCAACGCCCTGCTTGCCTCCTTCAAAGAAGGCAATACCGACAGAACAGGTAAGGAAGATTTCCCGGTCCCCGAATGTGATGGGTGCACGGACGGCTTTCCGCAGCGCGTCTGCCAGGGCCACAATGCGGTCAGGCTCCTGTTCTGACAGAAGCACCAGACCGTATTGGTCGCCGGACAGGCGGCCAAGCGTGTCCTGCTGACCGATCAGACGCCCGAGACGGCGGGCAACAGTCAGTAGAATGCTGTCCCCAGCCGACAGTCCGATGCTGTCATTGACCTGCTTGAAACGGTCGAGATTGAGCACCAGTACGGTCGGCTTGGTGGTTTCCTCGGCCTTGGAACGCACAACACTGGTGCGCAGCCTGTCAACAAAGAGCTCGCGGTTCGGCAAACCTGTCAGGTTGTCATGAACTGCATCGTGCAGCAGCCGCTCTTCGGCGGTGCGTTCTTCGGTGACATCGAGAAGCGTACCGACGCAGCGGATAACTTCACCGTCGGATCCGATGATCGGTCGAGCCCGCAACCGGAACCAGCGAAAATGTCCATCCTCCGACCGCAGCCGGAAGGTCTGCACGACCTTGCCGCGGCGCTGGTCGATAACCGCATCAAGTGTTGCACGGAAGCGATCCCGGTCCTGAGGGTGAAGAACCTCCAGCCAGTCACGCGCCGGTCCTTCCAGCGTGCCGTGCTTCAGATTGAGAAGGTCCTCGACTTCGTTGCCGGTGTAGATGCGGTCTCGATCGATGTCCCAGTCCCAGATGATGTCACCCGCCCCAGTAAGCGCGAGCGCCTTGCGCTCGACGTCCGAGATCAGGCCCTGTGCAATCGCGCCGCCTGCAAATGCATGCTGCATGACCGTGAAGCCGATGAGAAGAACGATCAGGACGAGCCCGCCGCCAAGTGCCGGCTGAACGATGTCGTTCGACAGATATCCCGTCACCGTCATAGCAGCGCCAACCAGCCAGGCAATCAGAAGACACCAGGTGGGGATCAGCAAAATGGCGCGGTCATAATGCTGGAACGCAAGCACGGCGATGGTCACGAAACCGAGAATGCCGATCACCCCCAGCGCAAGCCGTGCAATGCCGGCTGCAATCGACGGATCCCAGACGGCAACACCCAGAAGGCCCAAAATTAGAATCAACGTTGTCAGCGCGAGGTGGGAATAGTGAATGTTCCAGCGATTGAGGTTGAGATAGGCATAAAGAAAGATGAGCAAGCTTGCCGCCAGCATCACCTCGGCACAGGCTCGTGCGAGCTGACTGCCGCTGCCTTCGACGTTGAACACCATGCCCCAGAAGCCGAAGTCTATGCACAGATAAACCAGAACAGACCAGGCGAGTGCCGCAGTTGCCGGGAACATGACTGTTCCCTTGACCACGAAGAGAATTGTCAGGAACAGCGCGAGCAAGCCGGAAATACCCAGGATGATACCCCGGTAAAGCGTATAGGCGTTGACCGTTTCCTTGTAGACATCCGGCTCCCAGAGCCTGATTTCCGGCAGGTTCGGTGTGGTCAGTTCCGCGACGAAGGTGACAATCGACCCGGGGTCGAGCGTTACCAGGAAGACATCAGCCTCGAGACTTTTCTGCCGTTGAGGCGCGATTCCCTGGCTGGGGGTGATGGTCGTGATGCGCGAGGAGCCAAGGTCCGGCCAGAAGAGGTCTGACCCAACCAGCTTGTAGTTCGGTACCACGATCAAGCGGTCGATCTGTTCGTCACTGGTGTTGGCGAGCGCAAAGACCGCCCAGTTGGTATTGGTGCCATCGCGGGACGGTACTTCGATCCTGCGGACGATGCCATCCGCACCCGGAGCAGTCGAGACCTGCAGGCGCGTTCCAGCTTCCCTGTGAAGGTCTATCGAGTTGGTGATATCAAGCGCTTCGATATCAATCGGTACGGGAATCGGCTCAAGTGCCTGCGCCAATGGGGCGGCAAGCATCGAGACAATTACGCAAAGAGCAATGACAAAGCTTCTCAACACGTTGCTGATTGAATCCGGTAACGAAGTCGACATGAGGCGAAGAACTACCGGGTTGTGGCTCATGTCACAAGAATTCTTTCAAGATACCTTCGACACTGGGAGACATTTTTCCGGAACGCGCCGCGTGGTCTTCCGCCAAACAGGCAAAGAGCAGGTGATCCTGCCAGGTGCCGTTAATTAACAGATAGTTGCGCGCGTAGCCTTCCCGACGAAACCCTGCGTTCTCCAAAAGACGGATAGACGGCGTGTTGGTTGGAATGCACGCCGCTTCAATTCGATGAAGGTTCAACACGTCGAAACAAAACGGCAAGATCATGGCGACAGCCGAAGACATATGGCCTTTTCCCGCGTGCTGTTCGCCCATCCAGTAACCGAGGGTCGTCGTCTGGCTGACACCCCGGCGGATATTGCTGAGGGTGAGACCGCCGAGAATTTCGTCTGTTCTCGACCGAAACAACAAGAAGGAAAGGCTGCGCCCTTCCTTGCGGTCCTTGGCATAGCGCCGGAGACGACGCCGAAAGCCGGATTTGGTCAGGTCGTCAGACGGCCAGAGGGGTTCCCACGGCTTCAAAAAACGGCGACTGTCCGCGCGAAGTTCTGCCCAGGGTTTGAAATCGGTCATGATCGGCGGGCGCAGGTAATACCCGCCCGCCTCGATCAGCAGTTCGGCGTCAGGTGATGATCCCGGCCGTAGCAGTGCCATGCCCCGCACTCCGCAAACTCACAATGATGCGGCCCGTAACTCCGGGCTCTGCTGTAACCTTCCTGCCAATTCGCTCGCGGTCATGATACCGTCGACCGGGCCGATTGCCGTCAATGTCGGCGTGGTCCCGACAAAGGTTTCATGTGCGACCCTGCGCAGGTCGGCTGCGGTAACCGCTTCGATCTTACCTGAAATCTCGTCCGGTGTGAGTACCCTTCCATGAACGAGGATCTGTCGTGCAATCTGCCCTGCCCGTGCGGCCGGGCTTTCCAGCGCCATCATCAGGCCGGCTCGAATTTGCGCCCGTGAGCGCGCCACTTCCTCATCGGTAATCGTCTGCGTGGCGGAGACAAGTTCGTCCGCGATCATCGGCATGAGTGCACTCAGATCTTCGTGGCTCGTCGCCGCATGAAGACCAAACAAACCCGTGTCCGAGAATGCCCAGTGGAAACTGTAGATGGCGTAACACAGGCCGTGACGTTCACGAATTTCCTGGAACAGCCGGGATGACATTCCGCCGCCCAGCACGGAGGCCAGGATCTGAATGGCGTAGTAGTCCTTCGACTTGTAGGGCCTGCCTTCAAAGCCCATCAGCACCTGGGCTTCCATCAATTCCTTGCTCAGAAGGGTTTCGCCACCGCCATAGCGAGCCTCGGTTTCCGAGGACGCAGCGTCTCCGCTGAGACCACCCAGTTTTTCGCGCGCCAGAGCAACGAATTCTTTGTGATCAACAGCCCCGGCAGCGGCCAGAACCATATCAGGTGCACGATAGCGGTCAGCAAGATAGGAGTTGAGGGCGTCCCGGTTGAACCCTTGCACGGTTTCCGGAGTGCCGAGGATCGGCCGCCCGATCGCCTGATCCGGCCACGCCGTTCCCTGAAAAAGGTCGAATGCCTGATCTTCCGGCGAATCGTTTGCAGCGCCGATTTCCTGAAGGATCACGTGCTGCTCGCGCGCGAGCTCCTGGGCATCGAATGTCGAATTCTGCAGGATGTCGGCCAGGATATCTACCGCCAGCGGCATGTCTTCCGCCAGAATGCGGGCGTAGTAGTTGGTGTGTTCAATGCTCGTTGAAGCGTTCAGTTCTCCACCGACCGCTTCAATCTCTTCAGCAATTCCACGCGCAGTTCGCGTATGAGTGCCCTTGAAGGCCATATGCTCAAGAAGATGGGTGATCCCGTTCTGATGGACAGCTTCAACTCTGGACCCTGTGCGAACCCAGATACCGAGCGCTGCCGTTTTCAGATAGGGCATCTGGTCGGTTACGACAGTCAACCCGTTTTCTAGAACCGTAGTTTCTACTTTCATATAGTTACACCCCGGCGCTGACGGCCCGGGCGTGATCTTCGATATATCGCTCCACCACGTCCTGCTCCGCCGCCAAAACCTGCTGGCGCTCCTCCGCAGTCATCATTTCTTTCAGATTATCCGGCAGTTCCGGGCGGACGCCAGAGGCTTTTTCGACAGCATCCGGGAATTTGGCTGGATGAGCCGTTCCCAGAACCACCATGGGGGCAACACCATCATCATGGTCCTTTGCCACGTGCACACCAATTGCAGTATGCGGGTCGAGAAGATAGCCAGCTGCCTTCCAGACCTCGTCGATCGTCGCTGCCGTTTCCTCCTCGCTGCAACGGCCGGCTCCAAAATGCGCACGCATTTCGCCAAGCGGGCCTTCGTCGATTGTAAAACTACCTGCTTGGGAAAGCTGGTTCATCATACGACGGACCGCTTCGCCATCCCGACCACAAACTTCAGCCAAGAGTCGTTCGAAGTTTGATGAAACCTGGATATCCATCGACGGCGAGATCGTCGGTGTCACGCCGCGTTTCTCGTATCGGCCGGTCTCCAAAGTCCGCGCCAGAATGTCGTTCACATTGGTCGCAACGATCAGCTTTTCGACCGGCAGCCCCATTTTCATGGCTGCGTATCCGGCAAAAATATCGCCGAAATTGCCGGTGGGAACGGTGAAGGAAATCTTGCGGTGCGGCGCTCCCAACGCAACACCGGAAGTGAAGTAGTAGACGATCTGCGCAAGAATGCGCGCCCAGTTGATCGAGTTGACACCCGACAGAGCAACACGGTCGCGGAAAGAAAAATGATTGAACATGCCTTTGACGATCGCCTGACAGTCGTCAAAGTTTCCGGTCAGCGCCAATGCGTGCACGTTGCTGTCGGCAGGCGTCGTCATCTGGCGGCGCTGGACATTGGAGACCCGCCCGTCAGGGAAAAGAATGAAAATGTCCGTCCGCTCGCGCCCACGGAACGCGTCGATAGCAGCTCCGCCCGTATCGCCAGAGGTTGCTCCCACGATAGTCGCTCTCAAGCCGCGCTTGGTCAGGACATAATCCATCATCCGGCCAAGAAGCTGCATGGCAACATCCTTGAAGGCCAGCGTCGGTCCGTTGAACAGCTCGAGGATGAAGGTGTTGGCACCCGTCTGCACAAGAGGTGCTACCGCCGGATGCCGGAAGCCGGCGTAGGCTTCATCGATCATCGCCTTCAGATCGCCTTCGGGAATTTCGTCGCCGACAAACGGGCGAATGATTTCAAAAGCAACGTCCTGATACGATTTTCCGGCAAATGAGGCGATCGTATCGGCGTCGAACTGAGGCCATGTTTCGGGAAGATAAAGACCGCCGTCGCGCGCGAGCCCCTGTAACAGGACATCGGAAAATTCCAAGACTGGTGCTTCACCACGCGTACTGCTGTATTTCACCGCGCTACTTCCCTTTGTATTTGCCTTGTTGCAGGTCGTCTCGGTCCCTGCCCGGGCATCTGGACAACCAGCCTACTTTAATCCCGGGAGATTTGAAACAAACCATGCCATTGAAGCGACTTACGCGCCATAACATTTCAGCGCAAGTCGCTTTTGGTTAAATTGATGACCGTGGGTGGACAAGAACGGCGTGTTTCAAAATCCGTTGAGCGCTTTTATGCATGCCCTGCGTCGGAGAAAAGCATGGCAGGATCGATGCCCAGAGATCCGAGCGCCCTGTGCCATTTTGATTCAAAATCCGGATCGAACAATATTTGCGGATCGGCCGGTGCGGTCAGCCAGCCATTGGACTGAATCTCGTTCTCCAGTTGTCCCGGTGCCCAACCGGCATATCCCAGTGCGAGCATTGCCTGCGACGGTCCAGCTCCTTGAGCCAGCGCGCGCAGGATCTCAAGTGTCGCGGTCAGGCAGATGCCGTTGTCGATCGTCAACGTCGACTGATTCAGCATGAAATCGTCACTGTGCAGCACAAAGCCCCGCTCAACTTCTACGGGACCGCCCTTGTGAACGTTCATGTCGCGCACCTGCTCCGGCAGCCGAATGCTGCTGTCATCATTCACGATGTCCAGCTGAATCAGAAGCTCTTCCAGAGAAAGGTGGCGCGCGACCTGGTTGACAATCAGTCCCATTGCACCCTGATCGGAATGAGAGCACAGGTATATAACCGAATGCTCGAACCGGCTGTCTGCCATGCTCGGCATTGCAATCAGAAACTGGCCTTCAAGGTATTCTGTTGCTTCGGTTCCGGCCATGCGTACCTCGTTACCTGTTGACGCTCTCTGCCTAAGATAAGAAGCATAGCCTCTTTGACAGGTTTTGTTAATGTCTGTTTCCCGGTTAAGTGGGTGTCCGGCCTCACATCTCCGTCACGAGGATATGACCCGGATTGCTTCTTCTGACCCATGACGCTTGAGCGAAACTCGTGTAGCAAAAGAACCATGAAACGGATCGTCTACACCTTCATCATTTTCTTTTTCGCCTCCCTGACGTCTCTTCGAGCTGAAACAACGGATTGGGTCGAAGTTCATGGTGGCGCCGTCAGACTGATTTCTGCCGGCCCCATTGAGGATGGCCACTATTTTGCTGGTCTGGAGTTCATGC
>JBCCVB010000044.1:0-43546 GCA_039195965.1 Pseudomonadota bacterium
AGCAGATCTACGCCCAGATCATTGACGATGCGAAGGGGCACACGATTGCCTCTGCTTCAACGATCGAAACAGATCTCAAGGGCAGCCTGAAAACGGGCGCCGACGTTGCTGCTGCAGCAGCTGTTGGCAAGCTTGTGGCCGAGCGCGCAACCGCAGCCGGCATCAAGCAGGTCGTGTTCGACCGTGGCGGGTACATGTATCACGGGCGCGTCAAAGCGCTTGCCGATGCTGCCCGTGAAGGTGGACTTGAATTCTGACCAGCGCCCGTTGGCGCTCTTAAGAACGGAAGACGTATAAAATGGCGAGACAAGAAAATCGCGATCGCGAAGAGCGAGACAGCGAATTCGTCGACAAGCTCGTTCACATCAACCGTGTTGCCAAGGTGGTCAAGGGTGGCCGTCGTTTCGGCTTCGCTGCACTGGTAGTGGTTGGTGATCAGAAGGGCCGTGTCGGCTTCGGTCATGGCAAGGCGCGTGAAGTGCCGGAAGCCATCCGTAAAGCAACTGAAGCTGCAAAGCGCACCATGATCCGTGTGCCGCTGCGCGAGGGCCGGACGCTGCACCACGATGTGGAAGGCCGTCACGGTGCTGGTAAAGTGCTGCTGCGTGCCGCTCCGGCTGGTACCGGTATCATTGCAGGTGGTCCGATGCGTGCAGTCTTCGAAACCCTTGGTGTTCAGGACGTTGTGGCCAAGTCGCTGGGGACTTCAAACCCCTACAACATGGTTCGTGCAACTTTTGCTGCACTGACCAAGGAAGACAGCCCGCGCTCCGTCGCTGCCCGCCGTGGCCTGAAGGTCTCTGTGCTGCAGTCTCGGCGTCGTGACAACAACGAAGAGGCGGCTCCGGCTGCCGCTGAGGCTTGACCTTAGCGGCTCCGGTCCCCAGCTGAGAGAGGGTAGGTTCCATGGCGAACACCGAAAAGACTGTCACGGTCGAACAGATCGGCAGCCCGCTGCGCCGTCCGAAGGACCAGCGCGCGACGCTTGTCGGTCTCGGCCTGAACAAGATGCACCGCCGTTCCACGCTGAAGGATACTCCTGAAGTGCGCGGCATGATCAATAAGGTCCAGCATCTCGTTCGCGTCGTCGAAGACAACGCATAAGAACGGGGTGAGGAGAGAAAACATGAAGCTCAACGAACTTCGTGACAACGAAGGTGCAGTAAAAGAGCGCACTCGCGTTGGACGCGGCATCGGCTCTGGCAAAGGCAAGACCGGCGGCCGTGGCGTAAAGGGGCAGAAGTCCCGTTCCGGCGTTGCGATCAAAGGCTTTGAAGGCGGTCAGATGCCGCTTCACCGCCGTCTGCCGAAGCGCGGTTTCACGAACATTTTTGCCAAGGATTACAACACTGTGTCCGTTGGCCGTGTTCAGAAGGCCATTGATGCAGGCAAACTCAACGCTTCAGAGGCGGTTACCGTCGAAGCGCTGAAGGCTGCCGGCGTTGTCAAGCGGGTCCGCGACGGCGTGCGCATCGTTGCTAACGGTGAACTCACCGCAGCAGTGACCTTTGAAGTTGCCGGTGCCTCCAAGGGCGCAGTGGCAGCTATCGAAAAAGCGGGCGGCAAGGTTGCCGTTCTGGGAGCTCAGGCTTAACAGCCTGGGCTTTTCCCATTTGTGGGCAAGCATTCGACCGGAGTAGGGCATGGCATCGGCCGCCGAGCAACTGGCGTCAAATCTTAATTTCTCAGCTTTCGCCAAGGCTGAAGAACTCAAAAAGCGCATCTGGTTCACGCTAGGGGCGCTTTTGGTTTATCGACTGGGCACCTATATCCCGATGCCCGGTATCAACCCGGAAGCTTTCGCGCAGGCCTTTAGCCAGGCCCAATCCGGTATCATCGGCATGTTCAACATGTTTGCCGGTGGGGCTGTCGAGCGTATGGCGATCTTCGCCCTCGGCATTATGCCCTACATTTCGGCTTCCATTATCATGCAGCTCATGACGACCGTTGTGCCGTCTCTCGAGCAGATGAAAAAGGAAGGCGAACAGGGCCGGAAAGTCATCAACCAGTACACGCGCTACGGCACCGTGATTCTCGCAGCCTTCCAGGCTTACGGAATCGCTGTCGGGCTGGAAGGCGCGGCCAATGTTGTGACCGATCCGGGCTGGTTCTTCCGCGCATCGACTGTGATTACGCTGGTCGGTGGCACCATGTTCCTGATGTGGCTGGGTGAACAGATTACTTCTCGCGGCATCGGTAACGGTATTTCGCTGATCATTTTTGCAGGCATTGTGGCCGGTTTGCCGTCCGCTGTCGTTCAGACACTTGAGCTCGGCAGACAGGGTTCGCTGGCAACCTGGATCATTCTTGCTGTGATCATTCTTGCAGTTGTCGTGATCGCGTTCATCGTGTTCATGGAGCGCGCGCAGCGCCGGCTGTTAATCCAGTATCCGAAGCGCCAGATGGGCAATCGCATGTTCGAGGGCAACACCTCGTTCCTGCCACTGAAGCTCAACACCGCGGGCGTTATCCCGCCGATCTTCGCGTCTTCGCTGCTTCTGGTTCCGGCCACGCTAGCCGGCTTCGGGCAGGGTGGAGGCAATGAGTGGCTGACGTATATCACCGCAGCGCTTGGTCACGGCCAGCCGTTGTTCATGGTGTTCTATGCTGCGATGATCATCTTCTTCTGCTTCTTCTACACGGCAATCGTGTTCAACCCGAGTGACACCGCTGACAATCTCAAAAAACATGGCGGCTTCATTCCGGGTATCCGTCCTGGGGAACGGACGGCGCAATATATCGACCATGTTCTGACTCGGATCACGGTCGTAGGTGCGATTTACATCACCATCGTTTGTCTATTACCCGAATTCCTCATTTCGGCGACGGGCGTTCCGTTCTATTTCGGTGGAACCTCTTTGTTGATTGTCGTTAGCGTGACAATGGATACCGTGTCTCAGATCCAGGGCCATCTGCTTGCACATCAATATGAGGGGCTGGTAAAGAAAGCTAAACTCAGGGGGAGACGTCGATGAGGCTAATTCTGGTTGGACCGCCAGGAGCGGGGAAGGGCACGCAAGCAGCCCGCCTCGTTGAGAAGTACGGCATTCCGCAGCTGTCGACAGGCGACATGCTGCGGGCAGCTGTCGCCGCTCAGACACCGATCGGGCTCAAGGCCAAGGAAGTCATGGATGCCGGTGGTTTGGTGTCCGACGAAATTGTCGTCGGAATCATTCGCGACCGGATCGCCGAGGAAGATGCCAGGAACGGTTTCATTCTCGATGGATTTCCGAGGACCCTGGCTCAGGCGGAGGCACTGGACGACATGCTGGAGACCAACGGTCTCAAGTTGAATGCCGTGTTGGAACTGCGGGTGGACCAGACCAAACTCGTCGATCGAATCGTCAAACGAGCAGAAGATGCCAAGTCCGCCGGTCAGCCGGTGCGCAAAGATGATGATCCGGAAGTCTTCAAGCAACGGCTTGAAGCATACAATCGAGATACTGCAGTCGTAGTGCCGTATTACGAGAAGTCAGGCCATCTTTCCGTGATTGACGGCATGCAGTCCATTGATGAAGTCTCGGCTTCCGTAGAAAGCCTGCTTGAAGGACTTGACGAAGGGGTTTAGAGCGGCTAAAGGACGCGCTCTACCTGAAAGTTTAGCCGGTTCCATGCAAGTGGGACCGGCATTCTCTGTGCCGGGTGCTGCCCGGCATATTCGTACCCCGCAAGGGCCGGACTCCACCGGACGCGGGTTTTCCCCACTGCGGACAGACCTCGTGTCTACCGCCTAACATGGAGACCAACGTGGCACGTATTGCTGGCGTTAACATCCCGACAAACAAGCGCGTTGTCATCGCGCTTCAGTACATTCACGGCATCGGCAAGAAATTTGCCCAGGAAATCGTCGAGAAGAACAACATCGACGCAGCCCGCCGTGTGAACGAACTTTCCGACGCTGAAGTTCTGTCCATCCGCGAAACCATCGACCGCGACTATCTCGTGGAAGGTGATCTTCGTCGTGAGACTGCAATGAACATCAAGCGTCTTATGGACCTTGGCTGCTACCGCGGCCTGCGTCACCGCCGCGGCCTGCCGGTTCGTGGTCAGCGGACGCACACGAACGCACGTACCCGTAAGGGTCCGGCGAAGCCGATCGCAGGTAAGAAGAAATAATCATCAACACCTCGATTGGTGGTGGAGCTGCCGGAATTACGGCAGTGACGAGATCAATACAAGGATAAGAGAATGGCTAAAGACACGACGCGCGTGCGTCGCCGCGAGCGCAAGAACATTTCTTCTGGCGTTGCGCATGTGAACTCCACGTTCAACAACACCATGATTACGATCACCGATGCACAGGGCAATGCGATCTCCTGGTCGTCTGCCGGCGCTCTCGGTTTCAAGGGCTCTCGTAAGTCCACGCCGTATGCTGCTCAGGTTGCTGCTGAAGATGCAGCGAAGAAAGCTGCCGAGCACGGCATGCGCACTCTGGAAGTTGAAGTTCGTGGTCCGGGTTCTGGTCGTGAATCTGCCCTTCGCGCTCTGCAGGCTGCCGGTTTCCTCATCACGTCCATCCGTGACGTGACGCCGATCCCGCACAATGGCTGCCGTCCGCGCAAGCGCCGCCGCGTCTAAGGCTTCCCAGCTTTAGGTACCTGTTTCTCCAAATGGCAAAGAATGGCCTGGACTTGGAAGTGCCAGGCGGGATAGCCGAAGGGACGAAAACGTGACCATTCAAAAAAACTGGCAAGAACTGATCAAGCCGACCAAACTCGAGATCAAGCCGGGTGAAGATCCGCGCTTCTTGGCAACTGTTGTTGCCGAGCCGCTCGAGCGTGGCTACGGTCTGACCTTGGGCAACGCGCTGCGCCGTATCCTGCTGTCTTCGCTGCAGGGTGCTGCTGTGACTGCTGTTCAGATCGATGGCGTTCTGCATGAGTTCTCCTCGATCCCGGGCGTTCGGGAAGACGTCACCGACATCGTTCTCAACATCAAGGAAATCGCCATCCGCATGGAAGGTGAAGGCCCCAAGCGCATGGTTGTGCGCAAGCAGGGACCGGGTGTTGTGACTGCAGGTGACATCCAGACCGTCGGCGACGTTGAAGTACTCAACCCGGAGCTGGTGCTTTGCACGCTCGATGAAGGCGCTGAAATCCGCATGGAATTCACCGTCAACACCGGCAAGGGCTACCATTCTTCGGATCGCAACCGTCCGGAAGATGCTCCGATCGGCCTGATCCCGGTCGACAGCCTCTACTCTCCGGTCAAGAAGGTCTCCTACAAGGTTGAAAATACCCGTGAAGGCCAGGTTCTTGACTATGACAAGCTGACCCTGACTGTCGAAACCGATGGTTCCGTCAAACCGGATGATGCCGTGGCATTCGCAGCGCGCATTCTGCAGGATCAGCTCTCCATCTTCGTCAACTTCGAAGAGCCGCAGCGTGAAGTCGCCGAGGATACTGTCCCGGAACTGGCTTTCAACCCTGCGCTTCTGAAGAAGGTCGACGAGCTGGAACTGTCTGTCCGGTCTGCAAACTGCCTGAAGAACGACAATATCGTATATATTGGCGATCTCATTCAGAAGACCGAAGCGGAAATGCTGCGGACCCCGAATTTCGGCCGCAAGTCGCTCAACGAAATCAAGGAAGTTCTCGCCCAGATGGGTCTCCATCTCGGCATGGAAGTCGCCAACTGGCCGCCTGAGAACATCGATGATCTCGCCAAGCGCTACGAAGACCATCAGTATTAAGGGGCGTACGCGTCCCTAAGGATCCACCAGGCAAGAGCTTCAACTTAGCTGACTGCCTGAAAGAAAAAGGAGAGGGCCATGCGCCACGGTAAATCCGGCCGCAAGCTCAACCGGACCTCTAGCCACCGCAAGGCTATGTTCGCGAACATGGCAGCGTCGCTGATCAAGCACGAACAGATCGTCACGACCCTGCCGAAGGCTAAAGAAATGAAGCCGATCATCGACAAGCTCATCACTCTGGGCAAGCGCGGTGATCTGCATGCACGTCGTCAGGCTATTTCGCAGATTCGCGACACAGCCATGGTTGCAAAGCTTTTTGAAACGCTCGGTGAGCGTTACAAGGACCGCAACGGCGGATATTCCCGCGTTCTGAAAGCCGGTTTCCGGTACGGCGACAATGCTCCGATGGCTGTCATCGAGCTGGTCGACCGTGACCCTGAAGCTCGCGGTGCAGACGATCGTGCACGCGTAGAAGCTGAAGAAGCTGCTGAGAACGCAGCGTAAGAACTGCTTAGACAGTATTTGAAAAGGCGGGCCTCGGCCCGCCTTTTTTGTTTCCGGAGAGGTTTTATGCATGGCAGAGGTTGCCTTGTGCCAGATAATGAAACCTCTGATTATCAATGCTTTAAGGAACTCTACCTATGTTTCCCGCGTGCCCAATGGAGACGGATTCGGGGCTGGGGAGATTTATAGTGTTCGGCAATAAGAGTTCAGGTTCGAAAAAGGCTTCGCCTTCGCTTCGACTTTCAATCGTTATTCCTGCATTGATGATCGTCATCACCGTTGCTGCGTGCACCGCAGTTGGAGTGATCGGTTACATGTCAGGCCGCGACGGGCTGCAAAAAGCGGCTGAAGCCGAGCTTGGCATGGTCATCACCGCACGGTCGGCTCTGCTGGAAAGCAAGTTGAAGGCTGCTGAGGCTGAAGTCGTCAATCTTGCTTCAAGCGTCGCGAGTTCCATGGGTGACCTCGGCAATGCGACCATGAATCTTTCCAAGGAAAAGGAAGAGATCCTCAGCCTGTTTCACGCGCCTGCGACCATCGAGGAACGCGCGCAGCTGACGGGTAAGGAACAAAAGACAATGTATGCCTGGCGCCACTCAGAAGCGCACCCGGCACTTTACAACGTCTGGAAGAATGGTGGCTATGCCGATATCTATCTGATCGATCCGGCAGGACTTATCCTCTATTCGGTTACGAAGGGTAGCGAGTTTCTGTCCCGTGTCGGCCAGGGTAGCATAGCTGACGGTACTGGTATCGAGGCTGTTTACGATGCTGCGATGACACTCGGCCAAGGTGAAATTGTCTCCAGTGTCTTTGAAGCCTACGATCCGGCCGGTGGGGAAGGCTCCCTGTTCCTCGCGTCTCCGGTCTACATGAATTCCTTTGGAGAAATCAGCCTGAGCGGTGTTGCCGTCATGCGGCTCGATTCCTCCTTCCTGAACAATGTTGTGGCGAACAGGGATGACCTTGGTGAGACGGGTCAGGTCTATGTTGTTGATCAAGATGGTCTTGTTTTGAGCGACATGCCACTGTCTGCCGAGCCGACAGCGCTCGTTACCAAGACATCGGCTGAGCCGGCTCTTGCGGCAGCAGGTGGTTCCGAGGCTGCAGCGATTGTGGCCGGCGCCGATGGTGTTTCCGATCTCATGGTTGCACGCCCGATGAATTTCCAGGGTCAAAACTGGGCGATTGTTGCCGAAAAGAGCGTGAACGAAACTCTTGCGGCAGTGACAAACATGCGTGACCAGATGATCTTCTGGTCTCTGGGTGCCGTTGCCATTGCTGCCGTTATTGCGCTCTTCTTCTCGCAATCCATTACACGGCCGCTATCAACGTTGGTCAGCGCCCTCAACGCAATTGCTGCTGGTGATCTCGGAGCAGAGATAAAGGCTGCAAAGCGCCGGGATGAAATTGGCGATATCGGACGAGCAGTCCTGCAGATCCGCCAGAATGCGGCGGAGGAAAACGAACGACGTGCAGCTGAAGAAGCAGATGATGCCCGCCGACAGGCAGAACAGCGGCAGGAGATGCTTTCAAGCCTTGCCGGTGACTTTGAATCAACTGTCGGAACGGTCGTCGACAAGGTTGCCCGCTCTGCCACTTCGCTTCGCGAATCTGCCAACAAGATGCGCGAGATGACGGACACGGCTGGTGAGACATCGGTAAACGCGGCCACAATGTCTGAAGAAACGCTGGCAGAAGTTGAGTCGATCGCCGCTGCTTCCGATCAGCTTTCAAGCTCCATTCAGGAAATCTCGACGCTGATTGAACGGTCGTCAAGCGTTGCAGCTGCGGCAACCAAGCGTGCTGAAACCACCAATGACACGGTCAAATCGCTTGCTGAAGCTGCGAACCGGATCGGTGAAGTTGTCACCTTGATCAGCGACATTGCCGATCAGACGAACCTTCTGGCTCTGAACGCGACCATTGAGGCAGCCCGCGCCGGTGAAGCCGGCAAGGGCTTTGCTGTCGTTGCCTCCGAGGTGAAGGATCTTGCTTCTCAGACAGGCAAGGCGACCGGTGAAATCCAGCAGCAGATCGATGCGATCCGTGGAGCGACTGACGATGCTGTCGGTGCCATTGGCGATATCCAGAAAACCATTGACGAGATCACCAAGTCGGTCAGTGAGGTTGCGGCTGCCGTGACCGAGCAGAGTTACGCGACCCAGGGTATCGCTGAAAACACACAGCGCGCTGCAGGAGGAACGTCCAAGGTTACCGAGGACATTCGCAACGTATCGGCGCTGTCCAACGATACCAATATGGCTGCACAGAACTTTTCTGAAGAAGCAGCGGATATGGCGATGGAAGCCGAGCAATTGGACAAGGAAGTTCGCAGTTTCCTGGATCAGGTCCGGTCTGCCTAACCTTCCTGCCTACGCAAATGTGAAGAGCCGCCGGATTTCCGGCGGCTTTTTTTGTTTGGAACCCGGAGTTTTGATCCTGTCACCTTGGTCGAGCGGTGCTCAGATTAACGCCGCGGGCACATATCTTCGTGTTTTCATATAGATACGAGCCTGGAAATTCTGGCACGCTCTTCCCGTATCCAAGGAACGTTGTACTCGGTACGTGCAATTCGGCCGTTTGTCAGTGTTCCTTCCAGCCGGAATTCAATCATGCCTATGCTTTTGTATTTGCCTCTTTTCCTCCCTATCTGCCATGTATCGCCAAGTGGTAAGAGAGATTCGAAATTGAGGGCTCTGGCTATGCGCCTGGCACAAGCTGGCAAAGCAGACTTTTTGATCCGTGCATTTCTGGCGGGTTTGATGGGAATTTGGACGAGTGCAGCTATTGCGCAAAGCGCGCAGCCTACCGCTGCCGACCTGAGGCTCGTTCCGCAGAATGAGTCACAGATCAAGTTGTCCTTTGCTCCGGTGGTAAAGCAAGTCGCTCCGGCGGTGGTCAATGTTTATGCCAGCCGCAAAGTGGTTCAGCGCAGACGGGTTTCACCATTTTTCGATGATCCGTTTTTCCGCCGGTTCTTCGGGCAACCAGGCGGAAACTTCGACCGGCCGAGAGAACGCGTAGAGTCTTCGCTCGGTTCCGGCGTCGTTATTTCCGCCGATGGAACGGTTATTACCAACCACCACGTCATCAAGGGTGCGGACGAAGTTCGCGTTGCCCTGAGTGACAGACGCGAATTTGACGCCGATATCGTTCTTATGGACGAGCGTACAGATCTGGCCGTTCTGAGAATTCGCGGCGATGGGCCTTTCGAACATGTGACGTTTGCCGATTCCGACAGTCTCGAAGTAGGTGACATTGTTCTTGCGATCGGCAACCCTTTCGGTGTCGGTCAAACGGTCACTCAGGGTATCGTGTCGGCGCTTGCGCGAACACAAGTCGGCGTAACGGATTTCCAGTTCTTCATTCAGACGGACGCGGCGATCAATCCAGGCAATTCGGGTGGCGCCCTGGTTGATATGACGGGCAAGCTCGTTGGCATCAATACTGCGATCTTCTCACGATCCGGTGGTTCAAACGGGATCGGCTTCGCGATCCCCGCGCATATGGCTCGTTTCGTCGCCAGGGCGGCCGACCAGGGCGGAAAGGTGCAGCGGCCGTGGCTTGGTGCCACAGTACAATTGGTCAACGCCGAAATCGCCGAAGCGCTATCTCTGGAACGCCCTCAGGGCGTTCTGGTAACCGCAGTGTTTGAAGGGTCTCCAGCACATACGGCCGGCCTGAAGGTCAGCGATCTTGTGATCGCGATCGAAGGTAAGGAAATCACCGACCCGAATTCGTTTGGTTATCGCTTCGCAACCAAGATGATCGGCGAGCAGACAGAGTTTGTCGTCCTGCGTGGCAGCAAGGAAGTGACCCTGTCGATCTCCCTCAAGCCTGCGCCTGAGACTGTGCCGCGTGATACGCGTGAATTGCGCGAGTTTTCGCCTTTTGAGGGCGCTACGGTTATGAATCTTTCGCCGGCTGTCGCCGAGGAAGTCGGTGTAGAAGGCGTATTTGAGGGCGTGGTCATCGCGTCGGTTAACCCCGGAAGCACAGCCAACCAGGTTGGACTGCGTCCTGGCGATATTGTGCGGGGTGTCAACGAGCAGAAGATTGAAACAACAAGAATGCTGGAAACCGTGACCAAGACACCTCCACGGGTTTGGCGACTTGATATTGAGCGGGACGGCAAGGTTTCCCAGCTCATATTGCGGTAGGGCGGTGGTGAGCGATCTATTCGAGGCATCTGGTCTGGCGCAAACCGGTCCGCGCCCACTTGCGGACCGCATGCGCCCCTCTCAGCTGTCGGATGTTGTCGGACAAGATCATCTTCTAGGCGAAGATGGCACGCTTTCGCGCATGCTGAAGACCCGGACCTTGGGATCACTCATTTTCTGGGGACCTCCGGGAACGGGCAAGACGACTATTGCCCGCCTGCTAGCCAATGAGACCGATCTTGCATTCGAGCAGATCTCTGCAATCTTCTCCGGGGTTTCGGACCTGAAAAAAGTGTTCGAGACGGCTAGGGCAAGACGAATGAGCCGCAAGGCAACTCTGCTGTTTGTCGACGAGATTCATCGTTTTAACCGAGCTCAGCAGGACAGCTTTTTGCCGGTCATGGAAGACGGCACGATTACGTTGGTCGGCGCCACAACTGAAAACCCGTCCTTTGAGCTCAATGCGGCGTTGCTCTCCCGCTCGCACGTGATGACCTTTCATTCGCTGTCGCTCGAAGCGATTGAACAGTTGCTGGCTCGCGCGGAGGAGACGGAAGAAAAAAAGCTTCCTCTGGATCCGGATGCACGCAAGGTGCTGATCAGGATGGCAGATGGAGACGGTCGTTCGGCGCTGACGCTTGCCGAAGACGTCTGGCGGGCTGCAGGCGAGGAAGAAATTTTTGATGCCGAGAGGCTTCAGGAAATCGTGCAACGCCGCGCACCGATCTACGACAAGAGCGCGGACGGACACTACAATCTGATTTCGGCATTGCATAAGTCGGTTCGCGGTTCTGACCCCGATGCTGCGCTTTACTGGTTCTGTCGCATGCTGGATGGCGGCGAGGACCCGATGTATCTCGCTCGTCGACTTATTCGCATGGCTGTCGAGGATATCGGTCTGGCAGACCCAAATGCGCTTGTGCAGGCCAACGCCGCGCGCGACGCTTATCAGATGCTAGGATCTCCTGAAGGCGAACTCGCACTCGCGCAATCGGTTATTTATCTTGCGACCGCTCCCAAGTCGAACGGTGCTTACGTGGCCTACAAGTCGGCCATGCGTGAGGCAAAGTCCAGTGGTTCGCTGTTACCGCCGAAGCATATTCTGAATGCTCCCACCAAGTTGATGAAGCAGGAAGGCTATGGCACGGGATATCAGTACGACCACGATGCGCCGGACGGGTTTTCCGGTCAGGACTACTTCCCCGAACAGATGGGGCGCCAGACCTATTACGATCCGCCAGAACGCGGTTTTGAGCGAGAGTTGCGTAAGCGGCTGGACTATTGGAACAAGCTGCGCAAGGAACGCGGCTGAAGACCGGCACCCCTTCAGTATTGCGAAATTTCCGACCGCACACGCCGATTACCCGCGTATGTGATCAGGTATGATCGCGTTCTCCCGCCCACCGGCTTCGATCACTGAAATTCGTTGCCACATAAAGATTGTGAATACTCTTTATGTTAGAAAGTCAGAATTGACCTGGCGGCGGATTGATGAAGGAAATTGAACTCAGGCTGGCTCTTGTCCTTTATGGCGGCGTGTCGCTTGCCATCTACATGCATGGTGTCAGCCGCGAAATATTGAACCTTGTCCGAGCTTCCAGCTATCGGCTCGATCGAAAGGCGAATGGTTCCATCAATGGTGGGGCCATTGAGGAGCTGACACCGGTTCAGACTGCCTTTCAGGATCTGCTCGATCTTTTGTCGTCCGTTGCCGATATCCGCGTTGTCGTCGACGCGATCGCAGGAGCATCTGCAGGTGGTGTCAACGGCATCATGCTGGCGAGGGCGATTGCCCACGACCTGCCGTTGGAAAGCCACAGCAGGATGTGGCTGGAAAATGCCGATGTTACCCGTCTTTCGCGTCCGCAGACCGGCCTTTCCCGCTATTTGAAGATTTCCGTTTCTCCGGTTCTCGACAGGCTAATCTCGTCCAGGCTGAACAAGCAGATCGAGAGTGCGGAAACGCGAGACAAGCTACGCCAATTCATGCAGGCAAGGTGGTTTTCTCCACCGTTTTCAGGTGAAAGGTTCATCGGCTGGATGCTCGACGCCTGCAAGAACATGGAAAAGAGTGAGGAGCCTCAAGGGTCGCTCATTCCGCGCGGACAAACGCTCGACTTGTTCGTCACGATTACCGACTACAACGGCGTCAAGCGGCGCATTCTTCTGGATGACCCGGCTTATGTTGAAGAGTGGGATCATCGGCGCATTCTGAACTTTCATGCAGTGCATAGGACGCCAGGGTTCGTAGACAGCGAATTTACCGCAGACAACATCCCTGAGCTTGTCTTTGCTGCCAGGGCAACCTCATCCTTTCCCGGAGCGTTCCCGCCGGCGACGATGGCTGAGATGGAACGAGTGCTCGCAAGACATGGTGAGACCTGGGAAAACCGCGAAGACTTTCTGACACAAAGACTTTGTCTGACGCCAGAGACGATGACCAATCATTGCTTCGTCGACGGCAGCGTCGTCATGAACAAGCCTTTTGCGCCTGTGATCAGTGTCATAGAAGATCGACCTGCTGCACGCGAAGTTGCCCGTCGGCTCATCTATGTGGATCCGGCTCCGGTCGAGCCCATGGAAGGAAAGGTCGGGCCGATCGAACTTCCCGGATTCTTCCGTGTGATACTTGCGTCTCTTGCTCACATTCCGCGCAATGAGCCGATTGGCGATGATCTGAAGGAACTTGAACAGAACAATCGCCGAAGCCGGTGGCTCTCACAGCTGATCGATGCGGCTGGTCCCATGGTGGAACAGGCGGTTTCAGGGTTGTTGCCACGACGGCGAGCTGTCACTGCCGACATTCTGTCGAAATGCCGAAAGGACGCCACCGTCACCGCCTTCGAGCAGGCCGGGTTCGCATTCCTGAACTATCAGTCGCTGAAGCTTCATGCATTGGCTGAGCGGATTGCCGGATTGACCGCGCGTATCAGTGAAGTGCCTGGAGCGCATACGCACGAAGAAGCGATCCTGGGACACTACAGTCGGCACTTTTCAAAACTCACTGCAGAGAGCACGGACGTTCTGGGGCGCACGGATCCGAACGTTGTTGCGCTCCTGCGCGGGCTTGATGTGGACTATCGCATTCGGCGACTGCGTTTTGTGATCCGGAAACTGAACGGGTTTTACAATTATCAGGCTTCCTCCAAACTGCCACCGCCCAATACGGGTGCGCTCGACCACATGAAGGGACTTTTGTACGAGCAGATCGATCATCTGACCTGGCGTTGGACCGAGCGCTTCTATGGCGGCCGCAGCCGCAAGCAGGCCGAGGGATTCGTAAAGGAAGTAGAGGCCGGGTCCTCCGCCGCCAGCGAGCAAGTTGTTCCTCTTTTGAACAGCTATACCCAAATGATGGGGTTGACGGATCTGGACAGGCTACAGGACGAGTTGTTTGCAGAAACGGCGCGAGATCTTCTGGATGCAGAACGACATGCATCCTTGTTGCGAGCCTATATCGGGTTCGGGTTTTATGACCTGATCACGTTTCCCGTTCTCCAGCGAAATGACTTTTCTGAGGTCACGGAAATTCTCGTTGACAGAATAAGCCCCAGAGATGCCTCGAGCCTCTATACCGAGGGGTTTGATCTGAAAGGTAAGGCGTTGAATGCTTTCGGTGCATTTTTCAACCGTGGATGGAGAGAGCACGATTATTTGTGGGGACGCCTGAACGCTGCCGACCGGCTTGTAAGCATTGTTCTTTCCGCTGCAGGTGAGGGTACCTTGCCGCAACCACAGGTCAATCAGGCGCGGGCTCGCATATTCCTGGCCATTTTGGAAGAAGAGCGTGAGAACCTCTCGAAAATCCCCGAGGAGATGGATAGAGTTGATGATCTGATCATGTCAATCTATCCTGATTTTGCGCATGTCGCGGAAGAGGTCTGAGCGCGACATTTTGAGTTTTTGCAAAGTGTTTCCTTGACGGAAGGATCGCGATTTGGCTACGCACTGATATCGCGGTTTTTCGCAAACGGATTTTGAGTTTATGAACTTCTTTGAAGACATGTTTGGAACAGGTATCGGCGCCTTTGCTGTCCTTGTGGCCGGTCTTTATCTTACAAGTCTTGTGATCCTGTTTGCGACAGGGTTGACGATGACCGCATTGAACAAACGTCATCCGGACCGCAAGATTCAGAAGCGCCAGCCCACCCACGACGCGATCCGTGACATCAAATCCTCGATGGTACAGCTATCAATTACAAGTTGTTGCCTGGCTATCGGACTTTACGCGCAGATGCGTGGCTGGACGTTGTTCGCGCCGGTTGCACTTTCCTGGTGGTCGGTGCCTGTCTTTTTTGTTCTATCGCTCATGCTACACGACACGTGGTTCTACTGGGGACACCGGATTCTTCACACGAAGATGTTCTACAGGTTCCACAAGCCCCATCACATGACCATCACTCCGACGGTCTGGTCGAATGATGCCGGGTCAAGTGTCGACACACTCTTTGCACATTCCTACTATGCGCTGGTTCTCTTTGTAGTGCCCATTCCGCCGCTTGTTTTCCTGGGGCATCGGATTTTTGACCAGATCTCAGCTGCGATCGGCCATTGTGGCTTCGAACATTTCGCCAGCCCGACGGCACGCAAGCCATGGCCACTGTTGTGCACGCTCTATCACGACCAGCACCACCAGTATTTCATCTACAATTACGCCAACTACTTTTCCTTCTGGGATCGCCTGTGCGGTACCATTCACCCTACCTATGATGAGAGGGTAGAGGGATTTGAAGAGCTTTATGCGGGCAAGAAGGACTAAACGCCAATGTCCGTGTTGATTGACTATCTTGTTGTTTTTGCACTGACCTATCTCGCGATGGTGACGGTATATTTCGCGACCGGTTTCACTGTACTCATGATCAATGCGCGCCACCCTGAGAGGCGTATCCAGAAACACCGGGATGGCATGAAACGGCAGGCAGAAGAAATTAGAGCCTCGATGAAGGCTCTTGCGACCTCTTCGGTACTGCTTTCAGCCGGTTATTTTGCTCAGACGCAGGGATGGACCCTGGTTGCACCACTTCAATTGTCCTGGTGGTCGTTTCCGCTGATGTTTGCTGTGTGTTTCGTATTGTTCGACGCGTGGTTCTATTGGGGACACCGCCTGTTGCACCTGCCGTCGCTTTACAAGTTTCATGTTCCGCACCACCGCTCCATTGCGCCAACCGTATGGAGCAACGACAGCTCGACAACCGTCGACACGCTGATTGAGCATTTCTTCTATTTCATCGTTTGGTTCGTGCTGCCAGTGCCGGCTCTGAGCGTGTTTGCCCTGCGTCTGTTTGATCAGATCTCCGGGATGGTTGGACATTCCGGCTTTGAGTATTTCGCATCCAAGTCGTCGCGGTTTCCGTCTCCACTGATCTGCACCACGTTCCATGATCTGCATCATTCACAGTTTCACTACAACTACGGTAATTTCTTTTCGTTCTGGGATCGGGTTTGTGGCACGGTACATCCGAAATACGATGACTTGGTGCGATCCATGGAAGAAACCGGTGAAATCCCGGATTCTGAAAAAACCAAAGTCAAGGCAACCGGATAAGCCGCACAAGTTTTCAGGCATGTGTCAGCCAACCGTATAACTGGAAGTAAGAGACGATATGCTGGATCAGGCGCTGACCGCTATTTTAGAATTCTTGCCGATCTACGCGGCGTGTTACGGGATCAATGTCTTCCTGTACTTCGCGACCGGCTGGGTGCTTGTCCAGTTTCAAAACCGTCATCCGGAGCGCCGTATCCAGCAACACCGGCGTGGTGAAAAACGCATGTGGAAGGAAATCCGTGCCAGCGTCTATTCGCTCACGGTTACGGCCGGTTGTCTCGCCGGCGGGATTTTCCTGTCTCTGAAAGGCTGGACGCTTGTTGAGCCTCTGCCATTGACCTGGTGGTCGGCCATCTTGATGTTCGTGGTGTCTATCATCGCCTTCGATACCTGGTTCTACTGGGGGCACAGGCTGATGCACACCAAGTGGCTCTATCGTTTCCATGCGGAACATCACCGCTCCGTGGCGCCTACTGTGTGGAGCACCTATTCTGACGATCTGGTCGATGCCTTTGTCATGCAGAGTTACTATCTGTGGATCGTCATTTTCCTGCCCATTCCAGTGGAAGTTCTGATCGTTCACCGGCTTTGGGACCATTTCAACGGCACTATCGGGCACTCGGGTTTCGAGTTTTATGCTTCCCCATTATCTCGCCTTCCGTCGCCAATGGTTTGCGTGACTTTTCATGATCAGCATCATTCCCGGTTCAAGTACAACTACGCCAACTTCTTCTCCTTCTGGGATCGCGTCTGCGGAACGATCGACCCGAAGTACGATGAGCAGGTGAAGGTGTTTGAGAAGATGGGGAAGGGGACTGAGGAGAAATCCACAGCGCTCGGAAAGTAACATCAATTTGGTCTTTCCATCCGGTTGCCTGATTTGTAATACCGAGATGAATGAGACGAAAGCAGCTGGCGGTTCGGTTTGAAACATCTCCTTCTAGTGATGCTCGGTGGAGGACTGGGGGCAGGTGCCCGGCACCTCGTGGCGCTGGTGACGCTGCGCTTGTTCGGCACTGCTTTTCCGGTCGGCACCCTGACAGTCAATATTGTCGGTTCGCTTGCCATGGGGCTGTTGATCGGATGGCTTGCAAAGTCTGACTTCGGTCACATTCAGACTGTCCGTTACTTCATTGCGACCGGTATCTTGGGTGGGTTTACCACTTTCTCAGCGTTTTCCCTCGACACATCCGTTCTTTGGGAACGAGGTGATACCCATCTGGCGCTGATCTATGTCGTCGCTTCCGTATTGCTATCGATTGCAGCGGTGTTTGCTGGATTGATATTCGTGCGTCAGCTCGCTTCGTAGGTTTTTCTTTCTTTTCAAACCAATTCCGCCTATACGCACCGGAACGAATTTTGCCCTGTGCGTGATTTGCGGGGCTTGTGGTTGAGCGAGGCCGGAACCGGCCTTCTGCCAGATTTGAGAAAAACATGTCCGCGATTGAACAGAAAAAGGTGACCGCTGACGAAGCGGGCATGCGCCTCGACCGTTGGTTCAAGGCTCACTATCCAGGGCTCGGATTCGGGCGTTTGCAAAAGCTCCTGCGCACCGGGCAGGTGCGTCTGGATGGCAAGCGCGCGGAAGCCAACACGCGCATCGCCAAGGGGCAGATGGTGAGAATACCGCCACTGGGTGTGGATCTGCCGGCGAATGACAAGAAGAATGCCAAGCCCAAGTCAACCAAACTGATTGCCGATGATCGCAAGGCAATCGAAGAGATGCTTCTGTTTGAAGACAATCAGGTGATGGTGCTTAACAAGCCCGCTGGTCTTGCTGTTCAGGGCGGTTCAGGGCTGAAACGCCATCTGGATGGCATGTTGGAAGCGTTCACCGACCGCAAAGGCAACAAGCCGCGGCTTGTCCACCGCCTCGACCGGGAAACTTCAGGCATCATTCTGGTCGCACGGACGCGGCAAGCTGCACAGGAGCTCACCAAGGCGTTCCGTCACCGTAACACCCGAAAAATATACTGGGCGATGCTGGCCGGCGTTCCCAAGCCCAAGCAAGGCCGGATTTCGAACTTCCTTGCCCGCAGTGAAGGCGAGGAACGCATGCAGATTGTGCGTCAGGGCGAGGATGATGCGCAGCACGCCGTTTCGCTCTATTCGGTGTTTGAGCAATCCGCGCAAAAACTCTCTTGGGTGACGATGAAGCCGGTAACCGGACGGACTCATCAGCTCAGAGCCCACGCAGCGCATATCGGTCACCCGATCATCGGGGATGACAAGTATTTCAATATCGAGAACTGGGAATTGCCGGGCGGCATTCAAAACCGGCTCCATCTACTGGCCCGCAGGATCGTCATTCCGCATCCCTCAGGCCATGGTTCGATCGACGTGTCGGCGCCGTTGCCACCGCATATGCAACAAACCTGGAACCTGCTTGGATTTGATGCCAGCGACTACGACCCGGAGGTTGACGATCCGGACGAGACGCTGATCAAGCGATAAGTCGATAGAGATCAGCGGTCGGAAGGATTACTCAGCGGTGTGGATCAGCACGTTGAAGCCTTCATCAACCGTTGGCGGTTGAAAGTGACTGCTGATCCGGTCGAACTCTTCCTCTGAGACCGAAAATTCGTGCTTTCCGGAAGCGTTTCTCACGTTGAGCCTGGTCTTGCAGATTTCATTCGGCACATCGAAAAAATGCAGCTGGTGCTGACAGTCAGCGGTCTTGATGAGACCCATCATCCATTGTCTGTTTTCAATTGTGTTCGCCGGAAAGTCCAGAACGACCGACAGCCCCTCTTTTAGAAGTGCCGTGATGTGCGGTGTCATCGCTTGCCGGAGCCGCCGGGAGCAGCGGACGTAATCTGCAAGGGTGGAGAGCTCGTCTCCATACAAGCTGGCTAACAAGACATCTTCCTGGAGAAGAATAGTGCCTGATGCTGCGGCCAACTCATGTGCAAAGGTGGACTTGCCGGAAGCGACTTTGCCGCACAAAAGATGAAGTGTTGCCTGTCTGGTCATCTTCGCCCTCCTTATTACGCGATCTTCAAATCAATATCGTTTGAGAAGAACGCGTGTCAGGGACCCTGAAACAATGCGCTTACGATCACAGAAACAAAGGTGACACAAACGACGCCAGCGACCAGCTTCCAGGCGTCAGACCGTTTTTTGAGACCC
The DNA here is from genome assembly GCA_039195965.1 of Pseudomonadota bacterium. Lineage (GTDB taxonomy): Bacteria > Pseudomonadota > Alphaproteobacteria > Rhizobiales > Stappiaceae > Roseibium. The sequence goes on from JBCCVB010000044.1 coordinate 19,034, forward strand.
GGCCAGCCGAGCGGCTTGATCACCTGTATCGCGGCGATGAGAAACAGCAGCAACAGGATGATTTTGGTCACGGGAGGCTCCGCACAGGACAGACAAGGTTTGTGCATGCGGCATAGCCAATTCCCGGCCAAGTCGCAAGCAGGCGAACTTGCATTGCTGTCCTGTAGCGAGCGTTCAAAGAGAGGCCATGTAGGTCGGCAACTCGTTCATTGACGGGACGACGATCATCTTTTTCACTTTGCCTGCCTTGAAGGCTTTCAGGAACTTTTTGTAGTCCTTGAATGCGACACAGCCGTGAGAACCGTTACCGCTGCGCAACAACGGTGTGTGGGCGAGCATGCCATCGCGACCCTTCATGGCCGCAACGTCGCGCGGGGTCATCCGGATCGCTTCGACCCCGTGGAACAGGCTTTCACGCATTCTGAGATCATAGACATTCGGTGGGGTCGGGCCGAGGTTCCTCACATGAGCGTATTTGGGGTTGTCCTTGCGATGGCCAATGCCTGAATGCGCTTCGAGCTTCGTTCCGTCCGGCATATGAACGGTCGCAGCACTGATGTCATAAACGGCGATGCCGCGGTGGCGGCCGGGCAAGCCGGTCTTTGAACCACTGAACAACTTGCCGATGCCGCTGAAGACATTGCCTTCTTCAGCTTCCGGGTTTCCTGCGGCCGCATAACCGAGAGCAGTGCTTGGTTTGCCTGGCTTTTCCGAGGAACGCCCCGCAACCGTCACTCTCGGAGCCTCTGGTTTGATACGGGGCGCCGGATGACGAAGATCGGCAAATGCTGAAGACGTTTCCAACTCTGCAACAACCTCTCGTGCGGCCTCTTCGCCGGATATTTCGCCGACATCGATATCGGAGGCACTTTGAGCGACGATGAAATCCGCTATTTCGGTGCGCGGAAGTTTCAAGCCGGAACTTGTTTGGGCAGACAAAATCGTTCTTGTGAGCTGTCGATGGGCAAGTTTTGCGGCAAGTTTGGACTTGGCCACTTGCTTTGCAACAATGTTTGCCTGGATGCGTTCGATTTCGGCAACCTTTGCGGCGGCCAGCGCCTGGCTCGTTTTTTCGCCAAGACCTTCATCTTGCTCAAAGTTCAGTGCTTCGGGTGAATGCTCCCGCTGCCTGACATAAGTAAGCTCGATGGTTTCGGCTTGGGAAGCCTCGGCAATGAAATGGCCTGGAACAAACTTGGGAGCAAATTTGACCATTCCTATCGCAAGGCCTGCAAAAAGGATCGAAGCCGCCGCGAGGATCCCAAAGATCGGCCATCGATCAATCGCGAAAGGTTTTTGGCTCTCTTGATCGATCTTCTGTTCACTGTGAAGCATTCAGGCAAAACCACTCTAGGTCAGAGGCTCACTAACAAGCCGACACCCGCGGCAACACTTGCCGCGTTCCTAAATTCCGCAAAATCTGGTGGCAAAATTGCCCCAAACGATCGTGCCCACCCGTGCGCTTAAGTATCGCTATTCATGGTAACCAGCCCGTTTACAAACATGGTTAACGAAACGTTGCGCTCAGAATCGGTGGTGCGATAATCATCAGAAAGAGGCAATTTTCGGGCGCGCCCTTCAGAGAAGTGAAAGTTCCGAGGTATTGGGCGTCTTGTCGCGGTAAATCATTGTCGTTTCCACGGAGGGCGCGATGAGTACCGAAACGTTGGATGGTTTCTTTCCCGGCCTGAGGGGCGGTTCCTGAAGAATCCTTGACCCGGGCGGGAAAACCCTGCACATGCGGGGCTCCCAGCAGACGCATTCAAAAGGCCCTCCATGTATCTGATCATCTTTGACGTCGATGGAACCCTGGTTGACAGCCAGAACAGCATTTATCACGGCCTACAGGTCGGATTTGAGGCTGTTGGACTGCCGATGCCGGATCGGAAGACGGCGCTGTCTATTGTCGGACTGTCGCTTGAAAAGGCGTTTGCCGACCTGCTTGCTCCGGAACACCACGACAAGATTGACGAGATGTCAGCAGCGTACCGGCATGCAAAAATAACGCGTCGTGAGCAGGGATTGGAGATTGATCCCATGTATCCAGGAGCCCGAGAGGCGATTGAAAGGCTTCATGCCAAAGATGATGTTCTGCTCGGCATTGCGACCGGCAAAGCTCAGCGCGGTGTCAAGCACATGCAGGACACTCACGATCTTCACGGCCGGTTCGTCACCATCCAGACTGCTGATACTTCGCCATCCAAACCACATCCGGACATGGTACTTCGAGCAATTGCCGAAACAGGGGCCGAACCGAACAGAACGCTCATGATCGGTGATACCGGCTTCGACATGGCCATGGCCAAAGCCGCGGGTGCCCACGCGCTTGGAGTGACCTGGGGGTATCATGATCATTCGCGGCTGGTCGAAGAAGGTGCGGACAAGATTATCGACACTTTCGATCAATTGGATTCCGCTCTAGTTGAAATACTGAAAATGGACGGGGAAACAGTTTAATGCGTGACTTTCTTGAAGCATTGCATGAGGATGCGGCCAAAGACCCCGAGCAGCGGGCACGCGAGCTCTCCAAAAGAGAGCTGCCAAAGCGGTTCTACAAGGAAGCCCAGCATGTTGCAGATGAAGGTGGCTATGCAATTCATCTGGATGGGCGGCAGGTGAAAACACCTGGCAAATCCACACTGCTTTTGCCAAATGAAGCGCTCGGCGCAGCTATCGCTGCTGAGTGGTCTGCTCAGGAAAAGGAAATCAACCCGGCTACAATGCCGCTGACCCGCCTGGCCAACACGGCACAGGACGCAGTGACCGAACGGTTCGGAGAAGTTGCCGACGACATCACCAACTTTGCCGGAAATGATGCGCTCTGCTACCGAGCGGACGAACCGGAAAGTCTCGTTGAGACCCAACGCAAGCTTTGGGATCCTGTCGTGGACTGGGCCGGAGACCTGCTCGGTGGACGGTTCGTGCTGATCGAAGGCATCATGCACAAGCCGCAACCTGAAAACCTTACGCGGGCCTTCCGCGCACGCATCGGCGAAGAAACAGCTCTTCGTCTCGCAGCGCTTCACACGATCACCAGTCTGACCGGTTCAGCAATTCTGGCGCTGGCTCTCAAGGAAGGTCAGTTGGACGCCGATACTGTCTGGAAAGCCGCACATGTTGAGGAAGACTTCAACATTGAGCGCTGGGGAGAGGACGCTGAAGCGGCACAGATCAGAGCTTACAAGCGGACTGAATTTGACGCAGCGGTTCTGATCCTTCGGGAAGGGTGAGGGCTTTGTGCAAGAAACTCGCGATGAAGCGTCCTGGGTCCGTGTGAAGTCAGAGATCCAGGCATCGTTCTTGGCGATTTTTCCGAGCCCAATTCAAGCCAAAGAATCTGAAGCCTTCACCCCAGATAAAACGTCGTCGCCATCAGGAAAAAGATCAGCACTCCAAGAACGTCGTTCGACGAGGTGATAAAAACACCTATCGCCATTGCAGGATCGACGCCGATCTTGTCGAGTATGAGCGGAATGGTAGCTCCGACCATTGCGGCCAGTGTTGTGACGCACAGCAAAGACAGAGAGGTCGCGAGAGCCAGTCGCACCGGGGCATCAATGGGGACCACCAGGGACGCGATTAGCACAAGTCCGCACAAGATGGTTCCGGCAATGGCACCATTGAAAAGGGCTGCAACGAGCTCTTTCACCAATCGAAAGAAGATGTCGCCGGACCAAAGGGCTCCGGTAGCGATCCCCTGAACGGCGACCGCCGAGGCTTGAAGACCTGCGTTTCCGGCCATGGACATGATGACAGGAATAAAGGCCGCCAGGATTGCAGCTTCTGCCAGCTGATCCTCATATGAACCAACTACCGTGGCTGCCACGCTGGCCCCTACAAGGCCTGCAAGAAGCCAGGGCAGGCGACCGCGGACAATGCGCAGTATCGCGTCATCGGAACGGGCTTCCGCGGATACACCGCTCATCAGAAGCATGTCTTCGTTTGCTTCTTCTGAGGCAATTCTCGTGAGTTGCTTCGGCGTGATCCGGCCGATCAGAACACCGTCTCCATTGATGACGGGAACTGTGCGCATATCGCGCTTGCGAGCGAGGCGGAGCACTTCTTCCTGGTCGGTATCGGCCGAGACAGCGATGAAGTCGCGGTTCATGATGCTTCCGAGCCTAGTTTCACCCGGGGCAAGCAACAACCTTCCGACTTCCACAGTGCCGATCAGCTTCCCGTTGGCATCGGTCACGTAGACGGTGAAAACTCTGCGTATCCTGTTCGCTTCGGCGCGCATCTGGGCCACCGCATCACCGGCAGTGCAGGTTTCAGGCAGCGCGACAAACTTCCGCGCCATAACCCGTCCGGCCGTATCATCGGCATAGGAGGCACGGGTTGCAATGTCCTCCACGTCCGGCAGTCTTGCTATCAGCGTGTCGGCGACATCATCCGGAAATTCGTTGAGGATCTCGATCGCATCTTCCGGATCAAGACCTGCGAGAATGTCGCGGAACTGGTCGAGCGTGGAGTCTTCCATCAGGATGGAGCGGAACTCCGGACGCAGTTCAGCCACGACCTTGATGGAAGGGTTTGCAGGTAGCCAATGAAAGAGCTTGCGAGCATATTTCAAGCGCAGCCTTGTCAGAAGCTGCATGACATCCACCGGGTCCCAACGCTTTAGCAGTTCGACAAGCTGGGTTCGCTTGCCGTCCCTGATGAGATCGCGAATAGCTTTGAGCGCCGGGTCGTTTGCTTCAAGCGGTTCCTGAGCCGGTTCACGAATCCAGGTAACCGGGGAAAGTTCGGACACTGAACTGACATTGCTCATGAAAATGGCTCCGTATTAGGACATTTCCGCTTCTACTGCCGGTTTATGACGGCATCCTGACAGGCAAGTGCTTACGATTAAACCTCGAACTCTTCTATGTCTGCAAAGGCTTCACGCAGCTTGTCGGACCAGCCGCGAGACAGTCTTTGAAAGTAAGGATCATCGCGCTCGATGCGAACTTGCCGCTCAGTGGAAAAGGAATCCGTGTTGTAAAGCAGCATGTCGATCGGCATGCCCACAGACAAATTGGAGCGAAGCGTGGAGTCAAAGGAGATCAACGCGAGTTTGGCCGCTTCTCCAAGCCGCATATCTGCTTTGGTCACCCTGTCCAGAATCGGTTTGCCGTATTTGTGCTCTCCGATTTGAAGAAACGGCGTATCTTCCGAGACTTCGATGAAGTTTCCGGCTGCATAGACCTGAAACATGCGTGGCTCTTCACCCTTGATCTGGCCACCCAGAATGAAAGTGACAAAAAAGCTCTCCGCGCTGGTAGCCAACGCTTCTCCGTCGATCTGCTTGACCTCCCGGACTGCACTGCCAACAAGGCGAGCAACCTGGAACATGGTCTTGGCGGTCATCAGCGTTGCCCTGTCATTATCGGCAGACGCAATATGTTCGCTCAAAAGAGAGATAACGGCTTGAGTAACGGCGAGATTACCTGCGGAAAGCAGAGTGATCACCCGTTCGTTCGGCTCTTCCCAGACATGCAGTTTCTTGAAGGTCGATATGTTGTCGACACCGGCATTCGTTCTCGTGTCCGCGGCAAACAGCAGGCCGCGATTCAGCTTCATGCCGACACAATAGGTCATCCCCAAGCCCCTTGGTCATCTTGCGTGACGTTTTACCGATCGGAGTGCCCGACCATGGCGCCGGAAAATGCCAGTTATTGCTGCTGTTGAAAAGCCGCTTGTGCCACGTCGACTTCAACTTCCAGGTTTTCTTCCAGACCTCCGAAGCGGATACCTCTGATGGGAGCAGCCGAGCGGGAGTCCAGACCAGCAGTCAAACGGATGTATCGGTCCGTTGGGCACATTGCGTTGGAGACATCGAATCCCGTCCAGCCAAGTCCGTCAATGAGCACCTCCGCCCAGGCATGGTGTGCTTCGGAGGCTTGTTCGTCTTCCAGCAGCAGGTAGCCGGAAACATAGCGGGCCGGAATGCCAATAGCCCTGGCCGCCGCGATGAAGATATGCGCATGGTCCTGGCAGACGCCTTCTCCCGCAGCAAGGGCAGAAGCTGCGGAAGCATGCGTTTCGCTGACACCGACTTTGTAAGCGACCTTTTCCCTGATCGCATGCATGAGCGCGTGAAAGCCGCCAATTCGATCATGCCCTTCCGCGTGAGACGCCAGCTTGCGGATCGCCTGATTGGACTGGGTCAATGGCGTTACTCTCGTGTAGAGGCGGGGAGGCACTCCAGCATCGGTCTCGTGGCCCAAAACACCGTTCGTGTCTATCGTGTCGACAATGCCCGCCGCCGTGATCTCAACGTCCTCCACTGGTTCGCTGCGCGATACCATGTGAACCTGGTTGCCGAAGGCATCCTTGTATGTCGTTGCACGCTCGATACCGGGAGCTTCGATCGACCATTCGACGACCTTTTGCGATGCAGTATCTTCAGGCGTCAGACGAAGCTGCTGCATGGCGTTTGCCAAGGGAACATCGTAGCGATAGCGGGTGGTATGTCGAACGGTCAGTCGCATGCGTCACCGGAGAATTGGTTGGCAGGTCAGGCGAAATTGTAATCTTCGGACAGTTTTTGCGCGAACAGGTTATTCCTTCCAATGAAGTCGATCAGAAACTCGTGTAACCCTTCCTGATAGATCTCGCGCATCTGCGTTTCAGTTAGTGAGCGGGAAATTTCGCCGGCCATGTCCAGGCTGGGTTCGCGCGATCCGTAGAATTGGCCCAGGTCCTCGGCGGTATCAGCTAGCCAATGGTAGCAATGCGCCAACGAGCGCGGCATTTCTCTTCGAAGGATCAGGAACTCCGCGATGTTGAAAGCCTTTAAGCGCGCATTTGGATACGCGAACCGGTAACTTCTTCTGCCAGAGAGAGCTCGCAAGATTGCCGACCATTGATAACGCTCCATGGAGCCGTCGTCGACGATATCGTTATCCGGCAGAAGAGAATAGTATTGCGTGTTGAGGATCCGGACGGTGTTGTCCGCCCGTTCCACAAAGTTCCCCATCTGGCTGAAAAAATATCCATCATCACGCAGGATGGTATTCAAAAGCGCTCCGCGAAACAGATGAGATCTCTGGTTTGCCCAGGCAAGAAAATCCGGAAGCTTTTCCTGAGTGATGGTCTGCGGGTTTACATCGGCAAAGTCGATCCAGGTGGTGTTGATGGCCTCCCAGAGCTCGGCCGTTATCCCGGTGCGAACTGCTCTGGCATTGTTGCGCGCCAGTTCCAGACTGTTGCGAACACTTACCGGATTGTCTTTTGAGAAGACCATGAAACTGACGACATTGCGGAGATTCAGCTCGTCGTATCTTTCGTTGAAGTCACTGTCGCAGCCCGAACAGGCCAGGGCGAAGGTCCAGTGGGTGCCGTGTTCCTGTCCGGTATGGGACATGATGGCGCCGCGATAGGCGACTTCCAGAAGTTTGGTCACGTTCTGAGCGCGCTCGTGGTAGCGCGACATCCAAAAAAGTGAAGAAGCGGTTCTTCCAAGCATCTAGTTCTCAGTCCTCAAGTACCCAGGTGTCCTTGGTGCCGCCGCCCTGACTGGAGTTGACGACGAGGGAGCCTTTTTTGAGCGCAACGCGCGTCAAACCGCCCGGTGTTATTCGAACCTGATCGCCGATCAGAACGAAGGGGCGCAGGTCCACGTGGCGGGGTGCGACGCCAGAGGCCACGTGCGTGGGACAGGCTGACAGCGCCAGAGTGGGCTGGGCAATGTAATTGGAAGGGTTGGTTTCCAGAACTTTCCGGAACTCGGCGATTTCGCGCTTGGAAGCCGTAGGCCCGATCAGCATACCGTAGCCACCAGAGCCATGAACTTCCTTGACCACGATGTCCTGAAGATTGTCGAGCACATAGGCCAGGTCGTCAGGCCGCGAGCAGTTCCAGGTCGGCACATTGTTCAGGATAGGTTTCTGACCGGTGTAGAACTCGATGATGTCCGGCACATAGGCATAAATCGCCTTGTCATCCGCAATGCCGGTCCCGGGCGCGTTGCAGATCGTGACATTGCCGGCACGGTATGCGTCGAACAGGCCGGGCACTCCAAGCATGCTGTCCGGATTGAAGGTGAGGGGGTCGAGGAAGGCGTCGTCAATGCGCCTGTAGATAACGTCCACTTGCTTGGGGTCACGCGTGGTACGCATGAAAACCTTGCCTGCGTCAACAAAGAGGTCACGGCCTTCCACCAGTTCAACACCCATCGAATCGGCAAGGAACGCGTGTTCAAAATATGCGGAATTGTAAATCCCCGGGGTGAGAACCACGACTGTCTGGGCCGACTTGGCCGGATCCGGCGCGACGCTTTCAAGGGTTCTGCGCAATAATTCAGGATATTGCTCCACCGGCGCAACCCGGTGTGTTTGGAAGAGTTCCGGAAATAACCGCATCATCGTTTCCCGGTTCTCCAGCATGTAGGAGACCCCGGAAGGTGTGCGGGTGTTGTCTTCCAGAACGTAAAACTCGTTTTCCGAAACCCGGACCAGATCGGTGCCGATAATATGGGCATAAACTTTTCTGGCCGGTGTAAAGCCCGCCATCTCCGGGAGGAAGGCTTCGTTCTGCAGAATGAGATCGGCAGGTATGCGGCCGGCCCGCAGGATTTCCTGTCGGTGGTAAATGTCGTGCATGAAGGCGTTTAGCGCCCTGACGCGCTGGTCGATGCCGGCTGAAAGGCGCCGCCATTCGGATGCCGATATGATGCGGGGGATCGGATCGAAGGGTATCAGGCGCTCGGTTGCTTCTTCCGCACCGTAGACCGCGAAGGTAATTCCGAGGCGGCGGAAAATCGTTTCCGCATCCCGGCTTTTCTTTGTGAGGAAATTGGGCGGCTTGTCTCCAAGCCAGTCGGCGAGCCTTGAATATGGCTGGCGTGATCCGCCAGTCTCGTCAAGCATTTCATTGAAGAAAGTGCGAGCGTCCGCCATTGCCTCCCCTTTGCTATGCTTCGTTGTTGAGCAATCATGGCAAAATTCTGAAAGGTGTCAAAGGTCAATATCTCGGCGAAGCTGCCTGCAAATTAGGCGCATGGGGTGTTTGCAAGGGCCTTGAAGTGGATTTTCTCTTTGCTGCGGGGTTTCTTCGTGTGGTTGCAAGAGGTGGTAATTGCCTGGCTATCTCGCCGGTGGATGCAGACATGGCGCATCACCCGAAGTCATGCATGGAACGTTGCCATCTCGTGAGAAAGAAGGAATTTCAGTGGAGATGAACAAAGGATCTTCTGACGTAAGACGCGGGCGAATGGTGCGGCGTTCTGTGTATTGGCGTAAATCTCCATAAGCCCATGTGCTGACTTTGCCTGATTTGGGTCGCGTGGTACGAGCTTTAGAAATGAGTATTGGGAGGACCGGATGAAAGAAGTTCTGGCCGAATTGGAACGGCGCCGCGAGACGGCGCGGCTGGGCGGCGGACAGCGTCGCATCGACTCGCAGCATTCCAAAGGCAAGCTGACCGCGCGCGAACGCATCGAAATCCTGTTGGATGAAGGCTCCTTCGAGGAGTTCGATATGTTCAAGCAGCATCGCTGCAACGACTTCGGTATGGACGACCAGCACATTCCCGGTGATGGCGTGGTCACCGGTTGGGGTACGGTGAACGGCCGAACGGTTTATGTCTTCTCGAAAGACTTCACGGTCTTTGGTGGGTCTCTTTCCGAAACGCATGCCGAGAAGATCACCAAGCTGCAGGACATGGCTCTGCAGAACCGGGCACCAATTATTGGATTGTTCGATGCTGGCGGTGCGCGCATTCAGGAAGGCGTTGCGGCTCTCGGCGGCTATGGTGAAGTCTTCAAGCGAAACGTTCTTGCTTCAGGTGTCATCCCGCAGATTTCGCTGATCATGGGACCATGCGCCGGCGGGGACGTTTATTCTCCGGCAATGACCGATTTCATCTTCATGGTTCGTGACACGTCCTACATGTTTGTCACCGGCCCTGATGTCGTCAAAACCGTAACGAACGAGACGGTGACGTCAGAAGAGCTGGGCGGTGCCTCAATCCACACAACGAAGTCCTCGATTGCGGACGGGGCATTTGACAACGATGTCGAAGCATTGCAGGAAATGCGCCGGTTGATCGATTATCTGCCGATGAACAATCAGGCGGACCTGCCGGAACTGACAAACTACGACGACCCGGACCGGGTCGATATGAGCCTGGACACGTTGATTCCGGACAATCCGAACAAGCCCTACGACATGAAGGAACTTGTTCTGAAAACGGTCGATGAAGGCGATTTTTACGAACTTCAGGCCAATTTTGCCGCAAACATCATAACTGGGTTCGGCCGCATAGAAGGACGCACGGTAGGCATCATCGCCAACCAGCCGATGGTTCTGGCCGGAGTTCTGGATTCCGATGCCAGCCGGAAGGCGGCCCGGTTCGTTCGTTTCTGCGATTGCTTCAGCATTCCGATTGTGACGTTTGTTGATGTTCCAGGCTTCTTGCCCGGCACATCGCAGGAATATGGAGGCCTGATCAAGCACGGGGCAAAGTTGCTCTTTGCCTATTCGGAGGCAACCGTTCCGAAGATCACCGTCATTACCCGCAAGGCATACGGTGGAGCTTACGACGTCATGAGTTCAAAGCACATCAGCGGCGATATCAACTACGCATGGCCTTCCGCCGAAATTGCCGTGATGGGGGCAAAGGGAGCGGTTGAGATCCTCTATCGTTCCGAGCTTGGCGAGCCTGACAAGATCGCCAAAAGAACGAAGGACTATGAGGACCGCTTCGCCAATCCGTTCGTAGCTGCAGAGCGCGGTTACATCGATGACGTTATCCGGCCGCACTCAACACGGCGGAGAGTTGCCAAGGCTCTGGCACTGCTGCGATCGAAGAAGGCGGAATTGCCGTGGAAGAAACACGACAATATCCCGCTTTAGGGTAGAAAGTAATTGAAAAACAGCGCCCCTTTATGCTTCAGAGAGGCGCTGTTTTTTGAGGATTTGAATTGGTTTTCCTGGCTAAGCGGCTTGGCCGTTTTACGACACTTTTTTTGTTTGCAATCGCGATCGTCCTTTTGGCTCTCTGGCTCCAGTTGCTGGAGTTTTCGCCGAACACGTTTCTGATTTTCTCGCCATTTGCGATCTTGGCGTTCTGCGCATCTTTCGCGTTGTTGGCAGGCACCTTTTTCGTTTCCGTGCCCAAGTCCGGCGGTTTGGAACTGAATCGCGAAGACGCGCCGAAACTGTGGGAAATTTGGTATGAATTCGAGCCTGAGAACATCGGCAAACGAACTCTCTTCATCGATGATCAACTAAACGCGTCGATTTCTCAGCACAAAAGATGGTTTGGTCTGTTTGGGCGCCACACATCGCTGAATCTAGGTCTTGAATTACTTCTTCTGGCCGATGAGCGCTTTCTAAGAAGCATAATTGCGCACGAGGTCGGGCACGCACAGTGTCAGCACACTACCGGCGCAACAAATCTTCATGAATTCCTGGAAACGTTCGAAACACTTTTCGAATATGCAGATCCTGAAACAACCATTGTTGGAGGCATTGTCGATTGGGGACTAGGTGCCTGGTATGAAAGGGCACAAGGCGAACTAATGCGGGTTTCCAGGATGAATGAGCTGGAGGCAGATTTGATTGCCGCTCGCCTTTGCAGCCCTCAAGATGCGGCCGAAACCGAAACCTTCCTTGCTACTGTAGGGTTGGCGGTCAGCAATAGAATACATGATCCGCTGGAAACCGAACTGCTAAGTGCGATCAGAGCGCCGCAACCACCATTCATCCGAGTGGAAGAGCAACGACCATCACTGGTATCGATTGAAACCCAGGACGAACTTATGCCGGAAGCGTGGAAAGAAGCCACTAGCGCAACTTCCTCCCATCCAGCGTTTCGCGAACGGTTCGAAAATGTCTTGCCCAATCAGACACCAACCGCTGTTGAGGTAGGTGAACCGGCGGCAATCACGTGCCTTCCGCTGAAGACATTCGAGCAAGTCAAGACCCGATTAACGCAACAATGGGTAGATCAGATCGAAACCGCTATCGGCATCTATTAGACGATATCTCAATCCCAGCGATTGAAACCGCGTTGGAACAGAGGTTCTTTGCACTCATAGGCAACAGGGCATTTTCGATTGTCGCGGGTTGGACCGTATTGGACAAATAGAACCTGATTATAATCGCAGTAGCTTCTGTTTGAGACGAACATTGAATAAGTATATTGGCCGGTCGTGAAAACCACTGCGCCATGCTGGCGAACCATGCTCTGAGCCTGCGAACAGGTCATTTGACGAAGGTCCGGCCGTGCCTCGGCTGCAGTTGTCAAAAAAATACTGCCAAGCGCAAGAGTGGCTGTCAGCAGATGTGTTTTTCGCATTGATTTAACTCCCGTAAGTTCCGGGCAAGAAGTACCTATTGGTTTCTACGCTGTTCTGAATCTAACAGATCTTACCTATGCGTCAGTTACAAAATAAAGTGTGCGGCAGACTTCGTGGACGGACTGTGACCGGCGCCACAAAATGCGCGTTCGTTAAATGCAGCGCGGAAAATACAGCTTGATGCGGCTCAAATGAATAAAGCGAATTCGATGCCGGAAGCTGTCAGGGGCAGCATCAAGCACTGAAAATGGCAATAAGGAATTAGTTTCGCTTTTCCCAGTCTGTCGGGCAAACGGCTCCCGGAAGAATTGCCTGTGCCCCTTTCAGGGAAAAACCGGCGTAGCTGTCATCATCGAACTTTACTGCCATCGTGTGGGCCGACCGAAGCTTGTGCCAAACATAGTCGAAACTGTCTGCGCATGTAGCGCAGGCACTGCCGATGTAGCCCTGATTGTTGACAGGAAGATCCAGAATCTCCTGGTCCAGGATCAGTTTGATGCGGGACTCCGGTGGTGGAGACTTTCCTTCGATTTCGATGTGCAGGAGGGTCCCGTTGACTTTGCGTTCCGGGTGGCACCAGACCACAAAATTTGCACCAACGTTGTTGGTCGTCCAATACCGTGTAAATCCATCAACCTTCCCAGAGTTCCACTTGCCGACTGTTTTGCCCACAGCGCTGCTCGACAGCACGGCAGTCAAAACCAAAACAATTGCAGCAGTCTTATTCATGAGGCCTCCCAGGCGAAATCTTGGTAGTTATTCCAATCTATTGTTAAAATAACGTAAGAGAAGCAATCGGTTCGGCTGGGTCGGGAGCAGCGGCAAGTTTGTTTTCCGGTCCTGGCGACAAGTGAACCGTCTCTATCCGTAAAATACCTCTCGCCCTTTGGATAAGTTGCGCCGACCTATGGCGCGTTTTACAAACGAAAAAACGATCCAGTTGGGTGGAAATACATGTTCTCGAAAATCCTTGTCGCCAACCGGGGCGAGATTGCGTGCCGGGTCATCAAGACAGCTCGCCGTATGGGCATCAAGACCGTTGCCGTCTATTCAGATGCCGACCGGGACGCCTTGCATGTCGAAATGGCGGACGAGGCTGTTCACATAGGTCCGGCTGCTGCGGCAGAGTCCTATCTCATCGCTGAAAAGATCATCGTCGCCTGCAAGGAAACCGGTGCAGAAGCGGTTCATCCCGGATACGGCTTCCTTTCGGAGCGGGCAAGTTTCCCCGAGGCACTGGCCAAGGAAGGAATTGTCTGGATAGGCCCGAATCCGCGCGCCATCGAGGCAATGGGCGACAAGATCGAATCCAAAAAGTTTGCCAACGAGGCAAATGTCAGCACGGTGCCTGGCTATCTTGGCGTCATCGAAACGCCGGACCATGCGGTGCAGATTGCCGAGGACATCGGCTTTCCGGTGATGATCAAGGCATCGGCTGGCGGTGGCGGCAAGGGTATGCGGATCGCCTGGAACGCGGAAGAAGTCCGCGATGGTTATGCGAGGTCGAAATCCGAAGCCGCGTCGTCCTTTGGAGACGATCGTGTCTTCGTCGAGAAATTCATCGAAAACCCGCGTCATATCGAAATCCAGGTCCTGGGTGACAAGCACGGCAACGCGATCTATCTGGGAGAGCGGGAATGTTCGATCCAGCGGCGCAATCAGAAGGTGATCGAGGAAGCACCGTCGCCGCTTCTTGACGAAGAAACGCGCCGCAAGATGGGCGAGCAGGCTGTGGCCCTTGCAAAAGCCGTCGATTACGACAGCGCAGGTACAGTTGAGTTCGTGGCAGGTCAGGACAAGAGTTTCTTTTTCCTGGAAATGAATACCCGCCTTCAAGTGGAGCACCCGGTAACCGAGCTGATAACGGGTGTCGATCTTGTCGAGCAGATGATCCGTGTTGCCGCTGGAGAAGAGCTGGCGATTTCGCAGGATGATGTGAAGCTTGACGGCTGGTCCGTTGAAAGCCGGATTTATGCTGAAGATCCGTATAGAAATTTCCTGCCTTCCATCGGCCGCCTTGTCCGCTATCAGCCGCCGGAAGAAATTTCGTCAGAGACGTTGACGATCCGCAACGACACAGGCGTTGTCGAAGGATCCGAAATTTCCATGTTCTACGACCCGATGATTGCCAAGCTAATTACGCATGCTCCGACGCGAGCGGAGGCAATCGAGGCCATGAGTTCAGCACTCGACGCCTTCTATGTTGATGGCATTCAGCACAACGTGCCGTTTTTGACGGCACTGATGAACCATCCGCGCTGGAGGTCCGGTGAACTAGCGACCAGTTTCATTGCCGACGAATATCCTGATGGCTTTTCAAATGCAGTTCCGGACGATGAAGCTCACGCCGTTCTGTCTGCAGTTGCCCTTTCTATGGGAGCTTTGGAGCGCGAGCGGCTCGATCACTTGCCGGGTCGCCTACGGCAACACTCCGGTGCGATCCGTGAGGACTGGGTGGTCAAGTTGGACAAGACGTATCTGCCAATCAGATTGGCGGCCGGTTATCCCGGTACGCCGGTGGAGCTCGATGTTGCGATCGGCGATGGTCCCATCATGAACGTGGAATCAGACTGGTCACCCGGAGATCACATCTGGGCAGGCAAAGTCGGGTCTCGCGAAGTTACCGTCCAGGTTCGTCAGGTGACAGGCGGATACCGATTGGATTGGCAGGGCTATTCGGTTCTTGCAAAGGTTATGACCCCGCGTATTGCCGAACTTGATCAACTGATGCCGGAAAAGCTTCCGCCCGATACTTCAAAAATGCTGCTTTGCCCGATGCCGGGACTGGTGGTTTCCATTGCCGTGACCGAAGGGCAGGAAGTCAAGGCAGGCGAGCAGCTTGCCGTTGTTGAAGCAATGAAGATGGAAAACGTGCTGCGTGCCGAACGCGATTGTGTTGTTTCGGCTATCAAGGCGGATCCAGGCGACAGTCTAGCTGTTGATGCCGTTATCATGGAGTTTTCCTGATCGGACAATGATTGACAGCTAGCCGTATCGATCGGTACTTCAACGGCCTGTGACAGACGAGTCACGGGCCGTTTTGTTTTTCTGCGGAGGGTGCATGGCGTATTCGACTATTCTGTTCGACCTTGATGGAACACTTACGGATCCGTTCGACGGAATAACCCGTTCGATCCAATATGCCTTGGACAAACTGGATGCCCCTGTACCTGACGCCGGCGATTTGCGTTGGTGTATCGGTCCACCGCTGTGGGACAGTTTTGAAGTTCTTCTTAAAACGGATGACCGTGCAAAACTGGATGAGGCGGTCGCTCTTTACCGGGAGCGATATACGGTTACCGGCTTGTTCGAGAACACCTTGATCTCTGGGATTCCCGAAGCGTTGCAGGAATTGCGTGATGCAGGATATCGCCTGCATGTATGCACCTCGAAACCTCATGCCTATGCCGGCAAGATTGTGGAGCATTTCGAACTGATGCCGCATTTCGGGACTGTCTATGGCTCCGAACTCAGTGGAGAGCGGTCCGCCAAGACGGAGTTGATTGCCCACATCCTTGAAGAAGAGGGCTTGTCAGCATCGGAAACCGTGATGGTTGGTGACCGAAAGCATGATCTCATAGGGGCCAATGCCAACGGTGTTGCCAGTATTGGTGTGCTTTGGGGATACGGTGGTCAGAATGAACTGGCATTGGAAGAACCGGTTCTCATTGCGAAGCAACCCGACGAGATCGTCAGACATCTGGGCTTAGTTCCTGGGCCTGCTAACTGACTGTCTTCGTAGATCGGGTAGTCACCAAAAAGCCTCGGTTGGAAACAGAGTTCAACTAGCCGAGGCATCGTGCTTTTGATTTTAACGCATCACGTGTAAAAGGCACAAATTGCCAACACGAACCTTTTTGGCCAATTCGATGTAATCCGAACCAACACATTGCAAAATCGAGAGTGGATCCGCGCCGGCGGAGCCATACGCATGTGTACATGAACGGGCAGGAAACACGATGCCCGTGTTACATCGAGAAAAATCATGGGATTGATAAAGTACCCGCGAACGCGGCACCTGGAAGGGTCGCGGCTGCAAGCAGGTGACTTGTCGGATGATCAGCCGATTTCTGAGCTGGCGGGACAATCGCTTGTTGTTGAAGAAAAGATAGATGGTGCGAACTGCGCGGTTTCGTTTGATGAGAACGGAACATTACTGCTGCAAAGCCGTGGTCATTATCTCAACGGTGGACATCGAGAACGGCACTTCAGTCTTCTAAAGACGTGGAGTTCCGTACACGTTGACCGTTTCAGAGAAGCCCTGGGCAGGCGCTATGTAATGTATGGAGAGTGGCTTTATGCAAAGCACACTGTCTTTTACGATCGGCTGCCGCATTACTTTCTCGAGTTCGATCTTTACGACAAGGAAAAGCGTTCGTTCTTAAGTACTGCGAGACGCCGAGACGTGCTCTGCGGTATGCCGATCATGCCTGTGCCGGTTATCGCAGAGGGAGAGCTGGCTTCTGTCGAGCAGGTCGAAAAACTGGTTCAACCGTCGCTCTACAAGTCTCCGGGGTGGCGCGAAGCCTTGCTTGCTGCGGCTCGGGAATCCGACAGCAGGTTGGATATGGTTGAGCAGCAGACTGAGGATTCAGACCTTGCTGAAGGCCTCTACCTGAAACTTGAAGACGAGGCCAATGTCCTTGGACGGTTCAAATTTGTCCGGGCAGGGTTCGTGCAGGCGATTACAGCTGCTGACGGCCATTGGCAGTCTCGACCGATTCTACCGAACCAACTCGCGGATGGAATTGACATCTTCGCACCAATCCTTGGCGTGAAAGGAGCTTACGATGAAGCATCGAATTTCTGATGGTGTGACATTCTCCGAGCTCCTTCATCTTGTTCCAATGACGTCGAACTGGAGTGTCGACTGGGACAGGATCTGGCGTCTGTGGCCGCAGTTGTCTGCACTTGACCGTTGTCCACAGGATCCCTTTCATCACGCGGAAGGTGACGTCGGTAAGCATACGCGAATGGTTGTTGAAGCCTTGTCGGCGTCGGCTGAATGGCAGGCGTTGGGTGACAATGACCGCTCGTGTCTGTTCTGGACTGCCGTTCTTCACGACATTGGCAAGCCTGCGACAACCAGACTTGAGGAAGATGGGCGGATCACGTCACGTGGCCATTCCAGGGTAGGGGCTGCGATTGCACGGAAGCTGCTATGGGAAGCTGATGCGCCATTCGATTGGCGTGAGCAAGTGTGTGGTCTCATCGCGGCTCACCAACTGCCTTTCTGGTTGATTGAGCGTGATAACCCTGAACGGCTTGCAATCGAGACGTCGTGGAAGTGTCGCCCTGATCTTCTGTGTCTTCACGCTTTGGCTGATGCACTGGGGAGAGTTTGTTCGGACAAATCGGAAATACTCGACAATGTCGCTCTCGCGCGACAGGTTTTTAATGATGTCGGTTGCTCCTCAGGATCGTTTTCGTTTGCAAACGACGAAAGCCGAATGGCCTATTTCGAGAAGCCGGATCGAGATCCCTGTTATCCAGCGCATGAGGAGTACCGATGTCGCGTTACTCTGATGTCCGGTCTACCCGGAGCTGGCAAGGATACCTGGATTGCCCAACACCGTCCTGAGCTTCCTGTGGTCAGCCTCGATACTCTTCGGGAAAAGCTCGGTGAAGCTTCGACGGGCAATCAGGGACGCGTGATCCAAGCGGCCTATGAACTCGCCCGTGAGTACCTTCGGGAGAGAAGGGATTTCGTCTGGAATGCAACGAATGTGACAGCTCAGCTTCGGGCCAAGCCGCTGCGGCTGTTTCGCGATTATGGGGCACACGTCGAAATCGTCTACCTGGAACCATCGCCGGCAACGCTCTTTGACCAGAACCGGAATCGCTCAACCGCCATTCCCGACACCGCTCTCTCGAAGCTTGTAGAGAAGCTGGAACCTCCTGGTGAATGGGAGGCTCATCGGATCAGACGAATTTTCAAGGGCAATTCCTCGATCTGAAAAATCCTGTGGCCGGACATTTCTCGCGAACGCGTCCGGCTGCAGCCGGACACGAACCTGACCTTGTGTGCAGGGTTGGAGATCATGTCGAAAATGTTTCAGTGATACTGAAAAATTCATGCGGCTGTCATTGTCATTGTGAAAAATCGAAGTTAGATAATGAGATAGAGAACAGTTCTCGGGGCGGGGTGAAAGTCCCCACCGGCGGTATCAGGGAAACCTGGAGCCCGCGAGCGCCTTGTTACAAATTAGTATGTACCAAGGGTCAGCAGATCCGGTGAGAAGCCGGAGCCGACGGTTACAGTCCGGATGATAGAGAACTTGGCTGCGGGCTCTCAAGGCGAGGGCCTACGGGCGCGTGTCTTTTGGGGCTGTTCTGGAAAAAGAACTGGAACGGACCTGACACATGACGGAAACCTCGGCAACAAACACTCAAAAACCGCTACTTGCCGCTCTGGCCATGGTTGGCGCTGGAGCATCATTTGCGCTCGTCAACGGAGCGCTGCAAGCATCGACCATGCAGCTTGGCGTTCCGTCAACTTCGGCTGCATTCTGGCAATATGCTCTTGGCCTGCTTGTGGCTTTGCCATGGGTTCTGCGCAGAGGTCGCGCGGCCTTGAAGACGAAGCAGATCGGATGGCACTTGCTGCGCGGCGCGCTGGCGGTGGTTGGCATTCAGCTGTGGGTGGCAGGCCTTGCACGCGTGGAAATCTGGCAGGCAATTGCCCTGGTGATGACTTCTCCATTTTTTGTCATCATCGGTGCCAAGTTGTTTTTTGGTGAGCGGGTTGGCTTGGTTCGCTGGCTTGCGACCCTTGCGGGGTTTTCCGGCGGGATGGTGATCCTTCAACCCTGGACGGAGGCCTTCAACTGGGGAGCGGTATTGCCGATTGGTGCTGCCGCATTCTGGGCGGGAACGTCCCTGGTCACCAAGAAACTGACAAGGACGGAGCAGGCAGATTCCATAACACTATACCTTCTCCTGCTGCTGACGCCGGTCAATGCTCTACTGGCGCTGGGCGATGGAGGGATATTGCCGTCTGGCGCAGCGCTCTGGCTGTTGGTGGGGGCTGGCGTCCTGACCGTTCTTGCCAACTATCTGCTGACACTTGCTTATCAAAAAGCAGATGCCGCATTTGTTCAGCCGTTCGATCATTTGAAATTGCCCTTGAACATTGCCGTTGGATTTCTCGCATTCGGCTTTGCTCCCACCGGAGCATTCTGGCCAGGGGCCCTGGTGATTGTGGGGGCTTCTCTGCTTGTCATGCTGGACGAGCAGAAGCGGACAGCGCGTCAAACAGCTGCGGGTGAAGCCTGAATTGATTGCCTCAAAGCGGAGAAATTTCCGGATTCGGCGGTCTTGATTTATGATTCTCCTGTTTGTTGATTGGAGGGCCCAATGACCGCCGATCCCTTGAACGTTCATGTTCTGATTGAAGGCCGGGTGCAAGGAGTGGGTTACAGGGCTTGGTGCGCTGGAGAGGCAGAAGCGCGCAATTTATCCGGATGGGTTCGAAATCGAAGATCCGGAGCCGTCGAGGCCGTGTTTTTCGGCCCATCGGATACGGTCGTCGATATGCTTGATGTGCTCTGGCAAGGACCGTCCTTCGCCCGGGTTACCACAATCAAGGATCTGGAGCCGGTAGCCCCGGAAAATGGCCTATTTGCCATTCGGGATACGATCTAGCGCGTCGCGGCGTATTGCCCATTGTGTATCAATTACGAAATTCAATGTTGAGTTGTCATTGAAATATCGCAATGATCTGATCTCTCGCGTGGAACAATCGGGACTTTGAGTGACACTATCCGTGTAGCCGGGCCCCGTGTTGAGTAACCCTAGGAGATTTCTCGTGAAGATTGCGATTCTCGGCGGCGACGGCTTTGTTGGTTGGCCTACTTCCCTGCATCTATCCGACCAGGGACATGAAGTTCACATCATCGACAATTTGAGTCGCCGTTGGATCGATGCGGAACTTGGCGTGCAATCACTCACACCGATGGACTCCATTCAGGAACGCGTGCGCATCTGGAAGCAGGAAACCGGCAAAACCATCCGCTTTCATCTCATCGACATTGCCGATGAATACGAAGTCTTCAAAGCCTGGCTTTCGGAGAACCGTCCCGATGCGATCATTCATTTTGCCGAGCAGCGCGCGGCGCCTTACTCGATGAAGTCGGACCGGCACAAGAACTACACGGTCAACAACAACGTCAATGCCACCCACCATCTTCTGAATGCGATGGTGGAGTTGGACCTGGATTGCCATCTGGTTCATCTGGGCACGATGGGTGTTTACGGTTACTCCAATGTCGGCGCGGCCATCCCCGAAGGCTATCTGAGTGTGGACGTCGAGACGCTTTCAGGCGAAAAGGCCAATCAGGAAATTCTCTATCCGGCCAATCCCGGCTCGATCTATCACATGACCAAGTGTCTCGATCAGCTGCTCTTCCAGTTCTACGCCAAGAATGATGCGCTGCGGATCACGGACCTACATCAGGGGATTGTCTGGGGCACCCATACGGAACAGACGTTGCGTCATAAACAGCTGATCAACAGGTTCGACTATGACGGCGACTATGGGACTGTTCTCAATCGCTTTCTGATCCAGGCCGCCATTGATTATCCGCTGACCGTTCATGGAACGGGTGGGCAAACGAGAGCGTTCATCCACATTCAGGATTCAGTGCGCTGCATTGAAATCGCCTTGAACAATCCTCCGCAAAAGGGGGACAGGGTAAAGGTATTCAACCAGATGACCGAGACCCACCGGGTGAGAGATTTGGCGGAGCTGATTTCCCGACTGACCGGTGCAAAGGTCGCCTATCTACCGAACCCGCGTAAAGAAGCACCCGAAAACGACCTTGTGGTTGAGAACAAGCAGTTTCTGGAGCTCGGGCTCAACCCGATAACGTTGGAAGATGGCCTGCTGGGTGAAGTGGTCGACGTGGCAAAAACATATGCCTACAGGGTCGACCGGAGCCGGGTTCCCGCGATATCCGCCTGGACGAAAGAAATCGCCGAAGAAGTCGAACACGACCCGGAACATCCGCGTCTCAAGTCGGTTTCCTGAGGCACCCATATGGTTGATGTTCCCGAGTTCGACCGGGCTCCGATCAGCAAAAACGCCTACGTTACGCTGGTGACCAACAGGGACTACGTTCTCGGGGCGACTGCTCTTTTGCGGTCGCTTCGCCGAACCCGTCCCGAGGCAGACCTCGTCGTGCTTTATACGCCAGGTGTCGACCCGCAAGACCTTGAGATGTTGCACGAGTTTGAACCTCGATTGGGACGTTCAGAAAGGTTGCCGACATCGGCCGCTTTCAATGAACGTCACGAAAGGGGGCGGCTGCACCAGACTGCTCCCTTTACCAAAGGCGGCAAACCCGTGTTCCACACACCTCTCGATAATTTCGTCAAGCTGCGGCTCTGGCAGCTGACGGAGTATCAGAAGGTCGTTTTCATCGATGCGGACGCGCTCGTTCTGAAGAACTGTGACAAGCTGTTTGCTTATCCCCAATTCTGTGCGGCTCCGAATGTTTATGAAAGCGTCGCCGATTTTCACAGGCTCAACAGCGGTGTGTTTACTGCGGAACCGAGTGACGCAACTTTCAACGACATGCTGGAGAGGTTGGATCAACCGGACGTCTTTTGGCGACGCACCGACCAGACATTCCTCGAGGCATATTTTCCTGACTGGCATGGTTTGCCGGTTTTCTACAACATGCTGCAATATGTCTGGTTCAATCTGCCGGACCTTTGGCGCTGGAGCGACATTCACATTCTGCATTTTCAATATGAAAAACCCTGGCAGGAAAACCATGAAAAGGCGGACCTTGTCCGACCACTGATCGAGCTCTGGCAGGCCTATGCAACAGGCAAGGGAGTGCCGGACGACGTTTCACGACTTGCAGATCCTGGGACTGCGGCGCCTTAAAGCCTTCGTTTGCTGTTCGCTGTTGGAGTATAAGAACTCCGACTCGCGC
This sequence comes from Pseudomonadota bacterium, assembly GCA_039195965.1. Lineage (GTDB taxonomy): Bacteria > Pseudomonadota > Alphaproteobacteria > Rhizobiales > Stappiaceae > Roseibium. The sequence continues at coordinate 41,261 of JBCCVB010000044.1, forward strand.
CCTTCGCGGGCAGACTTCAAAGCGAACCACGCGTGAACGTTTTTCCGGGACATCCTGATGCACGTACTCATTACCGGCGCCAACGGCATTGTTGGTCGTTTCATAACCAGACGGCTGCTGGATGAAGGCCATAGGGTGACTGTGCTGGGACGTCGGCCGTTGGAGGATTGGACGACCGGGTTTTGTCAGTTTGACCTCTCGGAGGCGCCTGAGAAATTGACGGAGGCGGATGTGCTCGTTCATTGTGCGTTTCAGCATGAACCGGGCAAGTATCGTGGGGGCGAGGGAGATGACCCACATGGCTTCATTCAGGCAAATGTCGAGGGAACACAGCGGTTGTTTGAAGCCGCGAAACGGGCCGGCGTTGGGCACAGTGTCTTTCTCTCCAGCCGGGCCGTTTATACGGACCCCGGTAACTGGACAGTTTTGAACGAGAGTTCTGACACGCAGCCAGGCTCGCTTTATGGGCAGGCGAAACTCGCAGGAGAGGAAGGTCTTAAATCACTATGTGACGACACGTTTTTTGGCAGCGTTCTTCGTTCTACCGGAGTTTACGGCTGCCCTCCCGGCCTGAGGGAGCACAAGTGGAGCGACCTGTTCAGACGTTTTGAAAGTGGCGAGGAAGTTGCACCACGTCTCGGAACCGAAGTTCACGGAGACGATCTCGCAGATGCCGCGCTGAAGGTATTGAACAGAGAAACTTCCCAAGGAACCGTTTTTGATGTTTTCAACGTGTCCGATCTACTTCTCGACCGGCAGGACCTTCTGAAAAGCTACGCAAACCTGAAAAGCATCGCAGTGGATCTGCCGGCGCGAGCGCCTGGACCTTTGGGGGTGATGGACGCCGGCAAACTGAAGGTGCTGGGCTGGCAACCTGGTGGGGAAGCACGGCTACGGTCTTTTCTTGAAAGCTGTTGTGTATCCGGGACGGGCAATCAAGACTGATTGCCACTATTCGACGGCTTCGACCGGCCCGAAGATCTTCTCAAACTCGCCGCGCAGCACGGAATCGTTCTCGGCCATCGTGACCGGTATGCCGAGGTCGACCAGGCTGGTGACGCCATGCTCGGTGATGCCGCACGGAACAATGCCAGAAAAATGCTCCAGTTCCGGTTCGACATTGAAGCTTATGCCGTGAAACGTAACCCATTTACGCAGGCGAATGCCGATTGCGGCGATCTTGTCTTCCGCATTCGTGCCTTTGTCGGGGCGCTGAACCCAGACACCAACCCGATCTTCTCTGCGCTCGCCGCGAATATGGTACTGCCAGAGTGTGTTGATCAGCCATGCCTCCAGGGCGGACACAAAGGCGCGCACGTCCTGATGTCGCCGCTTCAGGTCCAACATGACGTAAGCAACCCTTTGGCCGGGGCCATGATAGGTATGCTGGCCGCCACGGCCCGTGCGATACACAGGAAATCGGTCCGGAGCGACAAGATCGCTATCGTCAGCTCTTTTTCCCGCCGTGTAGATGGGCGGATGTTCCAGAAGCCAGACTTGCTCACGTGCCTCGCCGGAAATGATTCTCTTCACCCGTTCGTCCATTGCGGCCAGGGCGGTCTCATAGTCGACGAGCTCGTCGGATATTTTCCATTCGACCGGTGTATTGCCCGTTTTCGGCCGGAAATTGACGGATAGGTTGTCTCTTTCGTCAGGTGACATGTGGATGACAGTTCTTTGTTTTTTGAGCTGGCTTGCCGGGCCGTGGTATGGTTAAGCGCTGGCGGGTATCGCCTATTTAAGGAACCAAGCGTCCGATGACCACCTTTGATGAAATCAAAGTTGATATTTCCGTTGTTCTCGGTGAATCCGAAATGCCGGTCCATCAGCTGTTGCGCATGGGCCGCGGAGCGGTCATCGACCTCGATGTCGCCGAGGATGACGACGTGAAAATCTATGCCAACAACACGCTCGTTGCCAGAGGGCAGGTGGTGTTGCTGGGGGAACGGATAGGTATTTCCATCACGGAAGTTCTGATGCGGGCACCCGAGATCAGACCCATGCGGACCGACGGGCCGCTCTGAGCGATAATGGGCTGCTTTCAAAAGAAATTTTGCGCGCCTGTGAATTAATGCCATTTCAGTACTTGCGCCCCTAAATTCCTTTTGCTACATGGGGCGCCTCGACGCTGAGAGGCGCCGAAAACAATCGAATATGCGGTCGTGGCGGAATTGGTAGACGCGCAGCGTTGAGGTCGCTGTGGGGTAAAACCCGTGGAAGTTCGAGTCTTCCGGGGGGGAGGGGAAGGGAGGAAGATAGCGGTTTATGATTACAGGAGGGGAAGGG
>JBCCVB010000045.1:0-42819 GCA_039195965.1 Pseudomonadota bacterium
CTGAAATCAGATGGAGCACCTGGGATTCGCGTTTGGTGAGTTTTTTGAAAAGACCGGACTGAAGGTCGAAGCCTCTTTGCTTGGCCGGCTTTACAGGCTGCATGTTCGAATTGGCGGAATGCATGAACTTGATGGCGTCTGCCGGCAAGTAATGACCGCCATTGAGCATGAGCCTGATTGCGCCGAGCCACAGGTCAACTCTCAGGTTCATCGGCAGCACGCTTTTGATCAGGCCGTTTTGGAAGTACTCGCGAATGATCTTGGGGAAAGCGAGGTCGTCATTGATCAGGAGACACAAATTCGCGTCGGGAAAATTCCGTCTCAAGCATGCGATAACGTCTTTGCGCTCTGCGCCGAAGCTGTCGTCTATCAGGAAAAGACGTTTTGCAAACTCGGTCTGTTTTTCAGACCGGTACAAATCGCTCTTGTCGCTTATTCGAATGAAGCTGCCTTCATTGATCTCGCGGTCAATGCAGTCCTCTAGTTCTTTCGGGAACTTATCTTCGGCACCGATGTAATAAATAGAACCTTTTTTGTCGTAACTGATGCTGCTCATTTCGAAAATACCTCCAGCGAGCAGGTTAAAATAAAGTACTTCAAAAAATACAAAGCAATAAGTTGCAGAAATCGCTCTCGTAATTAGCGTTTTCTGAAATATGAATTTTATCTTCCTCTACGTACATTTTAAATAGTTATGAAATGGTGGAATGCCAAGTGTTTGTGTCTTTCTGGGTGATAGAAATAATTTATACATAAATTTCAATAATTTAAGCCTAATAAATAGTAGTGATGCTGGATATTCGTGTAGATTTTGCCTGAAAAATATCCTCCTAGCCCATCATGGAGAATTAGTTCTCGTTTCAATTCTGAGGATATATATTAAACCGCTCAATGGTTATATTAATAATTCGGTATATTCAGGTTTCTGACGTAGCGTAATCTGCAGTTTTCTCCCGTTTTCCTGCTATCGTTTGATATACTTGTCCGTACGAAACTCTCCAGAGGTGAGTTGGTTAATATTTAGTAAACATTTCCAGCTTATTTCGTGACGACAAGTCTGCCATTGTCGTAGCTGGCGGTTTGGATATAGATAAGAAATAATTTCGATGCTTAGATAGCACCTATATTTGATCTAATCTCCCCCGCTGAAAGTAAATGGCGCAGCAAACGACATGTTTCGAATGCTGTGACGGGAGGCCTTTGGCTTTCCTCCATTTGAGGCCGGAACGGAAACGTTCCATCTCGAGGCAGACAGCTCTATGCAACTCGATAGAAGACGATTTGCCGGGCTGTCCTAAATCAGCACCTTTGAATGCGGCATTGGGCCTGAAAGATGCGGCGCCCGATGACGGGAGAGGTGCGCCCAATTTAGGAGAACTACGATGTCACGTGGTAGACAAGGCCAGATCCAGGGCGAAGCACAGGGTCAATTGCAGGGCCAGGCACAGGCTGAACTTCAAAAGCAGCTTCAGGGTCAATTGCAGGGCCAGGGACAAGGTCAGGGCCAGGGACAAGGTCAGGGTCAAGGCCAGGGTCAGCATCAATCCCAGGGCATGCATTCAACGTCGCTCAACGCCAACGGTAACCTGAATGGTAATGGTAACCTGAACGGCAACGGCAACGAGAATGGCAATGGCAATGCCAACGGCAACGGCAACCTGAACGGTAACGCCAACGGCAACGCCAATGGCAACCTGAATGCCAACGGCAACATCAACTACATCGACAACGATGTGGACAACAAGGTTGAAAACAAGGTTGAGACTGAAGTCGATACCAAAGTTGAAACTGAAATCGAAGTTGATATCAAAATCGATCTCGATCTTTCCACGCTTCCCGATGATGACGACGTCATCGACGTGGAATACATGGAAATCAGCCATGTATACGATTCCGTCGCACAGGTTGACGCAGTTGTTCAAGAAGCCGGTAACGGCGGTAACAACTTTAACCTCGACCAGATCAACAACATGGCCGACAACGACTTCCAGGGTTACGCCAGCGTAGGATTTGACGGTGGTGCTGCTGGATTCGGCTTCGTTGGCGATATTGGAATCGGCAATGACGACCTGGGCGGTGGTTTCGTTCAGGCCGCACATGCAGATGGCGGCTACGCTTATGCTAACGGTGCAACCGCACGCGTCGGCGACGACGGCAACAACGATGGCGTTGGTGCCGCATCGGCAGACGGCGTTGTCAATCAGGAAGCGTTCACCCAAGAAATCGTTCAGGGTGCAAACCTGCAGTACAACAGCGCCAACATCGTAGGTGGAGACTCCACAACATCTGACGATGGCGACATGGCCTAAATTATAAAAGCTTTGCCGGTTCGCGCGCACTCCGCGCGGGCCGGTTCTTATTGTGCACGCGGTAGAAGGCCCAAGTGACCTTCGGCGCTACGCGTTGAACAGGTCCCGTTCTCGCTGCAGGGAACCATGCAGTCGGGAGAAGTATTATGTTACAAAGTGGTGTTACCGAACTGATCTGGCATTTCGCCGGATATCTTCATTTAACAGACGAATTGGCTCGCGCCCGATCGCAGTATGAAGACATGACTGCGATGCGTAACGAACTGGAACTGCAGTTCGATGAAACGGGTCACGAAGCAGACCGGGGTGAGCTCGAGCAGCTTGGATCGGGAAGGGCAGATGTCCATTGGCCAGGCTTTGATCAGATCGCTCAGATCGTCTCTCCTGCCTGGTATCGGTTCTTGACGACCAATCCCCAGCGCATCGATTTCGACCTTGGATCAGATCCTTACTACAAACCATTTTTCCCATTTAGCGTTCCATTCTCCTTCAATTTTGTCGAAGGCCCCAACGTCACACGCCAGGAATGGGGTCACGAAACCAACGTCGACCTCGATCAGCTGAATATGCTGAATGACAATGACAGTTTCGGTGTTCGGGAAGGACTGAGCGTCTACGCGGTCTCAGGTAACAACGTACATTACGAAATGGCGACGATGCGCGAGATCGCGTCGGAATCGATACCCGAATACCTCTTCCCGAAAGGCGGCGGCAATATTCATGTCGTTGGCTCTAACCTGGCCGACGCGCAGCTGGCAAAGCTGGAATCTGGAGAAGAACCGTCGACTTTGGAGCTTGGTCTCCATGTCAATGGTGTCCTTCAGGTTGAAGAAGAAGAGGAAGTCGAAGAGACTGAAACGGATACATCCGATTCAGAAGACCGCAGAGAAGGCGCGCCGCCACCCATTCCTGAGCAGGCTGATGAATGGGCGCCGGGTGATGCAGGGCTGGTTGGAGCAGAAACCGGCAGCAATACAGCCTATAACGCAGCTGTCATCGTTGATGTTGACGAAGGCGTCGGAACGTTTGTTGTTCTGGGAGACTATTTCCGGACAAACACGGTCGCCCAGGTCAACGTCTATTCCGATAGCGATCACATTCAGATCGGCAATCCGGGAGCGGAGTTCTCGCTTTCATTGTCTCTCGATGGGAATGTGGCGACCAATACCGCCAACATCACCAAGGAAGCACTTCTTGACGAAGCGATAGACTTTCGCGGGTTTACGGGGTTCTTCTGGGACATCGATATTTCCTACGGAGACTATTACGACGTAAAGAGCCTCTACCAGGAAAACGTTCTTTACTCGAACGACGTTCTTCTCCAGACCTCAAGTTCGGCGCACCAGCGCGTCATGGCAGATGCCAACGGCCAATACAACGCCGCATTCGTTGAGGACTGGGGAAACAGCTACGACATGATCGTGGTGCTGGGGAATTACTTCTCCGGCAACTTCATTCACCAGACCAACGTACTGCTCGACAACGACTGGGTTGTCATGGCGTCGCCCGGCGAGGGCGGGTCGCAGACCCTTTATGGCGGTCAGAACGAGCTTTCGAATGAAGCGGCAATCACGTCTTACGGGCTTGATAGCTTTGGAAGCGTTTCGGCCGGATTTGAAGCGTTTCTGCGTGGCCTGGAAACAAACGACCGCATCAATCCCGAAGATTGGTGGTCATACTCGGGCTCCGGCTCGAGTAAAATGAACGTCCTCTTCGTGACCGGCGACTACTACGACATCAACTTCATCAAACAGCTCAATGTGATCGCGGATTCTGATGCGGCCATGCAGATTGGAGGTGGTGGATCACACCAGTTCCTTTCTACTGGCGGCAACACGATGACCAACTTTGCGACCATCATTGATGTGGATGCATATGGCGATCAGTACGTCGGTGGCGAAGTCTACGAGGAATGGACGCTGGTTCAGACCAACGTCATCAGCTCGGAAGACGATGAGGTCGTTTATGGCGATGCCGAGCAACTGGCCAATGAGGTTGTCGCCTTTGCCTACATTCCCGAGGAGGAAAGCGAACAGACCGAAACAGGTATCGCTCCTGCATCGTCGAGTAGCGGTGATGAACTCGGGCAGTTGATGGCCTGAACCAAGTCGGGTTGGCGGATACATATTCCGTCAGCCCAAATTTTTTTGAAACAGCACTTTTCGTGAACCTGCCAGAACAAAAAGAAAAATACCGGTAGGGATTTGGGAGACTATTGATGAGGTTCGATGACGAAGGTTCCGGCCTCAGGGCCGGAGAAAATGACGGAACCGCTACAGAGCTGGACTCTGCCCCCACTGAGGGGGATGCGATCATCCAGTCACTCGTCAAGCGCATGCGCGAACAAAACCAGGCAGACCTGCAAAGCGCCGCAAAACCCGAAGCAGATGAAGCTGCCGTGGCTGACAAGGAAGACGTTGACACTGATTCAAGCATTTCTTCATCCGCAGATGAAATTCAGATTTCCGAAGACGATATCAAGAAAGACCTTGAACCGGAGCAAAGCGCGGTTGCTGAAGCTGATGTTGAAGTTTCCGCGTCCACTGATGATGCCCTGAGTTCCGACGGCGCTACTCGGAAAGATGTTGAACCAGTGCCAGGCACGGTCGCTGCAGTCGAAGCTGAGGTTTCCGCATCGGCTGATGAAGACCTGAAATCTGATGACAATATTGAAAATGACGCGGAACGAGCGCAAGACACAGTCGCTGAAGCCGATATTGAGGTTCCTGAATCCACTGTTGAATCTCTGAAATCCGATGAAAACGTCGAGAAAGATGAGGAGACGGAACGGGACACGAGCATTGAAGTAGAGGTGATTGCTCCGAAAGAGGTCGTGCAGGACGAAAGTGCGCCCGTTGAAGAAACATCTTCCGAGTTTTTGCCCCCTGAGGCCACCGACCCGTCTTCGTTTATAGATCAATACCCTGCGATCCACTCGACAGTCGGCCAAATCAGTCCGGAGGAAACTGTAGAAACAGCCACTTCCGAGGCTGCTCAAACTTCCACGGCCGCAGCCAATCTCAACACGGTCGAGCAGGAGCAGGTTTCTGCGGCGGGTCTGGCCGCTTCAGCGGGCGCTGCAAACTTCAGCAATCTGGCTTTTGCCGTTCCCGGAAGTCCCTCATCGTTTGCTTCTGTCGCTGCATCTTCTCCAAAGGAGATAACGATCAATCCGGAAGGCGAGCGCGAGGAAAGTGCGCCGAAACTCCGTCTTGTCGAAGGTGAGAGCGCCGAAGAGGCAAAGACCACACCGCAGATCGAAGTGGAAGCCAAGAGCCCGGATGTCGAACCGGAGGCACGCATTGAGCCGAAACCTGTAAAAGACCGTCCGGCACCGAATGTTCCTCCCGTTATGCCGGACGATAGCACCAAGAAGCGTTTGCCTTCGGCACGGAAAACCGATGCGGGCGGAGGTAATGGCACCGGCGGTAACAAAGGCCGCGGTGGCGGCGGTGGCGGTGGTGGTGGCTCCGGCGGCGGAGGTTCGTCATCGGATTCCAATCTGGGAAAACGCCACTACGACCAGAACTTCCGTGAAGTCCTGACCAAAGGTCTATCCCGGTGCCGGCGCAGCCTGGTTACTGTCGGTATTTTTTCCTTCTTCGTGAACGCTCTTCTGCTGGCGATCCCGATCTATCTGTTCCAGATTTCGGACCGGGTCCTGACCAGCCGCAGCCTGGACACGCTGGTGATGCTGTCGGTGCTGGTGGCCGGTTTCCTGTTGGTTCACGTTTTGCTGGATATGGCTCGTCGCCTCATATTGATGCGCATTGCGGTCGAAACAGAAACCAGGCTCGGACCTTCGGTCCTCAGTGCCGCCGCCAAAGCGTCTCAGAACGGTTCGAACCGGGAATACCAGACGCTGGGTGATCTGCAGCAGATGCGCAGCTTCATTACTGGCCCGGTGCTGTTGAACATGTTCGATATCCCGGTGATCCCGCTCTACATGCTTGCGGTTTATCTCATTCATCCGCAGCTCGGTTATATCGTTACCTGTACCGGTCTCACGTTGCTCGTGATTGCACTGATCAACCAGAAGGTGACGGCTGTTCCCTTTGGTCAGGCAAATGCATACGGCATGCGTGCCAACCTGCAGGCGGACGCGATGTCGCGAAACGCACAGGTGATCAACGCAATGGGTATGATCCCTGAAGGCGTGCAGATCTGGGGAAAGGAAACGCTGGAGTCTCTCAAGGCCCAGGTTCTTGCCCAGGACCGGAACGTGATGATGTCCGCCATCTCCAAGTTCGTCAGGCTTTGCACCCAGATTGCATTGCTTGGCTGGGGAGCATGGCTGGCCCTCAACAACGAACTTACCGGCGGTATGCTGATCGCGGCCTCCATCGTCGGCAGCCGTGCGTTGGCTCCGATTGAAGGTGCCATTGAAGGCTGGCGCGGTTTCGTCCAGGCTCGTTCTGCCTATGCGCGCATTCGTACGTTGCTGCTGAATTCACCGCTCAATCTTGAACGGCTGCGGTTGCCGCGCGCTCAGGGTCGGGTAACGGTAGAGCGCATACTTTATGTGCCGCCACCCACCAAGAAAGTCATTTTGAACGGAATTTCCTTCCACCTGGAGCCGGGAGAGTCGCTCGCCATCGTTGGTGCTTCAGGGTCGGGCAAATCCACACTTGGGCGCATGCTGGTAGGATCCATCGTTCCTACCGCGGGTAACGTTCGGCTCGACCACATGGATCTTCGTAACTGGGATCCACGTCAGTTTGGCGAGAGCGTGGGTTATCTGCCGCAGGATGTTCAACTGTTCCCATCCACGATCAAGGCCAACATCGCGCGCATGCGCGAAGACGCCAACGATGATCAGATCTTCGAGGCAGCGGAAACAGCAGACGTCCATGAGATGATCTCGCAATTTGCCGCCGGGTACGAAACCCAGATTGGTGTCGACGGAGCGCCGTTGTCGGGTGGACAGAAGCAGCGCATCGGACTTGCCAGGGCCTTTTTCGGTAATCCCCGAATGGTTGTTCTGGATGAGCCCAACTCCAATCTCGACGTTCCGGGAGAGCGCGCGCTTGCCCGGGCGCTGACCCGCGCCAAGTCGAAGGAGATCACGGTGATCGCGATCACGCAGCGCCCCAGTCTTCTGAAGAATGTCGACCGGATCATGATGTTGAAGGAAGGCACTGTTCATGCCTTCGGTCCGCGCGACGAGATGCTGAAAGTGTTGCGTAAGGGAAGTAATAGCGGCGCAATTGAAAACAATAACAACAGCTTGCCGCCGCAGTAAGCAAAGTTGAGTTTCGCATAGTCCGACTATGTGGTTTGCAGATGCAGGAGTGTTGAAATCATGTCCTATCTGGCAATGTGCGAAGATTGGGACCGACAGATTGCTAAAACGAACGGCCGTGTGAAAATGTTCGGATACGGTCTGCTTGGAGCATGTGTCTTCGGTTTCGGGATCTGGGCCAATGCTGCGCCAATCACCGGTGCGGTCGTTGCTTCAGGGGTGTTTGTGGCAACCGGTGAAAACAAGATCGTCCAGCATTTCGAAGGGGGGGTGATCAAGGATATCAAGATTCGAGAGGGTGATCGTGTCGAACCGGGTCAGACGCTCATCGTGTTGGACGATGTTGCGCCCCGCGCCGAACTGCGGCGCCTTGAATTGCGCTTCACACGACTGAAGGCGATGGAAGCGCGCTTTCAGGCGGAGATGAACTGGGAGTCTGAAATCGGCATGCCCGAGGCAATCGTCGGCCAGCGTGAAAACGACAGCGAAGTGGCCGCGATCATCGATGCCCAGAGCCTAACTTTCCAGGCCCGGCGGAATACGCTGGTCAGTGAAATTGCAACGCTGGAAGACGGCATCAATGCGCTGCATGAGCGGATCACGGGCAGCACCGTGCAGCTTCAGGCGGTGAAGGACCAGTTGGCGCTGATAGATGAAGAGCTGGTCGACAAGTCAGCGTTGTTGAAGAGTGGCCTTATCCGTAAGCCGGAACTGTTGGCCTTGCGCCGCGCGAAAGCGAACCTGCATGGTGAAATCGGCCGTCTGACGGGTGAAATCGGTGATGCGCGGGAGCGGATTTCCCGCATTCGCGAACAGATCCAGGTTGCCCGGAATACGGCGATAAAGCAGGCCGTCGATCAGATGCACGAAGTTCATTCCGAGCTGGATGATGTGCGTGAACGCGTTCGGTCCGCACGTGCGGTCGTGAACCGGGTGAACATCACCGCACCGGTCGAGGGCATTGTCGTGAAGCTGGGTTACCACACTTCAGGCGGCGTTATCGAGGCAGGCAAGAACATTCTGGAAATCGTGCCGCTTCAGGAAGAGCTGCTGATCGAAGTCCCGGTCCGGCCGCAGGACATTGATAATGTTCGAAGTGGTCAGCGGGCAACCATTCGCCTGACTGCTTTGAGCCAGCGCGTTACCCCGATGGTTGAGGGAACGGTTATCTACCTTTCCGCTGATGCTCTTCCCAATGATATCTCCACCACGAAACAGACCGGATCCGAGGACGCCTATGTTGCTCGTATCCGCCTTGATCCATCAGCAAGGGAAATTGTTCAGAATTTCACTCCGACGCCGGGTATGCCTGCGGAAGTCTTTATCACGACGTCCGACCGTACCTTCTTTGAATACCTGACCAAGCCAATTCAGGATTCCATGTCACGGGCGTTCCGTGAAATCTAAGTCGCAAAGGAGTGCCGGAGGTTGTTGCCTCCGGCATATGTGGGCGCGTTTGGTGGCGTGAGGGCTTGCGAGAAGACAGGGCGGTCAATCCATCAAGAAAGCGCGAAAGTCTGGTGAGAGAGTCCGCTCCCACCGTTCGCTATCCCAAAGTCTCTTCTTAAGAAAATACATCTTTTCGAATAGGGCTTCACGCCAGAGAGCCTGGCCAGCGCAGGTCGTGGAACCTTGCTCACCGGCTGGCCTGGTTCTTTTGCGCGCCGGCTCTAATGATACCAGTTTTCCTGGCGTTCCTGAGGGTGTGGAATGCTGAGGAGAGGGCGTTCGAAATATTCCGACCAGAGCGCGCGAATGTCATTGTCGTCGATCATCTGACGAGGCTCGTTGGCCGTTGCCGTGACGTCGAAATCGGAGTGGCCGGAGCTGAACCACTGAAACCCTCCCTGGGCCGTCAGTGCGGTTTCCAGTTTACCTGCGTTTTCGCAGCCTCGCATGAAGTCCCGATGGCCGTTTGCGCTCAACAGGCAGGCTTCTTCACCGACAAGCTCGCCTGGAAGACCCGTGATGTCCTGCCAGGCATCTGCCTGGACATTGCCCAGCGCATCGGTTCCGATCGAATGAACACGCCGCTGAGCGATGAGCGTAATCAGCATGGTCAGAAACCCAACCATATAGGCGTCCATCCAGCGATCGTCGGTAATGTGTCCGTTGTCGAAACGGGTTCGTTCCACCAACGGTCTTATGGTCGTAACGGCGGCTCGTCTGGCTCGCCAGCTTTTCCAAAGCTCCAGCATGGCGCTTTCCTCACCTCGCCGGCTGCATTTCTCGAAAGTCCCGTAAAGTATGGGATAAGGAAATTAAGCAACATCCAGCTAACACGAGACAGAATACCATTTTCTGCGGCAAATTTGGATATTGAAACTGTTCTCGTTTCTTCAATTTTCAAGTAAATTTTTCCAAATTGACGATCTTTAGCCGACGTCGGTGACCACATACTTCCCGGTTTGGGCTTTCAGTCGAGATTTTTTCAAGATTCCCAAACATCTGATTTATTCGATCTGCTGCTTGTGAGCGTGGAATCAGACTTCCGATAACTACCTCGTGGCTATGTGATTGTGCGCTAAATTGAGCCCCTTCTGGGTGCTCCGCAGCGTGTTCACTTTTCTCTTTTTTGTCGATTTTCTTCTCGAGATGTAGCTACTAATTTCCAAAAATATTATCAAAAACAAGAGCTTATGGTTTGTGAAAGTGATCAAAAAATTATGTCAGACATAATGTTTACAATGTCAGACAAAGTGATAAGGTTTGCGCAGCTACAAGAAAGGTCGCACTCGGTCCATGCCGGAAAAATCACAGCTGAAAAAACTCGCTACTGACGCGGAGTTGGCCGAAGAGCCTAGGGATGTCCCGCATGCCCTCATCAAGTTGATCGAGGAGGAGGGACTGCAAGTTGGCGACCGTCTGCCTCCGGAGCTGGAGCTCGTGCGCCGGCTGGGTTTCGGGCGCTCGACAATTCGCGAGACTTTGAAAACCTGGGAAAGCATGGGTGTGGTCAGCCGAAACAAGGGGGCTGGAACCAGGCTGACAGCAGAAGTCTCCAGAAATACGCTGCGAGTTGCGCTTACCATCAAGCATGAAGCTGAAAGCCTGTTACGCATGCAGCAGGTCAGGCGTCCGCTTGAGGTTGAGGCAGTCCGGTTCGCAACGCGGCTTGCAACTGATGAACAGCGCAGGATCATCAACGCGCGCGCCGCCGAGTTGATCGCGGTCTATGAGGCCGGTGAAGACTGGCGAGATGCCGACCGCCGGTTTCACGACTCCATTCACGAGGCGACCGGGAATGCCTTGTTCCATCAGTTCATCGATCAGATTCTGAAGTGTTTTCACGACATTTATGAAACGCCGTTCGGCAAGCCTCACCTCGGCCAGCAGACAATTCCGCTCCACCGCCCATTGGCAGACGCAATCATTGCCGGAGACGAAGACAAGGCGGCTGAGCTTGTAACCAAGATCATCGACATGGTGTGTGCTGAAACACAGGAAATCGCCGAGGAACACAATGGCTGATCATTTCTCGGATGAATTTTCAATGGACACCCTGCTTGCCGCGGCGGCAACAGGATTCGGTGGGGCAGTAGTGCCGCCGATCGTGCAGACGTCCTTGTTTTCTTTCGATAATTACCAGGCGTTTGAAGACCGGATGGCAGGTCGCTCAGGTGACCCCCTCTACACGCGTGTGCAGAACCCGACTGTTGCCGTTTTGGAGAAGATGGTGGCCGAAGCAGAGGAGGGCGAAGCCGCTGTCGGGTTTGCGTCCGGCATGGCTGCAATTTCGTCGACGGTGCTTGCGCTTGTCCGCCCGGGTGACCGGATCGCCTGCGTCGAACATGTTTATCCGGATGCCTATCGTCTGTTCGAACGTCTGTTGCGGCCTTTCGGCGTTGAAATCAGCTATCACTCGATTGAGCAATTCGAAGACGATCCGGGTCTGCTTGAGGGGGTGAGGCTGGCCTATCTGGAAAGCCCGAATACGGTTGTTTTTCAGGCTATGGACTTGCCGAAAGTTACCGCTCACGCCAAGAGGCACGAAACCTTGACGGTGATCGACAATTCCTGGGCGACGCCGGTCTTTCAACGTCCGCTGACATTGGGCGTAGACATCGTACTTCACTCGGCGTCGAAGTACCTGTCCGGACATTCGGACACGGTCGCTGGGATCGTGATTTCCAGAGCAGGACTTATCGACCAGATACGGGATCTGTCGCTCTCCCTTCTCGGCGGCAAACTGGCGCCGTTTGAAGCATTTCTGCTGACCAGGGGATTGCGAACCCTTGGGGTGCGCATGCGTCAGCACCAGGCAACGGCAAATACATTCATCGACAGGCTTTCGCAGCATCAACTGGTTCGGAAAGTGATGTCACCCGGCCCCAATACGGTGCCAGGCCTTACCGGCCGCTCGGGTCTTCTGTCGGTTGAATTCGATGAAGTTGTCGACATCCCTCGTTTTGCAGATGCCCTGAAGCTGTTCCGGCTGGGGGTCAGCTGGGGAGGGTTTGAAAGCCTGCTGCTGCCGACGCAGATCGCGCTGAATCAGTCAGGTGAGCAGAATTCGCTGCAGCGTTTCGGGGTTTCGGGGCGGATCGTACGTCTCAGTCTTGGATTGGAAGATCCAAACGATCTTTGGGCCGATTTTGAGCAGGCCCTCAGTCAAAGCGTCAAGTGAAAATAAGGCGTACCGAATAACACATCAGGGAAAGTGGAGGAGATTATGAGGAAATTACTTGGCGCAATTAGCGCGATCGCCGTAATGGCAACAACTGCAGCGCATGCTGAAACTCTGAAACTGGTTGAAGTGATCACGAGCCCGGAACGCACGGCTGTTCTACAGGGTCTGGTTGACGAATTCGAAGCCGCAAATCCGGGAACGGAAGTTGAAATCGTTTCGCTGCCCTGGGGGCAGGCGTTCGAAAAGTTCGCGACCATGGTTGCGGGTGGCGATATCCCGGATGTCGTGGAAATGCCTGACCGTTGGGCAGGGATCTACAAGGACAAGCTTGTCGATCTGAACGACAAGATCGCCAATTGGGAACACGGCAAAACGCTGACCCAGAAGACGCTCGACATGGGTCGTCAGACAGATGGCGAAACCGCGCGGATGATCCCATACGGCTTCTATCTGCGCGCACTGTTCTACAACAAGAAACTGCTTGAAGAAGCGGGTGTGGAAGCTCCGCCGAAAACCATCGAAGAATTCATGGCAGCCTCCAAGGCGGTTTCCGAACTCGACGGCAAGTATGGTTATTGCCTGCGCGGTGGTCCAGGAGGCCTGAACGGCTGGATCATGATGGCCGCGACCATGAATGGCGACAACACGTTCTTCGATGAAAATGGCAAGAGCACGCTTAATCAGCCCGGGTCCGTGGAAGGTATCCAGTTCCTGGTTGACCTGTATCAGAAGGGCTATGCTCCGAAGGATTCCGTCAGCTGGGGCTTTAACGAGATCGTCGCTGGTTTCTATTCCGGCACCTGTGCGTTCCTGGACCAGGATCCGGATGCTCTGATTGCTGTTGCTGAACGCATGGACGCCGATGACTTTGCCGTCGTGCCGATGCCGGTCGGACCAGGCGGTAAAGCGTTCCCGACCATTGGATTTGCCGGTTGGGCAATGTTCGACAGCACCAAGGACGAGGATCTCTCCTGGAAACTGATCGCGCATCTTTCCAACCCTGAAGCCAACAAGACATGGGCGAAACGCGTCGGCGTCATTCCGATCCATGAAGGCGCTGAACAGGACCCGCACTTCAAGACCGACCAGTTTGCCGGTTGGTTTGAAACGCTCAATGGCGAGCAGTACGTTCCGACTGTCATGCCGACTTATCTGGAACAGTTCGGTTACTTTGCAGATTCCATCGCCTTGGAATCCAGTCAGGAAGCCCTTCTGGGTCAGGTGAGTGCTCAGGAAGTTGCCGATCAGTGGGCAGAATTCCTGACCGAAGAATATGCACGCTGGAAAAAGTCACAATGACAGCAGTAGCTGACAGCGCGTCCGGGGAAACCCGGGCGCGCGGCTCCTTTTACTTCCGCTACATGGTGGAGCCGTATCTTTACCTGTCACCGGCAATCATCCTGATTGCACTCGTGATGCTGGTGCCGCTTGCCATCGGGATTTCCTATGCCTTTCAGGCGGTTAATCTGTTGCGGCCCTTTCAGTCGGGATGGGTCGGATTTGAGAATTTCCAGGCGCTTTGGAGCGACAGGAAATTCTGGCTCGCACTGACCAATACCTTCTGGTGGACCGTGGGTTCCATCACCTTCCAGTTCTTTCTCGGTCTCGGCCTCGCGCTGCTGTTGAACACACATTTTTACGGCAAGCGGCTGGTACAGGCCCTCGTCTTCCTGCCCTGGGCAGTACCGACCTTCCTGTCCGCGCTCACCTGGGCATGGCTCTTCAATCCGACAATCGGTCCTTTGCCGCACTGGCTAGCCGCACTTGGCATCCTTTCCGAACCCTTCAACATTCTCGGAGACCCGAATCTTGCCATGTGGGGACCGATCACGGCCAATGTCTGGTTCGGTATTCCGTTCTTCGCGATCACGCTTCTCGCCGCGTTGCAATCCATTCCGGGTGAACTTTATGAAGCTGCTGAAATCGATGGCGCGAGCCCTTGGCAGATGTTCACGAAGATTACCTTGCCGTTCCTTGCGCCCATGATCGCCATCACCGTCATGTTGCGCACCATCTGGATCGCCAACTTCGCAGACCTGATCTTCGTCATGACCGGTGGCGGACCTGCGAACTCAACGCAAATCCTGTCTACCTACATCTTTACGACGGCCTTCCGGAAGCTGGACTTCGGCTACGCATCGGCCATTGCCGTCGCCCTGCTCGGACTGCTGCTGATCTATGCCGCGATCCTGCTGGTGCTGCGACGCAAGCTCGTCAAGATCTGAGGGGTATCATGAGAACTCTTCGACAAAGCTCGCCGTTGATGGTGACCGGGAAATATCTGGCGCTGGCCTTCTATGTGATCTTCGCGCTTTTCCCCCTCTATTGGCTGGCCAAGATCGCGATTACGCCGGACAAGCTGATCTTCACCGAGGGCACCGCGCTCTTCCCCAGCAGGTTCACGTTCGAAAACTTTCAGACCGTGCTTCTGCAGACGGATTTTCTGGCTTATTTCCGTAACAGCCTCGTCGTTTCGGTCGGAACGGCCGCGATCACAACCTGTATCGCAGCCGCGGCGGGATATGCCTTCTCGCGCTTTGACTTCTACGGCAAGCGTCTCGTGATCGCGGTCATGCTGATCACCCAGATGTTTCCGCTGCTGATGATCATCGCACCGATTTACAAGATCGTTGCAGCGCTGGGCCTTTTGAACTCACTGACAAGCCTGATCATCGTCTACACGGCCTTCAACATTCCTTTCGCGACGTTCCTGATGCAGTCCTTTTTCGACGGCATTCCGAAGGACCTTGAAGAGGCCGGCATGATTGACGGCTGCACCCGGTTCGAAGCTCTGCGCAAGATCATTCTTCCGCTGACACTTCCGGGCCTTGGCGCGACGCTGGGCTTCATCTTCACCGCGGCGTGGAGTGAGCTTCTGTTCGCGCTGATGCTGATCAACTCGAACGAAACGATGACATTCCCAGTCGGGTTGCTCACATTCGTTTCGAAATTTTCCGTCGACTGGGGACAGATGATGGCGGCCGGCGTGCTTGCGCTCGTGCCCTCCTGTCTCTTCTTCATCTTCATTCAACGGTATCTGGTCCAGGGGCTCACCTCTGGAGCCGTGAAAGGCTAGTCCAATGGCACGGATCGAACTGAGCAATATTGCAAAGGCTTACGGCTCCGTCGAAGTCATGCGTGACATCAACCTCACAATCGAAGACGGTGAGTTCATCGTTCTGGTCGGACCGTCTGGTTGCGGCAAGTCCACTCTGTTGAGGATGATTGCAGGGCTGGAGCCGATCACCGGTGGCGATTTCATGATCGACGGTACGCGCATGAACGAAATCCCGCCTCGCGACCGGGACATGGCGATGGTGTTCCAGTCCTATGCGCTCTATCCGCATATGGACGTTGCTCGAAACATGGGCTTCTCGCTTGAGATCCGCAAAGCTCAGAAGGAAGAAAAGACGTCCAAGGTTGCCGAAGCTGCTAGGACACTCGGTCTGACGTCACTGACCGAGCGTTTGCCGCGTGCCCTTTCTGGTGGTCAACGACAACGGGTTGCCATGGGGCGGGCCATTGTCCGTGATCCGAGCGCGTTCCTGTTCGATGAACCGCTATCTAACCTGGATGCTGCGCTCAGGGTGGAAATGCGTCTGGAAATTGCCCGCCTGCACCAACGGCTCAACGCAACAATGATCTACGTCACTCACGATCAGGTGGAGGCGCTGACCCTGGCAGACCGGATCGTTGTTCTCAACGCCGGCGATATTCAGCAAGTGGGCACGCCACTGGATCTTTACGAGCGCCCTTCCAACAAGTTCGTTGCACAGTTCATCGGCTCGCCGACCATGAACATCCTGAGCGTCGATCAGGCCGAGGGAGGGGTTCGATTGAAAGACGGCACCGTGCTTAAGACCGGGACGGCATCTGGACAGAAGCAGGCTCATGAGCTGGGTGTCCGCCCGGAGCACCTCGATATCGTGCCGGAAGAAATTGCTCACATGAGCGGCGTTGCCGAACTGGTTGAACATCTTGGCTCAGACACGAATGTGCATGCCAATGTTCCTGGTGTCGGTCAGGTGCTGGTTCGTCAGCACGGGCATTTTCCCCTGCGTGTCGGGGATCCTGTAAACATTGCTCTGGACCTTGAAAAGGCTCACCTTTTCTCGTCAGACGGTGTTCGTCTCGCAGCCTGATCGTGACCAGGTCCAGGCTCTGGTTTCCAGCGCGGGCGACTTCAGTCCAGCGCTGGAAAGACAGCCGTTTTCTTGACGGTTCCATAGACGAAACTTGTGTCGATTGATGCAATTCCGCCAATCGGATGAATACGATTTCGAATAAAATCTTCGTAGGCATCCAGTCCGGAAACGACGACGCGTAGCTGGTAGTCCATTGCTCCGGTTAACACGTGACACTCCAGCACCTCGTCAATCGTCTGCACCCGGCTTTCGAAGTTTCGAACATCTTCTTCGTTGTGTCGCTCCAGACGGATGCGCACGAAAACCGTGATCGGCAACCCGTAGGCTTCCGGGTCGACATCGACCGAAAAACCCCGAATGGCACCGGATGCCTCGAGATTGCGCAACCTTCTCAGGCAGGGTGAAGGGGACAGGTTCACGCTATCTGCGAGGTCCTGATTGGTCATCCGGCCATCCTGCTGCAGGGTCCGGATGATCTGACGATCTTTTGCATCCATGTTCTTGCTCATTGGCAGATTCTGCTAAATCAGAGCATAGAGATGATAGGATTTGAAATCTATCGCCTTCTGATTTCGGTCATATTGCTGTCAAGGAAATCGAAGGAGACAGCTATGAGCCGGGTCAAGGGTTTTGCCAGCCGTGCGATTCACCACGCTTACGAACCAATGGAGAATGAGGGTGCGCTGACGCCGCCGCTGCATCTGACTTCAACGTTCGTATTCGACACGGCAGAGGCTGGTGGTGAGATGTTTGCCGGTGAGCGGGAAGGACACATCTACAGCCGAATCTCCAACCCGACCCTTGATCTTCTGGAACGCCGGATCGCGGAACTGGAAGGTGCAGAAGCCGGCCTTGCCTTGTCCTCCGGCATGGGAGCGATCACGGCGACGTTCTGGACTCTGGTGAGCCCGGGAGACGAGATCATCGTCGACGAAACGCTTTATGGCTGCACCTTTGCCTTCATGCGCCACGGTCTGGCGAAGTTTGGCATCACCATTTCCCACGTCGACATGACCGATCCGGAGAACTTGCGCACGGCAATTTCAGACAAGACCCGTGTGGTTTACTTCGAGACGCCTGCCAACCCGAATATGCGTCTGGTCGACATTGCCCGGATTTCCGAGATTGCACATGAAAGCGGAGCGACTGTCGTTGTCGACAACACTTATGCGACACCCTATCTGACCCGGCCGATCGAGATGGGAGCAGATATCGTTCTGCATTCAGCGACCAAATATCTCGGAGGCCACGGTGACGTGGTTGCAGGCCTGGTTGTTGGGCGTGCGGAACAGATCACTGAAATCCGTCTGATCGGCATGAAAGACATGACCGGTGCGGTAATGGCTCCCTTCAATGCGCTCCTGATCCTGCGAGGGCTGAAAACCCTGGCTCTGCGCATGGACCGCCACTGTTCCTCGGCGCAAAAGGTTGCTGAATGGCTGGAAGCGCATCCTGCCGTTTCAAAGGTCTATTATCCGGGGCTTGAAAGCTACGAACAGCATGACTTGGCAAATCGCCAGATGGCACAGCCGGGGGGCATGATTGCGTTTGAACTGGAAGGCGGGCTCCCGGCTGGTGTCGACATGATGAACGCCTTGCAGATGATCCAGCGCGCTGTATCGCTGGGGGATGCGGAAACGCTGATCCAGCATCCCGCTTCCATGACTCATTCAACTTACACGCCCGAGGAGCGCGCGGCACACGGGATAAGCGATGGCTTGGTCAGGCTTTCGGTCGGGCTGGAGGATGTTGATGACATTCTTGAAGATCTTGCAAAGGCAATGCCGGAAAAGCCGGTTGCCGCAGCAGCTTAAGGTGTTCGTGCGAGACCGGATTTGACCCGTCTCAGGGGAATTGAGCTCTCGATATTGGCAACACCGGGCACCTTGGTCAGCTTTCCTGTCAGGAAGGTTTCAAAGGCAGCCAGTCCGGTGGTTGCCACCCGCAAGAGATAATCCCGATTACCGGTCATCAACCAGCAGTCGACGACTTCCGGGAACGCCTGAATGGCGTCTTCAAACTGGTCCAGCCTAATGTCGATCTGCTTGTCGAGCTGAACGGATACGAAAACGGAAACCTCATATCCAAGCGCGACTTCATCGATCAGGGCGCTGTAGCCGGTTATGATGCCACGCTCTTCAAGTTGCCTCAGGCGGCGGGCAACCGGTGTCGCGCTAAGTCCGACCCGTTCGGACAATTCCTGAAGCGAGATGCGGCCATCAATCCTCAACTCTCGCAGGATCTGAATATCGAACGCATCCAGGTTGGTGGAATTGGCCATAAATTTTCTTTCTTTTGGCGGAAGTCACTAAAATCTAGCCAAAGAGAGTACGAAATAGCAAGGAATCCATTCCCGGCGATCGTTAAATTGAGCGAAAGCGTTGGATTTACAGGGGCAGCACGATGCAGGTCGAACATCTCAAGACAATTGAAAAAAGACTTCTTTGGTTGTCGCATTGGATGATCCATCACGCCAATCATGTTCGGCCGAAAGTGGATGACATCAAGATAGGCGGGCATCAGGCAAGTTCGGCTTCAATGGTGTCGATCATGACGGCACTCTACTTTTCAGTCTTGCGACCCGAAGATCGGGTTGCGGTCAAACCGCATGCCTCTCCTGTATTTCACGCCATCCAGTATCTGATGGGCAATCAGACCCTTGAGAAAATGGAAAATTTTCGCGGATTCGGCGGGGTTCAGTCCTACCCGTCTCGGACAAAGGACATCGATGACGTCGATTTCTCGACCGGGTCAGTCGGTCTAGGCGTGGCCATCACCTCCTTTGCGTCGCTTGTTCAGGATTATGTCGAAGCCAAACGCTGGTCATCGGACCGCCCACTGGGGCGCATGATCGCTCTCGTGGGCGATGCCGAACTGGATGAAGGCAACGTCTACGAGGCACTGCAGGAAGGCTGGAAGAACGATCTGAGAAACTGCTGGTGGATCATCGATTATAACCGGCAGTCGCTTGACGGTATCGTCCGGGAAGGCCTGTTCGACCGGGTTGAGAAGATCTTTGATGCTTTCGGTTGGGACGTCGTGCGCGTCAAGTACGGCGCTCTTCAGCGCGCTGCTTTCGACGAGCCGGGCGGTGAGCGACTGCGTCAGTGGATCGACGACTGTTCCAATCAGGAGTATTCGGCACTCACCTTCATGGGAGGGGCTGTCTGGCGCAAGCGATTGATGGACGATCTTGGCGACCAGGGTGACGTGACCGCGCTTATCGACAGGCGCAGCGACGAGGAACTGGCCGAGTTGATGGAAAATCTCGGTGGCAATTGCACCGAGACGATGGCTGAAGCCTTCGCTGCCATCGATCATGACCGCCCGACCTGTTTCCTTGCCTACACGATCAAAGGCTGGGGCACGCCAATTGCCGGTCACAAAGACAACCATGGCGGCCTCATGAACAAGGCCCAGATGGCTGAATGGCAAAAGCATATGGGTGTGAGAGACGGTGAGGAATGGGAACCGTTCGCAACAGTTCAGGACGTTCCCGCCTTACAATCGTTTCTCGATGAGGTGCCATTCTTTTCCAAGGGTGTCCGCCGTTATTCCGACGCCCGCATCGACGTGCCATCGATTGAATTGCATTCGGATCGGGATATCTCGACACAGATGGCATTCGGCAAGATCCTTGACGAACTGTCGAAGGGGGATAGCAAACTGGCGGAGCGCATCGTCACGACTTCTCCGGATGTAACAGGCACAACCAATCTCGGTCCATGGGTCAACCGCCGCAAGTTGTTTGCGCGCACTGCCATGGCGGATGCTTTTATCGAGCATCGCATTCCTTCGACTGCGAAATGGGAGTTCACTCCTGAAGGCCAGCATGTCGAACTCGGGATTGCGGAAATGAACCTGTTCCTGCTGCTTGCTGCCGCGGGATTGTCACATTCGCTTTTCGGGGAACGGCTCATTCCGATCGGAACCGTCTATGATCCTTTCGTGTGTCGTGGTCTCGATGCACTGAACTATGCCTGCTATCAGGATGCGCGGTTCATGATTGTCGGGACACCGTCCGGCGCAACTCTGTCGCCGGAAGGCGGAGCGCACCAATCCATCGGCACGCCGCTGATCGGCATGAGCCAGGATGGACTTGCCGCGTTCGAGCCTGCCTTTGCAGACGAACTTGCGGTGATCATGGCGTGGGCTTTCGACTATCTTCAGCGCGATGGTGAGGGCGACCCGGACGAGCGAACCTGGTTGCGTGACGAGACCGGAGGCGCTGTTTACCTGCGTCTTTCAACCAATCCGATTGAGCAGCCGGTCAAACGCGTGGACGAAGACTTCCGCCAGGGGGCGATCGATGGAGCTTACTGGCTACGCAAACCGGGCCCGAACTGCGAAGTCGTCATTGCCTATCAGGGCGTAGTTGCGCCGGAAGCGATCAAGGCCGCGGGCCAGCTTGCCGGAAACCGGCGCGATGTCGGAGTTTTGGCGGTCACATCCGCCGACCGCCTCAATGCCGGCTGGACCGCAGCCCAACGTGCCCGTTCACGCGGTAACAAGGCGGCAATTTCACATATCGAACGCTTGATGAAAGACCTACCGACCCATTGCAAACTGATCACCGTCATCGACGGCCACCCCGCAACGCTCGCCTGGCTCGGCAGCGTTAGCGGACACCAGACAATCCCACTTGGTGTTGAGCATTTCGGCCAAACCGGAACAATCGGCGACCTCTACAGCCACTTCGGCATCGACGCGGAATCGATCATCGAAAAGGTGAATGGACTGACACCGGGTAGAGTGATCTAGGATTACTTCCATTGAGGCATCACCGCCGCGCCTTGCTAGCATGATGGCCGGACAGGCGAGCCAGAAGGACGGCGACGTTTTTGACCTGGAATTTTTTCAGCAGCCGGGCCCGGACATCTTCGATGGTTCTGGGGGAAAGGGAGAGGGCGCGGGCGATTTCCTTGCTGGTTTGTCCTTTGGAGAGGTAGAGCAGAACTTCGCGCTCGCGTGGGGTGAGTTGGGGGCCGCTGGCGGTGTTGTCTATCAGGGCAAAGCTCAGGACGATGCGCGATAGTGGTGCTTCTGGATTGAGCGTGCGGGCCCGAAACCTGCACCAGATCATCGAACCGTCCGACCGGCGCATCAGGCGTTCGTCGGTGTAAGGCAGGGAGTTGCGCAAGGGTTCCAGGCCGATATCCCTGATGTCGTGGAATTCCTGGTCGGATCCATAAAGCTTTCTGAAACTCTGACCGATCAGCTCTTCCTTCCGGTAGTCAAACATCTTCGCAAAAGTTTCGTTGCAAGTTCTGATGATGCGGTTTTCCGTCAAGGCGAGGCCCATGGGCGCGTTGTCGAAAGCAAGCTGCTCAAGGTCGTTCATGTGTCACCGTGTTCCTACGGTATTGGCACCGTAGAAAGACGGTAGCATAGTTATCGACAAATTTGCCATGGTGATTAGCTGGCAAAGGTATGAGCTCAAAATGGCCGTATCGCGAGATGAAAGCCTCCAATCCGCACCGACAGAATGCGGAACGCTCCAGGGAACAAACCGCATGCCGCAGACAGATAAGATGATTCAGGAGATCGATGCCAGACGCGACGACCTGATCGTGTTGACGCAGGAACTTTTGCGCATTCCGACGCTCAATCCTCCGGGTGAGAATTACCGGGAAATCTGCGAGTACTTGGACGAGCGACTAAGGCGAAGCGGATTTGAAATTGAGCTGATCCGCGCCCACGGAACTCCTGGCGACTGCGAGAAATATCCCCGCTGGAACATCGTGGCTCGCAGACAAGGCAAGCACGCCGGCGAGTGCGTTCATTTCAACAGTCATATTGATGTGGTCGATGTGGGGCACGGCTGGACGAAGGACCCGTTCGGTGGTGAGCTTGTCGACGGCAAGATCTACGGCCGCGGCGCGTGCGACATGAAAGGCGGGCTGGCCGCCAGCATCATTGCAGCTGAAGCCTTTCTGGCGGTTCATCCGGATTTTTCCGGGGCAATCGAGATCAGCGGCACGGCGGATGAAGAATCCGGAGGCTATGGCGGTGTCGCCTATCTGGCGCAGAAAGGCTATTTCGATCCCGAGCGCGTTCATCATGTCATTATCCCGGAGCCCCTCAACAAGGACCGCATCTGTCTGGGACACCGCGGTGTGTGGTGGGCCGAAGTGGAAACTTTCGGTGAAATCGCGCACGGCTCCATGCCATTCCTGGGGGACTGTGCGGTTCGGCACATGGGGGCGGTTGTCGAGGAAATGGAGAAAAGCCTCTTTCCGGCCCTTGCGGAAAAACGAACGGATATGCCGGTTGTTCCCGAAGGCGCGCGTCAATCGACACTCAATATCAATTCTATCCATGGTGGGCAGGCTGAAGGCGATGCTGATTTTACCGGCCTGCCAAGCCCTTGCGTTCCCGACAGTTGCCGGATGGTGATCGACCGGCGGTTCCTTGTAGAAGAAGATATCGATGACGTGCAGGAAGAGGTTTTTCAGGTTCTGAAAACGGTTGAGGAGCGCCGTGAGGACTTCCGGTATGACGTGCGTGAACTTCACCGGGTGTTGCCGACAATGACTGACAAGAAGGCTCCGGTGGTGAAGACTGTTGCCAAGGCCATTGAAGAAACCATGGGCAAACAGGCAGAATATGTTGTCAGCCCAGGAACTTATGACCAAAAACATATCGACCGGATCGGCAAATTGAAGAATTGTATCGCTTATGGTCCAGGAATCCTGGATCTGGCGCACAAACCTGATGAATATGTGGGCGTGGAGGATATGCTCGATTCTGCCAAGGTGATGGGCCGGTCTTTGATTGAGTTATTGGTAAAGCCGTAGACAAGCGGCATCGACAGATGGGGAGAGCTATGCGTTTGAGAAAGTTTGGGAGTGGACTGATCAGCATTCTGGCGCTGACCGCAAGCATTGGCCTGGCACACGCCAAGAGCGATATTGTGGTCGCGATGCAGTTGGAGCCACCGCATCTGGACCCGACAAGCGCGGCTGCCGGTGCCATCGACTCCGTGCTTTATTCCAATGTTTTCGAAGGATTGACCCGCTTCGGTCCGGATGGCTCTGTCAATCCGGGACTGGCGGAAAGCTGGACCATCTCCGAAGACGGCAAAACCTATACGTTCAAGCTGCGCCCCGATGTCAAATTCCATGACGGTACGGACCTGACGGCGGATGATGTGAAGTTCAGCCTTGACCGGGCACGGTCCGATGACAGTGCCAATGCGCAGAAGGCCCTGTTTTCCGGCATCGAAAGCGTCGAGGTTGTCGACCCGCTCACCGTCAAGGTGACCCTATCTACTCCCAATGGCAGCTTCCTGTTCAACATGGCTTGGGGTGATGCGGTTATTGTAGCACCGGAAACCATTGCCGATATCAAGAGCAAGCCGATCGGGACAGGGGCATTCAAGTTTTCTAACTGGGTTCAGGGTGATCGGATCGAACTGGAAAAGAATGCCGACTACTGGGGCGAGCCTGCCAAGCTCGACAAGGCGACGTTCAAGTTCATTTCGGATCCGACGGCGGCATTTGCGGCAGTCATGGCCGAAGATGTGAATGCTTTTGTCGGCTTCCCTGCGCCGGAAAACCTGCCACAGTTCGAGGCCGACCCTCGGTTCCAGGTGCTTGTGGGATCGACGGAAGGGGAAACCATTCTTTCGACCAACAACAAGCTGCCACCGCTGGATGATCTGAATGTGCGCAAGGCGATTGCCCATGCGATTGATCGTCAGGCGATCATCGACGGTGCGATGTTCGGGTACGGGACACCCATCGGAACGCATTTTGCTCCGCATAATCCGGACTATGTCGATCTGACTGCCAACAGCGCCTATGATCCGGAGCTGTCCAAGAAGCTTCTTGCCGAGGCAGGATACGCGGATGGGTTCAAGACCACCTTGAAGCTGCCGCCACCGTCTTACGCGCGCCGGGGGGGAGAGATCATTGCCGCTCAACTCCGGGCCGTCGGCATTGAAACCGAGATCTCCAATCTTGAGTGGGCGCAGTGGCTGGAGCAGGTGTTTAAAGGCAAGGATTACGGCCTGACGATTGTCAGTCATACCGAGCCCATGGATATCGGCATCTATGCCCGGCCGGACTACTACTTCCAGTATGACAGCGCCGACTTTCAGAAGCTTTTTGAAGACCTGACCAAGGAAAACGATCCGGAAAAAAGATCTGACCTCCTGAAGCAGGCCCAGGAGATGATCTCCAATGATTATGTCAATGGCTATCTGTTCCAGCTGGCGTTTCCGACCGTTGCCAATGCGAAGGTCAAGGGGCTTTGGGAGAACCAGCCGACACAGGCAACCGATCTGACCGGTGTCTACTGGGAAGACTAAGACTTCAATCGAACAGCACCCGCCGCTGAGCGGGTGCTTTGCATCTGCATTCTTTCCTTTCCTACACTGGAAACAAACAGCCAGTAGGCGTGTGACAGGTTCATGCTGCGGTACTTCTTGAAACGTTTGCTGTCTTTGGCGTTGAGCCTTTTGGCTGCATCCCTGGTGATTTTTCTGGCCCTTGAAGTCGTGCCGGGAGACCCAGCCGCGTATATGCTTGGCCTCAATGCTCAGGAAGACACCCTCAACGCGCTGCGTGAGCAGCTGGGACTGAACGGCACCATCCTGGAGAGATATCTTTCATGGGCAGGAAGCCTGCTGACCGGCGATTTCGGAATTTCCTACACCTACAGGACACCTGTTTCAGAAATGATAGGTGACCGCCTGTGGGTGTCCCTGCCACTGGCGCTTTATGCTCTTACCTTAAGTACGCTGATTGCATTTCCTGCCGGAATCTGGGCGGCATCCAGGCGTGGCTCCTATGTGGATGCGGGCGTCATGGGAGTAACCCAGCTGGGAGTTGCTATCCCGAATTTCTGGTTTGCAATGCTGATGGTTCTGGTCTTCGCCATCAACCTGCGTTGGTTTTCCGCCGGAGGGTTTGCAGGATGGGATGCGGGATTCTTTGCCGGCATGAAGTCGCTTACGCTTCCGGCCGTTGCACTCGCCTTACCTCAAGCGAGCATTCTTACCCGCGTGATGCGCTCCAGTCTTCTCGACACGCTGGGAGAGGATTTCATACGCACGGCGCGGGCGAAGGGACTGAACAAAGGGCAAGCGATGTGGCGGCATGCCCTGCGCAACGCCCTGATCCCCGTGTTGACAATCATGGGGCTTCAATTCTCGTTCCTGCTGGCAGGTGCCATCATCATCGAAAACGTCTTTTATCTGCCAGGGCTCGGACGTCTGGTGTTTCAGGCGATCAGCGCACGTGATCTTATTGTGGTCGAAAGCGTGGTGATGCTGCTCGTCTTCGCCGTCATCGTGGTCAATTTCGCGGTTGACCTGGCCTATGCATGGGTCGACCCGCGTCTGCGGGGGCGACGATAAATGAGCCTGTTGTTTCACAGCCGAACCTTGTTGCCGGGCGCAATTCTGACCTTCATTTTTGCCGGCGCGGCGATTGTCAGCCTCTTCTGGGTTCCCTACGACACAACCGTTCTGGATATAGCCAACAAGATCAAGTCCCCGAGCTGGGCGCATCCGTTCGGCACGGATCAGTTCGGGCGCGACATCCTCAGCATGATCATGGTTGGTGCCAGGACTTCGATTGCGGTTGCGCTCGTTGCCGTCGGGATCGGCATGCTGGCGGGAGTGCCGCTTGGACTTGCAGCGGCGGCACGCAAAGGCGGTCTTCTGGATGAAGTCATCATGCGGATGAACGATCTGGTGTTCGCCTTTCCGAGCCTCCTGATCGCGGTGATGATCACTGCCGTCTTCGGGGCTTCGGCGCTTAACGCCATCATCGCAATCGGGATCTTCAACATTCCGGTCTTCGCTCGCCTGACGCGCGGGGCGGCTCTGTCTCTCTGGAGCAGGGACTACATCATGGCCGCTCGGGTCGCGGGCAAGGGACCTGCACGTATTTCGGTGGAACATATCCTGCCGAATGTCGCCAACCTGCTCATCGTGCAAGGAACGATCCAGTTTTCGCTCGGCATTCTGGCTGAGGCGGGCCTGAGTTATGTCGGGCTTGGTGCACAACCGCCGGTCGCCAGCTGGGGGCGGATGCTGGCCGACAGCCAGACGATGATCTCGTTCGCGCCGCATCTGGCGCTCTTTCCCGGACTTGCCATCCTGTTGACCGTACTTGGTTTGAACCTGTTGGGGGATGGTCTGCGAGATGTTCTCGATCCGAAGCTTAGGAGGGCGCGCGTGTGAGCCTTCTAACGATAAACGGGTTGAGCCTTTCCATTCACGGGCAGCCCATCCTCAGGGATGTGTCTCTGAAGCTGGAGTCGGGCAAGGTTCTGGGCGTCATAGGGGAAAGCGGATCCGGTAAGTCCATCACTGCCTTCAGCGTCATGCAGCTGCTGCCAAATGGAACAGATTGCACGGGAGAGATCACTCTTTCCGGCAAAAGTATTCTGTCCTTGAGCGAAGCGCAGATGTGCGATCTCCGGGGCAAGGATGTCGGCATGGTGTTTCAGGAGCCCATGACGGCGCTTAATCCGCTCAAGACGATCGGGGCACAGGTCGCCGAAACCATTTTGATCCATGAGAAGGTTTCCAGGGCGGAAGCCAGAACCCGGGCTGCCGAAGCGCTCAGGAGGGCGGAGCTTCCCCAAGACAGGTTTCCTCTGTCGCGCTATCCCCACGAGCTTTCGGGCGGGCAGCGCCAGCGTGTCGTGATCGCGATGGCAATTGCGCTTCGCCCCAAGCTCCTGATTGCTGACGAGCCGACAACGGCTCTGGATGTCACCACGCAGGCACAGATCCTGCAGCTGCTGAAGAAGCTTGTCGCCGAGGAGGGCATCGGGTTGATGCTGATCAGCCACGACCTCGCAGTGGTCGCGGACCTGGCGGATGATCTGGTGATCATGCGACAGGGGGAAGTGGTCGAGAGCGGGCCGGCTGATGATTTGTTCCGGAACATGCAGCATCCGTATTCGCGAGCTTTGCTTGAGGCATCCGGTCATGTGCCCGAGCGATCCGGTCATGCCGAACCTGATGCCTTGCTGCAGGTTCGCGGCGTGGTGCGTGAATATGTCAGTCATTCCTATGGACTGTGGGGATCTAGCTCGCAATTCCGGGCGGTGAACGATGTCAGTTTCGAGATCCGGCGGGGTGAAAGTCTTGGTCTTGTCGGTGAATCGGGCTGCGGCAAGTCCACGCTGACCCGAGCTATTCTCGGACTGGAGGAGGTGCAAGGCGGTGAGATCCTGTTTGACGGACAGCCGGTCTTTACCAACCATCACGCCAACAAGGCGGTGCGCCGCCGCATGCAGGTCGTCTTTCAGGATCCTTATGGAAGCTTCAATCCGCGCTGGAAGGTCGAGCGTCTGATCACCGAGCCGTATCACCTGTTGGACGGTCCACCGAAGGGGACTGAGCGCGATGGGGCGATTGCCGATGCGCTGGCAAGCGTTGGGCTCAAGGAAGCCGACCGATACAAGTACATCCATGAGTTCAGCGGTGGACAGCGTCAGCGGATTGCAATTGCGCGTGCTCTGATCATCAAGCCTGACCTGATCATTCTGGATGAAGCGGTTTCGGCACTTGATGTCTCGGTTAGGGCCCAGGTTCTCGATCTATTGGCAGATCTGAGCGACAGGCTCGGATTGACCTATCTCTTCATCAGCCATGATCTCAGTGTTGTCCGTTCGATCACGGAACGTGTGTTGGTCATGAAGGCCGGTCAAATCGTCGAACAAGGTCCAACCGCGGACGTCTTCGACAATCCGCAACACGAATACACCAGGCAACTGGTCGCAGCTGCTCCGGTCTTGCCGGACGATGTCGCAGGAGGAAATGCGCATGAACCAATCTCTGGATCTCTGGTTTGATCCGGCAAAGTGCCTGATCAATGGCCGTTGGATCGCACCTGCAGGCGGTGAGCAGTTGCCGCTACAGGATCCGTCGACCGGAGAGCGCATCGGTTCGATTGCGCGCGGGACAGCAGATGACATTGATGCGGCAGTTGCCGCAGCTGATGCTGCATGGCACGGTGAATGGGGCAGAACGACAGCGGTTGAGCGCGGGCGCCTCCTTTTCAGATTGCGCCGGCTTGTTGAAGAGCGTGTGGAAGATCTGGCATGCATTGAGGCGATTGACGTTGGCAAACCGTTGAAGCAGGCCCGGGCAGATGCGATCGCACTGGCGCGTTACCTGGAGTTTTATGGCGGCGCTGCCGACAAGCTGCACGGGGAAACCATTCCCTATCTCGATGGATACACCGTTTACACTCTGCGCGAGCCTCATGGTGTCACAGGGCACATCGTTCCTTGGAACTACCCGATGCAGATCATTGGCCGGTCAGTCGGCGCTGCTCTGGCGACAGGAAATGCCTGCGTCCTGAAACCTGCGGAAGATGCCTGTTTGACAGCGCTCGCATTTGCAGACCTTGCAAGAGAAGCAGGGCTTCCGGATGGGGTCCTCAACGTTGTGCCTGGGCTCGGTTCCGAGGCCGGAGCCGCACTTTCGGCGCATCCGGGTGTCCATCACGTCAGCTTTACCGGATCAGTTGCGACCGGTGTGCAGGTCCAGATGGCGGCAGCTCGCAATGTCGTTCCGGTGACGCTGGAACTGGGTGGCAAATCCCCTCAGCTGGTATTTGATGACGCGGATCTGGAAGCTGCCTTGCCGTTCCTCGTGAATGCAGGCATTCAGAATGCCGGTCAAACCTGCTCGGCTTCGTCACGTATTCTCGTTCACCGATCCATTCAGGATCAGGTCGTTGAAAAAATGTCTCAGCGATATGCCTCGCTGCAGGTTGGACCGGCTCTTTCGGATCTTGATGTCGGACCGTTGATTTCGGCGAAACAGCAGGCCATTGTTTCCAGCTTTCTCGATCGCGGTGCCGATCTTGAATTGGCCGCGCAAGGCGCTCTGATAGATGCTCCGGAGGGCGGAAATTACGTCAAGCCGACGCTATTCGCCGGAGTGACGCCAGAGCATGTTCTAGCCAGGGACGAGATTTTTGGGCCGGTTCAGGTGATCATCCCCTTTGATGACGAGGACGAAGCGGTCGCAATTGCCAACGGCACCGATTATGGCCTCGTCGCCAGCGTCTGGAGCCGGGACGGTGCACGCCAGATGCGTCTTGCCCGGAAAATCCGCAGCGGTCAGGTTTTCATAAACAATTATGGTGCTGGCGGTGGTGTCGAGCTTCCGTTTGGCGGCATGGGCAAGTCGGGCCACGGTCGGGAGAAGGGTTTCGAAGCTCTCTACGGCTTTACCACGCTCAAGACCGTTGCCGCGTATCACGGCTAAAAGGACCAGTTAACGTTGCCCGGATCGTGCGAGGGAAAGGTCCGGGCTCTGAGCCTTTGAGGCTCAAGTTGACAGATTGAGGCTCTCCGATCCCGGGATTCATTGCGTTTGGCCGGGGTGATGCTGGAACAGCAGGAGCTGAGAGCCAAAGTAGTTGGAGGACTTTATGAGATTGCAAGGAAAGACAGCCATTGTGACCGGAGGGGCTTCTGGTTTCGGCGCAGGAATTGTTCGCAAGTTTGCAGCCGAAGGCGCCAAGGTCCTCATCGCCGATCTCAACATGGATCTTGCGGAAGACGTTGCCAGCGAAGTGAATGGCATCGCGGTCAAAGTGGATGTTGCTGACAGTGACAGCGTCCAGGAACTCACCAAGACAGCTGTGTCAACGCTTGGTTCGATCGATATCCTGGTGAATAACGCCGGTATCACGCATCTGCCTAAGCCGATGCAGGAAGTAACGGAAGATGAATTCGACAGGGTGATGGCGGTGAACTGCAAGTCGGTTTATCTGACAGCTCGTCATCTCGTCCCGGTAATGGTGGCCAAGGGAGAAGGTGCCATTTTGAACGTTGCTTCGACCGCAGGTCTCAGTCCGCGGCCGCGGCTTAACTGGTACAACGCCTCAAAGGGGTGGATGATCACCGCAACAAAGACGATGGCAGTGGAGCTGGCACCCCAGGGTGTTCGGGTAAACGCTATCTGTCCGGTTGCCGGAGAAACCCCACTCCTGAAGAGCTTCATGGGCGAAGATACACCGGAGATCCGCGCGAAATTTCTGTCCACCATTCCTCTCGGTCGGTTTTCAACCCCAGAGGACATGGGCAATGCGGCCTGTTTCCTTTGTTCGGATGAGGCCAGCATGATCACGGGTGTGGCAATGGAAGTGGATGGTGGGCGCTGCATATGAGGAAAACCAGCGCTGGAGACCTTCCGGCGCAAGTTTGTCACTTTTCATGCGCGGTGATCAAGCTGCGGGAGGTGCACCGACTTCGTCCGGATGGGCTGCTTTGAAGGCTTCCAGCGCGTCTGTTGTCTTTCTGACGGTTTCGATCCGTGCAAAACCGGTCGTGTCCACGCCCCAGCGGTCTGCATTGTAAAGCTGCGGCACCAGACAGCAGTCGGCCATTGTCGGCTGTGCGCCAAAACAGAACGGACCGTCCGTTTCCTCTAGCAAACCTTCAAAACCAATGAGCCCCTTGTTGATGAAATGACGCATCCACTCCACCTTGGTCTGATCTCCGCCGCCGGTCAGCTCAGAGACGTGCTTTGCGACACTGAGATTGCAGACCGGGTGTATTTCCATTGCAATGGCATAAGACAGCTGCCGAACCTGATACTGACCGTCGACCTCCTGAGGCAGAAGTTTTGACCCTTTGGTCGTTGCATGCAGGTATTCGATGATTGCAAGGGATTGAGTCAGGCGCTTGCCGTCGATCATGAGCGTCGGCAGCAGGCCTTGCGGATTCATCGACAGGTAGTCCTCTGCCTGATTGGCTCCGGTGAGCAGGTCCACGGGGCGGAGTTCCGTTTCAAGACCCAGCAGATTGAGCGCGATGCGGACCCTGTAGCTAGCAGAAGACCGCCAATAGTCATAAAGCACGGGGTTCCGGTTCATCGAGGTCTCCACTAGAGAAATTGCATCACAGCTTGCTGCAAATTGCTTAAGCGGGTTGCGCTGTCTATGCAACTTGCTTTGCCGGTTAGAGACAGGAATACACCTTTTGGCCTTTTGTTTTTAAGCAAAAGCGGAGACCTGATCATTCGTATGTCTGTGACTGAAGCACTCTGGCGAAACGGCTCGATTCGGGGTCGTTCGTCATAAACCGAACCCTCTCACTTCTGACTGTTGATCGGGTCCGAAGAAACCATCACCAGAGACCACCGCCGCGATGCGATCTTGCCCGAGATGCTTCGCGTCAACCGGATATCGGAACCGATTGTCGAGAATAACCTGTCGATTACCCAGAACCTGCAACACCATGTGACCTTCCCCTTGAGCTGTTTTCAAGATGAGAAGTCTGGTGTCCGTCGGCTCCGTTCCTGCGGCTTCCAGAATGGCTCTTTTCAACAGAACGTGGTCTTCGCAATCACCGGCTTTACGAAGCAGCGTGGATAAAGGGGTTGCCCAATGATCATCGGTGGCCTTGTCCCGGACATATCTGATGCCCCGGGAAATCAGTTGCTGGACGCGAGCAGGGCGTGATTGTGAGGGAGAGGCTCTGACCAATGAGACAGCCTTGTGCCAGGTGTCGGCCCTTGGGTCGCGGCAAGCTCCTTTTTCGCATGAGCGCAGCCAGTTTTTCTCCGCTTCGAGGCGAGGTCTGGCCATGCTCCACCGCCGTGCAAGGACAGTGTTGGATCGAGCTTTCAGACCGTTTTGCCTCGTGCTGGAATTGGCAAGATCTGAAGGCTGCGGCTGGAAAGTCGAAGTTGAAGCGGTCCGATGTACAGTTTCGGGTATGGTGGAACGCATCTGCTCAAACGCTAGGGCGGAAGATTGCATGACTGCACCCGAAACCAGAGCGGCAAGTCCAAGGCTTGATATCGCCTTGAGAGAAACTTTGAGAAAATGCATCGACATCCGCCAGTTTCAGGCACGTCGATACTTTCTACTTTTCGCGTAAAGCTTCTGATCGCGCCTTGACAATTGGCTTCAACAGATAATCGAGAACCGTTTTATTTCCGGTTAATATCGAGGCATTTACGACCATACCCGGCATTATTGGCAGTGGACTTGCTTCTGTGCCCAGGAAATTCTTGTCGGTTCGAACGATCACTCTATAGAAAGTTTCTCCCTCATCGTTGGTGATCGTGTCCGCGCCGATACGTTCAACAACGCCGGTCAGGTCGCCATAAACGGTGTAATCATAAGCGGTCACCCTGACCCGGGCGAGTTGGCCGGGAAAGAGAAAGGCAACGTCCTGCGGCCTTATTTGCGCTTCGATCAGAAGCGTGTCGTCCAGGGGGACGATCTCTGAAATGCTTTCTCCGGGAGAAACCACGGCGCCGATTGTTGCGATGGAAAAGTCGTTGATGATGCCGCGAACCGGAGCTCTGAGGACCGTCCGGCGCACCTTGTCTTTCGCAGACTTTATCGTCTCTTCCAGGATTGTCAGTTCATTCAGCGTCAGAATGAGTTCCTCATGGGCCTTTGCACGAAATCCGAGGACGGCACTTTCGAGCCGGGCAGAAGCTTCTGTGATTGCGGCGGTGGCACGAGGAATCGAGGCCTTAAGCACCTCCACCTCAAGAATGCCGCCTTGTGCTTCGCGCTCCAGCCGTAGAAGATCCATTTTTGGAAAAGCGCCGGATTCTGCAAGTTCTCTGGCGCGCCGCAGCTCTTCGTCAAGCAACTTCGCGGACTGCCTGGTGCTCTTCAGGCGGGTTTCCAGTTCGATTTTCTCCAGGCCGCGCTGGGAAAGCTGTTGCTCAATGACCGACAGTTCCTGGGAAAGTGCTGTTTTCCGGGCTTCGAACAAGGCAAGTTCGCGCTCGGCCACTGGCTGTTCGATCTCGCCCGGAGCCAGTGTCAATGGTTCACCATGTGCTTCGGCTTCCAGGCGTTTGGCCTTGATCAAGAGTGCGGACTGCTGTTGTGCCAATTCTCCGAGATCGGAGGCAAAACCGGTATCGTCTATGCGCACAAGTGGCTGATTGGCATCAACGACATCTCCTTCCTGAACGAAAATCTCAGCGATCAATCCGCCTTCGAGAGATTCCACGATCTGGATCTGGCTGGAGGGAATGACCCGGCCGTCGCCGGTTGTCACTTCTTCTATTTCTGCAAAATAAGCCCAGACCGCCATGGCTGCCAGGAGGAACAGGAGGGCAACCAGAAGTCCCCAGATTCCCGAGTTTCTACGCTTTTCCAGCGCAGCGCGGACGTCATTTGCAAAGTCTTCATCCACCCTTGCCATCGCGGCCTCCGGACACGGATGAGGGGGCATGAGGGGTCGCTTGAGCTCCGGCCTTGAGGCGGGCGACTACCTCGTCCTTTGGGCCGTCCATCAGCAATTTGCCTTTCTCCAGAAGCAGGATGCGATCGACGAGATCCAGCGGGCCGTCCCGGTGCGTTGCAATGAACAGGGTAATGCCGGTGTTTGCTATCTGTTTCAGACGATCGCAGAGCTGGCGTTCCGACATGATGTCCAGATAGGCGGTTGGCTCATCCAGACAGATGATTTTTGGGGATCGGATCAGGCAGCGGGCGAGGGCAACCGACTGGCGCTGCCCACCGGAAAGGCTGCGCCCTCGCTCTTCAATATGCATGTCGAGCCCGTCCGGATGACGGGAGGAAAAGAAGTCGACACCTGCCAGATGCACCACTCTTTCGAGCTCCTCGGCAGTTGCAAAAGGAGCGCCAACAAGAATGTTGTCACGCAAGGTGCCGTTGAAAAGTTCGGCGTCCTGCAAACACAGTCCAACTGTCGTGCGTAAGTCGGCCGGAGAAAACTGGCGGGTATCGATCCCACCGAGCAGGTAGGTGCCGGACTGGGGCTCATAGAGGCCGGAAAGAACGCGGACCAGGGAGCTTTTGCCAGAGCCGACGCGGCCGATAATTCCGACCTTTTCACCGTTTTGAACCGAAAAGCTTATCTTTTCGAGGGCAGGTATGCTGTTACCAGGATAGGTCAGCGTCACGTCCTGAAAGGTAATGCCGCCATCGTCCGGTGACGCAATGCTGCGCGCAACAACGCCCTTTTCGGCCTCGGCCCCCATGAGTGCGTTTAGACCACGCAACGCGGTCCTGGCATGCAGGAGGCGTGAAAGTGTCTGGCTGATGTTGTTCAATGGTGCCAGCACCCGGCCTGCCAGGATGTTGGCGGCGATCAGTGCGCCGACCGAGATCTGACCTTCCAATACCAGGAAGACACCCCAGACCACGATGACGATCGAGACCAGCTGAAACACGACGCCGGTAAAGGATGCAGCCGTGTTGGCCCAATACCTGGCCCTGGTGGTTGAGCGGCTTGCGGCTGCGACCGAGCGATCCCAGGCCTTTCGAAACCAGCTTTCGCTGCCGCTGACCTTGATCGTTTCCAGGGAAGAGATGGCCTCGACCAAAACGGCTTGCCGCCGGGCGGCATCGGTCTGGCTTTCAGAGAGCGCTCTGGAAAGGGGAAACTGCACCATTGCCGTTACCGCAATGACAATGGGTACGGCAATTGCCGGCACCCAGGCCAGCGGGCCAACGAGGAACCACATGACCCAGACGAAAATGCCGATAAAAAGCAGATCGGTTGCTGCAATGACGGTGGAGGAGGTCAGAGCGTCCCGAATGGAGTCCAGATCGCGAACCTGATTGGCGACCGCGCCGGTTGAAGCCGGTCTTCCGGCAAGCTTGATACGAAGGAAATGGTCGAACAGACGACCGGCGACCGCCATGTCCACACGCCGTCCGGTCTCATCAACGATCCTCATGCGCAGGAGCTTGAGCACGAAGTCGAACAGGAATGCGATCAGAACACCGACCGTCAGAACCCAGAGCGTCGGAATTGCGAGGTTGGGAATCACCCTGTCATAGACGTTCATGATGAAGAGCGGGCTTGCCAGACCAAGCATGTTGCCTATGAAAGCTGCCGTGATGACCTGCAGATAGTTGGGCCAGAACCGGCGTACGGCTGACCAGAACCAGTCTTTGGGAGTTTCCTGGGAGTCCAGCTCCGCCTGTTCTTTCGCAGCGATGTTGACGAAGACGACCACCGGCAGTTTTGGGCCAGCAAAATCGCCGAGGCTCACCGTCTTCGTTTCACCCGGGATATCCGCCGCGAAAACCTTTGCTGTGCCTTCGTGGCGGTCGATGTTTTCAACGACGACAGCCTGTTCGCCTTCAAGCATGACGATGACAGGCAGTGTCACCGCAGGAACTTTTGAAACGTCACGCTGTTCGATGCGCACAACCAGTCCGAGGCGCCCCGCCGCTTCTTCCAGACGTTTGAGTGGGAGGCCGGTAACTGTCAGGGGTAATCCGCGAACAAGCTCAGCCTTGTTTGCCATCCGGCCATGATGACGGGAGATGTGTATCAGCGCTTCCAAAAGTCAGTTTTGAGTGTTTTCCCCTGCAGGAAACGAATTTTTGGCGCTTTCGTTCTTGCCAGGACCGGAAGCATGATCATCCAAGCGGATTGTCGCATTCCCGTCCATGTCGGCACCTTCACCACTTACGCAGCGGTTCTATGAGACCCTGTGACCCGACAAACCATGGAATTTCAGTTGTTCCAGTCTGGCTTTCAGGGGGCGCCGACACGCCGAAGGAAGCCAGAAGGTCACCGGTTGATGCAAGCAATCGATAGCGGGAGAAGACAAATATCGTCTCTGAACTGATAAGCTGCACCCGTGATGTGAACGCGGAGTTTTGCGCGATCAGCAGATCGAGAAGATCGCGCAGGCCGGCCTCGTACTCCTTTTCGTAGCTGACAATCACGGCATCTGCTGCGACGGTCTGCTCTTTAAGTGCTTTCAGGCGAATGTCGTTGCTTGTGATGTCGCTCCAGGACCTGCGAACGCTTTCGTCAACAGTCCGGCGCAGCTGATCAAGCTCCATCTTGCTTTCGGTGACTTTTTCACCCAGCTGTCGGCGACGATTGGCGTCTATCGTTCCGTTGAAGAGGTTCCAGGACATGGTCATGCGCACGGCAAATTCATTGTTCCGGCCAGGGGTGCCGTCCAGATCCTCGCCGACAGAGGCAACGCCTTCCAGACCAACACTTGGCATGAACAGCGACTGGGTCTTGTCATAGTCAGCCGTGGCTGCGTCGACATCCGCCGTTCCGGCTTTCAGGGAAGGATGGTTCTTGCGCGCCGTTGCAATGGCGATTGCTTGGGTTTTTGGAATGTTTCTCGGCGAGTTTGGCGCTTTAAGCGCTGGTGGGGCAATACCAATGACGTTCTCAAACCGGGCCTTAGCCGCGCCTAGTTCTCGCAGCACATCGGCGCGCACCGCGTGTACCGCCGCCACACGCTCTTCCGCCTGACGCAACTCGCTTTCCGTTGCCGATCCGCCTTGCACCTTTGTCCGAACGATTTTCAAGAGCCGGACGTGTTCCTGAATGTTCACGTCGGCCGCCCTGAGGATGCGATGATGGCGCACCACATCAAGATACGTTTCCGTTGCATCAAGACCAATCAGTTCAGCCCGCT
Source organism: Pseudomonadota bacterium (assembly GCA_039195965.1). Taxonomy (GTDB): domain Bacteria; phylum Pseudomonadota; class Alphaproteobacteria; order Rhizobiales; family Stappiaceae; genus Roseibium. The sequence continues at coordinate 36,710 of JBCCVB010000045.1, forward strand.
CCATGACCCGCGCGGCAGAGCCGTCGACACGCGCCGACTGTCGGTAAATTTCGTTGGCCCGCGCGAACCCGTCAAAGAAGACCTGACGGGCGATAAGCGTCGCGTCGCGGGCGTTTCGCCACTCACGGTTGTTGGTGACCGTAAGAGAGTTGGGACGGTCGACATATTGGGCACCGTATGAAGCTTCCAGATCCAGTTTGGGCAGGTACGCTCCGCGGGCCTGGCCGAACTCGTAATCGACCGACCGGCGATTGGCTGCTGCCGCCAGAACCTGGGGGTTGGTGCTAACGGCGCGCGATACGGCCTCCTGCAGCGACATTGATTGCGCCTGCGTTGCTGTGGTGCCGGTGAAGAGGAATAAAAACAGACAAGTTGGATGGAAAAAACAACCTTGCCTCGACCAATACGCGAAGCTATGCCGGAATCTCAAAAAGCTCTTAGCAACAACCAACTTGCGTAACATCGTACCCTGCCCAAAAACCACTAGGTCATTTTACCTGCAATAATCTTTACAAATTGCTTTTCAGTAACCTAGCGTCAGTTTTGTTAAAATTTCCAATGGGATGGTGTTTTGTTTGGTTCGCGTAATAATCTTATCGCAACTTATTTGTAAGCGGCAAAGACTTTTTATTAAAAAAGTGCTAAGATTTCTCTAAATCCTTTAAGATCCGTAATTTTTGCAATGATGCAACTGTCGTAAAGAGTATGCGTCGTGTCTAATATTCCAAATTTCGGAATAGTTACGTTCGATACTTCCGAGACTGTGGTAATTGACGCCGCAGTTGACCTTCCACCTATCGACAATTCAGCTCTTCTCTTCCAGGGAAATTACTCCAGATCGGGTGCTGATCTGGTCATCAGTCACAGTGAATTCGGATCACTCAGGATCCAGAATTATTTTGTACAACCTGATCCGCAAAACCTGCTCTCCGTCGATGGTGGTCTGGTAGATGGCAAGACGGCAATGCAACTTGCAGGACCCCTTGCTGCAGGGCAATACGCCCAAGTTGGGAGCGGGCCTGCCGCGACACCGATCGGAACCGTCCAGACCGCGGTCGGAACGGCGACCGCTCAACGAACCGACGGGACATCCGTAACGCTTTCAGTCGGCGATCCGGTGTTTCAGGGCGATGTGGTTCAAACGGCCGCCGGATCTTCGTTGGTAATCGTTTTCGTTGATGAAACGCTTTTCTCTCTTTCCGCCGAAGCCCGGATGGTTCTTGACGAGCTGATCTACACGCCGAACGGTGCCGGAAATTCCATGGTGATGAATCTGGTGCAGGGCAGTTTTGTCTTCGTCACCGGTCAGGTTGCGCCCACAGGCAACATGCGCGTCGAAACACCCACGGCGACGATGGGTATTCGCGGCACGACGCCTATCGTACAAATCGACGCGGTGGATGGATCAACCAGGTTCTCGCTTTCCCTTGATCCGGACGGACGGCAGGGGCTTTACCAGTTGTTTGACCGCATTACGGGTCAGCTTCTTGGAACTGTCGATACCACCGATTCAACATTTCTTGTCGCATCGGTCGGCGCCACACCGATCGTGACACCCAAAACGCAGTCCGACCTGGACGCGGAACAGGGCGAACTGCAACAAGCTTTTGACGCCTACAGGGCTGCCGGTCTTGGGCAATCGCCGGGCAATGATGGCAATGATGGTGACGGAGACCCCGGGCAAACCGATGCCGGTCCTCCGGAGGGCATAGAGAGCCCTGAACTTTCGCCGCTTGAACCGGAAGGGGAAAGCGACAACGGGGCCGACAGCCAGGATGAAAGTGGTCTGGAGCTTCTCAACCCGAGTGATCCCGCAAGTTCCAGCTCCACCCAGTTTGCAGGACGCTCGTCCACGCAAACGCAGCTTGTTGAAGAAGAAGAGCAACCCGTCGACGACGATCTCTCGGTGGTCTTTCCGACGAATGTTGTCACCTCCGAAGACGAAGCGATCAATCTGACGGGGTTCACTGTTGAAATTCCCGGAGATGGAGAAGGCACCGTTACGATTGTGGCGAGGTCGACCGTTACACTAGCCCAGGTTGATGGCCTCACCTTTACCAATGGGGATGGCTTTGACGACGAAGAGATGACGTTTTCCGGCAGTGAGGAAGACATCAACGCCGCCCTGGCCGGAATGCAGTATACGCCGTCGCCGGACAGTGTGGATGGCGGATTGAACATCACAGTCGACGACGGCAGCTCAACTGTTGAAGCCGATGTTCCGATCACCATTGAACCGGTTGAAGATCCGCCGGTTGTTTTCGACCTCTCGCTAGAGGTGAATGAAGACGGCAGCGTGACTGCGCCCTTTATCGGATCGGATCCGGACGAAGGCGACACGATCACACTCTATTCACTGACGGACCCTGAACTGGGGACGCTCATCGTCCACGACGACGGCACATTCACTTTCGATACGGCTGGCGATTTTGAGACGCTTTCGGCTAACAGCACTCAGCAGGTAACTTTTGAATATACTGCTGTCGACAGCACCGGACGTGTTTCAACCAGTTCCGGCCTCGTTACCATTACTGTCACCGGCGTGAACGATGATCCGGAGATCGACGCCGACGGTCCTGCAGGGTTTGCCGAGGCCGCAAATGCTTCCTCGCAGCGACTGGTGGACAGCGGTGCCATAAGCGCCAGTGATGTCGATCAGGGCGGCAGCGTTTCCGTAATATTCTCCACAGACGGCGCACCGGTTTGGAGTGGCGGAAACCTCGACGACATTTCTCCAGACCTTGCGGCAATCCTTCTTGCAGGCTTCACCGTGGTTGAAGGCGAAAGCGGGTTCCTCTGGAACTATGATGCGATTGCCGATCTCGACTTTCTTTCCGCAAACGAGACGATAACCTTCTCATACACGATCACGGCCGAGGACAATTTTGGAGGAACCGACACCGATCAGGTGACCTTTGTCATCACAGGCACTGAGGACGCTCCGGTAATTTCTGGTGAGCTTGCGGGTGATGTCGCGGAAGATGGCGTGCTGACCGCGTCCGGTGCCTTGACGGCAACTGATGCGGATGCTGTCGATACGGCGACCTTCGTGCCGCAGACAGGTGTTTCCGGAACCTACGGTACCTTTGATCTTGCCGCTTCGGGTGAATGGACTTACGTGCTGGACAATGACGCTGCCCAGACTCTGTCCGGGGGTGAAATCTTTGAGGAAACCTTCACCGTAGCAGCGACAACCGCGGATGGTGAGAGCGTCACTCAAACCGTAACCGTTACCGTGACCGGGCAGGAAGACGCGCCCGTGATCTCCGGCAATGCAAGTGGAGCCACCGAAGAGGATGGCATTGCAAGCGCCTCGGGCACGCTTTCAGTCTCCGACGCAGATGCCGCCGATACGCCAACCTTTACGGCGCAATCCGGTACAGCCGGGCTTTACGGCACGTTCGAGGTGAATGCCGCTGGTCTTTGGACCTATACACTCGACAATGCGGCAGCGCAGGTACTGGCGGGTGGTGAAGAGTTCGAAGAGGTCTTCACTGTCGAGGCGACGACGGAAGACGGTGAACTTGTCACACAGGACGTCACCATAACGGTGACAGGCGAAGAAGATGGTCCTGTCATCACTGGTGATGCTACCGGGGAAGTTGAAGAAGACAACATCTTCAGTGCTACTGGCACTCTCTCCGTTTCCGACGCCGATGCCGTCGATAACCCGAGCTTCACGCCGCAGGAAGGCACAGCCGGGATTTACGGCACGTTCGAGGTAAATGCGGCAGGGCTCTGGACCTACACACTCGATAATGCAGCTGCCCAGGTTCTGGCCGGGGGCGAAGAGTTCGAAGAGGTCTTCACGGTCGAAGCAACCACGGAAGACGGCGAGGTTGTCACCCAGGATGTGACGATCACGGTGACCGGTGAGGAAGACGGGCCTGTCATCACCGGTGATGCCGTCGGTGAAGTCGAGGAAGACGCCGAGACCCTGACCACATCCGGCACGTTGAATGTCTCTGACGCGGACGGCAATGATGATCCAGCGTTCACGCCGCAGGAAGGCACGGCCGGGATCTATGGCACGTTCGAAGTGAACGCAGCAGGCCTTTGGAGCTACACGCTCGATAATGCAGCTGCTCAGGTTCTGGCGGGTGGCGAAGAATTCGTAGAGATTTTCACGGTCGAAGCGACTACGGAAGATGGTGAGGTCGTTACCCAGGATGTGACGATCACGGTGACCGGTGAGGAAGATGGGCCTGTCATTGCCGGTGAATCTTCCGGAGAAGTTGAGGAAGATAACGTCTTCAGTGCCACCGGCACGCTCTCCGTTTCCGATGCCGATGCCGTCGACAACCCAACATTCACCCCGCAGGAAGGCACTGCCGGGATCTACGGCACGTTCGAAGTGAATGCTGCGGGTCTTTGGATCTACTCGCTCGACAACGCTGCTGCCCAGGTTCTGGCGGGTGGCGAAGAATTCGAGGAAGTCTTCACGGTCGAAGCAACCACGGAAGACGGTGAACTTGTCACTCAGGATGTGACGATCACGGTGACCGGTGAGGAAGACGGACCTGTCATTATCGGTGACGCCATCGGTGAAGTTGAGGAAGACGCAGAGATCCTGACCACGTCCGGCACGCTGAATGTCTCGGATGCCGACGGCAATGATGATCCAACGTTTACACCTCAGGAAGGCACGGCTGGGACGTATGGCACGTTCGAGGTGAATGCCGCTGGTCTGTGGACCTACACTCTCGATAATGCAGCTGCCCAGGTGCTTGCCGGTGGCGAAGAGTTCCAGGAAGTCTTCACGGTCGAGGCGACCACCGAAGACGGCGAGGTCGTTACCCAGGATGTCACGATTACCGTTACCGGTGAGGAGGACGGTCCTATCATTGCCGGTGAATCTTCCGGAGAAGTTGAGGAAGATAACGTCTTCAGTGCCACCGGCACTCTCTCGGCCTCCGATGCGGATGCCGTCGACAACCCGACATTCACGCCACAGGAAGGCACGGCTGGGACTTATGGCACCTTTGAAGTGAATGCTGCTGGTCTGTGGATCTACACGCTCGACAATGCCGCTGCCCAGGTTCTTGCCGGTGGTGAGGAGTTCCAGGAAGTCTTCACGGTCCAAGCGACCACGGAAGACGGCGAGGTTGTCACACAGGATGTCACGATCACGGTGACCGGTGAGGAAGATGGTCCTGTCATTACCGGGGATGCCGCCGGTGATGCCGAGGGAGACGTCACTGAAGATGCCGAAGTTCTGACGACTTCCGGGACTTTGAATGTCTCTGATGCGGATGGGAATGACGACCCAACATTCACACCTCAGGAAGGTACGGCTGGGGTCTACGGAACGTTCGAAGTGAACGCCGCGGGCCTTTGGATCTATACGCTGGATAATGCCGCCGCGCAGGTTCTTGCCGGTGGTGAGGAGTTCGAGGAAGTCTTCACGGTTGAGGCGACTACGGAAGACGGCGAGGTTGTCACGCAGGACGTCACGGTCACGGTGACCGGCGAGGAGGACGGTCCCGTCATTGCCGGTGAATCTTCCGGAGAAGTTGAAGAAGACACCGTCTTCAGTGCCACCGGCACTCTCTCGGTCTCCGATGCAGATGGGAATGACGATCCAACTTTCACGCCGCAGGAAGGCACGTCCGGGATCTACGGCACCTTTGAAGTGAACGCCGCTGGTCTGTGGACCTACACGCTTGACAATGTTGCCGCGCAGGTTCTGGCCGGTGGTGAGGAGTTCGAGGAAGTCTTCACAGTCGAAGCAACCACCGAAGACGGTGAGGTTGTCACTCAGGATGTCACGATTACCGTAACTGGCGAGGAAGACGGACCTGTCATCACTGGGGATGCGGAAGGTTCTGTCACTGAAGATGCCGAAGTCCTAACAACATCAGGCACTCTCTCCGTTTCCGATACGGACGGCAACGACAACCCAACATTCACGCCACAGGAAGGCACGGCTGGGACTTATGGCACGTTCGAAGTGAATGCGGCTGGCTTGTGGACCTACACGCTCGACAACGCTGCTGCCCAGGTTCTGGCCGGGGGCGAAGAGTTCGAAGAGGTCTTCACGGTCGAGGCGACTACGGAAGATGGTGAGGTCGTTACCCAGGATGTGACGATCACGGTAACCGGTGAGGAAG
>JBCCVB010000046.1:0-42192 GCA_039195965.1 Pseudomonadota bacterium
ACGGTGCATTCGTCGACCTCGGCGGCATCGATGGTCTGCTGCACGTCACCGACATCGCGTGGCGCCGCATCAACCATCCGTCGGAAGTTCTCACCATTGGCCAGACCGTCAAGGTTCAGATCATCCGCGTCAACCAGGACACGCACCGCATCAGCCTCGGCATGAAGCAGCTTGAAACCGATCCGTGGGATGGCATCGAAGCCAAGTACCCGATCGAAGCCAAGTTCACCGGCCGCGTGACCAACATCACCGACTACGGTGCATTTGTTGAGCTGGAGCCGGGCATCGAAGGCCTGATCCACGTCTCTGAAATGTCCTGGACCAAGAAGAACGTCCATCCGGGCAAGATCGTTTCCACTTCTCAGGAAGTCGAAGTGATGATCCTGGAAGTCGATCCGGTCAAGCGCCGCATCTCCCTGGGCCTCAAGCAGACCCTGCAGAACCCGTGGGATGCATTCGCAGAGCAGTTCCCGGTCGGCACCAACGTCGAAGGCGAAGTCAAGAACAAGACCGAATTCGGTCTGTTCATCGGCCTCGACGGCGACGTGGACGGCATGGTTCACCTCTCCGACCTCGACTGGAACCGTCCGGGCGAGCAAGTCATCGAAGAGTACAAGAAGGGCGACATGGTCAAGGCCGTCGTTCTGGATGTTGACGTTGAGAAAGAGCGTATCTCTCTCGGCATCAAGCAGCTCACCGGCGACCCGATGGAAACCGGCGCTGGCGGCGAGCTGCGCAAGAACTCCGTCGTGACCTGTGAAGTCATCGAAGTCAAAGACAGCGGCCTGGACGTCAAGATCGCAGACAGCGACCTGACTGCCTTCGTCCGTCGTGCGGACCTGTCCCGCGACCGCGAAGAACAGCGTCCGGAGAAGTACTCCGTCGGCGACAAGTTCGATGCTCGCATCACCCAGTTCGACAAGAAGACCCGCCGCGTTTCCGTGTCCATCAAGGCTCTGGAAATCGCAGAAGAGAAGGAAGCCGTCGCACAATACGGTTCTTCCGACTCCGGTGCGTCTCTCGGCGACATCCTGGGCGCAGCTCTGAAGCAGCAGTCCGAAGACTAAGTTTTCGTCTCTTTCAAAGAGACCTGAACTCGGAAAGCCCGGCAGCAATGCCGGGCTTTTTGTTTGATCTTGCCGAGCAGAGCTTGTGGTCGGCGATGCTGGTCGTCAAATTCAGTTCCGTATCTCTTGCTTCAGGGTTCGGCATGCTAAGCTGCATCGCTTTCCTGTTCCGGAGTTTCCTGATGCGCCTGATTTTGCTTACCTTATTGCCCCTCCTCGCAACGAGCTCAGCCATCGCGGATATCACTCGCTCCAACGAAACCTGGAAGGTGAAACCGAATTTCGAGAAGAGCGACAAGGCGCGCGAGTCGATCAGTGGTGCTGCCTGTGTGCCCGGTCTCGGTCAGTGCCTGGCGGTGAACGATGAAAAGAAGTACGCGCAGTTCTTTCAGATCAGAGACCTGCGACTTGAACCGGGCCCTTTGGTCAGGTTGTTGCCGGGAAAGATAAACGGCGAAAAGACAAAAGAAATTGACGCCGAAGGCGCCGTTTATGTTCCGCCTGAAGGTTCGGGAGACCCCGGCTCCTACTTCGTCACCGGTTCGCACGGGCTTTCCAGAAGTGGTGAGTTTCAGCAATCCCGTTTTGTGCTGTTTCGCATTCCGGTCGATCCGGCAACCGGTCTCCCAACCTTCAATTTCAATGACAAGAAGGTCGCTCCGGAGATTTCACGCACGACATTGCTGCAGGAAACGATCAGAAATACGGAACCTCTGAGTGCCTTTGCTGAAAAGACGCTGGACCGGAATGGCGTGACGATCGAGGGGCTTTCGGTCATGGGAGAGGATCTGCTTTTTGGTCTTCGAAGCCCGTGCCTGTCCGAACATGCCCTGGTCATGCGGGTTCCGATCAATGAGCTGTTCAAGAACACGGCACCATCGGCAAAAATCAACCAAGTGAAACTGGGCGACAATGTCGGCATTCGGGACCTTACGGCCGTCGATGGCGGATTTCTAATTCTGTCTGGCCGGAGCGACGACCGCCGCGGTGACCAGAAACTTACTTGCGGAGAAAAAAGATCACCGCCTTCACCGTTTCCGGCGGTCTGGTTCTGGAGCGGCAAGGATGAGGACGCAGCAGAGCCTCTTGGCAGACTTCCCGGCATTGACGCAAATGACAGTGCGGAAACCTTGCTTGTTCTGGAAGAAACACAGGAAGCCTATCGAATCCTGATCCTGCTGGACGGCAAGAAAAACGGTGCGCCTGTGGAATTTCTGGTCGAAAAATAGGCTTCAACCGACCCGCGGCATCTTGAACACTTTTCGCGCAAGACGCGCCAAGGGAACAGAAATCGTGTTTTCCGGGCTTGCAACCGGAACTGTTTTCAAATGTATCGGGTAAACGTCCTAAAATTTTTTCCGAACGGTACTTCCCAATGTCAGCCTTTGCGCTGTGCCGGATTGCAGGCACTGTCTTTATCGCCGTTACTCTGATCGTGATTGGCGACACATGTGGCAAGCTTCTGACAGCTGGCGGCGTGAACCCGTTCCTTGTGGCTTTTTCTCGGTTCGTGATCGGGGCGTTGGCCTTGTGGCCGCTTGCGCGGATCAGGTTCCACGAACTTGCGGCCTACAAGGATTGGCGGGTGATCTTGCGTGCAATATTCATCACCTGCGCCATCTGCTCTATCCTGACAGCACTCAAAACCGAACCGATTGCCAATGTCTTTGGCGCTTTCTTCGTCGGTCCGCTCATTTCCTTCGTTCTGGCGATCATTTTTCTTTCCGAGCGACCATCGCGGACCCAATCGGTGCTGCTTGCCCTTGGTTTTCTGGGCGTGCTGCTGGTGGTCAAGCCGGGTTTCGGGGCATCAACCGGCATATTCTTCGCCGTACTCGCCGGTATCTGCTACGGCTGCTATCTATTCATGACCAAACTCTTGGCCGGTGCCATGCGGCCAAGCCTGCTGCTGATGTCCCAGTTGCTGATCGGTTCGATCCTGCTTACTCCATTCGGTCTGAGCGTAGACATGCCTGAGCAAAGCACAGGCTTCTGGGTGCTGATCGTCTTCAGCGCAATCGGCTCCGCGGCAGGTAACTATGTTCTGGTGGTTGCCAACAAGATGGCAGATGCCAGCCTTGTCGCTCCGCTTGTCTACAGCAAGCTCATTTCGGCGACGTTGCTTGGCATTCTGGTATTTGGCGACTGGCCGGACGGCATCGCGTTACTGGGTCTTACACTGATCATCTTTTCAGGGCTGGGATCGCTGGCGGCAACACGAGGGATGCCGGCCCGCTACGCGTGAAGTGGCTGGGGTACGACCAGCCGCCGTCATCAACCAGACTTCATGCCATAGTCGGCGACCGCGCCGAGCACTTCGTCGATCTCGCCTTTCGACAGGATGTGCGGTTCGCCCACAGAGCGGCTGAGGATGAAGGCACGGGCAAGGACTTCCAGTTCTTCCATGCGCCAGAGCGCCTTGTCCAGATTTTCGCCGACAACAACTGCGCCGTGATTGGCCATCAGACAACCATGCCTGTCAGCCATTGCACCGGTAACATTTTCGGCCAGTTCGTCGCTGCCGAACAGCGCATAGCCCGCCAGAGGAACAGTATCTCCACCGAACAGCGCGATCATGTAGTGGCATGCCGGAATTGCCATTCGATTGATGGACAGCGCTGTGCAATGAACCGGGTGCGCGTGGACAACGGCATGCATGTCGGGCTTGCTGCGAAGAAGCGCCAGATGGAATTGCCATTCGGTTGAGGGCGGGAACGGGCCTTCGGCCTCCCCGTCTCCCTCGATCGGCAGCGATGCCAGCATATCCGGCGTCATCCTGTCATAAGGCACGCCTGACGGAGTAATTATCATTTTGCTTCCGGCGCGCGCGGACACATTGCCGGAAGTGCCCTGATTGATACCGCGCCGGTTCATCTCCTTGCAGGTATCGATGATCGCCTGCCGGAGTTCCGGAGTGTCCTTGTAAGGTGCCTTAAGCATCGTCTTTCGCCAGATTGAGTATGGCCGCGGCCGTGTCCGAACAGGTAGCCACATGGGTCGCGTATCCACCGCGAATGGCCGCGAGCATGGGTTCGGCCCTCTGTGGACCCGAGCCGACCAGCAAGCCCATTTCCTTGTTGCGCATCTGATCCAGGGTGACCGCAATCATACGATCTTCGATTTCCCGGTTGAGGCCGTTGCCGTCATGGTCGATCAAGCGGCCGCAGATGACGCCAATGGCACCTTTGCTGGCGCAGTCGGCAATGTCGTCGCGATCAAGCAAGCCGGTCTGAACCACGTGACTTTCGCTCTGACAGGTACCGCAGGCGAAGATGGTCTTGTTGCAATCGGCCACTGCCTGCAGCTGCATCCGAATGACCGGTTCCTGTTTCAGTCGCTCAACCAGTCCTTTATCGGACAGAAGCAGTGGAACATGCAGGTTGACACAATGAGCGCCATAGCGGCGAGCAAGTGTGGCCGAACAGGTTTCCGCGGCAAAGCCGAGAGCTGCCGGACGTGACCCGACCAGCTGCACCACCGTGAGGTCTTCCATTGTGATACGAGGAGCCGCTTCCGCCACCCTGTAGACCGTCTCTCCCCAGGCAACGCCGAGACGATCCCCCGGTTCCAGCAGGTTCGGAAGCCAGTCCGCAACGACACGTGTAACGCGGTCCAGAGACTGGTCCGCGCCACCCGGAGATGAGGGTATGACAACTGCATCCTGAAGACCGAAACGGTCCACCAGACCGCGGGCAAGTTCCTGGTTCCGGAAGACGTCGCTGTCGAGCGAAATACGGACATAGTCCCGCTTTCGGGCCTCGGCGAGATAATTGACGACCGTTGCACGCGAAATGCCGAGCCGTTCGGCGATCTCGTTCTGGTTCATGCCTTCCTGATAGTAACACCAGGTGACTTCAAGAATGGCGTCCTCTTGAGACCGAGAGCGCGCAGCAACTCCGCGCGCTCCGCTCCTGGTTTCCGATGACCTTGCCTTGGCCGGACCCGGGCTCATGCGCTCTTGGCAACCTGGGCAAGATCCGGGAACAGCTCTGCCAGCCCCTCCGGGCTCGCCGTACATACTCCCCGCTCGGTGATCAGGCCGGTCACCAGATGGTTCGGCGTTACATCAAAGGCAGGATTGCCACCCGGTGTGCCTTGCGGCGTGACCTGAACAGCACCAATGGCATTGTCGTCCGTCAGCCCCTGAATGTGGGTCACTTCGCGCTCGTTCCGCTCTTCGATCGGGATTTCGGCAACACCGTCATCTACCGTCCAATCGATGGTCGGCGACGGAAGCGCGACATAGAAAGGCACGTTGTTGGCTTTTGCCGCCAGAGCCTTCAGGTAGGTGCCGATCTTGTTGCAGACATCGCCGCGACGCGTTGTGCGGTCCGTGCCGGTGATGACCATGTCGACCAGGCCGTGCTGCATCAGATGACCACCGGCATTGTCGGTGATGTAGGTATGCGGAATACCGTGGCTGCCGAGCTCCCAGGAAGTCAGAGCCCCCTGGTTCCGAGGGCGCGTTTCATCGACCCAGATATGGATCGGAATTCCTTCGTCATGAGCCTGGTACATGGGGCTCGTTGCCGTTCCCCAGTCAACCGTTGCAATCCAGCCGGCATTGCAGTGGGTCAGGATGCGAACCGGCTCGCCATCCGGTTTGCCTGCAGCGATCTTGCGGATGATGTCCAGTCCATTTTGCCCGATGCGGCGGTTGATATCGACGTCTTCGTCGGAAATCTCATGCGCGAGCTTCAGGGCGGCGGCGGCACGCTCCCAGACCGGGAGCGGCTTCAGGAAGTTGCGGCATCTGTTGAGCGCCCAGCGCAGATTGATCGCCGTCGGACGTGTCTTGTCCAGATACTCCCAAGCCCTGTCCAGGTTGTCATCGGATGGGTCGAGCTTTGCAGCCAACGCCATGCCATAAGCTGCTGTTGCACCGATCAGGGGTGCACCACGCACCCGCATCTCGACAATGGCGTCGGCAAAGTCCTGCAGCGTATCGACCTGTTGGATGCGGAACTCATGTGGCAGCCAGCGTTGATCGATGATCTGCAAGGCGCCCTTGTCCTCGTCCCACCAGAGCGAGCGATAATGGGTTCCGTCGACCTTCATATGATGTCCTTCTTGTTGAATTGGCGCGCGAGCGTAAGCAGTTCGTCGATGGATGTTGTTGTCCTGGCATTCAGGACCAGTTCCGCCCCCATCAAGAGATTGCGCGCTTCCAGGCGGGCCTTGAGGTCCTTGTCCTCGATCTCTTCGAAATCGGCGTTGTGCGCAAGCGATAATGTGCGACGGTGCATCTCAATTCCGCAGAAACCGAGCGCATCCGCCCAGATTTCGTCCAGCAGATCCGCACAGGCATCACCTGAGTGATGCCCCTGGCTTTCAAAGAGAGCAACGGGATAAAGCATTCCCGTTCGTTCCGTCTTCCAAAGGTGGGTGAATTCTTCGTCGAAGGCCCTCACGGTTTCCGCAATGACCGAAAGGATCCATTCCCGGTAGTCTTCAAGCGCCGCATCGTGCCGGTGTGCTTCCTGGCTGAAATAGGCCATGAAGAAGTTGGCAAGCAACATGCCTAGATCGAACCCCATCGGTCCATATTGTACGAACTCGGGATCAATCACCCGGCTGTCCGTATCTGTCGACATGATCGAACCGCTGTGAAGATCGCCGTGCACCATTGTCTCGGTGTTTGAGGCAAACTTCATCAGGAGACGTTGGACTTTTGCCTTCAGTTCCGGATTGGAGCGCAATTCCGCAACCACCGGATCGAGCCCATCGGTATGATGGTTCATGTCCGCTTCGTGATAGGGGTCGGTAAAAACCAGCGCTTCGGTAATCGCCGGAATTTCAACATTGCCGGAAAAGAGACCGACATCGTTTTTCTTGTCGGGGCTTTTCATGGAAAGCTCGGACCCTCTAAACGCTGTTCGCGCGCAGAACTTGCCCAGGAATGTGCCGAGTCCTTCAACCTTTTCGCCATCGATAAGTTTGCGGCGAAGGATCTTGTGAGGCGCGAGAAACTCCATCACGATCAGCGCCTGCACTTCATCGAAGTGATAGACTTCAGGAACGGCTCCCGGATCCCTCTCTGCCTGACGCACAAGAGCATGGTTTTCAAAGAACGCGCGATAGAGCGGTAGCGGCCAACTGTCGCCTACAAGCCGAACATAGGGCAGCGCCTGCTTTACGATCACCGTGCCTTCAGGGCCTTCGACAATGAAAACCAGATTCAGGTTGCCGTCGCCGACTTCCTTCACCTTCCAGGCCGCCGGGTCTCTTCCAACTCGGTCTGCCACTGCATCAATGGCTGAAAGTCGGGCTCCAAGCTCTTCCGGCGTCAATGGCTGATACTGGTTTGGCGTATCCATGATCGCGATCAATCCTCCCGTTTCCGCCTCGATAATGATCAAGATTATTCAAAAGTCAACTGAGTTGACAAATGACTATTTTGCATGTTGTAACAATATCCAACGGGAGAGGAGCTCGTATTTTTTTGGGAGGAACGGTGCAAAACGTCACCTGCAAACTCCGCGGACTGGAGAAATCCTTCGGGCAAAATCACGTCCTGAAAGGTATTGATCTGGATTTGCGGGCCGGCGAAGTCACGGCGCTGATGGGAGCAAACGGGGCAGGCAAGTCCACGCTTGTGAAGGTGCTCTGCGGCTATCATTTTGCCGATGCCGGTAACATAGAGCTCGGCGGCCAGCCTTTCGCGCCCCTTGATGCTGCAGACGCAATCTCCAAAGGTGTGGTCACGGTCCACCAGTCCATTGACGACGGTGTCATTCCCGATCTCGACGTGGCAACCAACCTGACGCTCGACCGGCTGACCGAGCCGGGTGTCGGTCTATTCGTCAATGACAGGAAACTGCGTCAGCAGGCGCGCCAGGTCGCCGAAAGCATGGGCCTGACCATGGATGTGCGCACACGCGTCGCGGACCTTGATGTTGCCGACCGTCAGATGATCGCCATCGCACGTGCAATGGCCAGGTCTCCAAAACTGCTCATTCTGGACGAACCCACCTCATCGCTGTCGGCCTCCGAGGCAGAACGACTTTTCACCCTGATCGACCGACTGCGCGCCGAGGGAGTTGCGATCCTCTACATCTCCCACCGCATGTCCGACATCCGCCGCGTTGCCGACAGGATCGTCTCCATGCGCGATGGCGCAATATCCGGTTTGTTCGAAAGCGAACCGCTGGACTATGTCGGTGCGGTCAACGCCATGCTCGGCCACCAGATGACCGAAGTCGACATCGATCCGGTTTCCGGCGGCGAAGTTGTACTGAATATCGAAAATCTCAAACTGTTCGAAGACAGCAAGGAAATCAATTTCAGTGCCCGGGAAGGCGAAGTGGTTGCCTTTACCGGCCTGCTCGGCAGCGGCAAGACGCGGCTTGCGGAGATTGTATTCGGCCTGGCCGCCTCGCATGGCGGCAGACTTGAACTCGACGGGCAGGACTACCTGCCGAAAGATGCAGCGGACGCGGTTTCCAGGGGCGTCTTCATGTCGCCCAAGGACCGCAGCGTCAATGCGGTCGTGCAGGATTTCGACATCGCCAACAACATGACCCTGCCTTTCCTGAAGGCATTCAGCCGGTTTTCCTTCCTGAGCGACAGAGCCCAGCGCAAGGCGAGTGACGAAATGATCGGCAAGATCGGTGTGGTGTGCCAGGGCAATACCGACGGCATCGACACGCTGTCCGGTGGCAACCAGCAAAAGGTCATGATCGGACGCTGGCTGCTGAAAGCCTCGCGTGTCCTGCTTCTGGACGAGCCGTTTCAGGGCGTGGACATCGGCGCAAGGCGCGATATCGGCCGTTATATCCGCCAGACTGCAACGGGCCGCACGACACTGGTCTTCGTTGCGGAGATTGATGAAGCCCTGGAAATCGCGGACCGGATCGTCGTTTTGAACGAAGCGGCCATTGCCGGCGAATACCTCAACAAGAATGTCGACCTGAACAGCCTGGTTGCGGACGTGTCCGGCCCCGGTGAGCGGCTGGCTCTCGCAGGATGAATTTGGAAAAATGAACAAGAACGCACTCGATTTTGCCATCCGATATGGTTTCCTGGTCTTGCTCGGCGGCCTCGCCCTGTTTTTCTCGCTCTACGCAAGCGGATTTGCCAGCCCGCGCTCGGCTGTCTTTGTCCTGCAGTCCGTCGCAATCACCGGCATCCTGGCGCTTGGCGTGACCTGTACGCTGGTCGTTGGCGGTTTCGATCTGTCCATTGGCTCGGTGGCCACGTCGGCCCTGATGCTGTCCGCCTATACCATGGTGATCATGGAGCAGTCGGCGTTCGTTGCCGTTGCCCTCTGCCTGCTGATGGGTGCAGCCGTCGGACTGGTCAACGGTCTGCTCATCGTCAAGATGCGCGTTCCCGACCTGTTGGCGACCCTTGGCATGATGTTTCTTCTGATCGGTCTCCAACGCATTCCAACACAGGGCAACTCGATTGCGACCGGGATGAGCCTGCCCGACGGATCCGTTGCTGAAGGAACGTTTTCAGCGGCGTTTCTCTGGCTTGGGCGGCATCGCTTCGACCTTTTCCTGGACCGACTGTTGCCGGTTCCGGTTGTCGTGTTCCTGCTGATTGCCCTGCTGATCTGGTTGTTCCTGGGCTACACAAGGCATGGCCGTCTGATGTACGCGATCGGTTCCAACGAGCGCGCGGCCGAGCTGGTGGGCACCAACGTTCACCGCTACAAGATCGTTGCCTACATGATCTCCGGAATGCTGGCCTCTGTGGGCGGCATCCTGCTTGCAGCACGCCTCGGGCGTGGTGACATTGCATCGGGAAACAACCTGTTGCTCGACAGCGTTGCCGCTGCACTCATCGGCTTCGCCGTTCTGGGGGCCGCACGCCCCAACGCCTTCGGCACTGCCGCGGGTGCCCTGTTTGTCGGCATTCTTCTCCAGGGCCTCACCATGATGAATGCCCCCTATTACATGCAGGACTTTGTCAAAGGCGCCGTCCTGGTCGCCGCTCTTGTTTTCACATTCTACCTGTCATCGCGCCGCGGTGGCAGGAGAACAGCGTGACGCCTCCAAGGCGCCCGTTCATATTGGGAGGAAGCAATATGCTCAGACGTGAATTTATGAAGTTGGCCGTAGTGGCCGGAATTGGTTTCACGGGGGGCAGCGCCCTTGCTGCCGACATGCCCGCCCCGTTCGACAAGCCGGAAGACGTGAAGATTGCCCTGGTGCGTTACCTGTCCACCGGCGACTTCTTCCAGTCCTACCTTTCCGGCGTTGAAAAGCAGGCCGAGGCGCTTGGTGTCGACCTGCGTGTTTTCGACAGCCGGCAGGACGCAGCGCTCCAGGCCGACATGGTTGATCAGGCCATCGCACTCGGCGTGGATGGCATCGTCATTCAGCACGGTCTGACGGAGTCCATGAAACCGGCCGCACAGCGAGCGGTCGACGCCGGTATCAAGGTTGTTGCTTTTGACGTCAACGTGGAAAACGACGCCATCCCGCAGGTCGAGCAGTCCGACTACATGCTCGGCAAGCTGGCCCTCGAACAGGCCATCAAGGACAACGGCGACGCCTTTACCGCCGGTTATGTCTATGTGCCGGGTATCGCACCGCTTGACCGGCGCGATGTCGCCTGGAAAGAAGTGAAAAAAGACAATCCGGGCATCAAGGAAGCGGCCATGTTCGGCACGCTGGACAACCCGATTGCCAACTCCGTTGCCAACCAGGCGCGGTCCGTTCTGCAGGCGAACCCCACCATAAGCGTCGTGTTCGCGCCTTATGATGAATTCGCCAAGGGCGTGAAGATTGCCGTTGACGAAGCGGGCCTCAATCAGGACATCAAGATCTATTCCGCTGATGTTTCAACTGCTGATATTTCGGCAATGCGCGAGCCGAATTCAGCCTGGGCAGCGACGGTTGCCACCAACCCGGCTGTTGTCGGCGAGGTCAGTGTGCGTACCCTCGCCCTCATGCTCGCGGGTGAAGACCCCGGCAAGCAGGTCATCGTTCCGCCTACCCTGATCACCCAGGCGTTCCTCAACGAGCAGGATGTCAAGAACATGGAAGATCTCGGCGAAAAGATGCCTCAGTTTCAGCATGCGGACGTTTCCGTCGCAGAATGGATCCCACTGCCAAAGCGTTAAGGCGATCCCACTACACTTCCTTCAAACCCGGCACCCTGATGCCGGGTTTGTTTGTTTGGCGCTCACCGGCCGAACTTTACTTTTGCCCATCACTCTTTAAGTTTAAGACCTTGCGACGAGCACCCGCCCCATCTTTGCGGCCTCAAAATTCACCCCAGACAGAATTGCGATACCCATCATGACCGAAGCCAAGAGTGGCGACACGGTACGTCTTCATTACAAGGGCACGCTGGATGACGGCTCAGTTTTCGACAGCTCGGAAGGGCGCGAGCCACTGGAATTCACCGTTGGATCCGGGCAGATTATCCCGGGTCTCGACAAAGCGATCCTGGGAATGAAGATCGGCGACGAGAAGACCGTCAGGGTTGAAGCCGCAGAAGCATATGGACCGCACAACCCGGATGCCAAACAGGCCGTTCCAAGGTCGAACATTCCCGAGAATGTACCGTTGGAAGTCGGCCTCCAGCTGCAGGCACAGACTGAAAACGGTCAGATGATGTCCGTGACCGTCGTAGAGATATCCGACGATGAAGTCATTCTTGACGCCAATCACCCGCTTGCGGGCAAGGACCTGACCTTCGAAATCCAACTGACCGGGATCAACTGATTTTCTGATCAAACGGCAGGCTATGACAACATCCTGAATCAAACAGCAGAAGCCCGCCATTCGGCGGGCTTCTTACGCGTGGATCATTCAAAGTGGAAAAGACAATCCCAACGCGTTTATCAGATTTCCGGTGCCCTTGATGCCTGATCGAAGCCGCTGTCTTCACCGGTTCGTTTCTTTCCCTGGCGCAGCGCAAACCACACCGCCCCCAGAACCAGCAGAACGTTGATGCCGATCAGCACCGCCGAGACGGGACGGTCCAGAAATATCCAGTGCCCGTCATGAGAAATCAGAAGCGAGCGCCGGTAGTTGTTTTCCAGCAATGGGCCGAGGATCGCCCCGATGACGATTGGCGCCAAAGGATAATCCGCCACCCGGAAGAGAATTCCGATCACCCCGAATGCGAACATGACCCACAGGTCGAAAACAGAGGCCTGGAGCGCAAAGGTCCCGATGGCGCACATGAGGAGGACAACGGGGATGAGATGCGATTTACGAATGCGAAGAACGTAGACAAAGAGAGGTGTGGTCAGTATCCCGGCAACGAGCAGCATCAGGTTCGATGCGAGATAGACAAGAAAAACACCTCCGACGATTTCCGGCTGCTGTTCAAACAATGTCGGTCCTGGAAACAGTCCCAGGATAAGAAGCGCACCGATCAGAACGGCGGACGAAGCATCACCCGGAATTCCCAGCGCGAGCGATGGGACAAGCGTCCCGCCCACCGTGGCGTTGTTGGCGCTTTCGGTGGCAACAACGCCGCCTTCTTCCCCTTCCCCGTATTTTTCGTCCGGCCCGGCGGTTGCCTTGGCAGCCGCATAGGCAGTGAAGGAACTGATCACGCCACCCGCACCCGGAAGCGAGCCGAAAAACGCCCCGATGGCACTCGACCTCAATAAATTGGTCCAGTGCTTGAGCGTCAGCAGGATGGACGAGAAGTTTGCCCTGACCACCGGAATGTCCGGTTTGCGCGTCAAACCAGAGCCCATGATCTGAAATGCCATTTCAGAAACAGCAAACAGCCCAACCACGACAGCCACGATGTGAAACCCATTGAGCATGTGATGGGAGCCGAACGTGAAACGATAGCCGGTTGAGAATTCATCTGTGCCTATAGTTGCCAGAAGCAACCCGAAGCACCCGGCCAGCAATCCCTTGATCAATGATCCGCCCGAGATCACGATGATCGCCGTCAGGCCGGTAATCGCCAATGCGGTGTATTCAGGCGGGGCGAAACCGCTGGCAAAACTGGCCAGAAGCGGCGCGAAGAAAATCAGTACGATACCGCCGAAGAGCCCACCCAGAGCACTCGCCGTGATCGCAATCCCGATCGCATCCGCCGCGCGGCCCTTTTGCGCCATTGGGTAACCGTCGAACAACGTCGCCGCAGCGAGCGGTGTGCCCGGAATGCGCAGTAGAATTGCCGAAATCGATCCGCCACAGGAACCTCCGACGAAGATAGCGATCAGGAACCCCATGGCGGCGATCGGCGGTTGCCCGATCGCAACGGGCAACATCAGGATGATGCCCATCAGGGGACCCAGACCGGGAAGAGCCCCAACCAGCAAACCGAACAAGAGGCCTGCAAGCGTCAATCCGAAAGCAAGCGGGGTGAGAAACAGACCGAACCCGGTGCTGAGAGAATCAATCAACATGTGCTTACCACGGGATATTCAGATGCCAGATGCCGCCGGGCAGAACGATCTTGAGGAAGACCTCGAACAGGAAGGCAAGCCCGAAGGAAATTCCAACGCCGTAGATCAGCATCGGTACCGGCCTCCGATATCCGCCAACCCAGAGCAATGCCATGAGCATGGGTGGTGTCGACAGGTGATAACCCAGTGTTCCCAGAGCAAGCAGATAGCAGGCAAAAACCGCAAGCAAAGCAACTGGTCTTGCGAGTTGCGCCATCGACACGCGAGGCCCTGAAGCCTTTTGTCGCCAGACATTGACGGCCGCCAGAACAAGAAGTCCCGACATCAGGATAGCAACTGCCTTCGGATAGGCAGCCGCGTTGTCATACGGGGAGCCGGACGCAATTCCCTGCTCTGTCATTGACGTGGCGATTTGCTGAAACACCACGCCGATGACACAGGCGAAGATCAGGAGAACCAGCCATTCTGCATGTTTCCTGGTCATGATCTTCGCCCTCCCCCCGAAGGTCTATTGCCGAACTTTCGCAAGCTCTTCTTCTTCCCATTTGAGGGCATTGCCCATCGCCCCGAGCTGATCGGCAACCGGACCGACAATTTCCTCATACTGGTCATGGTCCCAATCAAGAGGAACGAAGCCTACACGGGTGATCGCCTCGCGAACATCCTCTCGCTTCATGGCTGCTGCCATTGCGCTGCGAAGCGCCTCGGTTTCCGCGTCCGGGGTATCCGGGTGCACGAGCCACCAGGTCCAGCCCATCGGAGCCAAACCGGAAAGGCCAAGGTCAATCTCCAGATCGGTAATACTGGGCGCACCGTCATAAGACGCCTTGGCTCCGGGCAGTTCGGACAGGACCAACAGGATGTCGAACCCTTCCTTGTCCTGGAGATAAGCACCGACATTCACAAAGGCGAAGTCAAGCACGCCCGATTTCAGGTCCTTGCGGGCATCGCCGTCCGTTTTATAGGGAATGTTCTGGGCCACCACGCCGTAGGACTGAAGCACCTTCGCAATCACCATATGCGGCAGGTTGTTGCGAGACCCGGAAGAATAGCGGAGCTTGCCCGGATTGGCCTTGCCCCATTCCATCATCTCCTCAAAGCTGCTCCAGCGCGTTTCATCGACACGGCTGCCGATGGAAAAAGCGTTGGACACTGCCGCGTGCAGTGGCTTGAAGTCCTGGTAGCTCCACTCGGCGTTGCCCAACACAGGCTGAAGAACCAATGGTGCAACGTAGCCATCTATGACCGTGTATCCATCTGCCGGCCTGCTCATTGCCGTTTTGAAAGCCTTGGTGCCCGCTGCTCCCGGCGTCGAAATAACGGTCATCGCAACGCCAAGTTCCTCTCCCATGGCCTTGGCGATAATCTGGCTCATCGACATCGCAGTGCCGGCCGACCATGGAAAGACGTTTTCCACCGTGCGCTCCGGAAACTCCGCCTTTGCGGCACTGGCACCCAAAACAGAGGCGATTGCAACGCCGGCAATCAATATCCTCTTGAACATTTCATTTTCCTCCCGTTGATACCGGCCAGCCCTCACTGACCGAATGTATGAAAAGCTTCAGTTGTGGCCGGTCATCTCCCTTCGATAGGTCTCCAGTCCGTAATGCGAATAGGTTTCCTCCGGCGCATTGTGCTTGAGAAGATGAGCGACGATTGCCACGCACAATCGCGAGATAACTGCTTCATCGTTTATCGGATCCAGCTGGCCCGGATCGGTTGCAAGATCAAACAGACACGACCCGTCGTGCCAGTTGGCGACACAGGCCTTTCCGGTTTCCCCGATATCGGGGTCCAGCGTTATCTTCAACAGCGGTGAACCCTTGGTGAAGTCAAAGGGCTGTGCGAGTTCCGCCGAGCGCATCTCGTCATCGCTGAACAGGTTTTCAAGATGAGACGGCATGACGGTGTAGGCAGGCAGCGCCTGGCCCTCCGGGTCCTCGGGAAAACGATAGTAGCTGTAACGCCCATCCGTTACGCAGATCGGCCCTGCGAACATGCCAAGGATTGCTGTATCCCGCTCCGGCGACGTTCCATTGAGGACCGGCAAAACGGAATGGGACGTGACCTCCTCGGGAATGTCGATGCCATAGAAATCCAGAAGTGTGGGCATCAGGTCGGTTGTCTGTGTCAGTCCGTCTACGGACTTTCCTCCCGCGCCCGCCATCGAAGGATGCCAGATCATCAGCGGAATATGCGAGATCTCCTCGTAGTAGGGCATCTTGTTCTTTGCCCACCACTCATGCTCTCCCAACAGAAACCCGTGATCAGTGGTCAGGACAAGAGCTGTTGTCTGCCAAGCATCTTCACGGTCGATCCAGTCGAGCAGTTTGCCGAAATACTCGTCACACATGGCAACAAGTGCAGCATAATTGGCGCGGATCTCCGCGACCTCTTCTTCCGAGTTGGTGACTTTTTCATAAATCGGCCAATCCAGAATCTTGCCCTTGTACCCGGTGGCGAACGCCTCCTTGAACCTTTGCGGAGCCGTAAAGGGCTCGTGAGGATCGAAACACTCCAGCTGAAGAAACCAATTGTCGGCAGCCCGGTTTAACTCCAGAAACTCCAGCGCGCTCCGGAAGCACTTTGCCGTCGGATAATCCCGTTCTTCTTCCATGAAGATCGTATTGGTGGCGTGGCGCAGTCTTCGCCAGGTTGTCTGATCCGTGTTGCGCCGGGTTATCGTCTCCCCATCGTCCAACCCGGCCATCGGATAGTGGCGCTCGTCAAACTTTTCACGCAGCCGGGCAACAGGAGGCTGGGTAAGAACCTTCATCGCGTCATATTCCTGACCTCGAATGAAGTCCCAGCTGTCAAAGGCATTCACATAACCGGATCCGCCATTCTCGAAGTAATGCAGGTGGTCCGAGACAATATGTGTGTAGACACCATTTTCACTCAGGATGGATGCAAAGCTGTTGTCGAACGGCTCCAGCGGCCCCCATGGCCGGTGCATGAAGTTCAGCCGGCCCGTATGCATATCCCTGCGCGCCGGCATGCAAGGCAGTGATCCGGCATAGTGTTTTGTAAATGTTGCTGCTTTTTGAGCGAAGCGATCGAAATTCGGGGTGGGAACGGCGGTACCGCCATACGCGCCGATGGCGCTGCGGTTCAGCGAGTCAAATAGCACGAAGATAGTGCGCATCAGGCTTTTGCTTCCTCCCTACCCGGTTAATGCTTGCGTACTCTAGGGATCTCGGCGAAATTCGAAAAATGAAAATTTTGGGCATTATCCATAGAGAAATGGAATGGATAGAAATCTAGCAACGCTTCTGATGATCGCCAAGACAGGCAACATGACCACGGCGGCGGAGAAACTGTTCATCACGCAGCCAACTTTGACCAAAAGGCTTCAACAGCTCGAGCAAACCTACGGTGCCAAACTGGTTGAGCGGTTGCCGCGCGGAGCAAGGCTAACGCCCATGGGGGAAGAGCTGCTCCCCTTCGCGCGAAGGATAGAGCAGTCCTATCTGCAGGCGAACGAAGCACTCGATGCTTTCAAGGACGGACATCTTGATGAAATCAGGGTTGGCGCCGGGCCGTTGTTTCATCTGCGGTATCTGGGAAAGGCCTTCGCGATACTGCATGGCGAGTTCCCTGACACGCGCATAAGACTGACGGCTGACGTCAACTCCCGGAACCTTCCAAAAATCCGCCGGGGGCTTCAGGATCTCATGTTCGGTACGACGGAGAACCTCAATCCTGACGACGAGGTCCAATTCGTTCCCCTCACCATCGTGGAACAAGGCGTCCTTGTCAGCGCAGACCACCCGCTCGCAATCCGTGAAACCGTCAGCGCGCAAGACCTTCAGGATGTCAGCTGGATTGTTTACAGCGATACACCTGAAAACGAGGAAATGACGAATGCCTATTTTGCGCTTCAAGGGCTGAAACCGCCGAACATGGTTCTGCAGACGAGTTCCTTTGCGCTTGGCCTGCAGATGCTGGAGCGCAGCCGGAGTGCCATGACAGTGCCTGCCCAGCTGGAACCCACACTCGACCGAACCCGCTACAAGGTGTTGAGGCCCGATCCGCCCATTAGCCGGAAACCCGCCGGCGCGTTCTTTCGAAGCTCCTCAATTGCGTTTCCTGCGGTCTCCCGCCTGATTGAAATCGTGCAAGCGCAGATTGGCTGAGGCCGGGAACGCGTCAAATACATAATTTCGAAAGAGATCGCCTATTCCGCTACCGCTGGTTCCGGGGAAGCATCGGCGTCCTTGACCAGTGTTTCTTCCATGAACACCAGAAAGATGATCAGTCCCACCGTTGCCGTTCCCGCGAGGCACATGAAGCCGATGGTGTAATTGGTGAACTGCACGATGTATTCAGCGGCAATATTGCTGAGAGATGCTCCAATCCCGATCAGCATCGCCAGAACGCCTTGCGCCAGATTGAACCGACCGGTTCCGTTGGTGATGTCGGCCAGGACCAGAAGGAACACCATGGCAAATATGCCGTTGGCGACACCATCCAGTGCCTGGATCGCGACGAGAGCCGCCGGGTTTTCAAAATAGGCGAACAGAAACCCACGAAACGGCAGCACGGCAAACGCAATCAGAAACAGCGGCTTCCGGCCCCAGACATCCGCCTTCTTGCCGCAGAAAATCGCCATGCCGATCATGACCAGCTGGGCGGCGATCACGCAGGCGGCGGTAAAGGCAATCCCATGTTCGGCGTCGCTGTTGGAAGACAGTTTCTGACTGACGAGAGGCAGCATGGCCGCATTGGCGGAGTGGAATAGAAATATGCAGATTGCAAAAACCAGCAGTCGCTTGTCTTCGAACAGGCTCATGATGCCTTCCGGATTTCCCGATCCCTTCTTCTCCTCCGCAAGTCCGCCCCGGGCAAGGTCGTGATCGATCGCGTTCCTGTCGATCAGCAGCGCGCAGAAAATCATGCCGCACGCCATCGCCGCGACCAGCCAGAACACGCCCAATGCGGACCACGTGAGTGCAAGAATTGCCGCCAGAATGGCTGCGATCATGTTGCCGGCATGGTTCCAGGCCTGGTTGGCGCTTGTCTGCTTGGTGAAATAGGCGTGCCCGACAAGGCCAAGGGTCACAGCTGCAATCAGAGGACCAAGAAAGGCAGAGGCTGACCCTATCAGGATCTGCGCCGTATAGACCGCGGCCGCATCGTTGAAAGCCAGAATGCCGAGTGTGCTGGCCGCAATGGCAATCGCACAGCCGATCAAAAGGGTACGTTTCCAGGCTACGGCGTCAACGATAGCCCCGGCAGGAGACTGCATCACCACAGTCGCGATACTGCCCGCGGCAAGCGCAATTCCGATGGAACCAGGCGACCAGTGCTGCAGAGAAAGAAGATAGATAGCGAGGTAAGGGCCAATCCCGCCGACAACGTCACCAGCAAAAAAATTCACTCCGAGCAACGGTTTGTTCAGCTGCATGACATCTTTCCCGCGCCTGTTTGAAGACCTGATGCAATTCTCGCAGACTACAAATAAAAATTTTATTTACCCATTTTCATGCACCTTAAAATGGAATACCGATGTTTTCCATAAGGAATCGCGAGAATCAATTAAATGCCTTTAAGTTTAATTGTATCTATATTTGTGTTTTTCATGATCGCGATCCGTCAATGGTTGCCGGACTGGGTGAAGATCTGGCAAATCATGACGGCAGGCGCAGTATTCCTTTTGGTAACCGGCAATATTTCACCTTCAGAAGCACTTCAGGCCATCGACTGGAACGTTATCGCCTACCTGTTTGGCGTGTTCGCAATATCCCACGCCCTTTTTGCTTCCGGCATTTCCAACGAAGTCAGTAACTGGATCTGCGCCGATTCCCGATCGGTCCCGGCAATCCTTTTCTACTTCATCGTGTTCGTGACCATCGTGTCGGCCGTCCTGACAAATGATGCCGCGGCCGCCATTGGAACCCCGATCGCAATTGCCATTGCGGCAAGCCTTGGAATTCGCGCTGCCCTTCCCCTGATCGCCTTATGCGTTTCTGTAACGGTCGGGAGCATGTTCTCGCCGGTCGGCAATCCGCAAAACCTGCTGATTGTGGCCGACGGACATTTCACCAATCCGGTAGCCGTGTTTCTGGAGTGGCTGCTTGTGCCCGGCCTGATTTCACTGGCATTCACTCTGCTGTGGTTCTGGTATTGCTTTTCAAGGGAAGAACTAGGTGACGCGCCCTCCCACGTAACACCGGAAGAACAGACAATGCGACAGTGGCCGTCGCTTCTCTCCACGGGGCTTTTGTGCGTTCTGGTTCTGATTGACAGTTTTGCCCACGGTTCTTCCTGGATGCCGGACCTGCCGCTTGGAGCACTCAGTCTCATTGCCGCTGTGCCACTCTTTCTGTTTTCCTCCCATCGCGTTCAACTGGTGAAGGAAGTCGATTGGCATACGCTTATCTTCTTCGTATCCATGTTCATCGTGACAGGTGCGGTGCTTAAGTCTGGAGCTCTTCAGGAATGGTTGAGCCCGTGGCACGACCAATTGGGCGATCCGATACTGGTCACCTCGATTGCCTTCTTCGGCAGTCAGGTGTTTTCAAATGTACCGCTTGTAGAAATTTACCTGAACCTGCTGGAAGGGCATGAGACCGCGACGCTGATGCTGCTTTCAGGCATTTCCACACTTGCGGGGAACCTTTTCATTCTGAGCGCAGCCAGCAATGTCATCATTGTTCAACAAACCGAGAAACACGGCGTGACGCCGTTTCAGTTCTGGCAATTCACCCGCTACGTCCTGCCGGTGACCATTGTTTCCCTTGCTGCATGCTATGCCTGGGTTGCCTTCGTGACGGAGCTTAACGGCTAGGCAGCAGGCCAGGCAGCTGCGCCAAAGATTTCACACGCTTTACGTGAAACTGCCGCAATCTGATGCGAAAATTGCGATAAGCAATTGCAATTCTTGTCATACTCACCCTATGTAGGTGCTGGTTTTCATACGTTCTTGTCCGGAGAAACCCTTTTCATGCCTGTTGATGTTGACGCCCTGGTGGATAGACGGCGTTTGCGGCGCAAAGTCACTTTCTGGCGCGTGGCAACCTTTGTCGTAATTGCAGGGGCGCTGATCGCCGGCCTTGCTTATGTATCGGGAACGACCGGCAAGCGATCCGCTCATATCGCCCGCATCCCCATTGAAGGCGTGATCCTGGAAGATCGCAAAACGCTGAAGATGATCGAAAGGATCGCGAAGGCGGATGCGGTCAAGGGCGTTCTTGTCTCGATCAACTCCCCTGGCGGCAGTACGACTGGCGGTGAGGCAATTTATCAGGCCCTGCGCGAGCTGGCGGAAAAGAAGCCGGTGGTCGCCGAAATCCGAACGGTCGGAACGTCCGCGGGCTACATGGTTGCCCTCGCTTCCGATCACATCGTGGCACGATACAACACCATAACCGGTTCAATCGGCGTCCTTTTTCAGTTTGGCAATGCTCAAAAGCTGCTTGAGACGGTCGGCGTCCAGATGGAAGCTGTAAAGAGCGCTCCGCTCAAGGCCGAGCCTGACTTTTATTCCGAAACCACACCGGAAGTGCGCGCCATGCTGTCGTCTCTGGTGACCGATTCCTATGAATGGTTCGTCGGCCTGGTCGCCGAGCGCCGTGAACTGGCGCCGGCAAAGGCGAAGGAACTCGCCGACGGCCGCATTCTGACGGGTCACAGAGCGATGGAAGAAAAGCTCGTTGATGCCATCGGCGGCGAAGATGTCGCCATCACCTGGCTGGAAACAGAGAAGGGCGTTGCAGAGGATTTGCCCGTCGTTACATGGTCAACCAACAGCAACCTTGAAGAGCTTCCATTTTCCTCGCGCGTCTCGCGAGAGTTCGGAAAAGGCATCGGATCTGCCCTTTTAAATCCTATTATTGATGCTAAGGGGCTGATTCCTCGAGGTCTTACGCTTGACGGACTCGTATCCGTTTGGCAGGCTTCAGACGCGGCAGACAAATAATCGTTTAGCGAGAGGGGGCGCAGCATGATCAAATCAGAACTTGTTCAGCATATCGCCGAGCAGAACCCGCACCTTTATCAGCGTGATGTTGAGAATATCGTCAACGCCATTCTGGATGAAATAACTGAAGCACTAATGCGCGGGGATAGAGTTGAGCTGCGCGGATTTGGCGCATTCTCTGTCAAGAACCGTCCGGCCAGAGTTGGCCGGAATCCTCGCACCGGTCAGAAAGTGGAAGTGGATGAGAAACACGTTCCCTTCTTCAAAACCGGTAAGGAAATGCGTATACGTCTGAATGACGGTGTAGACCACGGCGACGACTGACTTCGCTGTTCAGGCTTGCCCGTCTCAAACTGAATTCTGATCTGGCAAAACCGGGAGACCACCGTGACCCGTTTCATCAAGTATGTGATTTTGTTTGCAATCGCGGTGGTACTGCTTCCCCTGGCGGTTACAAACAGGCACACGGTCTCCTTGTCCTTGAACCCGTTCGATCCTCAGGACCCGCGGCTGACCATTCCTGACATTCCGTTGTTCTGGGTTATCTTTGCGAGCCTTTTGGTCGGAATCATCATCGGCGGGTTCGGTGCCTGGGCAAATCAGGGCCGCTGGCGCAAGGAAGCGCGCGTCAAGCGTCGGGAAGCCGACAAGTGGCACAAGGAAGCGGATCAGTTGCGGGATATGCAGGCGGCTTCGCAACCGGCTTCCAACCTCAAGGGCCTCGCCGGACCGGATAATCGCTCGGCTGCTTAGAGTATTTTTCGTATAATCGTCCGATGCGGATCATATCCAGCGACGAAATCGAAGCATGTCTTGAAGACAGACCAGTTCTGGAAACCTTGAGGCGTGCCTTCAGGTCCAACACCGTAACTCCGCTCATACCCGATCTGGCAATCGACCGGCTTGATCAACATTCCGGGCATTTGTCATTTCAGCCCGCCTGGACGGATTTTGCCGCTCAGGGAGATGTCTCCAGAGGGTATATCGGTTGCTCGCTTGCATTGGACCTGCCCGAGCAGAAGGGCCTCTCCTCCGGGCTTTATATTCTCTTTTCAGGGTCCGGCGGCCAGCCGATCGCCCTGATCGACGGCGTTCGCCTGAATGCCTGGCGAACTGCAGGGGTTCACGCCCTGGCCGCCGCCTATCTTTCGCGTGAAGATACATCCCGGCTTCTTGTCATTGGCGACGATCCTCGCCTCCCAAGACTTGTGTCCGCGTACGCCGCGGTGAGAAATTTTACCTCGATCCTGCTTGCCGGCACCTCCAGTGAAACCCAGAAAAGGATCAGCAATCAGCCAGCAATGTCGGGCGTTCATATAGGCGTGACGAACGAGATCCATGCCGCCCAGGAAGGTGCGGACATGATCTGTGTTGCGGGACCGGAACACGATACCCAGACGCATCACTCGTTGACCTACCTTGATCCACCTGCCGGGTGCCACATAGATGTGCTGGACACAACCGCACTGCTGCCGTCGGAACTGTTGGAGGAAGCACGTCTGTTTTCTTCCGATCTTGCAAACCCGCCGAGAACGGAACTGGAGTGGGCTGCGGATCTCAAGGAACTTGCTCAGGGAAGCAAGGCAGGGCGCCGATATTACGGCCAAAGAACCCTCTTTCTGCCTGGTCCGGGAACCGGTCTGGCCGACTATGCGCTCGCTGCACACATTTTTTTGAGGTCATAAACTCTGGAACTTCTGGCATCATGTCCCACATTGCAGGGTCAGCAGGGGTAAAACCAGAAAGCGAGGACCTGAAAGGATGCCCGTATTGCCAATAGGCAAAGAATGGGCCCGCTTTCCCCATTGTCGTTTTGCAAAGGAGCAGGACATGCTAACGACACTTGCCTATTCGGCAAGCCTACCGGTGATCGCATTTGGACTAATCGTTTACGTGTCGGGCACGTTTGGGCTTGTATTTTGAGCAAAGAGCCGGTTCTCAATGAACCGGCTTTTTTGATATCCCAGTGTTGTTCAACCCGCTATTTCCGCTGGAGTCATCCAGCCCTGAGCCGCTCCGTTCACATCTTTCAGGACAGCGATCCGCCCAACACCGGGCACATCGAACGGCGGACGGACAATTTCGCCGCCATGGGCCTTCGCCAAATCCAGACGCTCGTCGACATCGTCTACCGCGATATAGGAAAACCAGTGCTCCGGCAGGCCATCAAACCGTGGTCCGATCATCGGGAACAAGCCTGCCACCGGTTTGTCGCCCAGTTTGGCGAGTAGATACACACCTTCTTCCATCGGCATTTCCGTGAAGGTCCAACCCAGCGTCTTGCCGTAAAATTCACGGGCTTTCTCCGTATCGCGGGTCATCAATTCATTCCAATAAAACACACCGTGCTCAGCCATTTCGGCCTCCACCTTGTAAAAAATACGGAACCCACCCTACTCTCGGCCACGTCAAAACACCATGAGCATACCGCTCCCGATCAACACTGCTGACGGAAGGGTGTCAGGAGCCATCCAGTATGCTCGCTTTCCGGAAGCAGACACACCGGAGGCGAAGGTGCTACCGATCATCATACTCTTGACGCAGCAATTTTCCGATTGGGAGATCGCCCCGCTGGCAGGACTAGGACGCGCGTTTTATGGAGCGGAAATTGTCTTTACATCGCCCACCGGAGGACAGGTTACTTCGGTTGCCGGTCTGACCATTGCCGACACCAAAAGATTTGAGGCTTCTAACCGGAGCGTTATTGTTGTTTGTGGCGGTCCTGATGTCGAAAGGACCCCCATTCCTGGCATCGAGGCCAGTTTGCAGCAGTCTTTCTGGAATGACTGTGTCGTTGCAGGCATTTGCGGTGGAACCGCCTTGCTGGCCCGCGCTGGACTGCTTGATGAAGTAAAGCACACCTCAAACGCGCCAGGTTATCTGGAAAAGCATGTACCGGCTTATGCGGGTGCTGCTCACTATGTCGATCAGCCATTCGCCCTTCGGGCCGGAAACATTATCACGGCGCCAGCGCCTGCTCCCGCAAGCTTCGCGGTTGAGGTTCTGTCTGCCGCCGGAATCGAACGGCAAGCTGCAGAACAGATCAGACTTTTGCTCGCAAAGGAGCATATCCGGGAGGATTGATCGCAATTCGTCCGTATCAGGTTTCAGTTCCACCCCGGTAGCCAGGCAATGTCCAGCCGTAGAGGATTGCACCACCACGCAACAGCAGGGCAATAGCTGCTGCAATGGCAGCCGCCGCGATCTGCGGCAATCCCAGATGGGCAAGCACGACAAAGCTCCCGGCTCCGGCAAATGCCGCGGTGACATAAATCTCGGATTTGACGATGGTAGAAGGGTCCCGTGCAATGGTGTCACGCAGGATGCCGCCGAAGGTCGCTGTTGATACGCCCATCAGGACAGCGACCAACACGGTGTCGCCAACCGACATGGCCTTGGCCGCTCCCATCACGGAATAAGCCGCAATGCCGATCGCATCAGCCCATCTCAGTGGCTTGTTCAACCGCTCAATCAGGTGCGCGAAGAACCAGACGACAATGCTGATGATGACGCAAACGAACAGATAGCCTTCGTTTTCGACCCAGAAGACGGGAACACCGAGAAGCAGATCCCGCAAGGTTCCGCCACCAATTCCAGTCAGCGTTGCAAAGAAAAGAAAGGCAATGAAATCCAGCTGCTTGCGGGATGCAACGATGCCGCCTGTGACCGCGAAGACGGCAACCCCGAGATAGTCCAAATATTGCAGCAGCATCACAGTCCCCCGAAGCGCGCTGTTGGTTACAAGCTCAGAAAAATATTGCCGACAAGCAACCGATTTCCAGCCCTGGATTCACTGGCGCCGATCCAGACCGCCATTAAAAACAGCTGCTGAGAAGGCAAGGAAACTTCGCGCAAAATATCCTGTAAACTTTCCGGAAAAGCAGAACAGGCTTCTAGAGCTTTCGCCACATCCCATGTTCGCCATGGCCCTCAAAATCTTCAAAGACT
The DNA here is from genome assembly GCA_039195965.1 of Pseudomonadota bacterium. Classification (GTDB taxonomy): domain Bacteria; phylum Pseudomonadota; class Alphaproteobacteria; order Rhizobiales; family Stappiaceae; genus Roseibium. Next base: position 25,271 of record JBCCVB010000046.1, read on the forward strand.
TCCTGCTTATGAAGCGACTTATCCTGAAAAACACATTCGACGGGAAAGTTGGTTTCGTGTTTTGGCTGACCACACCTGCAACTCTTCGGTAACTGGCCTGAGTATGATGGTCAGCGCCACGTTCCGAATGCGCTCACTCAAGATTTCCTGTTTCCATTTAGAACCAACCATTTGGTGCATGAAACTTACTCCTGTCATTGATTACCGGTATGTCAATCAGAGTGGAAAGTTAGTTTGTGAGCGGTGGCACAAAACACCAATCATGACTTCAGATTGATACTTCAGGATATTCCCCATGACCTTCACCATTGCAGAGCACTTTACCCACGGCAAAGATCCCCGTGGCTACTCGGAAGATCGGATCGTGATCTCGGAGAACCACTTTGGCGTTCTGGACGGCTCAAGGGGCCCTGAAGATCTTGGTCGGGAAACGATAAGTGCGATCCTCGACACAGCCGTCGAATATCTCATTTCCATTTCGGCAGCCGCTCGGTTCGAGGATGTCGCAAGTGAACTCGACAGCATTACCCGCGTCTACAAGAAGAGAGCTGGAGTTATCGATTTCAAACGGTCGGGCGGATTTGTTTTTTGTCTCTACTCCAGCCATTTCAATGAAGTCTGGCGGGTTGGTGACTGCAAGTTTCGCAATGGCGGACACGTGTATTCAAACATGTTCAAAGCCGAGGAAATATGCGCAGCGGCAAGGTCACTTATCTTGAAGTCCAAACTGAATTCCGGCCTGACCGCAGAAGACATCATGAAGTCGGATGAATATCATCATTCAATAGATGATCTGCTTTTGCATGAGGCCAGTTTCCTTAATGCAACCAATGACCCACTCGGGATAGGCGCCATTATTGGTGACGGCATTCCGACAACTTTCCAGGAACGATTTGAGGCGCTTCCGGGCCGATTGGTAATCACGACCGACGGCTATCCGAAGGTCCTCGACACTCTTAAAGAGACCGAAGCGGAACTAGAGGATCTGCTAATCAAGGACCCGCTCTGTATTGACGCCAACCAGCAATGCAAAGGTCTTGCACCCGGCCTGGTTTCATTTGACGACAGGTCATTTGTTTCAGCCGACCTCCAGGTCTGAACGAGCCCCTGAGTTTCCCCGAATGCCTTGATCATTTCGTATAAAAAAACCGCTTCGGCCAAAGGCGGAAGCGGTTTTTCAAACTGGGTATGTCCCGGACTGTGCGTCAGGCGCTCTTGTCGACCGTCTGTCCGGCATCTTCCGTGGCGGCCTGCGGTTGGGCGACCTCTTTCGGTCCACCCTTGGAAACGCCGACCATGGCTGGGCGCAGAACACGCTCGCCGATGACGTAACCGGCCTGTACGACCTGAACAACCGTGTTGTTCGGCACTTCAGTGTTCGGAACCTCGAACATGGCCTGATGGAAATTCGGATCGAATTTCTGGCCTTCGGGGTCCAGTTTCTTCACGCCGTTCTTCTCGAGCTGGTTCAGCAGATCCCGTTCGATCATCTCGACGCCCTCAATCAGCGAAGCGATTCCGGCATCCGCGTTCTTGCGGTCTTCTTCCGGCAGCGCTTCGAGCGCACGGCGTAGATTGTCGGACACGGTCAGCATGTCACGCGCGAAACCGGACACGGCATATTGCCGGGCGTCCTTGATTTCTTTTTCGGTACGACGGCGAAGGTTTTCCATTTCCGCCATTGTCCGAAGCGCGCGATCCTTAAGATCCGCGTTTTCAGCTTGCAGAACTTCGATCGGATCGATTCCGGCTTCTTCGGCAGCTTCAGATTGCACGGCCGCAGCTTCGGATTCCGGGTTTACGCCTGCCGGCTGTTCTTCCGGGGTTTTGTTTTCGTCACTCATGAATGTTCCGTTTGGCTCAAACTACTTGCCGATGCTTATACGACCGGTTGCCGGTTTTTTCAAAGAGGATCGGCGGACAAGCAAAAGCTTATCCGCCGGATGCGCTCTTATGATGTCCGCAGCCGGCCGGCCGCAGGCAAATAGCGGTTAGATAGCGCTCTTGATCCAGTCGGAAAGCTTGCCTTTCGGGGCAGCACCCACCTGGGTTGCCATCGGCTCGCCATCCTTGAAGAGGATCAGCATCGGAATCGAACGGACGCCATACTTCATGGCCATGTCCTGGTTCTCATCGATATTGAGCTTGGTGATCTTCACTTGGCCGTCCATCTCATCAGAGATTTCTTCAAGCGCCGGTGCGATCATTTTACAAGGGCCGCACCATTCCGCCCAGAAGTCGACAACGACCGGGCCATCGGATTTCAGGACTTCGGTCTCAAAGGAAGCATCGGTAACTTGAGTGGTTGCCATATCAAGATCTCGTGGTTCTAGAATTCACGCCTACCCGATGTAAGCGCGTCAGTTGGCCCGAACGTAGGAAGCGGCAGGCCCGTCGTCAAGCTGCTGTGCCGTCAGGACGCAGACCGGCATAGGTCCGATCCAGTATTTCAGCGGGAATTTCCATCAAAGACGGCTTCGCCGTCCAGAGCAGGCAGGCCGCAATTTCCCTATCGGGATAAATCTGCTTCAGCATTTCCCTGTAAACACAAAGCTGTGCGCGGTATTCGAGCGGCACGGCATCGGCGGTTTGGGGCGGATTGAAATTGGTCTTGTAATCCACAATCACAACCCGTTTATCATCGACCAGCAGCCGGTCGATCTGCCCTGAGACCTCCACTTCGGTCCCATCGTTGGCGCGAATCGTTCCGACAACCGGAACTTCCGCCTGCGCAGCTTCCGCAAACAGGGGTGCAAAACTTTCAGCTTCGAGTATCGCAGCCACTTCATCCAGCAGCATTTCACGGTATCGCTCGAATTCGGGCTTCAGGCTTTGCCGCAGGTAATTTCCAGCCGCAGCCAATCGCTCTTCTTCGGGAATGGCAGGTAGCAACTCCAGCAACCTGTGCACAAGGCGCCCCCGCTCCAACGGCCATGAAGCCGGTTGGTTGTGGGCTTGAAGACGGGAAATTGCCGACACGGGCGTAACGCCTTCTTTTTCTTCCATTTCCTCGAATGCACGGGACGGCTGAAGACGCTTCTTCTTCGGCAGAGACCGTACAGGTTGTTCCAGCCACGCAGGCAGTTTCACATTGTCCGCTGCCGGCTTTGCGTCTGACGAAGATGCAGCTTGGCCTGTGTCTTTCTCAGAGGTGCCCGGACTTTTCTGCCAACGCCAGGCGGACACTTCGCCGGTGGCATCAAACAGTTCCCTCGCCTCGGGCTTCAAGGCGCGCTCAACCATCGAATACCAGCAGTTTTCATGGGCGCCGCGTTTCGGCTCCCAACCGCAAACGATCAAGCGGTCTTCCGCCCTGGTGAGGGCAACGTACAAGAGCCGCCGGTATTCTTCTTCCTGTGCGTCCCGAAGCCCTTCGACCGCTTCCTCATGCCAAGGGGTCCGATCTGCCTTGGATGGCAGCCAGACAAGTGCCGGCGGCAGCAGTTCGTTTTCCAGGCGCTTGTGCGGCATGAAGGAGGGATCGTGAATGGCGCTGACCGGTGCAGCCCCAGGATCAACCAGAACAACGATCCTGGCTTCCAGCCCCTTTGATCCGTGCACGGTCATGATCCGGACCATGCCCTTGGTGTTGGTGAGCTCTCGCTTGATTTCCGTTGGCGCGGCGGCCATCCAGGCGAGGAAACCTTCAAGTCCCGGCGTTCCAGCCTGCTCATAAGCAATTGTCAGGGCCAGGAATTCGTCAAGAACGTCATCGACTTCGACACCCAGCCGCGCGCGGAAGGCCTGACGGCCCCCGTCCGCACCCAGCAAGCGGGCGTAGAACTCGTAAGGGGGAACAAAGTCGGCTCGCGCACGCCAATCTTCCAGCCGGGCGCGGACAGACTGCCATTTCTCCGAGACTTCGGACCTCTTGACCAGCATCTGCCAAAGTGTTCCGGGTCGGATTTTTTCCGGCGTTTCTCGCGCAACTTCCAGAAGATCTTCGTCACTCAGTCCGAAAAACGGGCTCCTGAGGACGCAGGCCAGTGACAGATCATCTTCGGGAAGCAACAGAAATCGTCCAAGCGCAGCCAGATCCTGAACCGCGATGTGATCGGTCAGAACCAGCCGGTCACTGCCGGCTGCCGGGATATCCAGCTGCTTGAGCTCCCGGTTGAGTGCTTCGACAAAAGGGCCGCGCTTACGCACGAGGATCATAACTTCCCCGGGCTCCGCCGTTCCGGTCCGCATCCACTCGGCGATCTCGGCGGCAATCCGTTTGGCGACCTTGAGCATGGGACTGCCGGTGCCGACATAATCGATCGGCTGGCGCCAATCGTCCGGCTCCTCTATGTCCGCTTCGGCTTCCAGCGGCCAAAGGTCAACGATGCCGGGATCGCGCCTGATCGCCTCATGAACAGGCGCAACAACTTCCTGGGACAAACCCCTGTGCGCGGTTTCATCCCGAAAAACCCTGTCGACGGCACCCAGCACGTCCGGCGTGGAGCGGAAGGATAGCTGCAGGTTGACGGAATGAAATTCCTGATCCGCAGCCCCTGCCTGACTGGAAAAGGCGCGCCGCATCGCATCGAAATAGGCGGGAACAGCCCCCTGGAACGAGTAGATCGACTGTTTTTCATCCCCCACCGCGAAGAGTGTGCGGGTTCTTTCATGAGCGCCCGTTCCAGCGAAAAATTCCGACGCAAGCGCCGTCACCACTTCCCACTGGCGCGGGCTGGTATCCTGGGCTTCATCGACAAGGATATGATCCAGACCCTGGTCCAGCTTGTATTGCACCCAAAGCGCCGCATCGGATTTCTGCAGCAGCGTTGCGGTCTTGACGACGAGATCTTCGAAATCCAGATAACCGCGCGCCGTCTTGGAACGCTCATAGTGACGAATGACGGCGTCTGCCAGGCGCAGGAGAGATCTTGTTCCTTCAAAAGTCGCAATCTTGCGACGCTCTTCCAGAAGGGACAGCAACCGGGTCTGTTCGCTAACAAGAGCTTCGAGCATGACCGGGAACGCTTCGGCCACTTTCTTTGTCGCCAGAGACTTTCGGGGTTCCAGCTTGCCTGTCAGGAAAATCTGCAGCCAGGCTTCGCGAAAGCTGGTCGGGTCGGCAATCTTTGATGCCGAGGCGAGCGCGTCGGCTCGTGCCTGATCGGTTTTGGACCCGGTGTTCAGGGCTTCAGCATAGCTGAAGCAAGTGTTCGGATCGAAGGGACACTCGCTCCTGAAGCGGCTGTCAAAATCCACCAGGCGGACAGATGCGTCGACTTCCAGAAGCTGCGCCAACTCCTCCAGGGCTGCTTCCAGATCACCCGCATCCACCGTCCAGCGGCGAAATGCATCCCGGCTCTGGATGAGTTCGTCCAGCGCTTTTTGAGCCCCACCATCACTCATCAGGTCGATGACTGAGGCCAACGCCTGACCAAACAGGCTTTCAGGCTCGGTTTCCGCCTGATGCAGCACACTGGCACGCGCTTCTGCCATCAACTCAGCGGCCACGCGGTCATCCAGCACCGAAAAATGCCCGGCGACGTTCGCTTCCAGCGGAAACTGGTGCAGCAGAGACTCGCAAAATCCGTGAATGGTCTGGATTTTCAGGCCGCCTGGGGTTTCCAGGGCGCGCGCGAACAGCCGGCGCGCCATGGCGACGCGCTTTGCATCCGGTTTGCGGCCCTCGATGTCCTGAAGTTCGGCCGCAAGGTCGCGGTCCTCCATGGTCACCCAGGTGCCGAGTATCTTGAAGACGCGGGTGGCCATCTCCGCCGCGGCTGCCTTGGTGAAGGTCAGCGCCAGGATCCGCGACGGATCGGTTCCATCCAGCAGCAGACGCACGACGCGGCGGGACAGAACAAAGGTTTTTCCGGATCCTGCGTTGGCACTCACCCAGGCTGATGCACGAGGGCGTGACGCCAGGTCCTGTCTTTCCTTGGTCAGCTGGGGAATTTCAAATCCGCTCATGACGGTTCGTCTCCCCCAAGCGCCCATTCCTGTGTGCGGGCAAGATGATCATAGACGCCGTCCATCTGGCGCTCGCGCATCACCCGGGCGCGCGAGCGGTAACCGGTCTCCACCTTGGCGTAATGCGCGATCAACTGTTCCAGTCTCGTCCAGGCATCCTCAACGAGATCTTCCAGCTCGGTTTCCTTGGGATTGCGCCTTGCCTCGATGACAGGTTCGGCTCCACCCTTGAGCTGCAGGTAGAGAAGTTCGGAAACCGGAGCATCGGCAGGTACGTCCTTGAAACCGTGCCTCTTGATCATGGCGGCTTCCAACAGCAATTGCGGCGAAAGAAGCGCATCGACCTGTTTCTGTGAGGGAACCTGCCCGGTCTTGTAGTCGATGACCGACAACCCGCCACTCTTCAAAAGATCGATCCGGTCCGCCCGACCGCGCAGGCGGAAGTCGAAGCCGGGCAGTTTCAGTTCGACACCACCCCCGATCTCCAAGAAGCGTTGCTCGATCGCCCCGGACCGCACCGCCTCATAGCCGACGAAACCGGCTGCAATTCTCTGAAACCGCGGCCACCAGAGAGCCCGGATGGCCGGAAAGGCATCAAGCGGTTCAAACAGGTCCTCGCCGATATCCGTCAATGCGACCACTGCGCTGTCGTCGAAAGCACCCGTCCAGGTACTCAGGAATTCGGCCAGAGCATCGTGAATGAGATTTCCCTTGTCAGCCGCTCCCGGTTCGCCGCCGATCGGGTCTACCGGCTGCAATTCCAGAACATGACGTGCGTAGATCGCATAGGGATCCCGGACCAACCGTTCGATTTCGGTGATCGACAAGGTTGCCGGGCGTGCAGCCAGCGGCGGAGTCGGACAAGGTCTCCTGGCAGGCAGGACAGGTCCGGATGAGCGATCAAGCAGGGCGGCAAGTCCGGAGTATACCGCTCCCTTTTCCTCCATCGCCCTGGTAACCGTCGGTCCCGCAAGAGTTGTCAGGCGCTGAAGCCACCGGGAAGTCACGGTCGGGGCCCCATCAGCCCGGGCGGTCCGGGACAGAAGAACCCGTTTGGCGCCCATGCCTTGTGCAAAATCATGCGCGGCAGCTCCGAGCCTGCGCTCCGGCGGTTCCAACCCCATCTCCCGCTTCATCGGCCGGTTCAGCCAGGGGTCGTTACGCGTGCGCTGTGGCCAGACGCCTTCGTTCAATCCGCCCATGATCACGAAATCAAAGGACTGAAGCCGTGCTTCCATTGGTCCGAGGATCTGTACTCTCGGATCGCCGGGCAGTCTTCGGCGCACCGCCTGCCCGGACATTAGCGCCGGCAAGACGGACGGCCATTCACGTGGAGGGACTTCCAAGCCGCTCGACGACGCTTCCAGTAAACCGGTCAGGAATTGAGCCAGCGCTTCACCTGCTTCGCCCGCAAACAGCTCCTCTGTTGACCCGGCATCGTCAACAGCTATTGCCTGCACGACGTCAACGTGACGGCTGGCAAGTTCGGTAATGGAAATCGGATCCGCGGTTTCAGAGAGCTCTTCAAGTGGTTTGAGTGCGACTGCAAGCCTCTCCACGAGATCGGCAATTACATCCCAATCCCCGTCATGGATTTTCTTCCAGCGCGGTGTGTGTGCCTTGCCGGCTTCTTCCTGACTGGCTTCAACCGCCAGCTTGAGGCCTTCGGTTCCCGGACGCGCCCTCGGACCGCGTATGACACCGCGTTCAAGCGCACGCGCTGCTGAACGGATGTCCTTGACCGGTAATCCGAGCCGCGCAAGCGGGTGTTTCAACAACGAAAGCAGGTCAATCGGTTCACAGCCATTGAGTGCCAGTTTTGCTGCCAGAAGCGCAAGAATTGCGGGAGCGGTCTGGTCGAGGGGACGTCCGGCACTGTCATCGACCTGAATGTTCCAGCGGGCAAGGTCGGACGCCACGCGCCGCGTCAACATCCTATCGGGAGAAATCAGCGCTGCCGTCTCTCCGCGTTCGATCGTTTCACGCAAGGCGATTGCCACGCTCAACGCTTCATCAGCTTCGTTGCGCGCCGTCAGGATAGAAACGTTTTCGAGAGCCTTGGCACGTGTTTCCTCGGGCGTCTCGTCAAGATACTCCGTCCAACCATCGGACGTGTCAGCCGGACGCAGAGCCTCGGATACCAACTTTTCCCGCAAGGCAAGATCCTGAGGAACGGTTGAGCCGAGTTTCCGAACCCGTGACCGGTTCACTTCCAGACGGTCCAGAAGCTGCTTCAGTGAGTATTGGGGATGCGATGGCAAGAGCGTGCCGGAGCGGCTGAAGAAATCACGCTGCGCAGAACCTTTCAGGTCACGCTGTCCGAGCGAATGCCATGATCTGTCATCCAGATGCTGATCGAGGCCGGGCAATACAATGACGCCCTGTTCCAGCCCGGCCACCACTTTCAGAAGCTCCGCCGTTGCAGGCACCGAACCGGTTACACCTGCCACAATGACCGGTCCCTTATGTGAAGTACCGGCAAGGCGTTTCGCTTCACGGCGGATCAGTGCGGATCGCCTCGCTTTCGGATCCATGCGTCCCAGTTCGCTCAAGTGCGCGGGCCACGCTTCCTGAACAATCTTCAGGAAATCCAGAGTGATCTGCCAATAGCGTGCATGTTCCTCAGGAACGAGGCCGGAGAGTTCCGACCAATTGGCCTCCTCCGTTTCAATTTCATCCATGAGGGAAAGTAGATCGCCGGCGAGCCAGGCAGCATCGGCGGTCGAGGCCGGTAGTCCGAGGGGTTCGTCAGAGCGCAAGCTCAGGGCTTCCCGCCTGAGCATGCCCTTCCACGCCTTTACAAGGCGCGTCATTGCGAGGTGACGCTCCAGCAGCGGCATCGAAGGCGGTAGCGCTTCAAGGTCCGGCTCGCTCGTCAGGCTGTGCGCATCTTCATCGGCGTCGCCAACAGGCCTGATCGCTGGCAGCAAGACCGGCTTGCCACCGAAGCGTTCCTGAAACAGTTCCGGCAACAGACGTGCCGCGCGTCGGGTCGGAAGGTAAAGCGTCACCGTTGGCAAGAGCAACGGGTCGTCTACCGGCCGGAACCCGGGCACCAACGTCCCGTCGACGAGCGTTTCAACGAGAGTTTTGAGAAACGGTACGGAAGGAGGAATGGAATAGAGACGCGTTGGCTCGGCCATCCTCAGGCAGCGCTCTCACGTACGGCATATTCGGCCGCCCGGATTGCGTCGGGTGTCCCGATATGAAGCCAGAGACCTTCCATTTGCACACCGAAGAGACGTCCGTTTTCGATCGCACGATCAAACAGGGTGTTCATTGAAAACGGCCCCTCTGGAGCCCCTTCGAAAATTCTTGGATGGAGGATTGCCGCTCCCGCATAGGCAAATGGGGTCACGCCCTTTTCAGACCGGCGGGTCAAACTGCCGTCGCGCGCCATTTCAAAGTCGCCACGCCCGCTATAGCCAACCGATTTCACGGTTTCGGCAACAAGCAGCAATACGTCCATTCGAGACTCGTCCCAGGCCTCGATCATGTGCTCCAGGTTGGGCTTCACCCCTTCGATCCAGTAACAGGTATCGGCGTTCAGCTGAAAAAACGGTTCATCGCCCAAAAGCGGCAGCGCCTTCTTGATACCGCCACCGGTTTCCAGCAACTGTTCGCGCTCATCGGACACAACGATATCAATATCGTCCCTGCGACGGACGTGAACTTCCACCAGGTCTGCCAGATAATGGACATTGACGACGCAAGTCTTCACACCGGCAGCTACCAGTCGGTCCAGTCCGTGATCGATCAAAGCCTGTCCATTGACCTCAATCAGCGGCTTGGGCGTCGTCGCCGTGATGGGGCGCATGCGTTTGCCCAGGCCGGCGGCCAGGATCATTGCTTTGGAAGGACGAAACCGCGTTACTGTCATGGCATATCTCAAATCATTGCGACCGGTACCGGAACCGCAGAAACCCTCAAGACCGGTACCGGAGGTACCAGTTTTTCAACTCCGACAACTCGGGGGCTTCAAGTGCCCGGTCAAGATAACCCAGTATACGCGGCAAGTGGCTCAAATAGGCCGGTTTTCCGTCACGTCGAGCCAAGCGTACAAATATCCCCAGGATCTTTGAATTCCGCTGCGCCGCCATGACTGCGTAGGCTGCCGAGAACCCGGAACGGTCGAACGCTCCGGATTGTTTTTCCCTCGCAGAGACATAGGCATCGAAAAGTTCTGTTTCCAGCTTTGCGTCAACATCGGTCCGTGCATCCATCAATAACGATGCGACGTCGTAAGCGACCGGGCCAATGACCGTGTCCTGGAAATCGATGAGACCGATGCGATCCGTCCCCGCCTCACCATCTTGCCACAAAAGGTTCGGCGAATGAAAATCGCGCAGTACCCAGCCTTTTTGCGCGTCTCCAAGTCTTTCCAGCACATCGCGCCAAAGGGTTTCGAACTCCGAGCGCATGGCATCATTGACAGGTTGGCCGGTGCTTTCCGGAACATACCAATCAAGAAACAGCGAGGCTTCGGCAATCAGAGCCTCAACTGAATAGGCAGGGACCTTGTACTTCGTGCCGTCCGGTAAATCGACCACCTCTGGCCATGCATCGCCATGCATCTTCGCCAGTATCTCGACAGCGGCAAGGTACCGATCGCGAACAGGCCTGCCGTTCACGACTATGGTTTCATGCCCCAGGTTTTGAGACAGGATCAGACCGTCTTCTATGCTGGAGTCGAGTATTTCGGCGGCCAGCAAGCCGCTTTGACGCAATTGCGATCCGACAGCAACGACAGATCGGCAGTCCTGCGCCAAATGTACTCTTTCCATGTAAGCGCGCACGGACGGATCAACCGCGTCTCCAAGGAATGGCCAGCGCATCAGCACAGCGTTTTCGGCACCTGCGTCCACGGTCTCAAACGTTCTTAGTGACGCATCTCCGGCAAGAAATCTGCGCTCGGCGCCGGCGAACTCTGTTCCTTGCAGGAAAGTCCGGATACGGAGGGTTTCTTCGATCCTGGTTTGCCAGGAAGATTCTTCACAAAACAGGCTGAACCGCCGGGCGTCACTTTCCTCGTCCGGCTGGGAAATCTGGATCCAAAGCGCATACGCAGGCAGAAGGTCTTCCGCCTTTTCCGGCCACTCGATCAGCGCAGCCCCGGTTTCCAGAAGATCATCCAGGCCAAGCTCTTCCAGTTCTTCGGGTTCTTCAAGGCGATAAAGGTCGAAGTGGGACAGATCGAAGCGCTCAAAGGAATAGCTTTGAACGAGAGTGAAGGTCGGGCTTGGAACTTCCAGGTCCGGCTCACCTGCAAATGAACGGATCAGAGCGCGGGTAAATGTGGATTTGCCCGCCCCCAAATCACCGGAAAGGCAGACAACATCTCCTGGCTTGAGTGCCATCGCCAGGTCATTCGCAAGCCGCCCGGTCGCCTCTTCATCCGAAATCTGCAAAGTCAGGAAAGGAGTGGGCAGGTGCCGAAGTTCATTGTCAGCCATTGACAGGCGTCCTATTCGGCGGCGGCCTGGTCCGCCAGTTCTGGCCGCGCCGGGAAGGTGCAGGTGACCGTCGTACCCTTGCCTTCGGCGGAATCGATATCAACCGCACCGCCATGCAGCTCGACAAAGCTCTTCACGATAGCAAGGCCAAGCCCTGCTCCCTGACGCCGGGTTCCGGTATCGTGGCCGACGAAACGGTTGAAGACCTGGGTCAGGATTTCGGCCGGGATACCATATCCGTGATCCTTCACAACGAACGTCACGTTGTTTTCGTCCCGATCACAGCTGATATCAACAACGCCGTCGGGTTCAGAATAACGGACCGCGTTGGAAATCAGGTTGAACAACACCTGACGCAGACGCTTTTCATCGGCGATCATGACGCCGATGTCTTCAGGAACATGAGTGCGCAGATTGATCCGGGCTTCCGCAATCCGGTCCTTCAGCCCTTCTACCGCGGCTGAAACCGTGTTGGCGACATCGACCTCACCGAGATCCAGTTCCATGATGCCCGCATCGAGCGTCGCAAGATCCAGGATATCGTTGATGATGGCCAGAAGGGCGGAAGACGAAGACTGAATGTATTCGGCGTATTCGCCCTGTTTTTCGGAAAGTTCGCCGAATTTGGGATCGGAAAGCAGCTGCGCGAAACCGATGATGTTTGTAAGCGGAGAACGCAATTCGTAGGAAACGTGCTGGATAAATGCGTTCTTGATCTGGTCGGCCTGTTCGAGCGCTTCGTTCTTTTCAAGCAGCGCCCGTTCGACATTCACACTGTCGGTGACATCGACAAATGTGACCAACGTACCGCCGTCCGGCAGCGGCACGGTTGCATAGTCCAGAACATCTCCGTTGTGACGCTCCAGGCGGCTGACTTTCTGGGTGCGGTTGTCCAGAAGCCCCGTAACATTGCCAGCCAGCAGCTCCCAGGCTTCCTCTTCCGTGTCGCTCAAAGTGCATGCGGACACGACTTGCTTCACATGCGGAAGTTCAGACAGTTGATCTTCTTCCAAGTCCCAGATCCGGCCGAAAGCCGGGTTCCAGAGGCGCAAACGGCCATCCGAGCCGAACACGGCAACCGCCTCGGACAGGTTGTCGAGGGTTTCGCCTTGCACACGGGTCAGAGCATTGTACCGGCTCTCAAGGTCGAGTTGTTCGGTGACATTCTCGTAGATGTACGTAACTCCGCCTTGCGGGTGCGGATTTGCGATAACACGCAATGTCCGACCATCTGGCAGGTGCCACCAGTTTTCGCGTGCTTCCAGCGACTGGTAGCTTTCCATCATCTTCTTGCGCCAGCCGCGGTAATCGGCCTGTTCCGGAATCTTGCGCGCTGCACGAAGCGCGTCCAGAACAGCTCCATCTTCCGGATGACCTTCCAGGAAGGTTGCATCCAGATCCCAGAGTTGCAGGAAGGCTGCATTGTAGAATTGAAGCTTGCGGTCGCTGCTGTAGATCGCCACTGCCGCGGCCAGCTGATCGAGCGTGCGCCCGTGGAATTCCTCGGCCCGTCCGAGTTCCTTCTTGGCCTGTTCCAGCTCACTGATATCAACGGCAATGCCCGCCCCGCCGACATTCGCATTGACATCGGTGATTTCAAACACCCGGCGCTCTCCGGACGCCACGATCGGGATCCGCGCATTGAAACAGCCATCTTCGGTTCGCTGAACGGCCATGGCTGTGCGTGCTGCGGCATCTAGGAAAGTCGCGCCTTCCTTGACCGCACTTTCCGCGTCCGTCATCTCGACGGCTTCGGCATAGGCGTCATTGGCCCAAATGAGGTTGCCCTCGGCATCGCGCTGCCAGGCCGGGTCCGGCATGGCGTCCAGAAGTGAGTGCAACATATGCAGCTCGCCGGAAATCTTGGCATTGCGCGCAGCGAGTTCGGCCTGCATCTGCCGTTCGCCCGTCAGGTCTCTCAATCGCAGAACAACGGCGCCGCCCGTCGTGCGACCAAGTGCTTCAACGTAGGTTCCCGTGCGGGTTTTCAAAGTCGTTGTGAAAGCTTCTCCGGTGCGAAAAAGCATGTCGAGATAGCGTTCCAGATCGCCCGCGCATTTCCCCGTCAGCCAGCTACCGAATGCAAGCAGCTGTGCCGGCGGGCGCGGCACACCGGATTTTTCCGGCAAGATACCCCAGATCTGGGGCATGGCACCGTTACCGGTCCACACGATCACGCGCTGCTCATCGGTATTCAGCATCGCTTCAAGACGGTCGACACGGAACTTCAGATCGCCCTTTTCCTTTTCAAGGGTCGCGGTGACCTGAGCTGATTGCTTGCGATGACGCACGAGCGAGACTGCGGCGGTTACGGCGAAGGCACACATGCCGCCGAGCGCTCCAAAGAGAATCATGGTATCCGGATTGATGGCGGCAGTGGTTTCCGCGAGTACGCCGGCAGCAGCCGGGCCAGACGACAGTCCGAGCCCCGCCATGGTAGCAGTGCCTAGCTTAACCCGATTCAGACTCCGATCTCGCCACGTCGCGCTTGAAAGCGCGCCGTCTGTGCCGCCTATCGGCATGTTATGGTCCCCTTACGCCGCATTGTCCCGCCTTGCGGGAACAGCCCCCCGGATTCCGGGAGTAAATCAAAGACTTTCGCCTCTTGGCCTTTGATTCGTTTTAACCATAACCTTTTTGAGAATCGCGCAGAAGAGTCCGTAACTGAAAAGTTAACAGGACCCTTCAAATTGAAGGGTCCTGCGTTTTTTTGTTCACAAGCTCGGATCAGGCAACTGTCAATATCTAGTAGCCTGAAAGACAAGCATCAGTATTTGTAGTGCTCGGACTTGAACGGACCGGTTTTATTAATCCCCAGATATTGGGATTGATCGTCGGACAATTCGGTTAACGTGACACCCAATTTTTCCAGGTGCAGACGCGCAACCTTTTCGTCGAGATGCTTCGGCAGCACATAAACTTCGTTCTTGTACTCGTCACCCTTGGTGAAGAGTTCGATCTGCGCCAGCACCTGGTTGGTGAAGCTTGCAGACATCACGAAGCTCGGGTGGCCGGTCGCGTTACCGAGGTTGACCAGACGGCCCTGGGACAACAGGATCATGCGCTTGCCATCCGGGAACTCGTACATGTCGACCTGATCCTTGACCGGGCGGCACTTGGTGTTCTTCAGCGCAGCAACCTGGATCTCGTTGTCGAAGTGACCGATGTTGCAGACGATCGCCATGTCCTTCATGCCACGCATGTGGTCAAAGGTGATGATGTCCTTGTTGCCGGTCGCGGTGACATAGATGTCGCCTTCCGGAAGTGCCTGTTCCATGGTTTTGACTTCATAGCCGTCCATGGAGGCCTGCAGAGCGCAGATCGGATCGATTTCCGTGACGATGACGCGTGCACCCGCACCAGCCAGAGACTGAGCCGAGCCCTTGCCCACATCGCCATAACCGCAAACAACGGCGACCTTGCCGGACATCATTACGTCGGTACCACGGCGGATACCGTCCACGAGGGATTCGCGGCAGCCGTAACGGTTGTCGAACTTGGACTTGGTGACACTGTCGTTGACGTTGATCGCCGGGAAAGGCAGAGCGCCCTTTTTCTGCATTTCGTAAAGACGCAGAACGCCGGTGGTGGTTTCTTCCGAAACGCCCTGGATCAGCTCTTTCTGTTTCGTGAACCAGCCCGGATGAGAAGCCATGCGCTTCTTGATCTGCGCAAACAGAGCTTCTTCTTCTTCCGATGTCGGGTTTTCGATGACGTCGGTTTCACCAGCTTCAACGCGCGCGCCAAGCAGGATGTAAAGGGTCGCGTCGCCACCATCATCGAGGATCATGTTGGCGCCTTCGGGGAAGTCGAAGATCTTGTCCGCGTAATCCCAGTATTCTTCCAAGGTTTCACCCTTGATAGCGAAGACCGGAACACCTGCAGCAGCGATGGCAGCCGCGGCCTGATCCTGCGTGGAGTAGATGTTGCACGAAGCCCAGCGGACTTCAGCGCCCAGCGCTACCAGGGTTTCGATCAGAACAGCCGTCTGAATGGTCATGTGCAAGGAGCCGGCAATACGGGCACCCTTGAGCGGCTTGGATTCACCAAACTCTTCACGGCAGGCCATCAGGCCCGGCATTTCGTGCTCGGCGATCTCAATTTCTGTACGGCCCCAATCTGCGAGCCCGATATCTTTGACAATGTAGTCGGTCATGAAAGTGTCCTGCTGTTAGGTCCAGCTCGTTACGCCGGGCTTAGAACAAGCAGCCGCTGCCTTTTGAAGACAATGCCTCGGCGGTTGCGGCGGCCACAAGCCGATTTCCGGCAGAATCCGGAATTCGTTGGGAGGCGTTATACCCCTCGCAGAGACTTCACGCAATAAAGATATAAAGAATTCTTTATATGAAGAAATCTATTCGTTGGAACTACGATTTTTCTCCTGCAGATCGACGCTGCCCAAGCTGCTGGCAACCAGTTGTTCAGCAATCAAATTCCGGGGCAGAGCAATCGCGTTTGACGGTCGGTCAGGCGCCGAAAAGCCAGGTCGTCGGCAAGACGGAAAATCCAAAGTGCCTGTCGTAAAGAACGAGCAGTACAGCGACGCCAACCGCCCATACGATGCTGGCAAAGGATCCGATAAGAAAGTACTCGGCGTCGATCTTGTCATCCAGCTCCTTGTGCCGGGCGACGGTTTTCAACGCGATAACAGCAAGAATGATTTCCCAGTTGTTCCAGACCAATCCTGCTACGATGAGCAGCCGTTCCAGGAGACCGATGTACTTGCCGGACTTGTTCTCCGGAGAAGAGCTTTTCTCTGGTTCTTCTCCGAGGTCTGGCTGCTCCAACGGTACCGACGCGGCTGGATCATCGTTTGCGGACACCTGTTTTGCACGGTTTCGCTGCGCCAGAGCCCGCTCACGAGTACCTGCGCCACTGATTTCAAGAATATATTTCGTAAAACCGGTGCCGACGTCGAAGAGCAGATAAGCCAGGACGATATAGCCAATCGATTGAAGCAAAATCTCGAGCATGCCGGACCTGATCAATGCCCCATGATTGGGGCCGCATGGTGAAAAGTTCTCGTCAAAATAGAAAGCCGTTCCGCTGCGTGCTTGTCAAAGCGGTTGGGCGGTTTTGCCGCCGCGTCCCCAACCTTTTCCAGTTCTTGACGACTGAGCCTGATGTGCAGCTCATTTTCAGGGACTCACGCATTGACGCAGATAAGACTGCAAGGCTGCCCGGCGACCTTGGTAATCATCCCAGCCGGCCGACTCCAGCGTGTAATAGACAGACCGCTTGCTGACACTGCGAGCTTCGGCAACCTTATCAACATCTCCGCTGAACCGATCCCAAAGCCGAATTGTTTCCAACTGTTTTTCCGACCAGCCACGCTCCGTCTCCGACAGCACTGAGCCAAAAGCGTCCAATAGATCTTGCTGCGCACCGGCGCTTTCATGGTCCGAAGCCCCCAGCAATGAGAAGCGGTAGGAATTCGCATCCTGTTTCCGGTTTAGCTTTTCACGAGCACTTGCCAGCCCGTCGCCAAGCATGTTCCAGGCGAGCTCCCTGTTGATCGGCGTCTGGATATCTGCCTGGCCGATCACGAACCGGCAGGGA
>JBCCVB010000047.1:0-42001 GCA_039195965.1 Pseudomonadota bacterium
TAAAATCGACTCTGAGAATAGTTCGAGATTGAAGGAACTGAGGAAAAGTTAAAATTTTAATCGTTAATAATAATATTCAAAAGATCTTCGAATTATACTCATGTCATGATTTGCGCATACTTGTCAGCATAGATGTATTCGAATGGTGGCAGGAATACATGAAGGATCGCATTTTCATGACAGGGCAGGTTGATCCCTCGATCCTCGAGAAATGGTTTGAGTTGGTCAATCGTTGGCAGGATGTGGAGGCAGACCTCCGCGTGACGCTTGAGCAGCTGGCTACCGATGACCCTGAACGGGAAGCAAAATCCAAACTTGCGCAAGAAGAGTTTCGTAAAATCAAACGGGAAATGGATGCGCTTATCGACACCGCCAAACCATCCAAGAACAGCGGCACGCCGGGCTTCATCGCTGGCAGCATCAACATCAGCAAGACTTGACCTGTAACTGATTTTTGCGTGTTCACCC
This sequence comes from Pseudomonadota bacterium, assembly GCA_039195965.1. Taxonomy (GTDB): domain Bacteria; phylum Pseudomonadota; class Alphaproteobacteria; order Rhizobiales; family Stappiaceae; genus Roseibium. Next base: position 469 of record JBCCVB010000047.1, read on the forward strand.
TTCAGGCCGTTTTTCTCAAATCTGAACTGAAATTATCGACACCAACACCGCAACAATGACAATCACATTGATTGCGTAGAACACTACGACTGTGCCGGTCAAAGCCGGGCCTACCGGCCTGCCCATCCACTTGGCATCAGGCCCTGCACACTCCCGCAAGACGATCAGTAACATCGTCAGGATCGCAAGCACTGGTCCAAGCCCTGCCTCGCTTTGGAAGAAATGCGGTTCCGGTGGTTTGTCGACCAGATTGACTTCCACTTCAGCTGAACCTGTGGGGAACGAGACATTGGAAAGCGAAACATCTACCCGATTGAACAGGGCGGTTTGCTCCAGTAACTCGCGCAGCCGAGCCATAGCAGCTTCCGAGTAAGGTTCGCCTTCCTTCACGGTGTTGGAGGCAATTTCTGAAAGAAGATCGGCATGCCTTGAGCCTTGCACCTGAACGTCAGCAACATGGGTTGATCTGCCCGTCAAAAAGGCAAAAGAAACACCGACAGAACGCAGTTGAGGTTCCAGAACATCCTTTAACTGAAGAACCTCTCCGGACGCGTAGGAGGCTTCTCTTAGCCGCCAGATCAAACCTGCCTTCAACTGCTCAAAAGTTTCAGCCGTGGCCGTTTGCCCAACGAAGCCTGCCGCATGATCATCAAAACCGGCGAGTGTTTCCTCCGGCAACCCATCTGGCAGACCGACGGCCCGGATCCAACCGATGCGATAGAGAGAACCGGGAACAGGGACCAACCGGACGTTCGGACCGGAAGTCGGATCATCAATCACTTCGACAGTCGCCGCAAGATAACCGCGCGAATGCAGAATACCTTCAAGCTTTCCAGCTTCCGCGGAAATCAGATCGTTACGCTTTTGAGAAGTGACGTCCGGAAGATCCAGCGTCATTGGCAACACAAATGCCCGCTGTAAAACCTGCTTGAGGTCAGGGTCGGATATCTGTTCCAAATCGAGTTCGGAGGATGCCCGCACTGCCGTCATCGTTCCCAGAAGGCAAATCCAGGCGGCCAGCATCGCAAGAAATCGAAAGAAACGCGCACGACAACACTTGCCGAAACGGCCTGGTTTTACCGTCATCAGTCTGTGTCCCGATGCGAACACTACCCTCCTCCGCGGCAACAGTGATCAACGTATAAATTAAACCAACATTTCCCAGTGCTAAAGTCAGCTAATAATTAGGTCTACGCGCTAATATACTTATCTATTTAAGCATTTTTCTAATTTGCTATATTTATTAAATATTTAAACAGAGCAACAGGATGCTGAACGAACACATACAGCCTATTTCAAACGAAGTCGCATGGGAGGCTTCTGCTTCAGCGTGGGACAAGATCTACGCCGTCGACCCTTTCGCCATGCCTACACAGTCCAGAAAATGGGCCGGCGCTATCCTTCGAGGTTCCGGTAGCCGACAGGCAAGCCGCCACTATCTGTTTTCCGACGGTCACGAAGCCATACTTCCGCTTTTCAAGAAGACACTGGTTCCTTTCACATTTTCGACCCTGAACTCTCCTCCATCTTCCTGGGGCTTCGGCGGAGTGCTCGCCAAGGAGCCGCTTGCAGCCCAGCACCTGGAAGCGATTTTGGAAGATTGCTCTGATATTCCCGGCGCCGCCATCTCGGTACGGCCCAATCCTCTTCAGGCTTCAGAGTGGCTGAAGGCGGCGGTGGCAAGAGGGTGGTCGGCAGTGCCAAAGTCATCCCACGTTCTCAGCCTGGAAGGTGGCTTTGAAAAGGTCCGGAAGACGCGGTTTTCCGGAAACACACGCAGCAAGATCCGCCGGGCCGAAAAGAAAGGCGTCACGGTCGAAATCGGCAACAACGAGACCTTGATTGCCAGTTTTGAACGGCTGTTCCGCCGGTCTATCGATCGATGGGCGAGGAAGCAGCATGAATTCGGCTGGCTTGCGCAACTGCGCGGACACATACGGGACTCGTCCAGAAAGTTCCGGGTCATGGCCAACTGCGCCAGTGGAATGTTCCAGGTAGCGATTGCCAGTCACAACGATAAACCGGTTGCCGGATCCATCGTTCTGGTGGACAGGAACGCGCATTATACGCGCGGGGCAATGGACGATCGCCTGATTGGCCGCACTTATGCAAACTACTTGCTTCAGGCCCGGATCATCGAACTCGCCTGCAGCCGAAAATGCGCGCATTACCATATGGGCGAAACGGGGGTTTCGCGATCTCTTGCCCAGTTCAAGGGACACTTCGGTGCTGTTGCGGTTCCCTATGCAGAACTTTGGTTCGAAAAGGTTCCGATATTTTCAGCCGATCGAACAATGCGTTCCGGGATCAAACGCCTGATCGGTTTTACCGATGTTTAGCGCCTGGCTTCACCTCGCCCTATTCGTGGTCGCCTCGGGGCTTGCAGCCACTGTCAGCCCGGCTGGAGCCGTCGACGCTCCTCCTCCGGTTCCCACTCCCCGCCCCCCGTCGCCTCCCCTGTCACCACTCGGTCCAGATGGCAGGTTCGACCTCGTTTTTTCAGATGAGTTTGCAGATCCCGAACTGTCGACCGATCGTTGGACGACCTGTTACTGGTGGGACAACAACGGCTGCACAAACCTCGGCAACAAGGAACTCCAGTGGTACGTCCCTCAAAACACTCGGATTGAGGATGGGACCCTGATCCTGACCGCCAAGCCGGAAGAAGTGATCGGACATGAGGGCATGAAGTTTCCCTACACGTCCGGAATGGTGACCAGCGGCCGCTACTACGAAGAAGAAAAGTCCGACACGCGCTTTTCCACCACATACGGTTTTTTCGAAATGCGCGCCAAAATCCCGTCCGGACAGGGACTGTGGCCGGCCTTCTGGCTTCTGCCGGACAATCACACCTCCAAGCCGGAAATCGACATCATGGAGGTACTCGGACATCGTCCGGGGGTTCTCGAACTCCATTACCACTACAAGAAGGCCAACGGGGACGTCCGCCAGAAAGGCCACGAGATCGAGACGGACGACCTCAGCAAGAACTGGCACGTCTACGGTCTGGAATGGTCTCCAGAAGAAATCACCTGGTATCTCGACGGTGAGGAACTGTGGCGCATTGAGGAACAGGAACTGATTTCCAACGTCCCGATGTACCTCATCATAAATCTGGCCGTTGGCGGGAACTGGCCGGGAGACCCGGATGAGAGCACCGAATTCCCTGCCGAGCTGAAAGTAGACTATGTGCGGGTGTGGCAGAGGATGCCGCGATGAGCGATTTGCGCACGACCCTGCCCGGCCCCATTTCTCCCGCCACTGCCAACCGCTCAAACCTTATGCACCAGATCCAGAATGCACTGAAATCAGCTCCATTGCTCGTGAATGGCTACGCGATGATAGCCAGTACAGGCCTTACCTCCGCGATTGGCATTGTGTTCTGGATGGCAGCAACCCGGTTTTATGATCAAAGCCAGGTCGGTCTCGGGGCCGCGCTTATCGCCCTGATGACGCCAATCAGCTATTTCGGACAAATGAACCTGGGTACGGTTCTGAACCGTTTTCTGCCGACCGCTGGACGTCAGGCCGGTCCCCTGATCCTCAAGGCTTATGTTGCCGCCAGCCTGGTTTCCGGTGCCATTGCCCTGGGTTTTGCACTCGGCATCGGCACGGTGACGCCCGCTCTGGAGGTCTTGAAAACGGATTTGGTGACAACTGCTGTTTTTGTGTCCGGCACTGTCATCTGGACCATTTTTGCCCTTCAGGACGCAGCGCTGTCCGGATTGCGCCTCTCGGTAATGATCCCATTTGAAAACACTGTCTACGCCGTCCTGAAAATTGCTTTTCTCATCAGCTTTGCCTTTATGGCCACAATTCCCGTTAACGGAATTTATCTCGGTTGGACCATCGCGCTCATTCCCGTTGTTCTGGTCATCAACGTGCTGATTTTCAGGCATCTGGCGATACGGGAACATACCGGCAAGACCGAACCGATCGAGCTCAAGTCGATCATGAGTTTCCTGAGTTGGGATTATGCCGGAAGCATTTTTCTGACAGCGGGTTTTGGACTTGCCCCGCTCATGATCGCATCTGTTGCCGGCGTGGAAGCAAATGCTCCCTACCACATTGCCTGGACGTTCACTTATTCGGTTTACCTGATCGGCCGCTCCATGGGTATCTCCCTCCTGGCCGAAAGTGCGGCATTCCCGCAGCGCATCATTCGTCTGACTTCCGACGCCTTTTGCCACACCATGTTGATGATGATCGTCGCGGTGACAGTCATCTGGATCGGCGCTCCTTATCTGCTGGAACTGTTCGGTGCCACCTATGTCACCGAAAGCACATCCATTCTCAGGATACTGATCCTATCGTGCCTGCCCTGGGCAGCGACAACAACCTTCATTGCCGCCTTACGCGCCAAGGGCCGCACACAGATCGTGGCAAGCCTCCAGTTCGCAACGCTGGTTGTTTTCACCGCCTCCAGCGCTCTGCTGCTCCACAAGCTTGGCGCTTTGGGCGTTGCTTATGGCTGGCTGATTGCACATTCACTCGTGCTGGCCGGTTTTCTGGCGTTCAGCATCGTGCAGTCAAAAGCCGGAACCGTCTCCGACATCATTTTGCTTCTGGCAGCCTCTCTGGCGGACATTGCCGGCATGATCAAACGCCGTGTCTTCACGCCGGCTTACTCCACCTGGGACATCTTTCCAGGTCCCAAGAGCACGATCGGAAACTTCGACCTAAGGCACCACGATCTGAAGAGAATGCCTGCTTCCGTCACAGACAGCACAACGCTGCTACTGACCCGAAAAGAAGATGCGTCCGGTTCCGATCGAGATATCCCGGCGGCAGTGGTCAAATATGCAACGACACGCTCGGGGATAGCAGCGCTGCAGCGCAATGCACAGGTTCTGAGGGAGCTTCACTCCGATAACCGCGTAGAAGATTTGAAAAAGTGGTTTCCGGAAATCCTCGGAGAAGATCAGCAAGGCGGTTTCTTCAGGTCGGTAGAAACTGCATTGCCCGGAGAAGACGGAAGATCGTTCTTTGGCAATGATGCCCATCCCGAACTTGTCGGAGATGCTGCGGTGAAGCTTGCAATAAAACTTCACGCAAACACGGCGGAGCAATCGATCCTCGACCAGGACTGGGCAGACCGTTGGATAGATGCGCCGATCAGCACGATCACCACAGCCACGCGATCGAGTTGGGGTTACGAAGACCGTGCGGCCACATTGGAATGCCTGCGCGAAGACCTCCGAAGAGCATTGATTGGCAGGCAACTCCAGCTCGGCCGCTGCCATGGAGACCTGTCTCCCGGAAATGTCCTTCTGATGAGAACATCCACTTCTTCGTCCAATATCGAAATTTCCGGTCTGGTCGATTGGGACAATTCCAAGTCCGACGCGCCATTAGCTCTAGACCTCTTTCATCTGGCAGTCACCACCAGAATGCTCGGTAGCGGTGAAGAGCTCGGACAGATTGTCAGGACCAGTGTCATGGAGGGCAGTTTTGAATTTGAAGACATTCTGGGTTTTGCGCTTGAGCCCATGAAATCGGCTTCAATATCCATGGACGACAGAGACTTCAACAAGAGCATGTTCTTGCTGACGTGGCTTCATCACATAAAGTCCAATCTCACCAAATCCGAACGCTACCGCGGCAACTGGTTGTGGATGCGTGCCAATGTCGACCGTGTTTTGACGGCAATCGCGGCAAGAACCGGATGAGCGTCCCATGAGTGTAGAAACCGCATCATCGGATACGTTCACAAAACCCAGGCTCTCCATTTGGGGCCGGGGCATTCGGCCTGAAGGTGAGCAGACTGAAAGATTGCATCGCCGTCCCGCCAACTCACGCTCTGCATCAAGACAATCCGGCATCGCCAACGCAGCCGATCTCGTTTCTGCAACAGGCGCCTTTCTCGCAGCTGCGCTTTGGCTTGCAAGTCTAAGCCAAATGGACGCCGACCTTCTGAACAATTTCGGGCTCGTTTCGATCCTGCCCGTGTCTTTCTGGATAGGCTTGTGTCTGGCGACATTCAGCTTCGCGCTCAGTCTGGACACGTCCTGCAGGTGGCCGATCCTTCGCCCACTGAACCTCGTGATACTGATCTTGTTCCTTCATGCCACGGCGCCCGTAGCATACGAAACGTTGAGATACTCGTGGGCATGGAAACATCTGGGAATTGTCGATTACATCCAACGCCACGGAAGTGTGGACCGGGAAGCCCCTTTCCTGGCCGCCTACCACAACTGGCCATTTTTCTTCTGGATGTCGTCAAAGCTTGCCAATCTTTTCGGCCTTGGTTCCATCGAAATTGCCAACATCGTCCGCTTCTTTCCTGTGCTGGCCAATCTTTGCTACGCGGCACTTCTCGTTGCAATCTTCAGGCGGTTTACCGATGATTTCCGGCTCGTCTGGTCCGCGGTATGGATGTTCCTGTGTGCCAACTGGGTCGGACAGGACTATTTTTCACCACAGGCTTTTGCTTATGGACTTTACCTTCTTGTCCTGGCGACTTGCCTCGGTCCGTTGAGACCTTCCGGTCGAACCGCTTCGTCCGCTGTGCACAGGAAACTTCACGAGTTCAGGGGATTTCTGACGCGTGGCGCGCCGAGAGTGCCCGAAACCAACCGCTCAACCCGTGTTTTCCTGGTGCTGCTCGTCAGCTTGTCTATCTGGGTGATGGTGGCGTCGCATCAACTGACCCCGTTGATCCTGATCAGTTCTCTGGCATTGCTGTCCTTGCTGACGGGCCTCAGCCTTGGATATGCCGCTCTCACGGCTCTCGCGGTGGTTTCCTGGGTCATTTACCCGGCCGCTCCCTTTACGGCTCTGGCATTGCCCGAAGAAGTAGCGGATATGCTGCAGTCGTTCAGAGGGTTTACGGAAAAATTCATCGACACTTCAACAGTTGAACCCGAAGTCGCGATCGTTGCGTGGGCAGGAAGACTGCTCACATTGGGCGTTGCGCTCCTGGCCGGACTGGGATGGCTGCGAAGGCTGAACCATGGCGGGCGAGACGGTGTCGCCTGCGCTCTGGCCATCGCTCCTTTGAGCATCATCCTGCTGACGTCCTATGGTGGAGAGGCCATTTTCCGCATTTTCCTGTTTTGCGTGCCGTTTCTGTCTTTCTTCGCAGCCGCCTTGTTCTTTCCCACCAACATATCCGGGCGCGAATCAACCGCTCGTTTCGCCTTTGCCGCAGTGACCATCTTGATGGCGGTAGGCTTTTTTTTCGGCAACAACGGCAAGGACAGGCAATACCGGTTTTCGCCGGACGAGGTCGCCGCTTCCCAATGGCTTTATGAGCGAGCACCGGCCGGCACCCTCCTCGTGGAGGGCGCACGCAGTTACCCTTCGCAGTTCAGAAATTATGAGAACTTCACCTATGTCCCGCTCTCCAACGAGCGTCCCGATGCCAGAAATGAAATTCTGAGCGATCCTGCCGGCGTCTTGAGCCGCTGGTTCAGAAATGAAACCTGGAAGGATGGTTACATCATCTTGACCCGGAGCCAGAAGGCTTATGTCGAAGCACTCGGGATCATGCCGAAGGGCGCTCTGGACAACATGGAAATGGAGCTGCTCTCATCTCCCGATTTCCAACTGGTCTTCGCCAACAGAGATGCCCGCATCTTCACCGCGCGCAGGTTCCTGCAGTCGAGCCAGCCTAAGTAGCGCCGTCGGCCACGAAACGCGCGCCCATCGATCCGCGTCCTGCTTATTCAGATACCACCCAAAGTGTCGATCTGACCGGATACACACCGCAGCTCACCTGAGTTGGAAATTGCTCAAATGCCCGGTGCACGGATCGGTCTTCAGATGAGACCAGATTTTCTGGATCAGAGGAGATGTGGCGTCCCGTTTCTTGTAGACCCAGATTTCAAGCTCCATGTCGTACCGGCCGTCTCCAGCCAGTGCGAATTGTCCTGACCGAACGCTTTCGTAGGCGCTGCAGGCAGGCAGCCAAAGCATCTTGCGGTCCATGAGAGCAAGGCTTTTCATGAACTCGCAGGTGCCGCTTTGCGATGTACACACGAACGTCGGGTCCTGCGCGGTCATTTTCGAAAAGATCAGGTCCTCGACCTTGGAAAAGTATCCTGTTTGCCCGTAGCCGACATATTCAAGGCCGCTTCTCGGCGGGTTATCGACGTCAAAGGCCGGACTTCCGTTCTCATCAAGTGCAGTACAAAGATGCATAGTATCTTCGCCCAACTTGATGGACTCGAACTCGTGGTGCTCAAAAAATGCCGGCACCTGTGGCTGAAAATAAAGCAGCACCAGATCCATCTTCCGGTCTGCGAGCATCTCGATCATTTCGTAAAAATCATACGTGTCGATCGAGACGGAAAAATCACCACAGGCCGCCTTCACCTGGCCAAGCCAATCCGGGACGAAACTCAGGGCAAGAGAGGTGGCAGCGGCCAGCCGCAGGTCTGGTGTGGAACTGGATTTGCGCCTCTGAAATTCAACCCGATTAAGTTCCAGCTCCCTCAGCACATTTTGGGCTGTATCGAGAAACTGTTGCCCTTCCTGCGTGAGCGTGACCGGATAGCTGCTGCGGTCGAAAAGTTCCGCTCCCAACCAGGTTTCAAGCGCCTTGATGCGTCGGCTGAAGGCAGACTGCGTGATGTTGCGCTCCTCAGCTGCCTGGGAAAAATTCCCTTGTTTGCTGAGAACGAGAAAGTCGGTCAACCAGTTGGTGTCCACGCTAATCTCCTGAACCAATTGGCGAAATTATATGCAACGCAAAAATGTATGCAAAATTTGCATAACAAGCCTGTTGGTCGAATTCAACCTGTCGATATAAGCTAATCCGGTCATTTGAATGCAGGAACCTGGCTCGGAAAATGAAGCGGGCTGCATGCAAGATCGCTGGCGTTAGCCGGCATTTCGAAATCCGAGTTGTTTCAGAGGGGAAAAGTCGTGAAACTCCTACCATCTCTCAAGAGCGCGTCTCTTGCGGCAATTCTAGCAACATCCGTCGCATTTCCGGCGCTTGCGGAAACACCTAAAGATACATTCGTTATCGCCCGGAACACTGCGGACGCCATTACGCTTGATCCGGCGGAAACCTTTGAATTTACCGGTGGCCGCGTCCTTGCCAATCTATATGAGCGTCTGTTCCTGTTTGAGCCGGACAACCTCACCGAGCTGGTTGGAGGCATCGCAGAATCCTATGAATTTTCCGACGATGGGAAGAAGATCACCGTCAAGCTGCGTCCTGGGCTGACTTTCCATTCGGGCAATCCCGTGACAGCAACTGACGTAGCCTATTCGCTTGGACGCGCAATCAAGCTCGACAAGACACCAGCCTTCATCATCAAGCAGATCGGCTGGACGCCTGAAAATGTTGACGAGGCTGTTGTTGCCGTTGACGACAATACCGTCGAGATCAACATTCTTGCAGACATCTCCCCGGCGCTGGTGTTGAACCTGCTTTCCTCCAGTGTTGCCTCCATCGTGGACATGAAGGAAGTTCAGAAGCACGAAGTTGATGGCGACATGGGCTATGGCTGGCTGAAGGATCACGCAGCCGGCTCCGGTCCCTTCAAGCTGAAAACCTGGAAGGCCAACGAGCTCTTCATTCTTGAAGCGTTTGACGACTACCGCCACGGCAAACCGGCTATGAATCGCGTCGTTATCCGCCACGTTGCAGAACCTTCAGCACAGCGTCTGCTGCTGGAAAAGGGCGACGTCGACGCTGCAATGGAATTGACCGCCGATCAGCTCAAGGGCCTTGCCGGTAATTCGGATGTTTCCGCACAGCAGTATCCGAAAGGATATCTGATGTATCTGGCGACCAACATGGATCACCCGGTTCTCTCCAAACCCAAGGTTCGTGAAGCGCTCAACTACATCGTCGACTATGACGGCATGGTCGGATCCATTCTCGATGGCCAATACAAGATCCACCAGAACTTCTGGCCGTCAGGCATGTGGGCTGCGTCCATGGAAACGCCCTACAGCTATGACATGGACAAGGCAAAGGCCCTGATTGCCGAAGCTGGCGTTGAGCCGGGCACCAAGATCACCATCGACACCCTGAACAAGTCACCGTTCAAGGAAGTTGCCCAGAACATTCAGGCGAGCCTGAAGGAAGTAGGGATCGATTCTGAAATCATCCTGTCCGACGGCAAGACCCTGTGGCCGAAATATCGTGCCCGCAAGCATGAGCTGATCGTTGCCCGCTGGGGTCCGGACTACTCTGACCCGCATTCCAATGCCGACGCATTTGCTCATAACCCTGACAACCGTTTTGAGGCCAAACTGACCGGCAAGCTGACATGGCGTAATGCCTGGGATGCGGAAGGGCTGACCGAACTCACCAATCAGGCGGCGGCTGAATCCGATCCGGAAGTACGGGCGGACATCTATGCCGATCTGCAGAAGAAAGTTCGCGAAGATTCTCCGTTCACCATCATGTTCCAGGCGATCGGTACATTTGGTCAGCGCGCGAACGTCGACGGTTTCGTCAACGGCGTAACGTCCGACCAGGCGTACTATCGGACCGTAACCAAGAACTGATAGCGGCTCGGCCGTGCATGTTGCGCTTGGCGGACATGTGCGGCCATCGCTAATGCGTAATACCGCGCGCCCGACATCTCCAGGGGCGTGCGGTTTTGCGTGGCTATCGATTGTTATCCGGGGGGCGGACGCTTTGGCAGAAATTTACGGCAGGTTTTCCGGATTGCATTTCGGCGGGTGCAAGTTGCGGGAATATCTGAATGACTGACAGTTCCACAGTGCGAAGCGCGGCGGTGGATTTCAAGCCTTACGTGAATGTGGCCAGAAAGATCGGCGGGGGCGTCCTGATGCTCCTCCTCACCTTCATTGGATTGACGGCTATTACCTTCATTATCGGCCGCATCATGCCCAATGACCCTGTGGTCGCGATCGTCGGCGATCGTGCCTCCAAGGAAGTCTATGAGGCGATGTATCTTCAGCTCGGACTCGATAAACCGATCTGGCAGCAATATCTCATATTCCTCAACAACATCCTGCATGGCGATTTTGGCAACTCGGTCATGACCACCCGTCCGGTGATCGAGGATATCAAGCGTTTCTTTCCCGCCACTCTCGAACTTGCGACCATCGCAACAATTGTCGGGATCATCATCGGCATTCCTGCAGGCGTCCTGGCAGCCGTGCGGCAGGGGAAGCTGATCGACCATATCGTCCGTGTCATCGGATTGCTCGGCCACTCGATCCCCGTATTCTGGCTAGGCATGGTTGCCCTGCTGATCTTCTACGCTAAGCTGGATTGGGTCGCCGGACCCGGCCGTATCGACTTTTTCTATGACGGCATTGTCGATCCGATAACCGGTGTCATCCTGATCGATTCAGCGATCGAAGGCCATTGGGATGTCTTCTGGAACGCGGTCTCGCACATCATTCTGCCGGCCTCGATGCTGGCGATCTACTCGCTCGCCTATATTGCCCGCATGACCCGCTCGTTCATGCTGGACCAGCTGAACCAGGAATACGTACTGACGGCTCGGGTCAAAGGCCTGAATGAAGGTGCCGTTATCTGGCATCACGCCTTCCGCAACGTGCTGGTGCAGCTGATCACCATCATCGGGCTGACCTATGCCAGCTTGCTGGAAGGCTCGGTCCTGACCGAAACCGTATTCGCCTGGCCCGGCATCGGCCAGTACATCACCAATTCGCTATTCAACGCGGACATGAACGCCGTTATCGGCGGCACTCTGGTGGTTGGACTGTCCTTCGTCTTCATCAACATGCTGTCCGACATTCTCTATCGAATTGTCGATCCGAGGGCCAAGTAATGTCAGACGCATCCATCAAGCAGAACCGTGGATTGACTGCCTGGCTGCTGGCAGACTTCCCTCAAAATGCCTTTCAGGCGCGCTGCCAGCGGGCCTATATCGGCTGGCTGTCGTTCAAAACCAACCCGATCGCAATGCTCGGGCTGATTATCGTCGCCTTCCTATGCTTTGTTGCTCTGTTTGCTCCTGTGATCGCCAGCGGAGACGGCACGACGCAGGATCTTGCCAACCGTCTGGCAGCCCCTAGCGCTGAACACTGGTTCGGTACGGATGAACTCGGGCGAGATGTCTTTGACCGGATTGTCTGGGGCTCGCGGGTAACGCTGTACATCATCTTCCTCGTCTCGATCATCGTCATGCCCATCGGGTTGATCATCGGAACGGCTTCCGGCCTTTTCGGTGGCATCATCGACAAGGTCCTGATGCGCATTACCGATATCTTTCTTGCCTTTCCGCGCCTCATTCTGGCGCTGGCGTTCGTTGCCGTTCTGGGCCCCGGCCTGGAGAACGCGGTTCTTGCGATCGCTCTGACCACCTGGTCGCCCTATGCACGCCTTGCACGTGCGGAAACGCTGACCTTGCGCAGCAGCGAATACATCATGGCCGCTGAAATCATGGGTGCATCGAAGGCTCGTGTCCTGTTTGCGCATATCATGCCCATGTGCCTGTCTTCGACCATCGTGCGACTGACCCTCGACATGGCTGGCATCATTCTGACGGCGGCCGGTCTCGGTTTCCTTGGTCTCGGTGCACAACCTCCCCTGGCTGAATGGGGCGCAATGATTGCAACCGGCCGCGATTTCCTGCTTGATCAATGGTGGGTGCCGACCATTCCCGGGATTGCTATTCTCGTGGTCTCCCTTGGCTTCAACCTGCTGGGTGATGGTCTGCGAGACGTGCTCGATCCGCGCAGTTCGGGAGGGCACTGAGCATGAATGAGATGAGGATGACTGGTTTTTCTTCAGACCCTTCGGCACAAGAGCCGCTGATCTCGGTCCGTGATCTGCACGTGCGCTTCACGACACCCAAGGGACCTGTGCATGCGGTGCGCGGCGTCAGCTTCGATCTCGGCCGGGAACGGCTTGGCATCGTGGGAGAATCCGGCTCCGGAAAATCCCAGACCGGCAGAGCTCTGCTGCGCCTGACGGCAGGCAATGGTTCAATCGACGCCAGCAAGATGGAGTTTGATGGCCTGGATCTGATGAAAGCGAGCGAGAAAAAGATGCGCAGCATCCGCGGCTCCCGCATTTCAATGATCATGCAGGACCCGAAGTACTCGCTGAACCCGGTTCTGACCGTTGGTGCGCAGATTGCCGAGTCCTGCCGCCGCCACGAGGACATTTCCAAGGCCGACGCAAAGAAGCGCGCCTTGGCGATGCTGGATACTGTCCGGATCCGCGAACCGGAAAAGGTCTATAATCTTTATCCGCATCAGGTTTCCGGCGGAATGGGACAGCGCATCATGATCGCCATGATGCTGATCACCAATCCGCAGGTTATGATTGCCGATGAACCGACCTCCGCACTCGACGTGACGGTTCAGATGCAGGTGCTGGCCCTTCTGGATGACATGGTCCGCGAACGCGGCATGGGTCTTGTGCTTATCAGCCACGACCTGCAACTGGTCTCCAGTTTCTGCGACCGGGTGCTCGTCATGTATGGCGGGCGGATCATGGAAACACTGGACGCCAAAAACCTGGACCAGGCCCAACACCCTTACACCAAAGGTCTCCTCAACTGCCTGCCGCGTCTGAACGGCAGGCATGACGATCTGCCGGTCCTGAAACGGGATCCGGCCTGGTTGACCGAAGGCGGCGATGCCGAAGGAGGTCTGGCATGATGATCGACATCAAGGACCTGAACATCGTATTCGGCTCCGGTCATAACCAGATCCATGCGGTTCGAGACGTGAACCTGGAGGTCGCGGAGGGAGAAAGCTACGGGCTCGTCGGCGAGTCCGGTTCCGGCAAATCCACGATTCTTCGGGCGATGGTCGGCATCAATGCACATTGGACCGGCTCCATCAGGGTTGACGGACAGCTCCTCACACCAAAGCGTACGGTTGCTTCTCGCAAACACATGCAGATGGTGTTTCAGGACCCCTATGGATCGCTGCACCCTCGCCGCACCGTTGACGACACGCTCAAGGAGCCGCTCATCATCCATAATCTTGATGATCGCGACGACCGCATTGTCAGGATCCTGAAGGAAGTTGGCCTTGGGCCGGAATTCCGGTTCCGCTATCCCCATCAGCTTTCCGGGGGCCAGCGTCAGCGTGTTGCCATCGCAAGGGCTCTCATTCTGGAGCCGAGGGTCATCCTGCTTGATGAACCGACCAGTGCACTGGATGTTTCTGTTCAGGCGGAGATCCTTAATCTGCTGTCGGCGCTGCGCAAGACTCACGGTCTGACCTACATCATGGTCAGTCATGACCTCGCCGTCGTCGGTCACTTGTGCAGCAAGATCGCAGTCATGAACCGAGGCGTGGTCATCGAGGAAATGACCGAAGAACAGATGCGCACTGGCGAAGTGGCCCATGATTATACCCGTCAGCTCTGGACAGCTTCGCACGGCTACGACAGGACAGCTTTGAAGTCGTTCAAGGAATTTGCCTGACGGCACTCGGCATATGCGTGGCAACGACCCTGCCACGCCATCCGACCAACCAAGTGCCGCGTCAGAAGGTCGATTGCGCTTGGTGAAACGCTCTAGGCGAGTTCTCTGTTCAACCGCTTTTCTGATGCCCCTGGCGGCTGCGCCCAGGATGCGATGATCCGGTAAACGGCCGGGGTCAGAAACAGAGTGAATATGGTTGCGAGTCCCAGACCGCCAACCACCACCCAGCCAACGGCAATCCGTGCTTCAGCGCCCGCGCCTGAAGCAAGCACAAGCGGAATACTGCCCGCGACAGTGGAGGCCATCGTCATCATGACCGGCTTGAGCCTGATCCGCATGGCGTTGCGGATGGCATCGTCAACCGATTGACCCTTCTGGCGCAGTTGGTTGGCGAACTCGACGATCAGAATGCCGTTCTTGGCCATGATGCCGACCAGAATGACGAGCCCGATCTGACTGTAATAGTTCAAGCTTCCACCGGTCATCAAAATGGCAAGCAGGGCTGTTCCCAGTCCGCAGGGAACGGTAATCAGAATGATGCAGGCGCTGCTGAAACTCTCGAACTGTGCCGACAAAACCAGAAAGACGATCAACAACGCTGCGGCAAAGACCAGCAACGCCGCCGTTTCACCTGTGTCCAGCGTCGCAGCTTCTCCAAGAAAAACCAGGCGGCCTTCGTTGCCGAGAACATCCGGAGCGATTTCCTTCAAACGTGCGACTGCCGTTCCCAGATCAACACCTCTGCCGAGATTGGCCTGTGCGGTGACAGCCCGTTCGCGGGCCTCACGAGCCAGCGTGGAAGCCGCCGCAGAGACAGACAATTCCGCAACGGTTGATATCGGGACGAACTGGCCGTTGCTTGCGCGCAGAAACGTGTTTTCCAGGTCTCCCTGATCGTTGATCGGGCGTCCCCCCACTTCGAGCTGGACATCAATGGCCTCGTTGTTGAGGAAAATCTCGGAGACCTTGTCGCCTTCAATCACCGTGTTCAATGTCTCCACAACATCACGGGGCGCGATGCCAAGATTGGCCGCCTGGTCTCGATTGACCTCAAGCAGAAGCTGCGGCTGGTTGACCTCGTTGACAAGTTGCGGATTGGAGAACGCTGGATCGCCATCCATTGCCGCAATCAGCTCGTTGGTAAGTTCGCCTAGCGCATCGTACTCCTTGCCGACGACAGCAAATTGAACGCCACGTCCAGCACCTCGGATGCCCAGACTGTTAGGACTGCGCAGGGAGATGAGTGCGCCCGGTATCCGGCTGAGCGGCCCCTGAATTTCGGCCGCGATTTCCTGCTGGCTTCTCACCCGTTCTTCCCATTGAGCCAGTCGCACGAACACAAGGCCGAAGTTGGTGTTTCCGAACCCGATGATCGACTGGACGGCAACCGCCTCGCCGGACTGAACATAAGGCTCCAGGATTTTCTCGACGCGCTCAACCTGCTGACTGGTGTAGCCAAGGCTCGCTGAAGCAGGTGTTCGCAGAGCAACCATGATCGTACCCCGGTCCTCCGACGGCGTGATTTCCTGCGGCAGAGAGCCGTAAAGCGCCAGAGAAGCAGCGGCAAACACCAGGGCTGCGGCGAGAACCCCGAACCGCCACCTGATGATGACATCAATCAGCTTGTCGAAGAGCCCCAGGACACCCTTGCTCGGCTCATCCGGTTCCTCGTCGGCAACCTTCGCATTGCCATTGGGCTTTCCCGGATCCACGAAGGCGCAGAGCGCAGGACAGAGCGTCAAGGCGACAAACGACGACAGCGCCACGGAAAAAGCCAGAACGAAGCCAAACTCGCTGAAGATGCCGCCCGCCTGTCCGGGAAGGAAGGAGATGGGTATGAAGACGGCGGCGAGCGTTGCCGTTGTCGAGATCACGGCAAAGAAGACTTCCCGTGTCCCAACAGCCGCGGCGGCGAAAGCGCCAAAGCCTTGCCGTCTCCGGCGGACAATGTTCTCAAGCACGACGATGGCATCATCCACCACCATGCCGGTCGCAAGCACCAGCGCCAGGAGCGTGATCGTGTTGACCGAGAATCCGGCTGCCCAGATGGCTGACAGGGTTCCGACAAGCGCGATCGGAACCGCGACGGCAGGCACGATCACCGCCCTGACAGACCGCAGGAACAGGAATATCACCGCCACAACAATAACAACGGCCATGCCGATACTGGTGACAACTCCGGCGATGGACCGTTCCACAAACACGCCGTCATCGGAGACGATCATCAAATCGGCTCCGCTCGGCAACTCGTCCCGCAACTCGGCAACAGCAATCCGGGCAGCATTCGATATCGAGAGCGTATTTGCGTGAGACTGTCGAATAACGTTGAGGCCGACGCCCGGTTGGCCGTTTATCCGGGTTATCACCGTCGGGTCGTCGGAGGTGAACTGCACGAAGGCAACATCTCCGATAACGGTTTCCCGGTTGAGGCGGATCGCGGAAATGGCTTCTTCAGTGGTGGTTGAGGCAACGGAGCGAACGATCAGCGCCTGCGTGTTGGTCTCAAGGGCACCGAGCGGGATATCGAGGTTGGCACTGGCGAGCGCAGAGCGCATATCGGCCAGCGAAATTCCTCGGCTGGCAAGCGCGACCGGAGAGAATGTGACGCGCATGATCCGGTCGTAATCGCCAACGGTTTGGACTTCCGCGACACCTTCGATTGACAACAGCCGGTCTGAAACGATGCCTTCCGCGAGCGAAGCAAGATCGGTCAAAGGCAAGGTTCCACTCAGGGCGAGCCTGACAATGGGGTCGGCATCCGCATCGCTCTTTTGAACCGTCGGCTCTTCCAGATCGTCGGGCAGGTTCCTTCTGGCGCGGGAGACAAGGTCACGGGCATCGTTTGCCGCGTCGGTAATGTCGGTTGTGGAGCTGAGCTCAAGGGTCAGTCTGGCACTGCCATAGGTCGACGTCGCCGAGATGTTCTCCAGCCCTTCAAGCCGGGCCAGCGCGTCTTCCAGAACACTGGTGACTTCCGCATCGACGGTGTTTGCCGAGGCCCCAGGAAAGGTTGCCCTGACTGAAATGACCGGCCGGGACACATTCGGCAATTCCCGAACCTCGACACCATTCAAAGCAGTCAGTCCGGCTATGATCACCAGAAGATTGACCACAAGCGCCAGCACGGGCCGCCCGACAAATGTTGCCGCAAGACCGAGCTTTTCACGTGTGATCTTGTGCGCCGCATCCTCATCCATCAGAGCGGCCTGCCTCTGACCCGGCAACCTCAATTGCGATATCGGCGCCCTGACTGACCTTGAAGGCTCCATCCTTCACGACGCGGTCGCCGTCTTTCAAATCAGCTTCGACCCAGACATTGTCGCTTTGCCGGTGGCGCAGAACCACTTCGATCTGTTCCGGTTTGTCATCCGCTCCGAGACGCCAGACGTAGGCACCGTTCGGGTTCCAGAGGATGGAAACCGCCGGCACCATCGGCAGTGGGTTGTCCGAACTTGCCAGACTGACGCTGAAGGTCATACCCGGAAGCAGCAGGTTCTGAGGATTCTGGACCTCCGCGCGAACCCGAACAGTTCGGAATTCCTCGTCGATGGAACTGTCAAAGGCCTCCACGACGCCGCTGAAGATCCGGCCTTGTAGTGCAGGCGTCGACAGCCGGACGGGAACACCAATCCGAATCTGCGAGATCGACGTTTCCGGGACTGTGAACTCAACCAGCAGGCTGCTGGCGTCGACCAGGGTCACGATTTCTGCACCTTGCGGCAGATAGCTGCCAACTGTGAGATCGTTCAGGTTGATCCGGCCCGAGAAAGGCGCGCGAATGATACGCCGGTCATATTCGTACTGCGCTTCCGCAACCTGTGCCTGAGCAACGGCGAGAGCGGCACGCGCTTCGTCCACCTGGGCCTGAGACACGGCGTTGGAATGCTGGCTCAGAAGCGTTTCATATCTGGCAAAGGCTGCATTCTGTTTTTCAAATTCTGCCTTGGCACTGCCCAGCAGAATTTCCTGCGTCTTGCGCTCCAGCGTGACAATCGGGTCTCCAGCCTTCACGTCCGTATTCGGCTGGACATGAATTTTCTCGACCGTTCCGGCAACGTCGGCAGTCACGTCGATGGAACGAACCGCCTTGCCGGTTCCGATAGACTGTATGCGCGATCTCGGCGGGGTCAGCTGAACATCTTCAACGGTGACAAAGACGGCACTTGTCGGGAATTTTTCTTCATCCGCGCCCGATTGGTTCTGGCCGACTTCCGACAGGGAGGACACCTGGGTCGGATTGTTTTTGGAGCCGACAAGCCCGCTTGACGATATCCAGAACCCAAGGATGAACGCGACCACAATCGCAAGGATCACTCCAATACCCCGGTTCATGTGTTTCACCTCGCATCGTCAAGGGACAGGCCAAAGTTGCAACTCTTCAAGTAACATAAGACAGAATCGTCAACCAAAAGGCCAGACACAAGTTGGAGTACTTGTCTCAGAAATAAGAAGAAATTCGGGCAGAGCGGTTACATGTCGACTTCGATTACACCACCGTCCTCAATCGCTCGGGACTGGCAAAGAATAATCGCACTTTCCCTTTGCTTCTTCGAAAGAACAAAATCCCTATGTTCGACTTCTCCTGAAACCAGGCCACATTTGCACACTCCGCAAATTCCATCGGAACATTTCACGTCCACATTGATGCCGTTTTCGTTGAGCACATCGGCTGCTGTCTTGTCAGCGGGAACTTCTATCTGCTTGCCGCTGCGGGCAAGCTTCAGAAAGAACGGATGGTTTTCATATTCCGGCGTTTCCGGCACGTTGAAATATTCAACATGACATTCATCTTCGCTGAAGCCTGCCCGTTCGGCCGCTTCCGTGACCGAAGTCATGTACCGGTCCGGGCCACAGGCATAGACATGATGATTGGCACTGTGGTCACCAAGGATCTCGTCGAGATTTGCCCGGCTTCCTTCAGAACTGAAATGCAGGTGAACCTTGTCTGACCAGGAGACCTGCTTCAGATCCTTCAGATATCCCGCACCAGCCCGGTCACTGCAGGAATAGTGCACTTCAAAGTCCGCACCGATCGCATGCAGTCGATGTGCCATCGCGATCATCGGCGTTATGCCGATCCCTCCGCCCATGAGGAAGGATTTTTCGGCGTTTTCACGCAATGGAAAATGATTGATCGGCTTGGAAATGAAGATCTTCCGCCCTTCGGTGAAGATACGGTGCAAGAGTTTGGAACCGCCGCGTCCTTCGTCTTCACGCAATACGCCGATCTGATAACGGCTTCTGTCCGCAGGATCGCCTGACAACGAATATTGTCGCAGGAACTCCGGAGCGACCACAATATCGATATGGGCACCGGCCTCCCACGCAGGAAGCGGAGATCCGTCAAGCGACGAAAACTCGTACTTCGTGACACCGTTGGCCATCTCTTCCGCTTTGGTGATCTCGACACGGATGACCGGTGCGTCGCCATCGATCCGGTATTCGTGAGCAAGTCCGTCTGTCTCGCCTCTTTCAAGGCGAGCCTTGTATTGCTCGGCAGTGATCAGGGCCTGATAGGCTTCGATCCCTTTCTCCCTGTCCATCGGAAACGGAAATGGCCAGGGGTGCGGCGCAAGGTTGGCGGGGTAGACTGCCAAGGTCTGGTCTTTGTATTTGAGATCGAGATCCTTTTGCAGATCGCGCTCGTTCACTGGCAAACTGGTAGGCCTGTAAGCGCCGTCTTCCTGCAGTTCGAGGTCCCACCACCATTTCTTCACCGGGTTGCGCTGTCCCTTACCGGCAAGATCATCCAGTTTGGCCAGCATTGGCGCAGCCTGGGGGACATTCATCGCCACCCAGCGAAACGGAGCTTCTGAAAAAATACCTTCCAGGTTCCAGGGACAGGTCTTCATGCACCGCCCACACATCGCTCCCCCCTGGTTGGTAATGCGATAGGTCGTGCATTTCTGGCTGTCCGATTTCCAGATCTCGTAGCCATTGAACATCAGTTTCGGACCGGCGGTAATTGCTCCAGACGGGCACTCGCGCGCGCACTTGTTGCAATTCTCACAGAAGTTCTGCAGCCCGAACGATATCGGCTTGTCGTGCGACACAGGCATTGTTGTCGTTACGACGCCGGACTTGAGGCGAGGACCCAGGAAGGGATTGAGAATTACTTCACCTATACGGCTGACTTCTCCGAGCCCTGACAGCAGCAACAACGGTGGTTGCAACACCTCCCCGTCCATGACCGTATGTGCCTTGGCTTCATAACCGAGATTGCGGATCTGCCTGGCGACGACACTGCCCAATATGGAAAAACGCAAATAGGCACGCATGGACTGCGATACGGCAATCCAGTCATCGCCGGACGCCCCTTCCATGGTTTCAAATCCCTGGTCGATGACCATCGAGATCGCTTGATCATGGGGCGGTTCGATTGCTGTTCCCGTCGCATCATGCGAGTACCAGGTCCACTCCGGACATCGCGAAAGACCGACCGCATCGACACCGAGGAAATAGGACAAGGCCTTCAGATTGTCGGCATTGGACTGCGGATCCGAAGTTGATCCTGAACGATCTTTCTCCGCTTCTCCATCCTGCAAAAGAACAAATGCACCAAGCGCCCTCCGCTGCGCCATGGAGGGAGCAGACTTGCGGACATATTGACCGTTGGTGGCCGCCTGCTGGTTCTTCCGGCCCATATCTCCGAACAAAGAGCGTGCAAACATGTCGGTTCGTTTGGGAACCCTTGGAACACGGTCTTCATCGATATAGGTCGTCGGCTCATCGACACGTTTCAGGGTCTCGAATGGATGCGCACCGTCGACATAGCGACGGTTGGCAAACGGCTCCAGGTTGCCTGCGCTTTTGCCGGTCCGGTAACCGATCTTCCAGGCGAGACCGTGTGTTTTCGCCCTCGGCTGCTGTGACAAGGGCAGCAGAGGCCTGTCATGCGCGATCGGAAAATCGGTGGTCACTGCTGCAATTGCAAAGCCTTGACCGAGATATGGGTTCACCAACTGTCCGCCGTCCACCGTCGCCAACCCGGCGGCAACGGTAAGATGATGCAGATCGACATCCGATGTGGTGTGACCATGCGCACAGGCCTCATGGCCGAGCAATCGGATGTATTGGGCAAGGACGACGGCGACTTCCATGGCGCGCAGGGCAGATCGATGCGGTCCGGCCCCTTCCAGCCAGACATTGCCCGGTTCGTCCTGTCTGACCTCACGCGGGTGCTGAACCAAAAACACCAGGGCGTGCCTGTGATGGGCAACTTCCTTTGCCGGCGCGTTCATCGCATCGCGAAGATCCGCCATGATCATGTCGATGCCGGAGGCGAGCGACTTGGTTTGCGTGGTCCGCAGCTTTTGTGCCAACCGGTCGATATCCGGATTGCGGAAGGGAGTTTCCAGGAACATGTCCGGCTGCACACCGCAGGTCCCGGCCATCGATACATCGGAGAAGTACCCGAACGCCTTCAGATGGTTCTGCCGTTCAACGAGATCATCTGGAACATCCGCCCTCGCCCTGTTGACCAGTCCATCCCGGATTGCATCAAGCATGGCCTGGGCTTCGCTCATTGCATTGATGACGTTTTCAGGACTTTCCGGGCGGGAAAACCGCATCTGCCCGAATGCCGGCATGCCGACCGTTTCATAACCGGTTTCAGATCGTGCCAGCCGCTCAAGCGGATAGGGGCCGAGGTGCACGGGGCGCGTCTTGTCAGAGAAGTACTTCACCGCGATCGCTCCGCAGCCTTCCTTGACAATTCACCGGACGGCAAACCTCCAACCACAAACACACTCTCCCCCTCTTCCGTTCACATTGCTCAAAGACGCATGAGCTGAACCTGTTCGTCTTCCGTCAGCGTATCGACCATGTTCATGAAAAGCTCATAGGCCTCCGCATCCAGTTTCTTGGCGAAATGTTCGTTCAATTCGCGCACCAGAACGTGGCATGCCTTCATCTTTTCAACACCGAGTTCCGTCAGCGCCACCTCGGTGTAGCGCTTGTCGTCATTGATGCCGCTGCGCTCTAAAAGACCACGTTCCTCCATGGTCTTCAGCAGCCTGGAAATTGCCGGCCGGGCGATGCAGATATAGTCGGCAAGCTCCGATGGCGTCTTGACGTTTTCCATGCCGACACCGCGCAGCACGCACCACATCAACCGGGTGATCCCGTGTTCGGAAAGCTGCTTTTCCAACCGCGCTTCCATGATCCTCGCCAAGCGGGTCACCTTGAAACCAATCCGGTTATGCAGCGTAAAGTCTTCAGACATTCAGCGCCTCTTTGATAAACCGGGTTGACTCGTAATTTCTCATATTCTCTTATGCAATTAACAATGATAATTATTCAAGTTAATTAACTGAATGACGATCACGGGAGGGAGAGTCAATGAAGGTAGGTGTGGGACACATCTGCGCAAAGGCGATGGCTGCGGTCGCCTCAGCTGCAATTGCATTTGGCATTCAGTCAGCTGGTGCAGAGGAACTGAAAATCGCTCATTTCATGCCATCCATGCACCCCATGGACCAGGGAGTGATGGCACCCCTTGCCGCAGACATCGATGCGGCGACCGGTGGCGAACTCACCATGCGGATCTATCCGTCAGGCGAGCTCGGCAAGGGGCCGGTACAACAGTACAAGCGCGTTGTGACCGGCGTTGCCGACATCGTCTTCGGCATTCCGGAATACACCCCGAAGCAGTTTGCCAAGACGGGCGTGGTTCACATCCCGGGCCTGTTTGCCAACGGCACGGATGCGACGAACGCGCTTTGGGACAACATTGCCCTCATCGAAGATGAATATGACCAGACGAAGCTGCTCGGCCTTTGGGCGAACAACCCGTCGGTTCTGGTGACAAGAGAAAAACCGGTTCGCACACTTGCGGACATGCAGGGCATGAAGATCCGCACGCCGAATCCGGTCATGGCAACGCTTGTCGAGGCCTGGGGCGGCATTCCGGTTTCCATGCCGACCACCGATGCCTATAACGCCATGAACACCGGTGTCATCGATGCCGTCATGATCGGCCCTTCCGGTATCCGATCCTACAAGTTGAATGAAACCGCAAAATACGTCACCACAAACATCCCGACGGCGCTGGACAGCTTCTATCTCCTGATGAACAAATCCAGCTGGGACAGCCTCAGTGATGACCAGAAGGCGAAGCTGGACGAACTGACTGGTCGTGAAATCAGCCTGAAGGGCGCCGAGGCCTTTTACAAGGCAGGTCAGGCAGGGCTTGAACTGGCCAAGGAAAGCGGCGTCGAGCTCATCGAAATCACTCCGGAAGCAGAAGCAGAGTTCCGGGCCAAGATGACCGATGCCCTGAATACCTTCCTGGATAAGAAGAGCGAAGAAACCGGTGCAGACGCGCACGCAATTGCCGCGGCCTTGAGCGGCAAGTGAGCTTATGTCCCTGAAAAAACCTGAAGCGTCCGGCCTGCCCACGGCAGGCTGGCGCAACTGGATTGAAGTACCGCTGGTCATCGCCGGTGGCCTCCTGGTGTTTTCTCTGATGGGGCTTTCGGTTTCCGATGCGCTTTTGAGGTCGTTCTTCAACAAGCCGATTTTCGGAGCGAACGACTATGCCCAGATCCTTCTGTCTTTTGTGGTGAGCCTCAGCTTCCCGCTTTGCGTGCTGGCTGGACGCCTGATCGCCATCGACACGCTGGTTCTCAAACTGCCTTCGACCACTCAGATTGTGTTGGACTGGATCGTAACCGTGCTGGGCACGGTAATGCTCGCCTACCTGTCATGGCGAGCCTTTTCGAACGCGTTGGAGGCAGCAACATTCGGTGAGTCCACCATGCTGTTGCAGCTCCCTTTCGGTCCGTCCTACTACGCGGTTTCCGCTGGTTGCGGCCTTGCCGCACTTGTTCTGGTATTGGAAAGAATTTCAAGATGAGCCCTGAGCTCTATGGTTGCCTCGGCTTCATTGTCCTGTTCGTACTCCTTGGTCTTGGAACGCCTGTCGCAATTGCCCTGCTTGTGGTCGGGTTCTTCGGCACCGTCATCCTGTCCGGGTTTTCCGCTGCCGCCTTCTCGCTCAGCGGACAGGTGTTCGCCACCGTCACAGTCTACGAACTTACGATCATTCCGCTGTTCATCCTGATGGGAAATCTGGCTTCCGCCGCCGGGCTCAGCCGGGACCTGTTCGATGCGGCCCACAAGATCATCGGCCATCTGAAAGGAGGCCTGGCGGCAGCGACAATCATGGGCTGTGCAGGGTTCGCCGCGCTGTCCGGATCCTCAATCGCCTCCGCGATCACGATGGGCAGAGTTGCCTATCCGGAAATGCGTCGCTTCAACTACGGCTCTCGTCTGGCAACCGGGTCAATCGCGGCAGGCGGCACGCTCGGCATACTCATTCCGCCTTCCACCGGTTTTGTGATCTATGCTGTGCTGACCGAGGAATCCATCGGACGGCTTTTCATGGCCGGCGTTCTGCCCGGCATTCTGCTGACAACCATGTTCCTGCTGGCCATTGCCGTCGTCACCTTTCTGTGGCCCGAGGAAGGGCCACGAGGACCGGTGTTTGATCGACGCGAGAAGCTCCAAAGTCTTTTCCGCGCCACCGGAATCGGTGTCATCATTCTGATCACCATCGGCGGCATTTACACCGGTTTCTTCACACCGGTCGAAGCTGCGGGTGTCGGAGCGTTTTTCGCTTTCGTCATGTTGATCGCACGCAGGAAATGCACTGCTCACACTCTGTATGGCATATGCGCGGAAACGCTGAAGACGACAGGCATGGCCTTCTTCATCCTGGTCGGCGCAAATGTCTTTTCTCCCTTTGTCGCTCTATCCCATCTGCCAGCAACCATCGCCGACGGCATGACCGGTTTGGCGCTCGGTACTTACGGCACGCTTGGTCTCATCCTGCTGGGCTACGTGATCCTCGGCATGTTCATTGAAGGTCTGTCATTGCTGGTGATTACGCTGCCGATCGTTTTTCCTCTGGTCGTCGGCCTGGGTTTCGATCCGATCTGGCTCGGTGTGGTCATGGTCATCGTGCTGGAAATGGGACTGATTTCACCACCCGTCGGCGTCAATGTCTTCATCGTCAAGAGCGTCGTGCCCGACGTCAGGATCGAAACCATTTTTGCCGGCATCATGCCCTTCTGGCTTGCCATGATCGCAACGCTTGCCCTGATCGTGGCCTTTCCGGAAATTGCTCTTCTCATCCCCAACGCCATGTTCAACTAGCTTTATTGGGCAACAGGAAGAGGAGGACCAACGACAGAGTGCCCCTCTTCTCTACCTGCTTCTCTGAAACACCTTTGCCGGCTGTTTGGAAATTCTCTGTTTCTGCCGGACTGATACAATTGATACATTCGGAAACGCTGAACTGATAATTTTCAGCTTTATATGCTTTCAATTTTCCCGGCCGCAGCCGGGTCAGGCGGGTGGGACCAGATGGTTTACGAAGGCAAGGGCACTTCGGACGGTCAAGATGTCGACGCAACATTTGAAATGTCGATGCTTGAGATGTTGGAGGACGCGACCGGAGCACTATCAGAGGGCTTTTTGCTCCTTGATTCCGAATTGCGTCTTCTCCTGTGCAGTGATCGCTTTCTGGAACTCGCATGGTCACCGGCGGAACCTCGGCCACAACAAAGACAATCGGCAGAAACGTTCTTCCTCGACATGTTTCGGAGTGATGCCTTTGCGTTGCCTGAAGGGGTGACGTCTGCCATCGCCGCTGAAGATACCCTGAACGTCATCCGTTCCTGTAAAGAGGCTGTAACGCTGAAACGAAGGGACGGCCGCATAATCAAAGTGGCTGCCAGAAAAACCGGCAAGGGACGAACCCTGGTCTCTGCGCAGCAGGGCACAAGGATACCGCAGGTAGACGACGCGGAAAGAGAACCCTTCTCTCCGCAAGACGAAAGCAGCCGCGCAAATGCCCGACTGAGAGACGCAGTCGAAGCAATCAACGAAGGATTTGTCCTCTACGATCAGGAAAAGCGGCTTGTTTTCGCCAACACTCGCTACGCCGAAATGCTCGGCCCGCACAAGGACGTTCTGAAACCCTGCACGCCAATGAGCGAGGTTATCGGCAAGGCCATCGGATCAGGACAGGTCTCGATCACAAGAGGTCCGGAAGGTGGAATTCAGGGGATTTTCAAAGCACTCGACACGCAAGGTGCCCTGAAGGTCGAAATCACCGTCGCCGACGGGTCGCAAAAAATCATCACCCTCGTCAAACTCGGCGATGGAGGTGTCGTGGCGACGGTGCTCGATGTCACGGAACTGCGTACGACCCAGGCGCGGGCGCGCCAACTGCTCAACCATGCAATCGAGGCGGTCGATATCGGCATCGCCCTGGTCGACGATGACGATAAACTGGTTTTCGCCAACCAGAAGTTTCGTGAGCTTGGTGATCCGAACAACAGTGTCCTCGTACCCGGTCACACAATGCGCGAAATACATTCTCGGGCAATCGACGAGGGCCTCTTTCCGCTGCCGTCCTGGACACCAAAGGATGAACTTCTCAATGAACTTGACCGCCTGATCAGACACTCGGCGAAGGGATTTTCAGTTCCGAACAACCACGGCAGGGAACTCGTCGGCAATGTTTATGAAACTGCATTGCAGGGCAGATTGCTCACCATCGAAGACGTGACCGAGCAGTTGAAGGCGGAACGTCTGTTTACCGACGCTGTGGCAAGGCTTCCTGTGGGCGTCGCAATCGAGGGTGCCGATGGCCGTTTCACCCATTGCAACGAAGCTTTCTCAGGTCCGTTCAAACTGTCGCCCGAGGAATTGCTGAAGCTGTCCGACGAAGAGAGAATTGCCACCCTGTCGCCAAACATCGCGACTGTCCTGGGCGTTCCGGTTGGCGACAATGCCGCTTCTGCATTTGCAGAAGCCATTTTCGAGCAGCGGGCCTCACTGGACCCGATGGAAGTCAGCTTCAAGGACGGTCGGCATTATCTGGTGGAGCGAGCGGTGACGCAGGACAACGGCCGGGTCGTCGTGGTCACCGACACAACAGCCCTCAAAAGAGCCGAAGCACGCAGCCTTGAAATGCTGAACGACGCCATACAATCCCTCGATGAGGGATTGGTGTTGTTCGATCCGGACCTCAACTTCGTCATGGGCAATCGAAAATGGCACAGCATATTCTTCGACGGTCTGCCTTCCCCTACGGCTGGTGAAAATGTCGTTGAAATTATGGACCGGCTGATTGAGGCCGACGTGCTTCTGGTGCCGGACGAAAGCAACAAGAAACAATTCATGGATGAGCTGGTGAGGCTCATTCGCTCCTACAGAAAACAGGAAACCGTGAAGCTTGGCGGCGGCAGCATATTGCTCGCCTCGGCCCACCAGACGGAACTGGACGGTTACCTCGTTTCCTTCACCGACATCACGGAGCAAAGGCGCGCAGAGGAGGAACAGCGCGAGGCGGATATGCTTTTGCGCAAGATCGTTGAAGCCTGTCCGGCGAACTTTCTCGTGTCCAGGATCGAGGATGGCAAGATCATTTACTGCCCCCCTGCCTCACGAGAAAGGTTTGGCAACATCGAGACCACCTTGAGTTTCTTTCTCACCCCTCAAGACAGGGAAAGATACTTGGAAGCCTTGCTTCCCACCGGTTCGTTGGACGACTACCGTGTACAGTTTCGACGGGCCGACGGTTCTGTCATGCAAGGTCTGACAGCCGCACGCGTCACAGACTACAAGGGCGAGGACGTCATCGTTTCGTCGACCAGGGACATTTCCGATCAACTGGCGATGCAGGCGGAACTGGAAAAGCAACGGGAAAAGGCGCACCAGAACGAAAAGCTCTCTGCTTTGGGTGAACTTCTGGCCGGGGTTTCGCATGAGCTCAACAATCCTCTTTCGATCGTCGTCGGATATGCGCAAATGCTTGAAGGGAAGCTGGATGATCCGGTCTTGTCGAAACGCGTCGACCGCATTGCCCAGGCGGCAAACAGAAGCGCCAAGATCGTCAAGACTTTCCTGGCGATGGCCCGGCAAAAGCCGGCAAAGATCGAGCAATGTTCCCTCAACGAGATTGTGTCGGCCGCATTGGAAGTCGGTGGTTACGGCATGAGAGCAAACGGCACACAAGTTCAGACCGATCTGGAAGATGACTTGCCGCTGATTTCCGGAGATGGTGACCAACTGATCCAGGTCTTCACCAATCTCCTCGTCAATGCCGAGCAGGCCCTGGCACCTCAAAGGGAAAAGGGCGTCCTGACCATCCGCTCCTATTACGATGACGACAGCGACCACTCCGTCATCGAGATCCATGACAATGGCCCGGGGATCGACAAGACGATCCAGGCCAGGATCTTCGAACCCTTCTTCACCACCAAGGATGTGGGTCAAGGCACGGGTGTCGGCTTGGCGTTCTGCCACAGGATCATCGATACCCACGACGGAGCACTGGAGGTTACGTCCAGCCCTTGGTCCGGAACCAGTTTCTTTGTCCGCCTCAAAGCGATCAAGCCTGATGAAAAACAACTGCCAGAGCGCTCCGAAGAAGCTGTCTCGATAAAGAAGCTGAATGTGCTTGTGGTCGATGACGAGGCCGATGTCGGAGAGCTCATTCGCGACCTGCTGGAAGATCTGGGCTGTCGAACGACCTTGTGCACAGATGCAAGGCAGGCGCTTGTCGAGTTGTCCCGTAGTGCATTCGACATGATCATCAGCGACTTCAAGATGCCCGGAATGAACGGTGAAGATTTTTACAACACCTTGCAGCAAAGATTGCCTGGCTACACGGAGCGGATCGGTTTTGTGACCGGCGACTCCATGGGCAAGGATGTCACGCATTTCCTGTCTCAAAGCAAACGTCCCTTCATCGAAAAACCGATCTCGGGAAATGAGCTTGAGGTATTGATCAAGCAGTTAGGCGCCGGAGAAACCAAGCCATGAACCCTGGAGAACAGCTGAAAAACATTTTGGTTTGCGATGACGAGCCCCATTTGAGGGAAATGGTTGCCGAATATCTGAGCGAACGCGGCTACTGTGTTTCCGAAGCGCCGAATGCTGCCGAACTGAAGACAAAGCTGGAAAAAGAGCAGCCGGACCTCATTGTTCTCGACATCAACATGCCTGGTACCGACGGCCTGACAGCCTTGCGAGAGCTGCGAACCTCATCGGAAGTTCCAGTCATCATGTTGACGGCTGCAAGCGAGGTGATCGACAGGGTTATCGGGCTGGAAATGGGGGCAGACGACTATGTCGGCAAACCGGTCGACCTGCGCGAGCTCGAAGCCCGTATCAAAGCCGCCCTGCGCCGTCAGGCTTCTATTGACCGGCAAGTTGAACAAAAGGAAAAACTGAACGGCACGGTCGCCTTCGGCAGCTGCCGTCTGGACCTCGACGGCGCCAGACTTTTTGGTGACGATGGCGATGAGATTGCAATCACCGCCATGGAATACAGTCTGCTCAAGGTGTTCGTCGAAAATCGCGGAAGGGTCCTCAATCGCGATCAGTTGCTTGAACAGGCGCACAACAAGGGCTGGGAACCGTTTGATCGATCAATTGATTTGCGGATTTCCCGACTAAGGAGAAAGATCGAACCCAACCCCACCAAACCGGAGACGATCCGGACCGTGCGCGGGATCGGATACGTTTTTGAGTAACAACGTATCAATCCTGTCCGTTGGCGTTGGAAAGCGCTGCTGACATTCGTTCGTCTGCTGCCGGACGGACCAGCCGACAAAGGGCAAGGACGGCAGGAAACCTGCCGCCTCGTCCTGCCGGAACTATCAGATTATGAAAAGATCGTTCTGGGTAAGCGCATGATGCCCGAGGAGCGAGAACGTCAGATCGCTTTCAAGGCCCTCGCCATCGCGCACGTGGACATAGGTTACGTCACCATATTCCTCATGTTGGGCATGCTCGAAATAAGCCTCGGCTCCCTCCACATCGGAAAAGCCGGACTGCTCTCCGAGGAAGTTCGCAAAAAAGCCTTCCACAACAAGCAGGTCACCACCGTTGCCGTAGTCTTCAATCACATCGATGGCACTTGACGAACCGCCACTATCTCCGGCCTTGAAGTAGAAAATGTCATAACCGGCCCCGCCGAGCATGTAGTCGCCGACCTCTCCATCACCGTTGGTTCCACCCGTGATGTGGTCATGTCCGGAA
Organism: Pseudomonadota bacterium; assembly: GCA_039195965.1. Taxonomy (GTDB): domain Bacteria; phylum Pseudomonadota; class Alphaproteobacteria; order Rhizobiales; family Stappiaceae; genus Roseibium. The sequence goes on from JBCCVB010000047.1 coordinate 30,876, forward strand.
CCACCTTGAACGTAGTCATTGCCACTGCCGCCGAAAATTTCATAGTTGCCTTCACCACCACGCATGATATCGCTGCCGCTATCACCAAAGAGCTTGTCGTTGCCGGCTTCACCCCACAGCCAGTCATTGTCGCTCCCACCATTGAGGTGGTCGTTGCCAAGCCCACCGTGAAGCCGGTCTTCACCGCTGCCGCCTGTCATCTTGTCGGTGCCGGCACCGCCAACCATGCTATCGTCGCCGATTTCTCCGACTAGCGCGTCATTACCGTTTCCACCATAGATATGGTCATCACCGCCACCGCCGAGAAGGATGTCGTTATCGTCGCCACCAAACAACTGGTCATTGCCGTCGCCGCCGAAAATGATATCCGAGCCTTCTTCCCCACGTATCAGGTCACGGCCATCTCCACCTTCCATATGGTCGTCGCCTGAACCACCATACAACCGGTCGTCACCTTCGCCGCCTTCCAGCCGGTCATCTCCATCCTGTCCCCAGAGGTGATCATCATCGGCATGACCAAGCAGAAGATCATTGCCTGATCCACCCTCCAAATGGTCATCACCCTGATCGCCAACCAAAGTGTCGTTCCCTGAATTGCCGTACAGTTTGTCGTCACCACGGCCACCGTGAATGAAGTCGTTGCCACTTCCGCCATAGGCGGTGTCATCGCCCTTCCGAAGTTCGATATAGTCATCTCCGCCGAGGCCATTGGCGATGTTTTTGCCGTCGTTTCCGATATAATAATTTGTGCCGGACCAATCGATCCAGAAACTTACAGGCTCAACATCGAGAAGAGCACCCAGGCCGCCTTGAGAAACACCGGCAAGCAGCTGCCCTAAAAACCCGCCGCGACCGGACCAGGAAAATTCGAGTGTCTCAAAGCCGGAACCCGAACCATCTTCCGCCTCTTCACGGCTGGCATTCCGATCATCGTCATCGCGGCTTCCCTGACCCTTTCTGCCAGGAGCGAACCGACTGCCCGCCTCTTCGTTGCTGGCCTGCTCCAACTCTGCGCGGCGCGAAGACCGGGATTTCCAGCCACTACTCTCTTCGAGAGGAACAACAGGTATGTTCTGGGTACCGGACGAACTGTCTTCATCCGCACGCCAGCCTGTATCCTGAGTTTTGGAAACCGGTTTCCAAGCTGGGGTTCTGGAAACCGATTTAAGAAATGAGAATAACATTAATGCTGTCCTTCCAGCGCCTTACAGCAGAAAAACCGCAAGCGCGATCGTCTTCAGGCCGCAACGCGCACCTGTGAGCCCACTGTGCAGACAGTCGAATATTCAGGTATCAGCCCAACTTCACACGGACGTGAAAACTGTAAGAATTGTGTCAGCCTGAGCGCGCGTGCCGTCTCAATCGATACGCTTGATACAAAAGAGATACATAGCTGCCCGTCGCTTCATGAATGTTGATCGACAAAACTCAATCTTTTGGAAGAACCCCGTCTGACAGGTGACGGCTCCTTATCACCGCGATTTGTCTTCAGGGGAAGCAAATCTCAACAGTGCCCGGGTCTCGTTCCCCACCCGCTCGATGGAAAAGTCCCAGTCGAGACGTTGTGCAATCCGGCTCACGAGTGACAGGCCGATCCCATGCTCGAGTTCGCCGACGGTTTCTCCATCCGCTTCCTGCAGGGTGGTATCGACGTTGAGAACGCGAACCGTTCCTTCGCGTACGGTAATCAGGATCGTTCCGGCCGCCGTGTGCTGGAACGCGTTTCTGAGCATATTGGACAGGACAATTTTTGTTGGAAACTCAGGCAGATCCATGGGTGAATGGTCTAGATCCTTCATGATCGAAACAGGTTTGCTGCCAACCAGGTATCCGAGTTCGTTTGTAAGCTCCTCAGTGACCACCGCCAAATCGATGGTCTTGAGCTCAGGAGCCGGGTCATTCTCCCGGCCAAGCCACAGCAGAGTCTCGACGAGTTGCTGCATGGAGTGGCTTGCTCGCTGTATGCGTTCGACCGCGACACGATCCGCACTCTGCTCTTCCTTTCTCGCAAGCAAAGCTGCATTTCCCGAAATGATCGCGATCGGAGTTCGCAGCTCATGGCTTGCATGTCGCAGAAATGCCGCCTCACGTTCGACAAATCCCGAGATCCGTTCAATTGAGACCGCCAGACGAGCCGCAACCGTATTAAGCTCGCGATACTTAAAGTCCGGCAGCTGGACGGAACCAGGATTGTCTCCGAGCGAATCCGCCCAATTCTGGAGTTCTTGGACCGGAGTGACGACTTTTCTCGCAAGAATCCAGACAAGTATGTAAGTCACAATGAGGAACGAGAGGCCGACCAGCAGCACCACCAACCCCAAATGCTCTTGCAGGAAAGGTTCGACGTTCAACCACTCCGGTTCGTCCAGATTGATTGTCTGAACGAGAAACAGATCACTCCCGTCGGTAAGCGAACTGAGCAGCAGGAGATAAAGAATGTCGTTGTCATTTTCTTCGGTTTCCTCGATCTCCGATTCCAGCTCTCCAAGCTCGATCGTCGAAGCGGGGAACATCTCCTTCACCTTTTCAGGCAACTCGTCGTACTCGAAGTACATTTCGATATTGGCAAAAGACCTCGGAATGTCAGGGTCTTTCGCAAGTCCTTCGGCATAGCTGGTTGCCATCACGCGCAACTGGTAGGAGCTGGCACCCTCCAGTCCGGAAAAGAAGTAGTAGACCAGCAAGAAGCTGTAGGTCACGACAACAAGTGCGGCCAGACACAGCGAAAACAACCGGATGTCTCGCCGGATCGTGTTTTCACCAAAGGAAAAAAGGCGTTTCAATGCACCGACCATCACGTCTCCCTGAGGACAAACCCTGCGCCGCTGACCGTATATAGAAGTTTGCTTTCATGCGGGCGCTGTATCTGCCGCCGCAACTTGTAAAGATGCACTTTGAGGCTGTTGCTGTCCGGAACATCGTCACCCCAGACAGCGCGTTCCAGCTGCTCCCGCGTCACGACGGAAGGGCTGTTGCGGGCCAGCGTTTCCAGAAGTATCCAACCTGTCGGCGTCATTCGGAGTGCGCGCCCTGCTCTCTTGGCCTTGCGCTCACTGAAGTCGATCTGCAGATCGCCGACTGCGAGGTTCTGATCCCAGCCGGTTTTGCGCCTCACAAGCGCCCTTATGCGGACGACCAGCTCCTCAAACGCAAACGGTTTGACCAGATAGTCGTCTGTTCCCGCTTCAAATCCCGCCACCTTGTCGGACAGTGTGTCTCTTGCGGTCAGCATGAGAACGGGGCAGTTCACTCCGCTTCTGCGCAACGTCTGACAGACGGTCAGCCCGTCTATATTAGGCAAAGCGAGATCGAGAAGCACAACGTCATATCTGTTGTTCGTGGCCGCCTCTATACCCGACTGGCCGTTATAGGCGTGATCACAGTCGATATCCTCAAGCGCAAGATAGTCGGCGACGGTGGCTGCCAGATCCATGTCATCTTCAACCAGCAGCACCAGCAACGGATCCTTGTTCATAGAGCCTCCTGCCGGCGCGGTGCGAACAGAAACCCGACCAGCCTGAACATGTCATCTCGTATCAGAAGGAATGTCGGGATCAGCACAAGCGTGATGACTGTTGCGAACAATATGCCGTAACCAAGCGAGACGGCTGCCGGAATAAGGAACTGCGCCTGTTCGGATGTTTCCGTAATCAGAGGCGCAAGGCCGCAAAACGTCGTGGCGCTTGTCAAAAGGACCGCTCTCATTCTTGTGCAACCGGCGTTCAGCAGCGCTTCAATCCTGTCCATACCTTCTGCCCTGTTGGTGTTTGCCGTGGACACAAGCAGAAGACTGTCATTCACGACAACACCGCAGAGCGCAAGAATGCCGTTGATCGACAGGATACTGATGGGCAGATCGTTGATCAAATGACCCAGGATCGCTCCGACGATACCAAAAGGTATCGCGGCCATCACGATGAAAGGCTGACTGTACGACTTCAATGGAATCGCCAACAGTCCGTAAATCGCGACCAGGGTGATGACAAACGCCTGGATGAGACCGCCCATCGCCTCCTCTTGCTGCTCCAGATCACCGGTGTAGCGGACCGTCAGCGAAGGAAATTCACGCTTGAGTTCGGGAAGGATCTCGCCTTCGAATATGACTTTCAGATCCTCTCCGGTAGCGGCGGAATTGTCGACATCCGCAGTCAGTGAGGCAACACGGTTGCTGTCGAAACGTTTAACTTCGTCAACGGTAAAGTCGGTCCGCAGTCGAGCGACGTCGGACAGTGGAACAAGATTGCCATCGGCGAGCCGGATATACATCGCTTCAAGATCCGTGAGAGTTCGCCTGTCTTCAAAGGGCAGGCGAACACGTACTTTCACCTCTTCATCTGATCTCTGGAAGCGCTGAACCTCGGCACCGTTAAGCGCACTTGCAAGCTGGGCCGCGACCGCTGAAGTGGAAAGCCCAAGCGCCCTGCCCTGATCGTTCAGTTCGACACGTACACGGCTCCTCGCTGCTTGAAAACTGTTGGTCGCGGACAAGACACCTGTCAACTCCGCAACGCGATCCCTCGCCTGCCGACTGACGGCAATCAGACGGTCGGGATCATCGAGAATGAGGTCTACTCCGAATTCGGGATCGTCGAAGTCGTCGGTCGTGAATTCAAGGCTTTGCACACCTTCAACGTTGCCGAGTTCCTTTCTCCACAGGTCTGCTATGCGCGTTAGCGGAAAGATATCCTTCACCTCCGGACGCAAGGCGACGACGATCGTCACGTCACCGCTTTCACTGGCACTGGTTTCGATACTGGCAATCGGCGGAACACTGGTCGCTTCATCCATCGCCAACTCGTCATTCACACGCCAACCCGCCTCCTCGATACGCAATGCTTCGGCGAAAATGGTCCCATATCCGAGGTCGGACTTTGCAACGTAGCGGATCGTCAGCAACTCACTTGGAATGTCGGGAAAAAAGACCGTACGCACCATGCCCGACTGAACCGTCCACAGTGATGCTGCAAAACAGCCGGCCGCAACCACAACCGCCAGATACCGCAAGCGCAGGACAACGCGAAGCGTTGGCCGGTAGATCCTTTGCGTCACGAATTTCAGCCCATCGCCAATTGCCTTGTGCAAGCCTCGCACACCACGCGCGAGAAAGTTCCGGCTTGGTGGTCGCTCACGCGCATGCGCCAGATGCGCCGGGAGGATGAACTTGGATTCAATGATGGAGAACAGCAGGGAGAAGATCACCACCCAGGCGAATAGAGCGAAGATCTCGGCAAGCCTTCCAGGCACCAAGGTGATCGGGAAGAAAGCGGCAATCGTCGTCAACACACCAAAGACCGCTGGAACCGCCACCTTCTTGACGCCTCGAATGACACTTTGCACCGATGCCCCGTGTTTCTCCTTTTCCGCGTGAACGCTCTCGGCGACGATGATCGCATCATCAACGACAATCCCGAGAGCGATAATGAACCCGAACGTTGTGATTTCGTTCAGGGTCAACCCCCAGATACTGTCCCCCATCAGGATCAACGCGCCGGCAAAGGAAATCGGCAGACCGAGAGATACCCAGAAGGCGGTGCGAATATCCAGAAAGAGCGCAAGGACGAGCAGGACAAGTCCCATTCCCATCAGGCCGTTTTTCGCCATCAATGAAAGCCGGTCGTTGATGAAAACGCTCTTGTCGTTCCAGAGCGAGAGCTTGATTTCCTGCGGCAGCCAGGTTTCCGACCGGATCTCGTCAACGACTTCGCGCACCCGCCCCGCGGCATGGACAAGGTCGGCCTTTCCGATCATCTCCATCGTCAGCCGGATCGCAGGTTCGCCATTGAACCGGTAGACTTGTCGATCGTCGGTGAAACCATCTCTGACTGTCGCGATTTCCCCCAACCTGACGCGTTGGCCATCCCGCCCGCTGATAAGCTCAATCGTCTCGAAGTCCCGAAGCGATGTACCTTGAGCGTCGGCCTTCACGACGATGCGACCGTTTTCGCTTTTCAACAGGCCCTGTTCCTCTGTCACGGAAGACGCTGCGACCACATTGACGACATCCGCGAACGACACCTGAAAACGCCGCAGTGTTTCCTGATCGATCTCGATGGTGACTTCCGGTGTCAATTCTCCGAGGATCGTGACACTCGGTATTGCCGGATCGGCGAGTATCCTGTCCCGGATCCTGCGCGCGACCCGCTTGAGCACGTCATGGTCGACATCACCATGGATGTTCAGAAACGCGATTTCCTCAATGTCGAGTTCGCGGGTAACAACGGGTGTCTCGGCTTCCGCGGGAAGCGTGACGCCGTCTATCCGGTTCTTGACGTCAGTCAGCAACTTGTCGAGGTCGTAGCCGCTGGTCATTTCGATGGAGATGGAAGACAGCGAGGAAGAGGACGTACTGGTTACTTCCTTGACCCCTTCCAACCCCTTGAGAGCACGCTCGATTTTTGCCGTGACACCACGTTCCGTCTCGAATGCCGATCCGCTGTCGTAGGAAACTGAAATGGAAACCGAGCGTGGAGGCTGACTCGGAAAGCCTTCCGTGCGGATCGAAAGAAAACTCATTCCTCCCAAGAGAAGAATGAAAATCATCAGGAGATTGGCCGCTACCGGATTGCGAATAAACCATGCAATCCAGCCACCATCGTCTGACACTTTTCCGGACATCAAAGGTCTCCCTTTTCAATCGATGAGAGAACGACGTCCCCGGTGGCTTCAGTTGCTTCTTTGGGTTCAACTCTCTGCCCGGGCAAGTAGTCGGCAAGCGGGCTCATTACGACGCGAAGGCTCGTCACCCCGTCCAACTGATCCCTGGGGATCGCGACCAGCTCACCTTTCCTGAAGTTAGGAGTGACGGAATGACGAACGAGAAGATTGTCCGGCGAAACCGACCAGAGATAGCCATTGGGCGTCACCACTTCTGCGGGGACAAGGAGAACCTCCTGGAGGGCTTGTGAGCTGATGAGGACAGAGGCGAAGCTTCCCGGCTTCAGATGGCCGGAAACCGCATTTGCATCGCGAATGCTCAATCTGAGCGCACGCTGCCTCGTACTTTCGTCAATGAGCGCATCTTCACCTTCGACCTCGGCGGAAAGCACTGTGCCTCCATCCAGCAAGATCCGGGCATTCAGCGAGCCGAAATCGAGTTCACTTTGCTCCTGCTGAAGCGAACGCCATTGCTTGGCGGAAAGGGGAATGGAGAAGTCGAACCTGTCGAGAGAATAAAGCTCTCCGACGGCTGTGCCCGCGGACACGAATGCTGAAGGCGTTACAGCGCGGGAAATGATCATGGCGTCGAACGGAGCCACGATACGCGTTTTGGCAAGGTTGCTCTCGGCCAGTTCAAGTTCCGCGCGAGCCGCTTCAACCTTTGCCGCTTCCACTTCCATCTGCGGCTTGCGAAGTACCAGTTCGGAGGCAGGGTTTTCACCCAGTTTCGAACGCTCCCAGTCCTGTTTTGCCTGTTCCGCGCGCTGCCGCTCTTCAAGCAATGTCAGTTCTGCCTGCATCAGGCTCTGCCGGGCAGTTGCGACAGCGGACCGATAGGCGACATCTTCCAGCTCCAGAAGAGCTTCGCCCTGTTTGACCCTCTGCCCGGGTTCGAACCTGTCCGACAGGAACTTCACCTGACCGGCGACTTCAGCAACTGGTGTCTGCCGATAGTGCGCCCTGGCGATGCCATACGCGGTGACTTCAGCACTTTCCAGAGTTGCAGAAACGGACGTTACCCGGACGAGCGGATAGACCTTTTCATCTTCCGCAACAAACACTTCATCTCCAGACGGAGTTGCCGTTTTCTCCTGGGCAAATGAAGGGGATACCAGCGAAAAACTGAGTGTACCTTTGGGCCAGCACTGCCCGGACAAACCGAAAACGGAGAATGCCTCGATGCACGCCAGAAGGATCGCCAAATGACTGGTGCGAATGCCTAAAACGGATTTTATTGACATGGCTCTTCCTGTCTTTAAATGCGAACTGAGCTGGTTTCGCCTCACAGCCCTATGCCAAGGGCAAGGGCAAGATTGATCCGGTTTTGCAACCATTCCTGCTGAACCTGGAAAAGTGCCTGATGCGCATCGAAGGCGGCACGCTCAGCGGTGAGCAGGGTCACGATATCGGTCAGGCCATCCTGGTAACGGCGCTCGAATTGTCGGTAGTTTTCCTGGGCGTGCTCGTAAGCACGGGCCAATTGCCCCTGCCGTTTCCTGAGAGAAAACTCCGCATTCAGCGCGTTTTCCACTTCCAGCACTGTCGTCAAAAGAGCATCTCGGTAATCCAGCCAGGCCTTGGCAGCGGCCAGATCCTGCTCCCTGGCAGTGGCCTTCCGCGCACCGGCGTCGAAAAGCGGCGCTGTCAGGTTGCCCAGCAACGACCAGGCCGGACCACCCTGCAACAAATCGGACAGATCCGAGGCCTGATCGCTCAAGGTGAAATTGATCGCGAATTTTGGCAGCAACTCCTTGTACGCAGCAGAAGTACGGTAATCCGCTGCGCGGGCTCTGGCATAAGCGGCCAAGAGATCCGGTCGTCTCCCGATCGTTGCCATGGGAAAGCCGCTCTTGGGCAACTTGACTGTAGGCAGTTTGCCGGATGCTCTGAGTTTTGAACTCGGGAACTGTCCGGCGAAGACTTCCATGGTGCGCACCAGTTGGTCACGCTGGAGTTTGCGATCCGTCAAATTGGCCCGGGAGCTCTCAGTCGACGCGCGCGCCCCTTCCAGATCTCCGAGAGATCCAAGGCCACGGGCAAACTGCTCCGAAATGATATCTTCGGTTCTCTTCAGGCTCGATATTCTGGAGTTGTCCAATTGTATCAGCCGGTTGAGCGTGACCAGTTGGATCCAGTCTCTCATTGCACGTCCTGCGGTCGACAATCGAGCGGCCTGAAGATCCTGAGCGGCCGCATCCTGATCGGAATAAGCAGCGCTTTGGCCATCGGCCAATCGACCCCACAGGTCGACTTCCCAGTTCAAAGTGGCGGACAGGTCGAAGCTGTTGGAATAGTCTCCAGTCCTACCCGTTTTGACACGCTGACGCTGAGCAGAGGCTGCCCCGTCGACGGACGGCCAAAGAGCGCTGCTTGCACCCACGCGAGCGAATTCTGCCGACCGCAAATCAATGACGGACTGCTTGAGCTGGATGTTTTCTGCCAGAACCGTATCGACGTAGGATCTGACTGCGGGCTCACTGACCAGACCCATAAGGCTGCCGATATTGCTTGCTGCCGCAGAATCCGTCTGGCTCCACCGCTGCGGCAGACCATCCAGTATGTCCCGTCGCTCTTCCTGCGAAAGTTCACCTGCCGTTGACATGCAACCGGCAAGCAATCCGAGAAGAGGGAAAATGAAGATTTTGTGCGATAACCGCATGAACACGCCTTACAGAACCATCTGAGCGCGCCTTCTTTCTCATTTGCCGGGTAATGCCGCGGTTAACGTACAACTATCTGTTTTTATTGATATTTTATGGACAACTCAAATCAATAGGGTTCAAAATCAGACGACACATTCGTCAAGAGATGCTGCAACGACTCTAAATTTTGTTCCTCTCTCGACGTTCGTCATCAGGTTCTTACCGGCATCTTTCACTCACTTTCAGACAGCCAGTTTCACCGTCAATCACAACGCTTTTGAGCTGTTCCGGTTTCGGGGCACTCCGGTTGAGCCTTCGATATCAGGCTGCCCAGACGCTCTTGTCGGTTCTTTTCCAGATTTCTGGGTGTTTTCGGAAACCAAAAGTCCAGGAACACACTCAACATTATGGCGGCAATGCGGCCCGCCGCTCTCCCGAGAGAGCAAAAAACAGATAAATCTTTTATTTTCAATAGCTTAGTGAGTAACCCGTCGATTACCCGACATGATCTACCTCTCCTTCGGAAAGCTTGGCGGACGGAAATCGGGTCCTCTCTGTCCACCACAGCCAAGTGTCACACCGGAGTTGTTTTTCATGAAGTGTCTTTCACAACTGTATCCCTGCAGTCTTCTTCTGCTGGCAGTCTCATCTCAGCCTGCCTTTGCAGAAGATGTCTTTTCCACGCTCATGCAGGGCGGTTTCCTGACGAAGGAAAATTGGACGGTCACCCTGGGCGCAGGTGCGATCTACGGTCCCAAATATGAAGGGTCTGCAGAATCGTCGGTCAGTCCCGTCCCTTTTGTGGAGATAAACTGGAACGACACGATCTTTCTCAGCCCCGGTGACGGACTTGGCGTCAATCTGTACCAGAACAAGGGCTTCGTGGTCGGAACCTCGGTGGGATATGACGGTGGCCGGCAGGAAAGTGACAGCCGCTCCGAACTGCGTGGACTTGGCGACATCGATGCCGGTGTCAGCACCAGTGGCTTCCTGAGCTACGAATACAAGTTCATCAAAGCCGAGACCAAGGTCACCCACGTATTCGGCGGCGCTGACGGGACGACTGTCGACCTGGGCCTGCAGACATTCATCCCACTTGCTCCGCTCCTTAAGGAAACACCGTTCTTTATCGGCACCGGTCCGATTTTCGGTTCCAGCTCGACAAACAAGGACGGACCAGGTGGTCCCGCTCTTCTGCTTGGTGTCTCAACAACCTGGGCGGATGAAAACTATATGGACGGCTATTTCGGGGTTTCCTCCCAGCAGTCGGCAAAATCGGGCCTGAAGGACTTTGATGCTTCGGCTGGCTTCAAGTCGTTGACAGGCGATGCGACGCTTGTGGTTCCGCTGACCGATCATATCAACCTGGGAACGAATGTCGGCTATACGCGCCTGATTGGCGACGCTGCTGATAGCCCGATCACCCGGGACACCAATCAGTTCAACGCCGGATTGTTTGCCACCTATACATTCTGAAAAACTTCGGCAAACAGAAACTTGGCTGCGGACGTTGAAACGCCCGCAGCCTTTTTTTGCTCAATTGAGTTTAGCTGCCAAGCGCGCGCAACGCGGTGACGGATGCAGCCAGCTGTGCCTCAACGGTGTCCCTGAACCCTGCTCCCTTGTCCGGGGTAAAGGGATTGGGACCGGGCGCATTGCACTCCACGATGACCGGTCCGGCATAACCGATCTCGTCAAGCGTTCTTACCTGAGATGCAAAGTCGGTGTGCCCCTGACCGATACCGCAACGGTTGCTGTCAGCCGCGTGATAGAGACCGATCTTGCGGCCTCCGGTCCGCAAGGCTTCGGCCGGATCGACTTCCTCGA
>JBCCVB010000048.1:0-41142 GCA_039195965.1 Pseudomonadota bacterium
AAGGAACAAGTCGCATGCCAAATTGTGTAGAAGACCTAAAAGTGAATAAATTACAGATATTTATAATCAAATTGATATCTTGCAGGAAATTCGGGGTCTTTTCCAAATTGAAAAACAAATTTCCGAAAATCGGTTTTTTGTTTGCAATCAAGGTCGATTGATTGCTGGCTTGTTATTATCGCTATTTGAATGTGGGGCATTAGTCTTGGTTTTGTGGTTGCAGGCAGAAGTACAAAGCATTGCTCCAAACGTTGTGGATGTTCGAAATTGAAACAATTTCTTTCTGTTTCGCAAAATCTGGCACACCTGGCATGGCTCCATTTACGTTAACTGAGCTGCAGCCGGTTGAAAAACAAGCGTTTTTTCGCAACTGATAGTTGGCCTGAAGCTTGCATTGCTCCTTCCAAATATATTCTGAAGGAGGCGACGTGATGTTTTCGAAAGCTCAATTGAAGACTGTAGGCCGTGTAACTGGTCCGGTAGATAACCGGATGAATGTGACTTCAAATGATGTTTATCTGTTCGACATGGCAACCCTTGTCGAAAATGGCGGGGGAGAGATAGAACCCGCATTTGCTTCTTACCTTTTGGATTTTGCGCGTCAGCGCACTTGCTACCTAATTTCCCATGCGGGTTACACAGACATCATGAGCTGTGTACCGGCGCAGGTGCGCCGTGCTTTTACTGGAATATTTGCGGTGTCCGGCACCGAGCACTGGTACCAGGATGACCTTGTGCATCAGTTCGAGCATGAGTTTTCCGATGATCTTTATGAGTTTGTCGTCAAGATGGTTCAAATGAGCGGTTACCCGGAAAAGCTGGCGCCGTCGCTGGACAGTGGATCGGCAAGCTTGGGCATTTGTCTTGCAGGCACGAACGCCACGCGCAGGCAAAAGAGAAAATACGTGAACTGGGAGCTTCAGCATCAGGAGCTCAGCGGCTTCATGGATGAATTCCGGGTTCGTTTTCCTGAATACTCGATCTGCAGAGACACGGACGCGAGCCTGTTGATCACCCCATCATCGTTCTCGCCGCTGACCGTACGCGATCACATTTCCGATAATCATGGTAGCGCGCGTATCGTCGGCTACGTCAGCCAGGGCACTGCATACGGATTTGCAAAACCGCTTTGCCAGGATCTGTCTGGAGCAGGCATTTTGTCCCTCGTGGAAGGAGCCGGAGATGTCGCGCAGCTCTTGAGCTACGAAAAGCGCCGGCTTTCCCTGGAAGAGCAAGCCGAGATTGTCCGGTTTCCTCTCTTGAAGGAGATTTAAGATGGTCGCTGTTCGAGCCAGACCAAAAGAACAGGACAACTGGTCGGTCATCGATAGCGAAAAGGTCCTTGAGGTCACAAACCGGGTGCGGGTTGTCAGGCAGACTGTTCGTCTGCCCGATGATCGCATGGTCGACGACTATTACCAGATTGACTTGCCGTCCTTTGCCTCTGTCTACGCCGTAAACGAGAAAGATGAGGTCCTGCTCCTGCGGCAATACAAGCACGGCGTCGGACAGGTCTGTCTTACTTTGCCGGGAGGTCAGGTGGAGCCGGGAGAAGACATTGAATTTTCCGCCCGCCGGGAGCTTCTGGAAGAGACAGGTTACGGCGGTGGCAAGTGGTTGACGGGTCCAAGCCTCGTTCTGCATGGCAATCAAAGGATTGCCAAATCTCATATTTTCGTCGCCTGCCATGTCATCAAGCTCGGGCAGGCGAAGTCGGGAGACCTGGAGGAAACAACGCTGCACACCCTGCCGCGCAAAGGCATGGGGCAGGCGCTGCTCAACGGAATGATACCTATTGCCTCGCATGCAGCTGCAATCAGCGTCGCCGAACTTCTACTGGGAAAATCAACCGGCAAGTAAAGCTGCATGGTTACGCCGCCGCGGTGTTCAAACCAGATCCGCTGCAACGTCTTCTGGAGCCGCGTCGCTTTCATCCTGAGCTGCCCAGATTTCCTTCTTCCGATAGAGCGTTGACGGGCTGACCTGAAGAACGCGTGCCGTTTTCGGAAGACTGCCGCCGCAGGCGTCAATCGTTGCCTCAATCAACTGGCGTTCCAGCAAGTCATATGATTGTCCAAGCGCCAGAGTAATGGCCGGCCAGTTTCCGGAGGCGCTGCCCGCAATGTTTGCTGGGCGAGGCGGCAAATCCGGCGAACTGATCGGGACAGCAGGTGCAGTCCTGATGGGCTGAGGAGTGCGGGTCTGAAGAGTTGACAGCATGTCGAGTTCAACAATCGGACCTTCGTTCAGAACCACAAGATTCCGGATCGTATTCTGCATTTCCCGAACATTTCCGGGCCAGGAGTGCGCCAGCAACGCCTCTTCAGCTTCAACGGAGAACCCGTCGAAACCCTTGTTCTCTTCCTTGGCGAACTGCGACAGGAAGTGTTTGGCGAGCTCAAGAACGTCCGCGCCCCTTGCGCGAAGCGGAGGAAGGCCGATCGGCAGAACATGAAGCCTGTAATAGAGGTCTTCGCGGAAACGGCCTGCTTCAACTTCTACCAATGGATCCCGGTTGGTCGCACAGACTATGCGCACATCCACTTTCTTCAAGCTGTCACTGCCGACTTTTTGAACTGTTCCGCTTTGCAGGAACCGCAGAAGCTTTGCCTGCAGGTTCAGTTCCAGTTCGCAGATTTCATCCAGGAACAGCGTTCCCCCGTCGGCTCTGGCAGCCGCGCCGTCACGGTCTGATGTCGCTCCGGTGAAGGCTCCCTTGATATGGCCGAAAATCTCTGACTCGATAAGGTCTTTCGGTATCGCGGCACAGTTGAGCGGCACAAAGGGGCGTTTGGCGCGAGGGCTGAGTTTGTGGATCGCTTCTGCGCACACTTCCTTTCCAGTGCCGCTTTCGCCGGTGACGAACACAGCAGCGTTCGAACGCGCGACGCTCTCGATCATCTTGTAGACAGCTGTCATCGGCAGAGAAGAGCCGATGAAGCCATGATGCGCTTTGGTGTTGGTCGGTTTGCGAACTTCCTCGACCACTTCGGTAAGGGTTTCTCGCTCCAGCGCATTTCGCGTCGTGGTGACGAGACGCTCTTCGGCAACCGGCTTGACAATGAAGTCGTACGCGCCGGCCTGCATGGCTTCCACCGCCGTCTTGATCGAGCCCGAACTGGTTACGACCACCACGGTGACCGGAAGTTGTTCCTCGCGGATCGCAGCCAGAAGATCCAGTCCGTTCATGTCCGGCAACTGCAAATCCAGCAGGACGACGCTTATGCCTCCCTTTCGAAGTCTCTCAAGAGCTTCTCTGCCGGTTTCGGTATGCAATGTCTCGATACCGGCGCGGGAAAGATGATGGCCATAGACGGTGGCCAGCGGTAATGCATCTTCAACAATCAGGACTTTCAAGGCGAGCTCCTCCCGACCATATTGTCGATCAGGCGTTGAATGAAATTTCTATACCCATCTCGTCAGCTAAAACTTTCACTTCTCCTAACGTACGGTCACAGACCTGCTCCAGGTCTTCTGTTTTAGCCATGGCCGAGATGGTTTTGTTGTCTCTTGCAAGTGCATTTATCGCCGAGGCGATGTTTGTCAGTTCGCTTGCGCCAAATGTGCCGGCGACGCTTTTCAGCGCATGGGTCGCTCGCTCCAACGTCTCGACATCGTCGTTCTGTCTTGCTTCACGAACTGATTGCAATCGCATCCGGGTGTCATCAACAAACTGTTGCAGAAGCTTTTTCTGAAGTTCCTCCGGCATGGTACTGAGTATGTCTCGTGCGGCAGACAAAGAACGTTCAAGCGCAGGAGGTGGATCTTCAGTTCCTGTTTCGCGATGAGAGGTCAGGTTCTTGGCAATGCAGGCAAGAAGGTCGTGTTTTTCGACTGGTTTCGCCAGAAAGTCAGACATGCCAGATGTCATGAAACGCTCCCGGTCACCTCGCAATGAATAAGCGGTGAGGGCGATAATCGGAGTGTCTGCGTTCCGTCGGCCTTCCTTTATGCGTTTGGTCGCCTCGATCCCATCCATCTCCGGCATCGAGATATCCATGAGAATGCAGTCGTAGTCGCGCTTCTGCGCCGCTTGAACAGCCTCCTTGCCGTTGTTGGCGATGTCAATGTCGCAGCCGGCCTTTTCCAGCGTGTGGCTGACGACGATCTGGTTGGTCGCATTATCTTCGGCCAGCAGAACAATCAGTCCCTCGGGAAGGGCCACGTCGCTGGCATCCGCGTCCTCTTCCTGGAAACGGGACTGATCAGGTGCGACGTCAATGGGGACGGAGAAGTGGAAGGTGCTTCCGGCGCCGGGCAGACTTTCCAACGTAATCTGGCCATTCATCAAATGAGCTATCTGGTTGCAAATCGCCAGACCCAGTCCTGTCCCTCCCTGCTTTTTCGTGAAGCTGCTGTCGACCGTCACGAACTCTCCGAACAGCGCATCGTGCTTGTCTTTTGCAATGCCGATCCCGGTGTCCTTGATCGAGAACAGGAAGGTCGGACACGCCGGATCATCCTTTTCGATCGACACAGTGATCTCGACGGATCCCAGTTCGGTGAACTTGATAGCGTTGGACACTAGGTTGAGTATGACCTGACGCAGACGGCCCGCATCACCGATGACACGGCGTGGAACATCGTCCGGGTAGTTGAGGAACAGCTCGATCCCCTTGTTCTGCGCAGTCGGCAGGAAGAGGTCCAGCACGCTCTTGACCAGGCCTTTCAGACGGAACGGCACATGTTCCAGATCCATCCTGCCGGCTTCCAGCTTGGAGTAATCCAGGATGTCGTTGATGAGTTCCAGCAGTGAGCGGCCGGACTCCCTCGCTGTTTTGACATAGGCCGCCTGCGACGGGTCGAGATCCGTATCGCGCAGCAGGCTGAGAATACCCAGGACGCCGTTCATGGGCGTCCTGATTTCATGGCTCATCATTGCCAGGAATTTTGCTTTTGCTTCGTTGGCGGCTTCTGCCTTTTCCTTTGCAACCCTGAGGGCCGCGTCCGCCGCCTTGCGTTCGGTGATGTCGCGGACGTATCCAAGGAAGAGAGGTCCTTCGGCGCCTCTGGTATTGCGTATGGCAAGTTCAACGATAATTTCGTGCCCGTGTTTGTGCAGGCCTTCAATTTCAAATCTTTTGCCAAGAACGGGGCCTTCACCCGTCTTCAGGAATTTCTTCAGTCCGTCGTCATGAGCAACCCGGTACTTGTGCGGGATTATGAACTCCGACATTTTCCGGCCGACAATTTCGGAAGCTGTCCAGCCAAAGACTTCCTCTGCTGCCGGGCTGAAGTCCAGAACGGTGCCTTCTCCATTCATGACGATGACCCCATCGAATGATGCATCGACAACATTCCGTAGCAGGTCCTCGCTGCGTCGCAGCTCCTCTTCACGCTTCTTCAGCTCGGTTATGTCGACACGAAAGCCAACGAGACCACCCTCGCTGGTCCGTGTTTCGATCACACGCAACCATCGCCCGTTGTCCAGGTGCTGCTCCATGGGTGCACCAGGATTGCGGTGATGCTCCATGCGCATGGCGACCCAGTCTTCCAGAATATCCTTGGCTACCTGGTACTGACCGCGTTCTGCGCCTTTTCGAATGATGTCCTCGAACCTGGCACCCTCCTGAATGAGGTCGGCGCTGCTGCTGTAGAATTCCCGATACTTGCTGTTGCACAGCACAAGGCGATCGTCGGCGTCATAGAGAACGAAGCCGTCGGGAAGGGACTCAATGGCGTCCACAAGACGTGTTTCCGCCTGCTTCAGCTTTTCTGCCGCCGACTTTTGTTCCGACAGGTCCCTGAGGATCGCCGTATAGCTGTGAACGCCGTCGACGGTCGTATCAGAAAGGGTCAACTCTACCGGATACCGGCTTCCGTCAATGCGTTGGCCCTCGGTTTCCAGCCGTTTTCCTGTCGTCCATTCGCCGGTGGGAGAACCGCCAGGACCTTCCAACGGCAGTTCAGCGCCCGAGATGCGAGGAAGAAAGTCGCTGACATGCCTGTCGCGCAGCCGGTCTGAATTCTCCACGCCGAACATGGACACCGCTGCATGGTTTGCGCTCAGGATCTTGCCCTGTGACGAGACCGTCAGGACGCCATCCAGCATGGTGTCCAGGATTGCGCCGACCTGTGCCTCTCCGGCTTTTGCCCGGTGGATTGCCGTGCGCAATTCTTCGTTCTTTTCGCGCTCTGTCTTTGCAAGGTCCTCGACTTTCTCGATAGCCCGCTTTCTTTGATTTGACAGCACAAAGCTGAGCGCGACTGCAGCAAGGAACGCGACGGCCAACAGGAAGAAAAGATTGTTTATCGATGTGAAGCCGGTGCCGTAAGGCGCGCTGGCCGGAATGGTGATTTCCTGTATGCCCCTGATGTCGCCGACTTCCCAGTCGGTCTTTGGAGAAAGGGCGTGCGTGTTGTGGCACGCAATGCAGCTTTCTTCCATCCGAATGGCGGATGCGCTTCGAAAATACGTTTGCTCGCCTTGCTGTTCCAACCGTTCGAAGGTCTGGTCCGGTGTTTGTTCGACCGAAGCCAGGGCTTCAATCTCAAAGGCATCGAGTTTACGGTCTTCTCTCCATGGCCAGGGAAGGTTCGATACGATGCGAATGCTGCTACTGGCGCCAATGCCTTTGAGTTCGTCTTCCAGTGCCAGGGTCATGGAAACCGGCGCCGGAATGGTCAGATCCTTGCCGTGATATTCGTGATCGACGCTGACATCCTGCGAGGAATAAAGTTTGTCGACCACTTCTCGTGAATAGAATGAGCGGGTTGCAGAGAGAAGTTCCGACTGCGCCTTTGCAGCCGCAGACAAATCCGCGGTTCGCGCCTTTTGGCCGAAGTCGACCGCCAGAACGTAAGCAGAGATCGCAGATGCGGATATGAAGACCAGAACAAGCCAGAACGTAGCGTCATAGCTTAAGTCACGGATCCATCTTCCCATGGTCTTTTCTCCCCGCGGCCTTCTGCAAGTTCTGGAAACGCTGCGTAAAGTCCGTCGCCCAGTCTTGCTCATCGGTATGAACATTCGGTTGATCGGCAGGTTTCCAGAAGGCGGGCACTTGATGGATATGGTTTCGTACCGGACAACAAAAACAACGGATTATCCGTCAGGAATGCCTGCCAGTCTGCATAGGAGTAGCTTTGCTCCAGTTTGCAGGTGTCGCCGCAAGAAAGGACGTCAAGGGTCAAGTTGAAAGGCGCAGAAGGGTCAAACAGCTTTGCATAGGCACAGATCGCGTCCGCCGAGTGCCGCGCAGGAACGGAACGAGCATAGGCTCGGTGAAGAGCAATTGCGCCGAAGTCAGCCCAACCACCTTTCAGGAACCATCTGTCTCCTTCCAGACCCTGTCCATCGATATCCCTGGGAGGTTTGGCTTGCAGCGACAAGAGGAACTCGGCTCGCCGATTTATGGCCTCGGTCTTCTCAAGGGTCAGATCTTTCAGAAAGTTCTTAAGGCTCATCAGACTGATACCGGCATGGCCGGTATCTTCGAACCGCCTGGGTTTCACCGGCGTGCCGTCTTCCGAAAGTTCCTGATAGTAGGCTTTGGGCCAGTAGCGCCACAGCGCACCGTTTTCATCGATGGTCCATTCTTTCAAGAAACGACGGACGATGCTTCTGCCTCGATCCTGAAAGCTGGATTCTTCCAAAAGTTTGGCAGTTGATATCTGCCAGTTCCAGGGAGCGATCCGGCCTTCATACCGGAAGTCGATGTCCTTGCTGATCCTGTAGAGACCTGAATTTTTGTCAAAATCCGGTTCAAAACGCTTCACCAGGCAAAGACGTGTCTCACGGATCTTGTCGCGAAGAGAAACGGGGCATCGATCCGCAAGCTTCCGGCATCCGTCCAGGAGTGCATTGGCGATCACCGCCTGATTAATCAAAAGTTTCAATGGGGTATTCGCGGTCTTGGAGTAAATGGTGGAACTCCAGCCGCAGGACTTCGAGATGTCCGCCGGGGAGGGGTCTTGCGAAGCAAGAGTCAATTCCATTGATTTGCGCGCGAGATCGGCAAAAACGGAGGCATCTGTCTTTTCGAACATCTCGGAGAGCGCTTGAAGACGATAGCTCTGGTTCCAGCTTTGCAGTCCTTCAGCATCGGATGCACAGGCCCGCGGTTCTCCTGACTGGTTCAGCAGGAGGCCTGTGACCGCATAGTAAAAGTGGAGACCGGCAGGGCTGCCCGAGACCACACCGACGAAAATGTTGCCGGGCGTGCGTTTGTTGCCTCGAAGCGGCACGAAATCAATGTTGTGCGAAGCGAGCTTGAGAGCCCCTTCCTCTTCTATGGATTTTTCAAAACTGAATAGTCCGGCGTCTGACTTACAGTGCATCTGAGCCCAGACTACCTTTGTCGAAAGGCGAACACGCTGGACCCGGCAACCTTCGAAGCTGAGAAGCGTCTCGGGAGAGATGGAAACGTCACCATTGGCCGACCTGACGTGTTTCTGAAGTTTAACAGCGCCGTCAGCATCCTTGACGAGAACAACCAGTTCTCGCACCCCCACTTTAAGCAAGCGAACCCGGGCTGAATTTGGCCAGGTCAGATAGACCTTCCCATCGGCCAGAAGTTCGCTCCGTTTGTCGCCGGTCTTCCAGTAACGCAAGTAATACAATTGCCCTTCGGGGGACAGGCGCAGAGTGCCAAGTCGGGTATTGCCGGCACCGTCGGCCGACAAGCTTTGTGTCTTGCCGTTTACCGAGATGTTCGGTTTGCCGTCGCCCGGTTTTCTGGCGACAACAAGAGTATTGCCGGCAAGTTTCGACACCCTCTCAAGGCACAGTCCGGATTTGCCTTCCTTCGAAATCGTTCCTGTCTCAAGGTCAATCGCAAGACCCGACGATGGAAGGGTAAGAAGGCCGGCATCTGCTGCCACCGCGGGGTCTTGAGCTGTCGTGGCAGACAGCATGACCAGCGTCGCAAGGAAGAACCGCATCATCTTCCACGCTCCTAAAAGTTGAAATAGATAAACTCGGTCATTTCAGCCAGGCGATAGGTCTGGATCAGCGCAATGCCGAAAAGCACCGAGACCGCCGCCGCCCAAGATGTTGTCGGCTGCCATCGCACTGGCAGAAAACCCTCAGAACGACGCTGTGAAACCAGCTTCTTGAGACCTAGAACGGGATTGTATTTTTCCGTGAACTCGATGGCGTTCGGAAGAAGAAACACGATCGCGGCAAGACAGATCATCGCCGCCCAAACTTGCGTGGTTCCGGTGGCAAAACTTTCCCATACCTTGGGTTCGTAAACGGTGGATAGACCTGTCATCCCGGCAAGAACATTTCCGGCACCGTTGAAGCTTTCGGCGCGGAAGAATACCCAGGCGACGATAACCGCCAGCAAGGTCAGCCCGCGTGCCAAAAGAGTTCCAACAGGCCGGGGGAGGACGTTGGGAACATACCCCTTTTTAGAGAGAGCGTTCCAGCCATGGTTGATTGCCAGGTAAGCGCCATGCAGTCCGCCCCAGAACACGAATGTCCAACTTGCCCCATGCCAAAGGCCACCGAGCAGCATGGTTGCCATCAAGTTGCCATATCGGCGCACAGGACCGGAACGATTGCCGCCGAGCGGGATGTAAAGGTAGTCGCGCAGAAAGTGGGACAACGTGATGTGCCAGCGGCGCCAGAAGTCCGAGATGTTCGTTGCCTTGTAGGGCGAGTTGAAGTTGACGGGAAGCCGAATACCGAACATTCGCGCTAGGCCAAGGGCCATGTCGCAATAGCCTGAAAAGTCGAAATAGAGTTGGAATGTATAGGCCAGTGCTCCGATCCACGCCGCTTCGAATGGTACACCATTTGAGGTTTCGGCGAGCGTGAAGACTTCGTTCGCGTAAGGAGCAATCCCGTCCGCCAGAACGATCTTCTTGAAGAGGCCGATTGCGAAGAGCGTGCCGCCAACGGCAAAGTTCAGGGCCAGTTTGTTTCTGAATACCGGCAGTCGGAACTGCGGAATGGTTTCCTTCTGCATGACGATGGGCCCGGCGATCAGCTGCGGGAAAAACACCACAAACAACATGTAGCGCGGGAAATCGCATTGCTGAATTTCACCCTTGTAGGTGTCGATCAGGAAAGAGATCTGCTGGAACGTGAAAAACGAAATCGCCAATGGCAACACGAGATGTAGCAGCGGAATGTCCGCTCCCGTGAAGAAGTTCGCATTGCCGATAAAGAAGTCCGCATATTTGAATACGGCGATGAGGGAAAGATTGAAGGCAATCCCTGAGATAAGGATGAACCGGTCTCTGATTTGTCGCAGTACCCGGTGAAATCCGTAATTCACCACGACGGAACCCAGCAGAAGGGGCAGGTAGACCGGCGTCCACCAGGCGTAGAAGACGAGCGAGGCGATCGTCAGCCACCAGATGATGCCGTTCTCCCACCCCCAGTGCCTGAGCAACAGGTATCCTGCCAGAACAGGCGGGAGGAAGAGGTAGATAAATTCCAGGGAGCTGAAAACCATAGCTCAACCCTCCGTCTTGCTTGTTTCGAGTGGCGTCGATTTTTCGATGATGGTGAGGCTCGCTTCGTCGCGCCTTTGCAGCTCGTCGAGCAGCCGTGCACTGCCTTGATGACCACGTGCGGCACCTTTTTGCGCAAGGTCCATGGCTTTGGTGCGGTCCTGCAGCACAAGGTGCCCGTTCGCGTAGAGCCTGGCCATTTCTTCCATCGCGCCAGGGTGTCCCGTTTCAATGCCACGTTCAAAAAAGGCGACAGCTTCGTCTGGGACAAGGCCGAAGCGCGCTCTCAAATGAAGCCGTCCCAAAGCTGTCAGCGCCCCTCCGTGCTCCGCTTTCGCTGCCAGCCGGAGCCAGTTGAGCGCTTCCTGGTCGCGGTTGGCCCCGGTTTGGTTGACCAGCAGCATCTGAGCGAGGTCGTGCATCGCACCTGCATCCCCAAGATCAGCTGAGCGAAGGAACCAGTTTTCGGCTTGCTTGGGATTGGCCGTAACGAACTCGCCATCGCGGAAAATTCTGCCAAGGGTTTTGGCTGAGCTTGCCGATCCGTCTCTCGCTTTCCGTTCCAGACCTTCCATGGCCCGCTCGGCCCAGAATTGTGCAAGTTCCGGGTTCGGGGTCGTGCCATAGCGACCGCTGAGAAGAATGCGGGCGTAGTTGATGGTGGAAGACGGATACCCGGAGATCGCCGCCTGCTCGTAGTGGTGAAATGCAATCGTTAGATCGCGTTCGGTCCCGATGCCTCTTTCATAGTGCTTTGCGAGTTGAACATGAGCCTTCGGATAGTCCCAGGACAATGCTTTCAGAAACCATTGCAAGGCGATTTCAGCGCATCCATCTCCGGCGGAACGTTGAAACAGGCGGCCGAGCTCGTAGGCT
This sequence comes from Pseudomonadota bacterium, assembly GCA_039195965.1. Lineage (GTDB taxonomy): Bacteria > Pseudomonadota > Alphaproteobacteria > Rhizobiales > Stappiaceae > Roseibium. The sequence goes on from JBCCVB010000048.1 coordinate 11,281, forward strand.
GTCTCTCCGCGATAACTGAAGGAATATCTGACCGCTTCCATGAAGATCTGGCGCGCTCTGTCGAGATCGGATTGAACACCCCAGCCGTTCTTGTAGGCGCGTCCAAGATGAAACAGTGCAACCGGATGTCCGTCGTTTGCCAGTTGTGTCAGAAGGTCAGCGGCTGCATCCCACTGTCCGACTTTCTGCAGGCCTCTTGCCTGCTTGATCATCTCTTCGATCGTGGGGTCAATGCGTTCGGATCTGACGTTGCGCGCCGGAGTTTCATCGACAATGACCATTCCTCCGGCGATCGCGAAGATGCTCCCCACAAGGGCGTATTTCCAGGCAGACCGCGTAAAAGCCGAGTTCATCATTTGAACACCTCCTCGCGGCTCGAAACGGCCTTCAGTGAGTTTTCCCGTGCAGATGCGCCGTCGTTGGATGGTTCGAATAACCAGTCAATCTTCTCGGGTTCTGAGGAGATGTCTTCGTACTGATCGAAAAAGGTGATGGTGAAGAGAACTCCGATTGCAAAACCCGTGAGACAAATCACGATGTCTTCCAGAAATGTGTTCAGCTTATCCATTGGTCTGCCTCCAGATCCGGCACGATTTGCCCTCAAGGAGTTCAAGCGTTCCTGCTCTGTGTGAGCGGGTCGTGTCCTTTGGGCTGATAGGACAGACGAGGTCCTCGCGTCGCTCCGTTGCAGCCGCGATGCGATTGTCGTCATCCTCGATCAAGAGCAGCAGCTCGCCCACAATCCGGCGCGCGGGGCCCGAGCCGAAGTGATAAGCGTCTGTGAAATTCTCGATATTCCGGGAAAACTCCGCGTCGAAGTCGAGGTCGACAACGGGTCCAAGCCCGGACAGTCGCTCTCGGAAATCATGATTTGCTCTTGCCAGGCCGAAATCAGAAATCCGGCGTTGCATTTCAGAAATCGTGGGAGGAATGACAAAGACCAGCTTTACCCCGTTCCGATCGCACCACTCAGCAATCTCCTCGATCATTGCCCAGAGGTCTTCGGATTGCTTGAAACGCCGCCAGTCCGCTGCGCCGTTCGTCCCGACCTGTTTGGCGAACAGTCGTGGCAGATCTCGCGTCAGGTTGATTTCCGGCCAATAGGCAGCCCATTGTCCGTATCCCCAGCCGTGATGACGACGGCTCACCGGAAGTCGCAAAGGCTGATACATGGTTGTAAGTGTGCAGTCTTCACAAAGGGCCGGATCCAGCAATGCCTCGACACTCAACGGCGCAACCGCATTGAAGTCGGCCGCTTGAGCTGCGTTCACCGGTGATAGCGAAACCATGTCCAGGGTTGGCAAAGAACCGGGAAACTTGTCCTGCAGCAACTGCCAGCCAACTTTGGCAACGAACCAGTTTGTGTAATAAGCGAACGGATCATTTGCGAGCGCCAGGGCTTCCGGAACGCGGTTCATGCCGCCCTTGAAACGTTTGTCCATGCTGCGGAGCGGCAGGCTGACTATGAGCGTCTCAAGTTTGCTCGTATCCCGCAGGTACTTGAACGTCTCGTAAATCTCGTAGACCGTTGCACCACCATAGGCGAAGTTGTAGACGTCCGTGCGTCCGAGTTCCTGCCAGTATTTGTCCTGAAGCGCGCGGGCGCGGCTGTCGCCGAGAATTACCGTTGGTGCCTTGACCTTTGGGTATTCGATCATCTTGTAAAGCGGGTAGTGCGCCTTGACACTGATTTCCCGCTTGTCGAGCCCCAGCGCGAAGAGGTCGTTACGGTCATATGCGTCGATGACCAGATTGAACGCGACGGGAGCAAGAGCAAAAAGTGCGGTTGCTGCCAGTGCGGCTGAGAAAAATCCGGATTTCAATCTCATACGACGCCCCCCAAAACTTGAGTGTGTCCTCAGAGAAACAAGAAGCGCGCCAGATGAGTTTCTGTTGGAAAGTGAAGTTTTTACAGATGGTTAGGGGAAGGTTTTCATTCCGAGAACACAGCTCAGTTTCGATTTTGCAGATGGAAGTTTGCAAAATGGGAACTTTTGAGAACTCAGCCCAGACCGGATACACCTAGGATATGTGCGATCAGGCGGCTGCTCGGCGGTTCAATCAAACCAGCCATCAGGCAGACGGTCAGAAACAGAATGGTGACATATAAAAGTGTCAGGTAACTGGCCATCCAGTTCTGCAACGTTGCTATGAGACCCTCTCCTTCACCGGCGCGCTGATCGCCCCGGTTTGACCATCTCTGTTTCGAAAGGCGGAAGATACAAAAGACCTTCACCGATGCGTTGATAAGCTGGTTGAAGTAGAGAATGAACGGATAGCTGAGGTCCACCTTTCGCGCATATTGAAACAGAAACAGCGACAACAACATGCGCGTAATGCAGATGAAAACCACGTACCCGAAAATGTAATAGGGGTCGAACAGCACTGACGTGCACAAGGCAAGCACGGGGCTCACCAGCATCGTCCACATGGATATGCGCTGGTCAAGAAGGCACCACCAGATGAATAACGGCATTCTGCCGGGTCCAAGTGCAAGCGCACGACTTCCGTTGCGCAGCATATTTCCGGACCAGCGACGGAAGTTTTGAACCATCCTGTCGAGGCCAGACCCGTCAATAACTTCGACGGTGTATCCCATTGCGTCCGGAACGTAGAGCATTCTGCATCCTGATTGCAGCATGTAGTACCAGGTGCTTTTGTCATCGCCGGAAAGAAAGCGAAATTTGCCCCAAAGCCAATGCTCGAGGTGATCGGCTTCAAGAAGTCGAATGAACTTCAGTTTAAGAAGATGATTGGCCCGAAACACCGACATGCGGCCGGTCAGCGTCAGGACCCGGCCTGACAGGGAGTGGGACTGCATGGCAAGTCGTCTTTGGGCAAAGCGCATGGTGAGCCAGTTCGCAACCCATCTGGGACCTATACAAAGCACTTCTTCGTCGGTGGTGCAGGCTTGCAGGTCAGGATAAAGCTTGAACAAGGGAAGACAGGCACCAACAGCGTTCCTGGCAAGGATGAAGTCGCCATCCATGAAGATGATCAGGTCATCATCTTCGACGTCACCCCGGCTCATCGCGCGCAGAACCAGGCCAATGGCGAGACGCTTGCCCGGCTGGTTCTGACGGACGATGTGCAATGTGACATCCAGATCAGGCCATTCGCGCATGAGCTGCCTTGAAATCAGCTCTTCGTCGTATTGGTCGCCAGACCCGAGCCAGATCGTTCCCGGAACACCGGCCTCCTGAATCTCACGGCAAATGGAGCGAACGACCTTTTCGGTGATGTCGCGATGTTCCTTGTAAGTTGTCATCATGAAATGAAGGTGGCGTGGACGCCAACCACCCTCCCACACCTTTCGCCCGGCATCACGCATGGCAGGATACTTGTAACGCCCGTAGATCCACGCGCGTACCGCATGGGTAAACCACCATCCGTATCGCCAGATGCCCAGAAGACCGATCACAAGAGTTATTTCGCGTGTCGCAGGGCTGAAGAAGACGGTCTCGAAAGTGGTCAAGCCAATGAAACAACAGCCGAAATAGAGCGCGATTTTGAACAGCGCCAAGGGCGTCCACTTTGCCCACCCGCTTGGCTCATGTGTGATTTCGTCGACTTCATAGAAGTTTGTCGGCTGCTCTCTCATCAAAAGGCTTCCCGGAACTGGTCAAGGGAACGCCAGACGCGATTGCTTCGATATCGCTGGAAATAGACGACGACCGGTGTGCCGCTTCCAGGCAAGTCAACCTGTTCCGAGGTCAGGCTTACAGTCGCCGAGCGGGCGTCGGGAGCGCGAAATCGGTATGTTTCCGTTACTTCGTCGATAAATCCGGCGGTTCGATCAACAGTCACGACGTGGGCTTTCGCCCACAGATCCTGGTTCGGAAAATAAAGATTGGCCGAACTTCCGATGCGCACCTGTTGGACCTCTTCCTGAGTCAGATACGCCGTCACGGTTTCAGAACCTGTCTCCTCCAAGGTCATGACAGGTTCTCCCAGTTTGAGTACCGTGCCGGGAACAAACTCTGTGCTGACAATGCGCCCCTCGACAGGAGACGGGACAATTTGCCTTGCTTCTCTCTTCGACAGTTCGTCGACCAGATGGTCCTGGTGCTTCAGTTCGGCTGTTAATCTTTCGACCTTGGCGCTCACCTCAGCGATACGTCCGGCAAAAGCATTTCCGGTGAAAAGGCGGATGCTGTCTCCACCGTCGATCAGTTCGTTCAGTTCCTGAATGTGTATCTGCTTGCGTTGGAGATCCGAGGTGACGGACTTCAGCTCCAGTTCCGCTTCAGCAAGATCATCGGCAACAACGAGACCGCGCTCGGCGAGGTTTTGCATGCGCGTCAGCTTCATTTGCGCGTTCTCTTGCGCCAGCTCCAGTCCGGCCATTTGAGACTGCGCCTGGCGGACATTGTTGCGGGCAACGAGTGTGTATCCGTCTGCGCGTTTCTGTTCTTCTGAGAGCAGGGATTTCATTTCAGCCAGCTGCGCACGTGTCGAGGCACGTACCGATGCGGCGCGGCGTAACTCTGCCTCATGGCTGGTGTTTTCCATCACCGCAAGAGTGTCACCAATGGAAACCGGAGCATTTGTCTGACGTGGAAGTTCCAGAATGCGGCCGCTGACTGGTGCCGTGATCTGGACCCTTTGAGCTGTAACGACGGCGGTTTCGACCTCCAGGCGGAAAAGCGTCGCGAAAGCGTAAATGCCGACATAGCCAAAGACTGCGATGCCAAGCAGCAGGTAAAAGGCAGTCATGAAGATCTGTTTGACCGGCCACCGGCGCATTGGAACATGCTTGGCCGGATTGGGGTCCGGTTTGGTTGGCACCGGTGTAACCGGTGTGTCGATGCGCACGATCGTATCGGCGACATCGGTCATTTTGCCCCTGACCAGATCTTCAACAAAATGTTGCATCAGAGCCGTTTCACGTTCACCCAGCTGGGTGAATCTGAAAGCGACTTCGCTTTTTTCCTCATTTATGCGGACTATTTCAGCTTCGGCCTTCAAGGTGATGTTGAAGCCTTGGAACGGCAAAGTGCAGTGAAGAACGTGCTCGGTGTGAATATCGGAAGGCTTCACGGAATGGCCGGAGACCCTGCATCCACCAAGACCCCAATCCACCGCATCAAAGGTCTCACCCCCGACGGTGACGCGCATCGGTGCCGTTACCCGGTAGTGCAGTCTCTGGCTGGGTCTTTCGTGAATGATTTCCACGATTGAACGTTCCTTTCTTTCTTCACTGAGGAAAGCAACGCAAGGAAAGTGCCAATCAGAAAGAATGAGGAAACACTCTCCATCGTTGAACCGGAGATTGTGTTAGCGCTTTGAAAATAAAGAGGTTTATGGACTTTGGTCTGATTGTTCGAAAGCAGAGTTTTGCAAAATCGAAAAACTGGATGGCTGAGTACTCCCCTGCAGGTTTTCAATTTTGCAAAGATTTGCAATCGGACCAGCATGCCGGTGGGTCCGGCCAGCGGTGGAGGGGCTGGCCGGAGAGTTCATTTTAAAAAATGAAGCAACTGTTGTCATACAGCGCAGAGACAGACTGATCTCCCACGTCGTTCAAGGTACAGATTTCCTGATAGGAGCCATTGCCGTTCAGATCGACCGACAGCGTTGTATCCCCGTCCTGGCTGAGCGTTTGCAGCAGACTCAGGAAAGTCTGGTCGTCGTTCGATCCGGTGAGATGGCTGAGATCGAGAAAGTCGGTACCTATTTCGAAATCCGTGATTTCGTCGGTTCCCACAAGGTCATACGTCCGGAAAACAAATGTGTCGGCACCAGCGCCGCCTGTGAGAGTGTCACTGCCTCGCAATGACCTGATCTGGTCATCACCTGCGCCGGCATCGATCACGTTGACACCCGAAGATCCTTTCAGGATGTCATTTCCGTCACCGGAGAAAACATTGTCGATGAACTTGAGAGTATCGGTTCCGATTTCCAGACCGTGCGCACGCTTGTTGTGAAGGGATATTGAAAGGTCGACATCAAAGGCTGAATAGTCGACGGAATCGACCCCTTGACCTCCATGCATCAGGTCATTTCCGGCATCGCCAAAAAACGTGTCGTCGTCATGACCTCCATAAAGGCTGTCATCGTTATTACCACCACGCAGTTGATCGTTGCCTGCGCCGCCCTTTAGGATGTCGTCTCCATATCCTCCGATCAGAATATCGTTGCCCGAACCGCCGATCATCGTATCGGCGCCATTGCCACCGTCGAGCATGTCATCGCCGGTTCCTCCATTCAGCGTATCATCGCCGGTCTCTCCGTAGAGGTCGTCATCGCCGCTGTTTCCGTTCAGGTCGTCGTCATGTGAACCGCCATAGAGAGTGTCAGCACCTGAGTTTCCATAAAGTGAGTCCATGCCGGAGCCCCCATAGAGCGCATCATTGTCGCTGCCTCCGTGCAGGGAATCGTGGCCGTTGTTGCCGTAAAGGAGGTCGTCGCCCGATCGGCCATGCAGCTCGTCGGCACCGGTGCCACCGAACAGATCATCATTGTCGGAGCGTTCAATGATCGGTGGCTGACCGCCATTGCCTTGGCCGACATCGGTACCGCCATTTTGCTGCTGATAATGTGCATTCAGCAGCAATGCATTTGCCAATCCGATGTCGACAGTGAACACGCTGTCGTCAAAGTCGCGGTCGCCGCCATTGTAAAGGTCCTCAAATCCAAGCGTAATCGTTCCCGCGTCGGTCTTGAGAACGCCGGTTGTGTGAAGGATGCTGTCGGGATTGAGACCGACGGTGTCACCATAGGCTGCCGTGTGATAGGGGTCATACTTGATCAGAGTTTGCGTACCGTCGGGAGCGACGTGATAAAGCCGCGGGCTGTCGCTACCAAGCGTTGCCGCTGAGCCGTCGGCGTTTAGAAACTGCAGTGATCCATTTTCCATGTCCAAACCAGCGTAACCGTTGTTACGGCTGTATCCGTTGGAAACGATGAAAAACGCGATCTGGTCACCAGTCTGAACATCAAGATATTCGCGGGATTGTCCCTGTATCAGATCGCCGCCGCTACCTTGGAGCGATGCATTGGGCCAGATGAACTGAACGTCGTAGATTGTTCCGTCTTCCGCGACCTTGTAGTAGCCGAAAGTGTTTCTGTATCCGGCTGTTTCTCCTTCAAAGACGACGGAGACGGGGTAATCGTCTGAAATCTCGATTGAATTGATCTGAACGAGGTTCGGGCCGCCGGATCCGTAGAGCTTGTCGTTTCCTCCATTACCGTAAAGCGTGTCGTCTCCGGTTCCGCCCCATACTTCGTCATTGCCGTTTTGACCATAAAGAACATCATCTCCAAAACGACCGGACATCACATCTGAATGTTTGGTGCCGTTCAGAACATCGTCTTCATTCGTGCCGATCATCGGACGCGTTGCGGGTAAGCTTGGCATGTTGCATTCCTCCTGTTGTTGATGCGCCATTGCGCACGTCAGAGGAGGAGATGCAGGCTTCAGGCCAACTTCGAGTTGGTGAGGTTGTGTAATTAAATGAAGAAAAACAATAACTTAATTATCTTGTCTGATTGGCGTGAGCGGAATATTTGCAAATTCAGACAAAGATTTCCTTTTTGAAAAAGTGTTTCTGCATCGCCTTTTCCAGGCGACCAGCACCTCGGTATCGAACCATTTGAGAACTTTGTTGCTGCTCAGATTGCAATATTTGAGCTGAGCACGCTCGCGATTGCGAGCACTTGGGGCTAGCCACGTCCGGTATTGCCGAATTGTGCAGATAGCTCCTCCCGCAAATAGTCGGCGAGCCGAGTGGCTGAGGTCGACAGGGTGCCGGTGCTGCGTGAAACAAGATGAAAAGACCATCGCAACGCTGGCTTGAACTCCAGAACCCGGACCCCTTCTACTGCCCTGGCCGCAACGATCTGATCGACAATCCCGATACCGACGCCACTGGCAACAAAGCCCGCAATTGCGCTTTGAGTTCGCACATGTGCGCGAACGCTCAAGCCCAAGTCGGCTTTTGCCAGATGCTGATCAAGGGCATAGCGAAAGGGGCTTCCCTTGTTCAAGGCTATGAAAGGCTCTGATTGGATGGAGGCAAGTTCAATCGGGGATGCGCTTTCGGCGCGCCAGTCTGTTGGTGCGATCAGGACCGAGCGGGTCGGGATATCGGCATGCAATTCATGGCTTTTGCCATGGACACCCGAAATGAGAGCAAGGTCGACAGTGCCAGCTTCCAGCAGGGTCAGAGACCGCTGGGTGTCGGCAACTTCCAGGGTGATTTCGACAAACGGGTTGTCGCGCATGAACCGGCCAAGCATGGCGGGCAGGAGATATTCGGAAACCACCGGAATGGCGACAATCCGCACATGACCACGTTTGGCATTGCGAATGGCCTCGGCCGATTCCTGAAGATTGGAGATGATCGGCAGAGCCGAGGCAACATCACCAAAAAAGACCTGCCCGTCGTCAGTCAATTCCAGACGGCGGCCGGTCTTTCGAAACAGCGTCAGGCCCGTCCACTCTTCCAAAGACTTCAATAGATGACTGATTGCAGGCTGGGTGACATTGAGATGTTCGGCTGCTGCGGCAACCGATCCGAGCGTGACCACTGCATGGAAGGCGTGAATGGCGCGCAGACTGAGACGATCATTTATCATTACATTAGGATATTTAATGAATTGGGTAGAAAAAAGTCAATTGTTTTATCAAACGGCGGCCTTAGGCTGGAGGCATGTGGACTTCGTTATTGACAGAATGGCCTGCGACAGAGCTGGGACTTGCCTTCGCCCTGGTTCTGCTTGGAGCCTCCCTGCAGGTGGCGACCGGTGTGGGACTTGGACTGATCGCCGGTCCCGCGTTGTTGTTCTTTTTGGACGGTGCGGCGGCGATCCAGACCGCCATTATTCTCAACCTGGTCCTGACCGCGTGTCTGTTGCCCGCGGAGTTGCGTGATGTCGCTGGAAGGCCGCTGGCACATTTGTGCCTGTGGGCATGTCTGGGAATTCCCGTGGGAACCGTGCTTCTTCTGATTGCCAACTCGACCGGTCTCAAGATCGCAAGTGGTGTTGTCGTACTGCTTGCAGTCGCGCAAATGCGGTTTCTGCCTGCGTCGCAGCCTGCTCATGCCGGTCCGTCGCCGTGGATCGTGCGTGCGGGCGGTACAGTCTCCGGCGGTATGACCGGAGCGCTTGCGATCCCTGGTCCCATCGCGCTCTGGACCCTCTTGAGCGGAGGTCTGAAACCGGCGGCGGTGCGTGCGACTTTGCGCGCCTATTTTCTGGTCGCCTACACAGTGGCGCTTTTGATCCATGTGCTGCTGACGCCGCGTGGAGAAGACAGTTTGAGCCTTTCGGTAGTGCTGCTGCCAGCTGTCGGATTGGGGATCGGGCTTGGCCTTTTCGGGCGCAACGCCATCGGTCCGGATCGGCTGCGCCAATTTCTGGAACTGGTTCTGGTGATCATGGGAATTTCGCTCTTAAGCAGAGGACTCTGGGATGCCTTCTAACCGTTTCGCCGATATCGATTTGCTTCCGGAACTGGATCGTCACCCCCGTGTCGACCTGGGACTGATCCGATCCAATCTGGATCCTCTCGCGCGGTTGGGCAACGAGCTCGGCATAACGCTTTATGCCAAGCGTGATGATGCGCAGCCGCTGGCAATGGGTGGCAACAAGACCCGCCAGCTGGAATTCTATCTCGGGCTTGCTGCACAACAGGATAGCGATACGGTTCTCATTACCGGCGCTGTCCAATCCAACTTTGTCCGCTCCTGTGCGGCGGCAGCCCGCAAGCTGGGTTGGCATGCGATCGTCCAACTGGAAGACCGGGTTCCGAAAAACGATCCGATCTACGCTTCATCGGGCAATGTTCTTCTCGACCGTTTGCTGGGTGCTGAAATTCACTACTTTCCCGAAGGGGAAAACGAGGCAGCAGCCGACGCCAATCTCGATCGCATGGCCGAAGAGTGCAAACGAGACGGCAAAAGACCGTATGTCATTCATCTTGGACCGGACAGCCCACCAGTCGGGGGGCTCGGGTACGCCTATGCGGCAGCAGAGACCTGGAGGCAGTTCAGGGAACTTGGGGTCATTCCGGATCATGTGGTCATTCCGTCCGGCAGTGGTCTCACGCATGCCGGATTTCTGGTCGGCGCGCGCGCCATTGGTTGGAAAGTTCCCGTCCATGGAATCTGTGTTCGCCGGGAGGCGGAGTTGCAGGTTCCGCGTATTGCGCGGCGCGCTGACGAACTCAATGCAATGCTGGAGAACCGGGCAAATTTGACGCAGCGGGACATCCTGGTGGATGATAAGACGCTGGCGCCCGGATATGGCCGGATGAACGAGGCGGTTTACTCGGCAATCAGCCGAACCGCCCAAGATGAGGCGTTGCTGCTCGATCCGGTTTATAGCGGCCGCACAATGGCTGGGCTGATATCCCTGGTAGAGCGTGGTGTGATTGCGCCCGGATCCACCGTGGCCTTCATTCACACCGGCGGCCTGCCGGCGATTTTCGCATATCAAAATGATCTGGCGCCAGCGCCAGGAGAAGCAGTGCGTGCGCACTCAGGAGGTGCGGCTGCGATCTGAAGCCTCTTGGCAGATGAAAATGGGAGGAATTAAGTGAAAATGTCTATCTATCAAAATATCGGAAGTGCGATTTTTGCCGGCAGCCTGTTGTTTGCTGGCTCTGTCTCGGCGGAAGAGCCAAAGTTTGTGTCGATCGGAACGGGCGGCGTCACCGGCGTCTACTACCCGACCGGAGGCGCTATCTGCCGACTGGTCAACAAGAACTACAAGGACCACGGTATCCGGTGCTCGGCTGAATCCACCGGCGGATCGATCTACAATATCAACACGATCCGGGCTGGCGAACTGGAATTCGGCGTTGCTCAATCGGACTGGCAGTATCACGCCTATAACGGAACCTCGAAGTTCGAGGATCAGGGCAAGTTCGACAAGTTGCGCTCGATCTTTTCGGTGCATCCGGAGCCGGTGACGGTGATCGCACATGACAATACCGGCGCGAAGAACATCACCGACCTCAAAGGAATGCGTCTGAACATCGGTAACCCGGGATCGGGAACGCGTGGTACATGGGAAGTGCTGGAAGAAGCGCTCGGTTGGGACCGGAGTGACCTGAAGCTGGCTGCTGAAATGAAGTCGGCGGAGACCGGCCAGGCGGTGTGTGACGGCAAGATCGATGCTTACTTCTGGCTGGTCGGCCATCCGTCTGCCTTGACGCAGGAGTCGCTTGCCACCTGTGATGCACATCTGGTCAACGTGACCGGCGAGGCCATCGACAAACTGGTTGCGGACAATCCTTACTACCGTAAGGCAACAATCCCGGCCGGCATGTACAACAATGCCGACGACATCGAGACATTCGGCGTCGGTGCCACCTTCGTCACCAGCTCGGATGTTCCGGAAGAAGCGGTCTACACGGTGGTCAAAGCTGTGTTCGACAATTTCGACCAATTCAAGAAACTGCACCCCGCCTTTGCCAACTTGAGCGAAGAGGAAATGATCACCGACAGTCTGTCAGCACCCCTGCATGACGGTGCGGTCAAGTACTACAAGGAACGCGGCTGGATGTAACCGATTGTCCTTGTCAGGGCTAATGAGCGTTTCGCGGCGGCCAACTCAACAGGCCGCCGCGAGGTTACGGGGGAATAAATGACAGACAAGCAAGCGGCGATGAATGAGGCAGATGTCCTCGTGGAAGAGGTTGATACCGGAGCGCGGCATCCAGCCCATTGGCAGCGCCACCTGATCCCGGTCACTGCGTTCGTATGGGCCTTGTTCCAGCTTTACTACGCGTCCAATCTTCCGTTTTATCTAACCGATGTCACCGGGATAAACGTCATTGTGACGAGCTCGAATGCCCGGCTCATTCACTTGGCATTCGCCATGTTCCTCGCAGCAATGGCGTTCCCGCTGTTCAGGCATTCGTCTCGCCGGCGTATTCCCTATTACGACTGGTTGCTTGGACTACTGGGCGTGGTTGCCTGTCTTTACATCATGGTTTTCCGAAACGAGATTGCCAATCGCGCAGGACTGCCGACAACGGCGGACCTGGTGATGTCGACCATCGGCATGATCGTATTGGGTATTTCTGTTTACCGGGCGCTTGGATTGCCGCTCGTTATCGTTGCCTCGGCTTTCATTTGCTACGTTTTCTTCGGACACAGCGAGTTCCTGCCCGATGTGGTTCAGTGGAAGGGCGCATCCTTCGGCAAGGCCATGTGGCATTACTGGATGCAGAACGAGGGTGTGTTCGGCGTTGCGCTCGGCGTTTCAGCATCGCTGATCTTCCTCTTCGTTCTCTTCGGGTCGATCCTGGAGAAAGCAGGGGCCGGCAACTATTTCATTAAGATTGCCTTCGCACTTCTTGGTCACTTGAGCGGCGGTCCGGCCAAGGCGGCCGTCGTTGCCTCCGCCTTGAGCGGTCTTTACTCCGGTTCCTCGATTGCCAACACAGTGACAACAGGGACGTTCACAATTCCCCTGATGAAGCGCACCGGCTTTCCCGCCGAAAAAGCTGGAGCCGTCGAGGTTGCGTCATCAACCAACGGCCAGCTCACACCGCCGGTGATGGGGGCCGCTGCCTTCCTGATTTCCGAGTTTACCGGCGTCAGCTACACCGAGATCATCAAACATGCCCTGGTGCCGGCGTTGGTGTCCTATATAGCGCTGTTTTACATCGTGCATCTTGAGGCGCAAAAGCTCGATCTCAAGGGACTGCAGAAGCCGCCTTCTTCGCTGACCTTTGCCGGAAAACTGATGGGGCTTCTCGCCGGCTTTATCGGCATGGCCGCACTTGGAGCCATTGTCTATTACGGCCTCGGCTGGATCAAGCTCGCCATTCCCGGAGCAGCCTTTCCTGTGGTGGTACTGGGATGCGCCGCTGCCTATCTGGTCCTGCTGTGGTTGGCATCGAGATATCCGGACCTTGTCGTGGATCCACCGGACGCACCGATAACCGAACTGCCGCGCGCAGGTGCGACGGCGATCACCGGCCTCTACTACATTCTCCCGATCGTCATCCTGATCTGGTGCATCATGATCGAGCGGCTGTCGCCATCTCTTTCTGCCTTCTGGGCGACAATCGCCATGATCACGGTTGCGCTGACCCAGCATCCCATCAAGGCGCTGATGCGCGGTGATGGTGATATCAGCACAGCGGCCAGGCGCGGTGTTTCGGAGTGGATCAACGGAATGATATCCGGGTCCCGCAACATGATCGGAATTGCGGTTGCGACAGGCGCTGCCGGTATCATCGTCGGCACGATCTCGCTGACCGGCGCACACCAGGTTGTCGGCGAATTCGTTGAGTTCCTGTCCGGTGGCAATCTGCTGCTGATGCTGATCCTTGTAGCGATCATGAGCCTCATTCTCGGCATGGGACTGCCAACCACAGCGAATTACATTGTTGTGTCCTCTCTCATGGCTCCGGTGATCGTCGCGCTTGGGGCAAAGAGCGGGCTCATCGTGCCGCTGATAGCGGTTCATTTGTTCGTGTTCTATTTCGGCATTCTGGCGGATGACACGCCCCCGGTGGGGCTGGCAGCATTCGCTGCTGCGGCCATTTCGCGAGCCGATCCCATCAAGACAGGTATCCAGGGCTTCGCCTACGACATTCGAACTGCGCTGCTGCCTTTCCTGTTCATCTTCAATACGGAACTTCTGTTGATCGATGTCTCGCTGTTGAAAGGAGTGTTCGTGTTCTTCTCGGCGGTGATTGCGATGCTGCTCTTTGCGGCGGCAACGCAAGGGTATTTCCTGACCCGAAACCGGATCTGGGAAACCCTCGCACTGCTGGTGGTGGCCTTCACCCTGTTCCGGCCGGGATTCTGGCTGGATCAGGTCGATCCGCCTTACATCGACTGGCCGGGCACTGATATTTATCAGGTGGCAGAAGCGCAGCCGGCGGATTCCCTCTTGCGCGTGTCCGTGGCCGGCCCGAGTTTCAGTGATGCTGACGAGATCATCAAAACCACGATCCTTGTGCCGCTTGGAGAAGCAGGCAGCGGAGAGGCGCGCCTTGAAAGGAGCGGTATTTTGGTCATGGTCGATGATGGTCTGGCCGCGCTGGAAGAACCGTTCCCTGGAACGCCGTTTGAAAGCCTTGGTCGGGAGTTCGACTTTTACGGAGGCGATCCCGTAACAGTCAGCATGGTTCAAGTTGCCAAGCAGCGACTTCCGAAGGAAGTGTTTTATGTTCCCGCATTGCTGTTGCTCGCAGTGATTGTCTTCCTGCAGCGCACACGAATTGCACGCTTAAGGCAGTGATGTTGTGAACCTCGCTTGATCGCTAAAGGGTAGGTGCGATTGCAGCTACCTTCCAGCAACTTCGCCGAAGGCGAGCACTCGACAAAAACCGGGGGAGGCGTAGAATGAAGGGGAAATCCATAGGGCCGGGCGATGACGGAACAAACAGTTCACGTCTTGCTGGTCGAGGATAACTCTCTTCATCTTCGACTGATACAAAAGCTCCTCGCTAGCGAGACGCAATTAAATTATCAGGTTGAAGCCGTCGGAACACTGACGGACGCGCTTGCGTGTCTGGAAGGTTGTCCGATCGACCTGATTTTGCTCGACCTGATCCTGCCTGACAGCCAGGAACTGGAAACGCTTTTCAAAGTGCGTTCTGCGGCACCGGAAGTGCCGGTTATTGTGCTGACAAGTCTAGACGACGTGTCGCTCGCTGCACGGGCGGTCGAGGCCGGCGCCAGCGACTTTCTTTTGAAAACCAGACTGAGCGGCATCACTCTGGGCCGAGCCATCCGGTACACCCTCGCACGGGTGCGGGCACATGGGGCTGAATGGGACTCTCCGATGCTCCGCCTTGCGCAGCAGCAGTTTCTCAAGGCAGCGCAGATCATGGGGCTGGACGACAACATCCGGCAAAGGCTCTTGTTTCCGCAGCGTACACAGGTCGTCTCGTTCCCCTTCTTCAGGGACGATCGATCACAGGTCGAAACGGTGTTCGGCTATCGGGTTCAGCATGTGCTCACCATGGGACCGACCAAAGGGGGGATCAGATATCACGAAGACGTCGATCTCGGCGAAGTAGCAGCCCTTGCGACCTGGATGACCTGGAAATGCGCGCTCATGGGACTGCCGTTCGGTGGTGCCAAGGGCGGGGTTCGTGTTGATCCGACAATGCTCAGCAAAAAGGAATTGCAAAGACTAACGCGGCGCTACACGGCTGAAATCATCGACATTATCGGTCCTGACAAGGACATACCGGCTCCTGACATGGGTACGAATGAAGAAGTCATGGCCTGGCTCATGGATACGTATAGCCAACAGGTCGGTTACGCGGTTCCGGCGGTTGTCACGGGCAAACCCGTCGTTCTTGGCGGTTCTTTGGGACGCCGTGAGGCTACGGGGCGTGGCCTTGTCTACATGGTCGAGGCTGCGGCCGGTCATATCGGCATCGACTTGAAAAACGCTTCGGCGGTCGTGCAGGGCTTTGGCAATGTCGGAAGCTATGCAGCGCGCTTTCTGGAGGAAGCAGGAGCAAGGATCATTGCCGTCAGCGATGTCTCTACAGGGCTCTACAATCCGAACGGTCTTTCGGTCAGTGCTCTGCTTCAGCACGTGGCTGAAAACCACGTTCTTCAAGGATTTCCTGAGGCCGAGACGATTTCCAATTCAGAGCTGCTTGAGCTTGAATGCGATGTTTTGGCGCTTGCCGCGCTACAGAACCAGGTCACGGCGAATAACGCAGGGCGGATCAAGTGCCGTCTGCTGGCCGAAGGCGCCAATGGGCCAACTACACTGGAGGCCGATGAAATCCTGAATGAAAGAGGAATACTGATCCTGCCTGATGTGCTTGGAAATGCAGGGGGAGTAACGGTTTCCTACTTCGAATGGGTGCAAGGCATGCAGAACCTCACGTGGACCCTGGAAGAGGTCAACGAACGGCTGAAGTCAATTCTGCTGAATGCGTTTGAACGTACTTTGCAGCGTGCCACCAGGGACAATCAGGATCTGCGCACAGCAGCACTAATTGAAGGTGTGGCAAGGGTAACGGAAGCCAAGCTTCTCAGAGGCGTTTTCCCGTAGTTCAGCTGCCATGAACGCCGGAGAGTGCAACGACGATGAAACACAGCAATCACCAGAACGAACTTGAGGCGTTGAGGGACAGTCAGCGTCAACTGCAAACGCTGCTTTCCAATCTGCCCGGCGTCGTTTATCGGGGCGAAAACGACACTGACTGGACAATGACCTTTTTGTCCGATGGCTGCAGCGAGCTGACCGGTTATGCGCCGGCCGACCTTCTGGCAGACGGGACCAGGAGCTTCGTCAGCATCGTTCATCCCGAAGACCGCGAACAGGTCTGGGAAAAAGTGCAAGCAGCCCTGGAAGAGCATACTCCGTTTCGCATCACCTATCGGATACGAACCGAAGATGGCGCTGAAAAGTGGGTCTGGGAGCAGGGGTGTGGAGTTTATGACCCGGCAGGTGAGCTGAAATTCATTGAGGGTTTCATCACCGACATAACCGAGTTGCGCCAGGCGGAAGAAGCGTTGGAACGGCAGGTCGAGTGCATTACGCGCGCGCAGGAGCAGGCTGAATTCGCCCGTAGTCAGCTTGTCGACGCGATCGAATCCTCTTCGGAGGGATTCGCCATTTACGATAGCGATGACAGGCTGGTGATTTTTAACGAGCCTTATATTGATTTGTTCAAGCACATCGAGGGCGAAAACATCGCCGTTGGTACTTCGTTCGAAACTCTGGCGCATCTGGTTTCCAAGGAAAATGCAGCCTCTGCGGGCAAGACGCCTGAAGAGTGGCTTGCGTGGCGCCTGGAGAAGCACAGGAACCCGAGCGGCCCGTTTCGGATGAAACGCAAGGACGGACGGATCCTTTGGGTTAGGGAGGTGCGAACAAAAGGCGGCGGGCTGGTTGGCGTTTACTCCGATCTCACGGAAATCGAAATGTACAAGAACCGGTTGGAAGAACTTGTTTCCGAACGGACCGCCAAACTTGAAAAGCGCACGAAGCAACTTCGCAAAGCACAGGAGGAAACCGAATTTGCGCGGGACCAGGCTGAACAGGCGAACCGCGCAAAATCCGAATTCCTTGCCAATATGAGCCACGAAATTCGCACGCCCATGAACGGCGTGGTTGGCATGGCTGAATTGCTGGCGGCGACCAATCTGACACCACAGCAAAGGGAGTACACGTCGATCATCCTGAGATCGGCCGACGCGCTGCTCGATCTGATCAATGACATTCTCGATTTTTCCAAGATCGAGGCAAAGAAGATGGAACTGGAGCACACGTCCTTCAAACTGCGCGATACTCTGGGTGATGCCTTGCAGGCGCTGGCGGCACGCGCAGCGGAAAAGGGGTTGGAGCTCGCATTGCACATTCCACCCGAAGCCCCCGACAATCTTTGTGGCGACCCTTCGAGATTGCGCCAGATCATCGTCAACCTGATCGGCAATGCCATCAAGTTTACCGAAAGCGGTGAAATCGTCGTCGACATTGAAACCATACGACATTCGGACTCGTCCGTTCGACTGAATTTCAGGATCCGGGACACCGGTATCGGTATTTCAGAAGAACAGCGCCGAAGGATATTCGAGGCATTTGGACAGGCAGACACCTCCATAACCCGCGAGTATGGCGGTACTGGCCTGGGACTGGCCATATCGGCGCAGCTTGCGGAAATGATGGGCGGCAAAATGCAGGTCGAGAGTGAAGTCGGTGTCGGAAGCGTCTTCTCGTTTCAGGCGGAGTTCGAGGTGGCACAATCGAGCGACCTTCAACTCCTGAGACAGGAAAGTCTGGAAGGCAAACGCGTTCTGGTGGTAGACGACAATGAAACGAACCGGCGCATATTAGAAGAAATCGTCGTGGCTTGGGGTATGCGACCGATCCTGGCCGAAAATGCAGCCGTCGCGCTTGAGCTCCTGGAAAATGCGGCTGAGCTCGCAGCCGTTCCCGATCTTGCTTTGCTCGATGTAATGATGCCCGGGATCGATGGCTTCGAGCTTACCCGGCGCATTCGGCAGCAGCCGGCATGTGCGGTCATGAGAATTCTCATGATGTCCTCTGCCGGCAATCTGTCCGCCCGCAAGTCCAACGAGCTGGATATCCATCGCGTCATGCTCAAACCCGTCAAGCAGTCCGAGCTGCTCAACGCGGTGACCGACGCCCTGGGGGTGGCGATGCTTGATGTGACAGTGGGAGAGCCACGATTAATTACCAACAAACCTTCTGTTGAGCCCATGCGCATTCTTCTCGCCGAAGACGGCGTCATCAATCAACGCGTCGCAACAGGGCTTTTGAACAGGGAAGGGCATCAGGTCGAGGTTGTCGAAAACGGACAGGAGGCGGTGAATGCGATCAAACAAAACGACTACGATCTCGTTCTGATGGACATCCACATGCCCGTCATGGACGGTTTGAGCGCGACCCGTTCGATCCGCGATCTGGAAGTGGGCCAGGATCGTCACATCCCGGTCATTGCCCTTACCGCAAGCGCGACCAAGACGGATCGCGAACGCTGCATGAATGTCGGGATGGATGCTTACATAACAAAGCCTTTCAGGTCTGAGGAACTGCTGGCCGCGATTGCGAAGTATTCCAAGCGTTCGGACGAAAACCAAGCCCCGGAAGTGAAGCAGATCAGTCAGTTGCGAGAAAACCTGAAGACGCCGGACGAACCGGTCGTTGATTGGTCCGGCGCGCTGAAAAACCTGGGGGACAGCAATCTTTTACGAGAACTTGCTGCCTTGTTCCTTGAAGAGTACCCGCAACTCATGTCCGAGGCGGCACAGGCATGCGAACGCGGTGATGCCTTGGAGCTAAGGCGACTTGCACATACCATTAAAGGATCCGCGAATGTGGTTGGTGCACCTGCAGCAGCCTCTGTCGCCAGTCGACTTGAAAGCCTGGCTGCAAAAAGCGAACTCGCTCAGGCAAGTTCTGTTCTTGCCCTCCTGAAAAACGAGCTGGAAAGATTGCGCGGACCTCTGGAGCAAAGGTTGTCCAAGGTAGATGAAACGCATCTATAGTGCATGTAGGACGAAACGGGTTCTCCAGGAAACAGGTAAGAGGAAGGTGATGTCGCGCGCTTCGTTCAAAGAAGCCATTTACCTGTTTCACCTTAGAACGAACATTTTGACCAACGGACATGAGCCACCAACGCCAAAGCTTTCCCAGCCATTCAGCCCGAAGTAATCACATCCCGAAGGGCCGTAGAAAATTCTCAAATGCGGTGTGCCGATTGTCATGAAGCCGATTATGATTGCTGCCCAGATCCACATGTAGGCGCGGGGACGAAATGCCCAGAAAAATCGAAGCAAGCCACCGCTGAATCCTCGCCTGTCTGCGAAGGGATGCCATCCGCACCCCCAGCTTTCAACGGTGCCTTTTATCAGCCCCAGCAAACCGAGTGCGAGCAAAGCGCCCGGGATCAACCATCTGCCACCAGGGGCGTCGCTGCCGGGTGCTGTCCACAGTCCGAGTAATATCATTCCGAAGCCGACGAACTTCTTTCCTGCCGATCCCAGTTCGATGCTTTCTGTGGGCGGTCCGCTTGTGAATGACTGTGGACTGTCATCTTCATAAACGACTTCGTCGACTTCGACCCGATCTCCCGGCACCGCGCCGTCCTTGAATGCGCCATCCGGTCGTGGAACAAATTTCGTCTTTGTTCGTGTCTTCCACGCCATGTCTTGCCACACTCCCTCTTGTACCAAATCACTGTGCAAGTCTTGTGAAAATCCTTCATCTCATTGCTTTTGGGCGAGGCGTTTTGCCAGGGCCTCAGCTTCGCCGCTCTTGAAGAATTTGTTGGCGACAGCAGCGAAACGACCGACTTCTAGGAACATGCTTCTGACGACCTGCTCATTGCCGGCTGCGCTCATTTTCCTGACGCCATGTTCGTATTCGCCGACTTCGGGGATCGCATCGCAATTCCGATCGATCAGTCGTTCGGGACCTGTTTTGTCCTTTATGGAAATGAAGCAGTCCTTGAGCCGGGAGCCCATGCCTTTGTCAGCAGTAAAAGCAACTTCGAAACCTCCTTCATCTGCGCCTTCGTTCACCCAGATTTTCAGAATGTAGTTACTCTTGGACGTGGCCTCTCCCATGAGATCACTTGCAGATGCCGCAGTAGCAATGTCCTGAAGAATTCTCTTGTTTTCGTCGATAGCACGAAGATCAGGCAACAATGCCAGTTTTGCCTTGGGCAGATAGGACTTGAAGTCATTCACAGCTTCGAAAACCGCCGAATATCTTGGCAGATAGTAGTCATAGAATGCTTGCTCATAACGCGTCGGATTGCGCGATTCCCACTTCGCACCCTTGGCAAAGGTTTTGATCGCGTCGATCCGGCCGTCGCAGTCCCGGTCGAATGCACGATTCAGCATCTTGTCTGTTCGATCCCTGCGCCAGAAATGAAAATAGCACTTGGACCGGTCCAGGCTCACGGTGAAGCCGAAGATCGCTTTGCTGTAGAACTCCACGCGAAGGCTTTTGTAGCTGTCGTTTTGCGTTTGCTCCCGTTTGGCCCATGGGCTTGCAAGAACAAGGCGCACGACCTTGCTGGTGATCTTGTCGTTTTTCTCTGTTTGTCTGCGATTATCGGTCGGAGGCGATTTCGATGCGCTCGGTCCACTATCGGCAAATGCATTGCTTGGGTCGGAGGGGCGATAGGCTGCTCCTTGTGTGAAGTATCCGAGGTCCACCATATGCGGCAGTATCTCTTCAAGGAAATACAGTGATCTCACCTGAACGTCGATTTCACGGTGAACGAGCTGCCATTGACTCCGTGCCAACTGCTTCCAGCGATCCGGCTGGTTCAACTGCATGTATTTGTTGTAGTTCTCGAAGTCGTCTTTTTGAAAGTTATAGACAACAACATAGCTGTCGTCCCGGCGTACGAGAGAATACATGTAGTCGATAGGTACCAGTTTCCGCTGCTTGCTGTTTTCTGCCGGGGGCACCATTGCGATGTAGGAATTTGAAGAGCCGATCTGCTTCAAACGGAATGTCAGCGCACTGGACGCATCTTTTCCCGTCTTCAAAACGTAGAAGTCTGATGCTGAATCCAGATGTGCGGTTACATTCGCTCCGGTCTCTTTGTCGATCTTGGGTTCAAACTCGGTGTTTTCTACCTTGTACTCTTCCCAGATCGTTCCAACACTAAATGGCCAGTCAGCATCTTTCGAGGTGATCAACGGTTGCTGTGAAACGATGCATCCGGAGAGCGCCAGCACGATCAGAAACAGAACTGCCATCCTTCGCAATTGGGTCACTGCTCCTTCCTCCGTACAATCCACATTTACCAGTTCGAAATTGCGCCCCTGGTTGCCCACCTTCTTCGTTGCCTGCGGTTCCTTTCCAGCCCGTCAAATTCCGCACGCTTTTCGCATTGCAGATGTTACGCGCGCAGAACCTTTGAGACCGAACTCAGCGATTACCAGTCCAGAGCCGTTGCGAAGCGTCAGTCCGGTGCCGCGAGCAAAGGGCTCCAGCATCCGTGCCGGATAGTCACGGATCGCCCAGGCTTCGTCTGGAGCGAAGTAATTCACCCGTCCCTCAAACCGATCATGCTTGCCCTTGGAATTGACGAACTCGAACACGAGAGTTTCAGCGGCATCATCTACACGCGTCAGGCCGTTGCCGGAGTATCCATGGATCGATCCGGCGAGTGTTGGACCAAGTTGACGATTGCAGCCGATATCAAGGGTCGTGGCACCGTCACTTGCAGTGGCACGTGCCCCGAGCATTCCCTCGCTCGCTTGTCCGTAGACTTTCCAGCTATTGTTGCTTGCATTGTCGGGTCGGGGTTCCGCCTTGGAACGTGCGACCATGTACTTGCCGCCTTCGTAGACGAGGCGTGCTTGATTGTTCATTTGAACATCACGCCATCCGCCGGTTGTTTCAGGCAATGCCGAGAATCCGACGGCCAGGAATTCGCCAATGCTTCGCGCCTCGGGCTTGCTCAAATCGAGGATAAACGCGCTGCAACCACCGGAGCCGCAGAAATACAAGGATGTGATGATTACGAAGGCTTCTTCAGAACCGTCGTCATTCAGGTCTATCAGTTCGACCTCAACATCGGTTGGAGCGACAGGCGGCATGTTTGCCTGGGCTACAAACTGATCGACGAAACCACGGGCCTTTGCGGACGCTGAAACAGCGTTATCGGCGGGCGATGCATTCTCAGCGGTCTTGGTGCCATCACCATCGTTTGCATTCTGAGGATTGGTCAAGGGAAGCTCGCTCTGATCAGAAGAGCTGTTGGTCTTGCTCATTTGAAAAGAAGTTTTGCAGGGGGGCTCGGGCAACAGCTGCGATGTTCCACGTAAGGAAAAATCGACTTGGCGCCCGTCGGAACTTGTCACTTGCAAACGCCGCCCTTGTCTCAAAAGAGGCCAGAGCTCGTAGAACTTATGCGCGCACTCCTCGCATTCGCGGGTACGGACACCACCGGATGGACCCGAGGGAACCGTTATGCGCTGGCCGTCAACATCGAAGGTTACCGTTGAGTTTGGCGGGAGGAGCTTTCCGTCGATTTCAAGGCTTATCCCGGTGCCACTATTGTCAAGCGTAGCTCCGATGTCACAACCGATCGAAATGTAGCTGCGGCCATTCTTTGTCTGATACTCGGTATAACCCTGGCCGCTGCCTCTGGTCCAATCACCTGCTCTGCCAGGTCCTCCTGTTTGTCCCGCGGCTGATTGCGCAAGGCAAACCGCCAGACAAAAAAGCAGGGTTTGGAACAAAGTTTGTCTGCATAGCATCGGGAGAAACATCAATTGCCTCCCAGACTTTGCTCTTCCTTCAATTGAGGGTTCTCATCGACAATAGATTCGCCTGGCGATGTATTTTCAAAACCCTCTTTCAGTCCGCAATGATAAGTTTCCATCTGTGCACTCGCATGCATAGAAAATTGCTTGGATAAGCGGGATGAGTATTTTACACCTTAAGCATCTTTACGTAAATTTGTGATTGTTATTTATATGTCGACAATCTAAGTGTGTAAATCTAAGTGGTAATGCCAAAAATACTATTGCTATTATTTCGTTCGAAGTCGAGTTGGAGCCATTTCACTATCGGAGTCGCCAATGAAGCACCGTCGGAAACTCGGATTGTTGACGCCTTCGTCCAACACGATCATGGAGCCTCGAGCGGCAGAGGTTGTATCTGGTCTGGATGATGTCTCCGTTCATTTCACGCGGGTTGAAGTCACAGAGATTTCGATGCGCGACGGAGTATTGTGGCAACCAGGGTTCGAGCCGCAGCTGAAGGCTGCAAACCTTCTGGCGCAAGCCAGGATGGATGTTATCGCGTGGGGTGGCACATCCGGAGGCTGGGTTGGTCTGGAGGCGGACAAGGAGCTTTGTCGGCAGATCACCGAAAGAACCGCAGTGCCTTCCACAACCTCGACACTGGCACTGCTTGCGGCGTTCCAGGCGTTTGAGGTTGAAACATATTCGCTGGTAACACCGTATCTGAGCGAAATACAGAGTGCCATCCAGACCAATTTCTCCGAGATTGGTTATTCGTGTCTTGCCGAACGGCACCTGAATGACAAGGGAAACTATTCCTTTTCCGAATACGACGAAACCACCATCGAGCGCATGGTGCGCGATGTCGCCACCGCCCGTCCGGACGCTATCGTTATCCACTGCACCAATTTCGATGGCACTCGTATTGCTCCGGTACTGGAGCGGGAGCTCTCACTGCCGGTTTTCGACAGCATCTCTCTCACGATGTGGCACTCGCTTTGTTTGGCGAGCTGTGATCCAGGCCACTTGAAAAACTGGGGGAAGCTGTTCTCAAGGGCAGCGCCTTGACCTTTCGGAAGCGACACGATTGCCTGTCGAAGCTGAAGATCTAGGCCAGTCCTTCGATGATAGCGATATCCGCTTCGCATGCGCCAGCGCGCTTTTCGCGAGCGGAACGGTACTCCGGTGAGTTGTAACAGGCGAGGGCCTGTTCCAGGCTGTCGAATTCAATGATCACTCGGCGTTGCCATGGTTGCCCTTCCAGTGTTTCCGCCTCGCCGCGAGCCAGGAAACGGGCACCGAATTCGATAAAGGCGGCCGGAGCAATCGTCTGGTAGTCCTTGTACGCCACCGGGTCAGTAACAGTGACATTGGCAATCCAGTAGGCCTTTGGCATGGTCAGTCTTTGTTTTCTTCGGCAGCCAGCAACCGTTCGGCAATGGCTGTTGTGTCGTCAAGGTGGCGGGCAACGGCAGCGCCTGCGGCCTCTGCATCTCCGGAAACGATCGCTTCGCAGATCGCCTGCATGTGATCCGGACCGGGCCGCTCCCGGTCGGATGACGAGAGAGTCATCATTCGCAACCGGCTGATGCGTCCGTTCAGCCGTTGCACGATCTCCCAGGCGACGTTGTGTCCGGCGCCGTCAAAAATTTCAGAATAAAAGTCGGCAGTCGCCGTGAAAACTTCACCCGGGTTCTTGTCCGCAACGCCCTTCTTCAACTGGTCCAGTGCTTCGAGAAGGCGGGCTTTGCGCTCCGGGGTGATACGGGAAGCGCAGGCCCGAGCCGCGGCCGTCTCGAGCATCCGCCGGATATCGTAAATCTGGCGTGCGTCATCCCAGCTCATTCTGGCAACAATCGGTCCACGACCCGGCAGGATCTCGACCAGTCCCTCTGCCTCAAGATACCGGATTGTTTCGCGAATTACGGTTCTGCTGACGCCAAGCTGTTCACAAAGTGGCCGCTCCACCAGACGTTCTCCAGGCTTGAAATGCCCCGCAATAATCGCTTCGCGCATGCGTTCCTGCACCATGTCGCGCAGGGTCGCGGGAGGTTGCGAGATTTTTTCAAGTTCAGATGTCGTCATGAAGCATTGGGTAGCAGAGCTATGCATTCCGAGCAAGACAGGGTTGACTTATTGTCATATGGTATACCATAATACAAACAACGATCACAACGTAGGTGCCCCAATGCCCGCTGAAATTCGCAAAACGCTGCTGCACGTCGAAAACACCCTCATCGAAGGAGGCAAGGTTGCCGAGACGCCTTTGAAAATGATTGCGGCGGTTGCCGTCATCAAAAACCCTTGGGCGGGGCAAGGCTTTGTCGAAGATCTGAAGCCGGCGATCCATGAGTGCGCTCCGGGACTGGGTGAATTGCTGACCGGGATGATTCTCGAGGCGGCTGGTGGCGGTGACCGTGTGGAAGGTTACGGCAAATCGGGAATCGTCGGTGTGAATGGGGAGGTCGAACATGCCTCGGCCCTGATCCATACGCTGCGTTTCGGCAACCATTTCCGTCAGGCGGTCGGCGCGAAGTCCTACCTTGCTTTCACCAACACCCGCGGCCCGGCAAATGCACCCCTGCAGATCCCGTTGATGGACAAGAATGACGGCGGACGCCGCAGTCACTATCTGACAATTCAGCTGCAGGTGGCAGACGCACCTGGCCCGGACGAGATCGTTATTGCTCTGGGCGCATCGACGGGAGGCCGCCCGCATCACCGTATCGGCGACCGTTACCAGGATCTCAAGGACCTCGGCCATGACGTTGAAAACCCTGCAGCTGTCTGAACCGTTCGGCGAGGTTGCATATCGCGCCGCCGGGGAGGGGATGCCGCTGGTTCTCGTCCATGGTGTCGGTATGCAGTCCGCTGCCTGGGAGCCTCAAATCGCCGCGCTTTCACGGTCCCATCATGTGGTTGCTGTCGATATGCCAGGCCATGGGGGCAGCGACCCGCTGCCCGCCAGCGCCTCGCTGCCGGACTTTGTTGCCTGGCTGCATGCTGTGTTGTGTGCACTCGGCACAGGACCGGTCAGTCTGGCAGGACATTCCATGGGAGCATTGGTCTGTGGCGGGTACGCGGTAACGCATCCTGAAATGGTCACTCGACTTGCTCTCCTGAACGGTGTTTTTCGGCGTTCGGAAGAAGCGCGCACGGCAGTGATCGCCCGCGCCGAGCAGATCCAGGGCGGCGAGATCGACCTGGAAACGCCGCTGGCCCGATGGTTTGGTGATGGAAACACCGACCAGTCCGCGCGCACTAAAGTGTCGGATTGGCTTTCGTCTGTTGACCTGGCCGGTTACGCCACGGCTTATTCCGCCTTCGCGCGCGGCGATGCCACATATGCGGACCGGTTTTCCTCCATTTCATGCCCGGTGCTCGCCTTGACCGGAGATGGGGACCGCAACTCTAGCCCGGCAATGTCGGAAGCAATGGCAGAAGCGGCACAAAACGGACAGTCTCTGATCATCGATGGCCATCGTCACATGGTCAACCTGACGGCACCTGAGCAAGTGAACAATGCTCTCAAGGATTGGCTGAAGAAGTCATCCCAAACCCCGGTAGATCAAAAGGACACAAGCCATGAGCACGTTTGACCCGCGCGCGCTTCGCAACGCTTTCGGCGCCTTCATGACAGGGGTGACTGTCGTTACCACGCACGACAGTGAGGGCAACCCTCTGGGTTTCACCGCCAACTCCTTTTCCTCCGTGTCGCTTGATCCGCCGCTGGTGCTGGTCTGTCTCGCCAACAGTTCGCGAAACTACGAGGCTTTCAGCAACGCTGGCGGCTTTGCCGTCAACATCCTGTCGGAAGCGCAAAAGGATGTGTCGAACACCTTCGCCCGCCCGGTCGAAGACCGTTTCTCGTCGGTCAATTGGCGGAATGGCCCGCAGGGCTCACCGGTATTCGAAGATGTTTCGGCCTGGTTTGACTGCTCCATGTTCAATACTGTTGAGGCCGGTGATCATATAATACTGATTGGCAAGGTCGAAGCGTTCGAAGCCAGCACACATCCTGGTCTGGGATATGCCCGCGGTGCGTATGTCACGCCTGCGGCAGAGGCCGAGGCCTTGAGCAACAGTGCTCATCTGGTGGTGTCCGCGTTGATAGAGCATCAGGGGAATGTTCTCCTTGTTGGCAATGACAATGGGCAGCTGAGCGTTCCGGAAATCAAGGTTGGCAAGGAAGGAGCGGCAACGGCTCTGGAACGGCTTATTTCCGCGAGCGGAGCCGAGGCAGAGCGCGGTTTCATTTATTCGGTCTACGAAGATGAAGCGCGTGAGACGCAACACATTTCCTTCTTGTGCCAGGCAAGCGAAGAAACCGCGGCCAAGGGCCGATTTTACGAGCTTTCGCAAGCCACGCTCAAGGACATTGCGGATCCGGCAGTCTGTACGATGCTGGAGCGGTTCGCGGCAGAAAGCCGGATGGGAAATTTCGGAATCTATTATGGCAATCAGGCCGCCGGTGAAATTCGGCCGATGACATCAGGGAGTTGAGGCATGAGGTTCTCGCTTTTTGCGCATATGGAGCGCATTTCCCCAAACGAAGACCAAAAGCAGCTCTATGATGAGTTTATCGAGCTGTGCAAGATCGCCGACCGGGGTGGGATGCATGCGGTCTGGACGGGTGAGCACCATGGTATGAATTTCACCATCGCGCCTAACCCGATGCTCAATCTTGTGGACGTGGCCCGCCATACCGAAAATGTCCGTCTAGGCACGGGCACCGTGATCGCGCCTTTCTGGCATCCCATCCGCCTGGCTGGTGAAGCCGCGATGACAGATATCATCACCGATGGGCGTCTGGAGCTTGGCATCGCACGCGGCGCGTATTCCTTTGAATATGAACGTTTGCTGCCGGGCATGGACGCCTGGGAAGCGGGAAAGCGCATGCGCGAACTGGTTCCTGCGGTTAAAGCGCTCTGGCAAGGTGACTATGAGCATCAGGGTGAATATCACCAGTTTCCGAAAACGACCTCGTCGCCTCAGCCGATGCAAAAGGACGGGCCTCCGATCTGGATTGCGGCCCGCGACCCGAACAGTCACGAATTTGCCGTGGAAAGCGGCTGCAACGTGCAGGTCACGCCGCTTTGGAACGGTGATGAGGAAATTCAGGATCTGATGCGCAAGTTCAACGACGCATGCCAGAAATTCCCCAGCCAGCCACGTCCGGAAATCATGCTTTTGATGCACACCTATGTGGCTGACAGCGAAGAAGACGCCAAGTTGGGTTCTGTCGAACTGAACCGTTTCTATTGCTATTTCGGCGCTTGGTTCATGAACAAGCGGGACGTCAATCAGGGCCTGATCGATCCTTTGAGCGATGAAGAGATTGCTGCTCATCCCTTCTACTCGCCAGAAGCGATGGAGCGTGACCTGGTGATCGGCACTCCTGATAAGGTCATCGAGCGGCTCAAGGCCTATGAGGCGCTCGGTTATGACGAGTACTCTTTCTGGATCGACAGCTCGATGCCCTTTGAGCGCAAAAAGGCGTCATTGCTGCGCTTTATCAACGAAGTGATGCCCGCCTTCCAATAGTACAGGGGTAGGACCGGAATATGCAGGTTTTTCAGCAGTATATTGATGGTGCGTTTTCTGAAGGCACCTCACAGTTCGCCAGCATCGATCCCGCCTCGGGAAAACCCTGGGCTCAGATGGCCGAGGCCGGTATTGAAGATGTAAATCGGGCTGTCGTGGCCGCGTCTAATGCGTTCGTTGCTCCCGAATGGGCGGACATGACAGCGACGGCGCGCGGCAAGTTACTCATGCGGCTTGCCGACCTGATTGCTGAAAACGCGCCGCATCTTGCTGAAATCGAAACGCGTGATACCGGCAAGATCATACGCGAAACCAGCGCACAGATAGCCTATGTCGCGGAGTACTTCCGCTATTTTGCCGGCCTTGCCGACAAGATCGAAGGGGCTCATCTGCCGATCGACAAGCCCGACATGGAGGTCTGGTTGCGCCGTGAACCGGTGGGCGTTGTTGCGGCTGTCGTTCCCTGGAACTCGCAATTGTTTCTGTCGGCCGTGAAAATAGGTCCGGCGCTTGCCGCCGGCTGCACGGTTGTCCTGAAAGCCTCCGAAGAGGCGCCGGCTCCGATGCTGGAATTCGCCAGGATCTTCGATCAGGCCGGGTTCCCCAAAGGGGTTTTGAATGTCATCACGGGCGGACCTGAAGCCGGGGCCGCGCTGACCAGCCACGCTTTGGTTGACCATGTGGCGTTTACCGGCGGACCGGAGACGGCGCGTCACATCGTGCGAAACTCGGCGGAAAATCTGGCGTCCACATCGTTGGAACTTGGGGGGAAGTCACCGTTCATTGTCTTCGAGGACGCTGATATCGAAAGCGCTGTCAATGCCCAGGTTTCGGGTATTTTTGCCGCGACGGGTCAAAGCTGTGTGGCCGGGTCACGCCTGTTGGTGCAGGCATCGATCAAGGACGAGTTTCTTGCGCGCTTGAAGGAGAAGGCAGAAGCCGTTGTCATCGGGGCTCCTGACGACATGGCGACCGAAGTCGGCCCGTTATGCACGTTGCGCCAGCGTGAACTTGCTCAGGACCTGATTGCCCGTTCACTCGACGCGGGAGCGAAGCTGATCACCGGCGGACAAGTCCTGGATCGCGATGGATTTTATTTCGCCCCGACGATCCTGGACTGCTCCGGAGTTCCGGAGGCACCAAGCCTGAACAACGAGTTTTTCGGACCGGTTCTGTCCGCGGTTTCCTTTGAAGACGAAGCCGAAGCCGTGCGGATTGCCAATGACACGGAGTTCGGTCTCGCTTCGGGCGTTTTCACCCTGAACCTGACGCGCGCCCATCGCATGATCCGAAAGATCCGCTCGGGCATTGTCTGGGTCAACACTTATCGCGCTGTCAGTCCGATCGCGCCTTTCGGGGGGCACGGTTTGTCGGGGCACGGGCGTGAAGGAGGGCTTCAGGCAGCTCTCGACTACACCAAGATCAAGACGGTCTGGCTTCGTACGAGCGACGACCCCATTCCTGATCCCTTTGTGATGCGCTGACATCACATTCACCGGCACCGAGGACGAGTGCACCAAAAATCCTGATTTGCTGATGGGAGGAAAGCATCATGGCACAGGGCATCAAGCCCCGTGGCGGGGACCATCTGGTCTCCGACAGGGGCCTGTTCAAAGGCCTGCACAACGGCATGAGC